>JBAZLJ010000001.1:0-615455 GCA_041650315.1 Candidatus Woesearchaeota archaeon | reverse complement strand
CAAGTGGACTGACAAAACTCTCCGCCTCCGGACTACTACGGCGAGCTCGAGTCGATGCGCTTTACACGCACGCTCAAGAACGCCAAGAGCGCTGATGGTGACCATCTCCTGGGCCACTTCATCGGCGCTCTGATCAAGGAATCCAGGCAAGTTTTTGATGTCTGGTTCAAGCGTGAGTTTGATGCTCTGCTCGAAGAGGGCATCAAGAGAATAACAGAAGGCGAAGATCCAGAGAAGGTCATCCCTGACTCCATCGAGAAGCTCGAGGAGAAGTTGGGTAAGACCTTGGGTCACGCCTTCAAGCGCGAGCAACAGACGGCGATACCCGAGCTCATCGAGAAGCTCATCGCAGTCTACGAAAGTCGGTGACCGGCGAGGGGGTTGCATCGGAAAAACGTCAATGGGTCATCTACTTCAGGAGAGGAGGTGCGTTATGCGTCTAAGGTTCCCTTGCTGAACCAAGCTGGCAACAGCGAAAAGCAAGGCGATGACAATAAGACACTGGGAAAGGGTCCTAGCTTAGAAATAAGCGCTTAGAAAGGAGCTACAACTATGCGTCAAACGGCTTCCTCATCAGCCTGCTGAAAACAGCGAATTAGGATGAGGGTTTGGATTGGATACGTGCCAATCCTTGAGCTGAGGAGACGAGGCCATGTCTGAATGAAGACTCTCCTTGCGGTCAGCCGCGGAATATGGCATAAGGCAAGGGACTTGCTGGTGCGCAAGGCGTCGCATAAACAGCAAGAGTCTGCGTGCAGTTTAGGATACGTGCCTAGACTGTAGTGAGAGAGGAGACAAGGCCATGTCTGAATGAAGGCGTCCTTGCAGCCATCCGTGAGATACGGCAAAACGCAAGGGAAAATCACTCAAGAAAGGAGGTGATAATTATCCATCGTTCTGTTCTGTCCTGTTCTAGTTCTGTCCGTGTTCTGTTAGCGTTCTGTTCCCAAACCAAACGCTCTGCCTAACAACGTCGGGCGGAGCACGTCATCCCGCTAAGCGGGAGAGGAGACTCCATCATGTCCAAGAACACCAAGCGCACCCGCAACGTCGAGACCGAGACCCAGAACGTCGCCGAGCAGCCCAAGGCCGAGACCCGCCGCCCGTACGACTTCCGCGAGGTCTGCGCGGCCATCGCGGCCACGTTCTGCGCCCCGTTCATGGCCCGTGGCATCACCAAGATGCCCCTGATCTCCATCTCGGAGAGCGGCGAGCTCCAGGTCACGGACTTCATCGGCATCGCCCAGGAGGTCGCGAACGAGAATGGCGTCGACTTCGACCTGTCGAAGACCCCGTACAGCTACGAGACCAGGGCGATCCGGCACCTCCTGTCCATGCTCGTCACGGGCAAGCTCCAGGAGGCGATCGCCCAGTTCGGCGACCACGGGCAGAAGAGGTTCTGGGACCGCAACGCCAAGAAGGAGGCGCAGCGGGCTCCGAACATCTTCGAGATCGTGAAGCCCCTGGCTGCCGCCCTCATGCGCCTGCCCGAGGTGAAGGAGCTCCCGAAGTGGACGGACGCGAGCTCGAGCGCGCCCGAGCCCTTCGAGACCCTGCGGACCTCCCCGTTCGGCAGGAACTTGGACCTGCTCGACGAGAACGTCGAGGGGTCCAACCAGGGCAACGCGCTCCTGAGTGTCCTGAGCTCCCTGGCGTTGAGCACGGACGGGATCTCCGGCCGCACGGCCCTGTTCAGCATCTCCGCGAGGATGGAGATGATGATCGCGGACGCGACCGAGGCGTTCTCGCAGCGGAGGGGCGTGGAGGAGGCCAAGTTCACGAACCGGAACGAGTTCAAGGCGTTCGTGAACAAGTTCGCGGACGGGCTCTTGGACTCCGCCGAGACCTTCCTCGGCAAGACGGGCAGCCGCGCCTTCCGCAACGAGCTCTACGCCGCCAGGAACACCATCGTCGCCCACTTCATCGGTGACCTGCCGATGGGCTACGAGACGGCGGAGGGCATCAAGGCGCTCGAGATCGTGGAGAAGGCTGACCAGGCGGCGCTCCAGATCACGGTCGGGGACAAGACCTGGTTCTCCTTCCGCACGGACCGCGAGGGCCTCACCCGTGGCAAGTTCTCGAAGGACTCCTTCTTCCAGAAGGGGGCCTTCCAGGTCACCGAGAAGCTCGTCCCGCCCGACAACTTGAAGGGCGCCGAGCTCCTGACCGCCGCGAGCGAGAAGGTCTTCACCGTGGCCTTCGGCAAGGGCTCCGACCGCAAGGAGTTCAAGCTGAAGGCGGCGGAGCTCGGGGACAAGGTCAAGGTCGAGGTCCGGCACTCGCCCAAGTACTTCGACTGGAAGTCGCTGGTCAAGGGCGAGTCCAAGCCGGCCCCGGTCTCCGTGCCCGTGCAGAAGACCGAGACCAAGCCCGTCGCCCCCGTGCCCGTGGCCGAGGTCGTGCAGGTCGTGGAGAAGAAGGAGGAGCCGAACCTCCTGAACTACCTCTTCGGCCTCTCCGGCTCCGCGCCCAAGCCCGTGGTCAAGGAGAACGGCCCGGCCAGCCCCGTGATGAAGGAGGCCTTCAGCGACGCTCGGCGCCGCCGCTAGCCTCCGCTCGGTCAGCGTCCTGTTCGGTTCAGTCAGTGCCTAACGCCCTAACGTTCTTAAGAGGCAGGTCATGCAGCAGGGCGTCTGCTTCCTTCTGAACAAGAAGGAACCTGCCTCGCTAGGAAGGGAGTTCGAGATGAAGAAGCGGATGGTGTTCGACGTGGTCAACAAGAAGGGACGCCTGATCGCCCGGAAGGAGAACTACACCGACGCGGTCGAGACCAAGACCCGGCTCGAGAACGAGTCCAAGACCATCGCCGCGCAGCTCAACGCCGAGGCCTTCGCCCGCCGGCAGGACGAGATCAACGCCGTCAAGGGCGCCCTCCCCGAGCTGGCGAAGTCCCTCGCCGACATGCCCGTCGACAACGTCGAGCCCGACACCTTCCGCGTCCAGTCCGTCCTCGTCATCCGCTAGGCTTCAACCGCCAGCGACACGCCCGTGTAATCACTTAGGCAGACTCAAGCGGATTTCGGGCGTATCCGCTCTGCCAGAAGGCGCATAATAATACTCCGAAGGAGATGAACGCGAATGCATCCGCCGTAGCGTCATAATATCTCTTCCCTGCGAACTTCATGCAGAAGCGCTTGATTGACCCAACTGCTAACGGCAAACGCCGCATACGCAAGGGACTTGATGGCGCTTCAACAAACCAGGGGGCTGCTGATGCGAACCAAATATCCGAGCGGAGACCTGTAGCGTCAGTGTTCTTCTACTGGCTGTCCCAGCCAGCGCAGTTCAATTCAACCGGCAACGAATGAAGGGAGGTGCGCTTTGCGTTACACGTCCGGCTTCCTCTAAGTGCGCTTCTCTCTCCTCGGGAGAGCTCCTCGCTCGAGTCAGGACTACTGGCCGCATCCTGCGTCCTTCTTCATGTGTTCGTATTCAGGGACGCACGGGTCCGACCTATACATGCCGACCACAGACCGCCGTCAGCCTTTGCTGATTGGGGGTTATGTGTCGTCAGCATTCCTCGGGCAGGGGAGCTCTCCCTCGCGTCATGCCAGAGAACGCCGGGCAGGTCTGCGGATCGCCCAGGCGTCACGCGCCCAAACCGCCAACCTGTTGGCCCGCTCAAGAAAAGACCAGAGCGGGTTGCAACCCAACACTCTCTATAAGGAGGCACCGGATGCGCATGCGATATCCGAGCGGAGACCTGTAGCGTTCTAACTCCTCGGAGGGCTTCAACAATTAGCCCTCCAGTCCTGGACCACTTCAGACGCAACAGCGTCGTCTCACTCTCGCCATCTTTGCCGATGGTCGGGAGAGAGTTCACAGCCGAAGGCAAACGGCTTGGTCCAGAATCAGCCTCCTTTGGTGGTATGCGGCTAGCCCACCGAAACAAAAGAAAGGCCGCAGGATATATTCTCTCGGCGAAGGAATCTCTCGCGGCAGAGTGTCTGGTGTCCGGACAATAAATAGTGGAGGCGGGATGCGCAAGAAGTATCCGTCCAGCGAACTCTAGGTCCAGCTTCCGGAAGACATCCGTCTTTCCGGGAGACCGCATCACCTCAATTGAGGTTCCTGCAAAGTCCAGCAGGGTGAAAGCACGGGCAACAGCGTTGTCCCCGTTACGCTGCAGCACACGTGTGCTGGAATCAATGGAGAGCCAAGGGGAAGCAGAGCCCCAGTGTCCTTGACTCGAGTCAGGGAGGAGCCCTTCAGGCAACCTAACGGCGCGAGACTATCCTGGAGCTTCTTCCTCTACAAGCATGGGTTTGATCCATTAAGTTGGATCAGCTTGACTAGAGGATGCGGAGGGCTCTTGGATTGACGCAGCCATGGTTAGCTTGGAGGGCTCCTCCACGGAGTAGTAACCGAGTATAAAGAAAGTAGGAAGTAAGTAAATGCAGTACTTGACTTGGGACATAATGAACTGGATCAGTGGGATCATCGCGTTCGGTGTCTGCGTAGTCTTGGTCATCTTCATCGGCTCCATTCCTTTCGTCTCGGTCCTGTTCGTCCCGGCCTACGAATGGGTGAAGGCGAAGTTCACCGACGAGGAAGTCGAGGAGAAGGTGCTGTTCGTCGGCGGAACGACCGAGTTCAATCCGAATTCCGAGACTCTAGACAACGCGGAGAAAGGCTGGCAGTTCCGGAACTCTCTCCGCGAGAATCGCCCCCAGCCCGGCGATCCCGAGTTCTTGGCATGGCTTCGCAGGAACAGCTGCATCTGATCATCCCAGTGAGAGTTCCTCGGCTGATACCATCGTGTACGTGATGCTCAGTCATAAGAGCTTTACGTACTGATGATAGGGGCCGTGATGGTTAGCCAGGTCCGGTTTAACATCCGACCTGCATGCTAGCCAGCTCGTCAGCCGAGGACTCTCGCGCTTCTTGAGAGCCCGCCTCCGCCGGCCTATATGGTTGGTCACGCGCTTACCGCCGCATCGCGCCTGCGCTTCACAGCGTAGATAGTGCGACACAGGCCGCGCTTGAATCGCTGCGCACACGCGTTTGCGACGGTTCTCTGCCGGCGGTCGCGAGTTCTCTAGTGTGGCGCCCAATATGGTCGTTCATGCTTCTCCGTACGCGTGACAGTACGCCTGCAACAGGCGCCTGCATGCGTGTCCGCGTACGGGGAATCCTCATTTCGGAAACAACAGCGCATAAAGACAGTTGGTCTGTGCGCGATAATTTTTAACAACGTGTTCCGGACAAAGGAAAGGGGAGTTAGGGTATGAGCGATACGAGCAAGACGAGCAAATGGGTAACGGAAATTTGCCTCGTCGGACTGCTGCTGGTCTTTTGCGGGGTCTTCTGCTGGTTCGGCTGCGAGGTCTACACGAACACCCGCAAGAACCTGGATGATCAGGCCTGTCACGAGTACATCAAGATCGGACCCACGCTCCACTTCGTCTGGGGCGTCCGTGCGGACCAGGTCAGGATCACCCTCATCAATGGAGGGACGATCGAGAAGAACAGCCTCGAGGTCATTGACAGGCCTCCTTCCAGACGGGTGACTGTCTATCGCTTCTCGTTGTCGGGCATGAAGCTCCCCGTGATGAAGGAGAAGATCATCTGGAACGGAGAGCTGTACGAGCGCATCGTGGATGCAGGAAGGCTCTCCGAAGCGCAGGGAGAACTGGTCGACTACCTCAACGAGGGCGACGCGGCGAAGCTCGGGCCCTGGCTCTGACCTTCTCCATCGTGGCGCACTCGTGGCTTCCCCAGGCGCGTGACAGGAACACTTCTGTCGCGCCAAGAAGGTGTCCCGCGTTCTGGGGAAGCGCTTCTTTCCGTCCTGTCCGCTGGATGAGGCATTGGGCATTTGCCTCCGTAAAAAAAGCCCCGCGCAGGAGTTGTACTGATGACAACCCTGATCCTCGCAAGAGGATGGCATCCGGTGAAAACCCGGCTGCGCGTTACTCGGAAGATTCCGGGCAGCTCAGTGAAAGAGCCTTTTACCCACATGGTCCTGCTCAAAAGGCCTCTTTCCTGCAGCTGAAATGCCGAAATTTCCACTAGGGAAATTTACAACTTGTGAGAGTTGTACGTATCCTCCTGAAGAGCAACCATATGGTTGTGGTGATATTCTGTCCTAAAGAATATTGCTGGCCCAACGAGAAAGGGCCGAAATTATCTTTTAACAAAGGTAATAGGGGATTTTAATCTAGTACCAATAACAATGATAGGAAGTTGAGTATTCTTTCTCAGTAGATTTTTTTGCGGAGCGTCTCCACAAAAAGTCTGGCCAGTGTGGCCGCTGCTTGACAAAAGCAGTCAGTGGGTTCATTCCCACAAAACCGGCGGGGGTTCCCGCCAGCGCGCTCGTAAGAGCGGTGCTGTCAATAGGCATCAATGCCACTGTCCACAAAATGAGGCAGTATATATCAAAGATTACAGGATAGTGTGAACTATGAACTTAAAATTAGATGTGATGAAAGCTGCAGACACTGTCCGCAGAATTGCTTTATCTAATCAGCAAACCTTAAATAGTAGCTGATACATTTTTAGTACAGATGTTCAGAAAATGTTACACCTAAGTAAAATGAGGATAATGGAGCTCTTTTTTGAAGAGCCGAACAGGGATTTTCAGATACGTGAAGTCAGCAGACTTTCAGGATTAGCAGTCACTTCAGTGAAGAAGCATTTAGATGAGCTTGTGGAAGAAGGTTTGCTCCGTAAGAACGACAAGACATTGTATCCTAGTTTTGTGGCTGAATATACAAATCCGCTGTTTGTACTATACAAAAAATATGTTATTATGGTAAAAATCCTCGAATCAGGAGTTCTTGATTACATCGAGAAAGAGATATATCCTTCATGCATAGTGCTTTTCGGAAGCGTTTCGAAAGGTGAATATCAAAAGTCTAGTGATATTGATATGTTTATTCAAGCAGGGAAAAAAGACCTCAATATTACTGCGTTTGAAAAAAAGTTGAAGCATGAAATTCACTTAATATTTGAGGCTGACCTCAAGAAGCTCAGTCCTGAGCTTTTGAATAACATAATCAATGGTGATGTTGTTTCTGGATATTTGAAAATAAAATAGTCTTGAAGATATATTTTCAACAAGCACTGGACACTGGACATGTACGGGTGAAACTTATAAATCAATAATCTTCAAAAATAATCCGAGGTGCGGATTATGGGTGAAAAAGCATTAGTGGTTTTCCAAGATAGAAAGATAAGAAGAATGTGGTATGATAATGAATGGTATTACTCAGTAGTTGATATTGTTGAGGTGTTGACTGAAAGTCCTACGCCTAGGCAATATTGGGGTAAGATTAAGGATAGGGAGTTCATAGGAATTCAACTGTCCCCAATTTGGGTACGGTTGAAATTGATAGCTGAAGATGGTAAATTAAGGGAGACTGATTGTGCGAATGCCAAATCAATATTCAGGATAATTCAGTCTATACCTTCTCCGAAAGCAGAACCTTTCAAGCTATGGCTTGCTCAACTAGGACAAGAACGTATTGAAGAGATACAGCATCCAGAGTTAGCCATAGAACGTGCTCGTAGATACTATGAATCAAAAGGATATCCTCCGAAATGGATTGCTGAACGGATTCCTAGCATCCTCATCCGGCAGGAATTGACTCAAGAATGGAAAGAGCGCGGTATTTCAGAGAAACAGGAATTCGCGATTCTCACTGATGAGATTGCGAAAGCCGCATTCGGCAAGAGCGTCAATGAATACAAAGAGTTCAAGAGACTGCGAAAGCAGAATCTCCGCGACAACATGGGCGATCTTGAATTGATATTCACGATTTTAAGTGAAAAAGCCGCCGTGGAAATCACAAAAGCGAAAGACAATCATGGATTCGATGAATGCAAGTCTTCGGCTAAACGCGGCGGAGAGATTGCGAAGAACGCGCGCAAAGAGCTGGAACGAGAGACTGGCAGAGCAATTTCCGAAAGAAATATGATTACAGGCAAGAAGAAGTTTAGGTAAATTAATCAAAAGCCGGCAGGAGCTCGAACGCCGTCGTCTAGAGGAAAAATAACTGAAAGGAGTCCATGATGGAAGCGACTCCCGGCAAAGGCATTGTCTACGACATTGCACTCGCTGGATCCGACAATACGCTAGCTCGGGAAGAGCCAGGCGTGCTTTCGCAGATTTTCATAGGATTCTTGTGGCATTATATCATGCGCAAATGTATTTGGTCTAATTTGGAATATGTGTGGAACAATCCTCTATGGATAATTAAGAGATTTCTTGTGTTATTGGTTCTAGTCATAGATTGGGTGTATCTATATAGTCCATACTGTTTTCAAAATGAATCGATATTTCTAAAATTTTTATGTTTTCCATTAGAATTCATTTTCCTCCATATTGGGGTGATGGTGAATTGTATAGGCATGATAGGTCTTGTTGTCTATATTGTGGCGATGATTATTCTTTATATGGCGTACGGGATAATCTCATTATACTTTAGAGTTTGTGAAATTGGTCAGCAGGAACTCGAACGCCGTCGTCTCGAGAAGAAGTAGAAAGGAAGTCAATCATGAATCTGCAGGAAACTAATTCCGTGCTCGAGGATCGTATGCATCCCGGCAGGATGTCGATGAAAGGTTTTCTCGGCAAGGACGAATCTTTGTCTGAAGTTCTCCGTTCTGATGACGAGACCGTCGCAAGGCTCGGATTGACTCACGAAGCGATTGCCGACAGGATAGAGTATTTCATCAAGGCAGTGAATTTTCCTTCACGTGAAGGCGAGATCATTGAAAGTAAGTTTCTTGTGGGTGGTCTGGTCTACAGAGGCTGTCAAGATTGTCCATGGCGTGACATTTGGCTGATGGAATACAGCAACGTGGACCTCTTCATTAAGAATTTGGAGACTGGTGAGCAAATCAATTTCCCAGGCGCAATAGTCCATCTGATTCGCGTGCACCATTTCTATGAAGGCAAGCAGTCTCCGTACCGCGTCAATCCGGAAATCGTAGCTCGAGTCCTAGGCCTCTTGCGCTGATTCAAGAACTACAACGAAAGGAAGTCTCGCCATGAAGCCTACCCGTAGTGATTTCCACGTTTTCTTCACCGAGATCGAGAACGCAGACAAGTACGTCATCATCATGTGCCGCGTTATCATTGACTATCTGCGCAAGGGCCATAGGCTCGATGACAGCATATTCTGCATGCTTTATGTGGACGAGAACGAGCTCAAAGAAGTGCCTATCAATCGCCGTTTCTGCGCTTATCACAATGCGTTCGAGTTGCTGTTGAAGCACGGCATAATTTATATCGATATAGACTATCGCTGCCATCTTTCGCGGTAAACTGGAAGGAGCCGACCATATGGCGCTTCCCAAGCACGTCCAGTTCGTCGATATCAAGTCCTCCAAGGACTGCCCCTGTTGCATCGCTACGATGTACATACAGGAGGGCGAGTACCGGTGCATTCTGTGTCCGCATGTCGAAGAGATAAAGAAGGAGGAGAAGAAATGAAGAAGTTCTTTCCGCTGCTCATAGCAGTAATCTTTCTCTCCGGCTGCAACCAGACTGACGAAGGATACGTCCACGACAAGAAATTCTTCCCCGCTTATACCACTTACGACACGGAAGTTCTCTACACTATAGACACCGGTTACGGCGATATCCCCGTGTACCACAATGTCGATACCTTTCATCCGGAGCAGTACATAGTGTACTTCCGCCTGGAATATCTCGCGAGAGGCGGCCAGAGGGGCTACCTCTGCGGACAGACGGCTGTGGACAAAGACAGCTACAGTAAAGTTTCCGTGGGTCGGTATGTGATACTGAGCAGCCAAGTATTTGGGAAATCCGAACTCAAGGTATTCGATAAGAAACCACTGGAGTACTAATGTGTCCGTAGTTATCCAGGATACTCTGTGCCAGGCAGTAATCGACCATCTGCATTATTCCGTTGTTCGTCTGACTGCTTGGAGATTCAAAGGCAAATTCTATGGAGTCACTTATAAGAATGATCGCAGGATTGAGCTGGTCCAGAGCGCAGGCAGACTCATATTCCTGCACGAGGTAGGCCATGCATTGTGCGGTAGTTCAATCCGTGGACGCTATTTGGAGGAAGTGTCAGTCGAGATCTTCAAGTTCCTGATTATCACGGACGGCGATATGACCAAAGCCATGAAGAAGTTCTGGACTTATTGGAACAATGGCGCTTGGGATAGGATGATGATAGATTGGATAATGCATTATGAAGAGGTAAAAAAGGAAACTGCGAAAAAGCTCTTGAAGATAAGAAAGATAGACTGGAAAAAGGCGAAGATGCACGGCCGGAGATTGTGGCGCACAGAATTCGGCCAGCTCATCAACCGGATGAACAAGAACAAAGCTAAGTTGGGCGTATGAAAGGAGGCGATGAATACGGACAGGCATGATGAGCTCCAACTGATGGAAGAGAATCTCAAGGACCTTGAGCAAGAAGTGAGAGAGAGCAAATCAGAAGAGCTCGACGTAGACTATCGTTGCATGATCTGCGGAAAGATGATGGACGAGAACGACGCCTGGACAGCCTGTCCGTCCTGCGGACTGCTTAACCACGATCTGTGCTGGATGACGAACAGCAACAGCTGCGGCCGGTTCGGTTGCACAGGCACGACGCAGATAGCGAAGATAGAAAAAGTTCCATTGGTAGTCAACACTGCAGGAATGGGTCACTGGTTCCTGCAATCGTTCTACTGCGGCATGATTCCCGCGATTGTGTTTCCTTTATTGATTGTCATGTTCATACTCTTCGCCATAACAGGATTCATAGCTTTGATCATAGACCATATGGGCAAAAGAATTGATGTGATTGCCGGTGAAATCATATTTGGCGCGAGAAATGGGGACAATAATGAGGAAACCGATTGATGCGGACGAAAGGAGATGCGAGATGAAAAAGAAGAGTCTTGACGGCAAAGATCTCGTCAAACAAGCGGAACAACTGGTTGAAGACTTGACTGCTTGCCTCAAATCCCAAGGCCTGCTCAGCCAGGACGGGACTATCTTCGCTGATAAGCCTCTCGAGAAAATGTTCAAATCTGGTGTAGCCCTCAAATACAGGATCCGCAGGAAGTTTGCCGTGAAGCAGGACCAAAAGTCTTTGCTCCATCCGGACCGCAATCCAGACGGCTGCTGGTAGGAGAATAGACAAAATGCGTCATTGTCAGGACAAGAAGTTCAATCCCGGAAAAGCAGAAGTCTACAAAGGCAGACTTTTCATAGCGTATAACAGCGATAAGTACTATCTGGATTTCGCGATGCATTTCCACAAGCTTTCCATAGCGAATGTCGCTCCGCTAAGTAAGACCGACGATCCTTTTTCGAATGACGAAGACAATGACGACGATATTGTGCGTGCAGTACGTACTGGACACCCGCTTCCTTCGGGGATCAAGACCGCACGAGTTGCAGTGATAGCAGGACTAGCGGAGGATCTTGAGCTAGAGGAAGAGCTTGCCAAAATCTTGCAAGCCAAGGATGTGCAAGCTTTCGACAGATTCATCCAGGACCATGGCACCAAGATAGAGCAAGGTGTGATGCTAATGATCCGGTTCTGCGATGAGGATATAATCAAATCCGGCGAGATAGGCGCGGTCATCAGGATGATTCTGAAAGAGATTAAGTTGGTGCAGTGATGGAAGAAGACGCTGATCTCTTCATCAAGCTCACACTAGTATCCATTTCCTTCATCTTCGCTTTTTGGGGGTACATCCATTGGTGTTACGCAAACCTGCTTGCCGATATGCGTGAGGAAAAAGATCCCGCTCTCAAGCAGAAGTGGACAAAAGAACCTTTTCTCAAGCAGGTTTGGATAAACAATCATCGTATTGGCCTGCGCGAGATTGGATTGACCTTCGCGATATTTGGCTTGGTGCTTGGTTTGGTATCTGAGTATTATCCGAATATCGCTCCCGGCGCAGGAGTAGCTTCTCTCTCTTTCTTGGTTGCGGGCCTATCCATACTAGCCGGCCTTCTCAAAGCAAGCATGGAAACTGAACCGGAGCAGAAGAATCCCCCACAGAACAACAACTCCAAAGGAGGAGACAAATGAAGAAACTCACTCTGAGTGATTACAACCTTCCGTCTCACGTGATGATTTCCTTGTCCACCTGCGCCGATCGCCCGCTCAATGCGAAGCAAGGCGTCTGGGTTCACATAAGCACGGTTCTTTGCACTCTTCGAAGAGAGGGATACACGACAGAACAAATTGATAGCTTGCTCAATGCGTGCAAAGTCCATGAAGAGAATGCCAATCGCTGGACTTCTATCGTAGAAGATGAATCGGTGTTTATCATACCCACTCTCGATTACGGAAAGTCCGACAAGAACGGCAAGAAATGTCGCCCTCTCCGCGTGAAGCCTTTGCCCATGGGCGTTTACAGATACGGAAAGCAGGTCTATTACTGCTTGAAATAAAAATGCTGCAGAAATTCGAAGAATTCATTCTCTGCGCGTATATCCTTTTGTTTCTCGGGATTTTCCCATTATATTGGCTGGTCATCCAGCTAATATTCTTTTCTCCGCAGTGGCTGTTCGTGGCATGGACCTTCTTCTGCCTGATCCCAGTCGTAGCAGTGCACGGCTACATCTGCTATCGCATATTCAACTGGCACGACAGCAACACGCCCGAAGGCGCGTACCAGAGATATCTGCAGAGTTTGGAACGCATGTCCCGCAAGACAACGGATGGAATTTAAGGAGGTACATCTTGAACAGACTGCTGCTCATCGCGTTGCTCTGCGCGGCATTTATGACGCAGTCATACGCGAGCCTTCCGCCCTACGACAAGAACGCGGTCGCGCAGAACTTCAAGAACAAGTCCTATCAAGACATCATCACGGAAGTATCGACGCTGGAAGATGCGCAGAGATACTGCGAGTCCTGCCTCACTTACACCAAAGACAAGGACCAGTTCGGAAAAGAAGAGTATTGGCAATCCTTCAAGCAGCTCAACGATAGGAGAAAGGGAGATTGCGAAGACGGCGCGTTCGCCATCGGCGCGATGCTGCACGACAACAACATGCCCCTAGAATTCATGTCGCTGAAAGCTGGATCTCAATACTCTTGGCTGAACATCTATGACGCACGAGTCAGTGATTATGTGAATCATATGGTGTTCCTGCATCATCCGCCCCAGGGCAGGTTCGGCGCAGGAGGTATTGGCGTAAGCGACTATCGCGAACCCTTATTCAGTTCCAGGAAAGAGCTTGCTCGTTCATTCGATGCCATATATGGATCTTATCAAATATTCCTACTCAACTCCGGCGATTCAGTAATGCAGTCTTTCATCACATCCGGCAGCGACATAAATGGGCGGGATGTATTCTGGTTCTATCCAAAATACTCTTCCTTGACTCAGGAAGAAGAAATCAAGCTCCTGTTCTTCGGCAACTATCGGAATCCGCTCACGTGGAGCACTCCAGTTCTTGCCGACGGCATCCTTTGGATAATCGTTTCGAGTCTTATTGCAGTTTTCCTGATATTGCTTGTTTCGAAATGGGCGATAGGCAGCAGGATACTCAACCTCTATCTGTTCTTTATGTGGCTCAGTCTTCCACTCGGCATATTCATTACCGAGCACCATATCTACGTCAATAACGACTATGTCGTGAACAACACGACTATCGCGAACTGGACCATGAGTTCGGTCATAATTTTCAAGGGCCTTTGCTTGCTCAGCGTGCTCGTTCTGTTCATTCAGTCGGCGTTCCGCGAAGATCGAGAGAATCATTCCGAGACTCGTCGAATGCGATTTACTCTGCCTACCATTGAATTATGAGAAAGGAGCATCCAATGCCGCGTACCAAGGAGCTCCCGCCTGTGCTGGTCCAACTGCTAAACATTCTCAGGAACATCCTGTTTTCCCTGGCAGTGTCTTCAGTATTCTCTTCGGTATACAACAAGATCCGTAAGTTCTTGCTCGGCAATCCTGTGATTGATGCAGAATACGAGGCTAAGAACAAGTGTTTTCGGATTTTCTTCAAAGACAACTCCCATAGCTACCTTCCATTCGATATGGAACGGCTCATCAAGCTAGGCTTCCGTAGGGAAGAGTCGTCAGTCGATTACAAGTTCATTGTCGAACTGAACCAAGGCACGTGGTTTCAGTGCAATTTCAGGAAGATCTACTATTATTTCTTCGATGACGTGAATGTGAAGCGCATGAACATCACTTTGGAGGGTCAGAAATTCAAGGTGTTCATTTATACCAGTGGCAATATGATATTCACGACTTTATCTGACGGACACAAAGAACCCAATAAGGGAGTTGATGATGAGAAGTAGGATGCAAGCCAAAGAGTTGATTTCGGTTCTGATGAGGAACGCGACTTCGCAGGGCAGGAGACTGCTCAAGACGATAGGCAGATCCGTGAATCTGCGGCCAGAGCAGGCTATTGCGATGATGCTGAACAAATCGATAGAAGACCTGAAGCGCATGCCGGAATCCCGGAGACTCAGTTTCGTTAAGAAGGCGCTCCGCGCGAAGATGATCTATTTCAAGCCAATCCCAGACAAAAAAACGAAAGTGATCCCGCAGAAGAGGAGGAAGAAGCATGGCAAGAACTCCTGAAAGTCCTGCGCTGGCTTATCTCGCGTTGATTTCCATCACGATTGTTTTGCTCGTCCTCCCATTACTTTCGCTTATCAGATAGAAAGGGGCGTGGCTGAACGATGAGGAAAATCCTCGCAGCGATGACTTATATCCTATCATGGGCAGTGCTAGCGTACGCAGTCTCCCTCGGGAAACACGAGAGGAAATGTGAAGATGATAGTAATAGGTGGATTCTCAAGAAATTGAAATGGACTCTTATCGTGCTATCATTCGTTATGACTCCTTTGGCGATATACTTCGGATTGCGGTAAAGGAGGAACCATGAGTAAGAAATTGCCCTGCATCCACGCGGAGCTGCGTAAGATGGCGGTTAATGAGTTTCCGGAATCCTGCGTTTTCTGCAGGTTGATGGATGATCATTGCATCTTCACTGAATACGATGTGCTTGAGAACATTTTCACCAGTAAGATGAAGGATTGCGTAGCATTTAACGTGCCTGAAGATTTGGCTAAGCAGTTGACGGGATTCCATCGTGATAGAAAAATCCAGATAGAGAAGGACAGGTTGTCAAAGAGGCTCAATCGCTCATTTAAGCGGAACGAAAGCAAAGCATGACCAACCTTCACGCGCGGGAACTGCGTGACAGGATAGATTTCCTGAACCTCCTGCTTCAAGGCGGATTTTTTTACGATCTCGCAGGAGATGAAGATCCCGAGAAGCTCCGTTTAACCTGCACGAAGATAATTCGTTTGCGTGACGAAGCTTTGGCTGAGCTTTGGGAGATAGAGAAAGTTTGCGTCCATGCCTACATCTCAGTCTATGGCTTCTCTTCGCAAGAAAAAAAGCTCAGCCTGACCATGCGCGAATGCACATATTGCGGCAAGAAGGAAATCATGGTCAACAAGAGCCCTCAGGATAATCCCCAATTGGTGACTTAAGAAAGGAGGTGTCTTGGAGATGGAACCCCCAGAGGTCACGAGATTAAGGAGAATCCTCGAAGAGGATATTGGATTCACTGAGGAATGCAAGGTGCACATGATGGCGCGCATCCTCAGCCAGATTACCATCGGATTGATCACTTCTCTCAAGAAGCTCAAGCTTGAGCTTCGTCAGCTCGTCCCGCAGAAGATGCTCTTCGCCCCGTTCCGCGGAGTTGAAGATGTCGTCGATATCTGGATTCAGAGAAGCGGCATGAAAGATTTCTTCGACAGGCAGTAGTTATTAGCCAATCAGAGGAGGTGACGGCCGTGTGGCATACACACAGGAACAGATAGTCATCAACGAGGATCTCATCAAAGCAGTATTGCGCAACGATGAGGATACGGCGGCAATCTGTCTGAAGAATGGCGCCGATCCTGATTATTATGACGCTGAAGGCAACACTCCATTGGTTTGGGCGGCATATCATGGTTTCTGCGGCATGGTTGTCATACTCCTGGAATATGGCGCAGATCCGAAGCTGCCGGACATGACTACAAAGATGACTCCACTACAACTAGCGAGGAGCAGATATCATGGCGCCGTAGTAGAAAAACTTGAATATGCTCTCGCTCATTGGAAAGGCTCTAAGCGGAAAAAGAAACCCATCACGCTGGATAAGAAGTTGGCTTCCAAAGAGGCGACTCAGAGGAAGCGTCTCGCGAAAGAATTGCTCGGCCTGATTCCCTACCGCCCGAAAGATAAACTGACTTGAAAGGAGCGTCTATGAAGAAATATCGCTATTCGCTCGCTGCCCTGCTGTGCATGCTGGTTGCAGGGCTCTTCGCGCTTCAGAACACCTATTTCCAGGAGACAGACTCCGCCATCAACCCAGCCAATGAGAAGCCCACCTACACCTTCATCCCCGGCCGCCTCATCGTGCACATGCCCGGCAGCCTTCCGACCGGAGCGCAGCTCAATGAAGGTGAAGTCGGCATTGATTGGATAGACAACATCACCGAGCATAAGTACGGCGTGAAGCACGTCTATGCGCCATCCGAGTTCGAAGACATCTACGAACTCGTGTTCGACAATCCCAACGTTGACATCCAGAAAGTGATAGCCGAGCTGAATCAGCAGTCCAATGACGACTTCGATTTCTCCATGAAGGTTCATTTGCAGAATTATTTCAATCACGATTACAACTGCGAAGAATGCTTCCAGTTGTACTCGCTGAAAGAACTTCTCGACGGGCGCTGTGATCTCTATGCTCGCCAGACTCTCGAGCACGAGATTGCGGACAGCTACAACGGATTCTATGCCGTGCCGAACCTCATCATCAAGCTCGATGGCGCTGAGGCTGACATCAAGGTCGGCGATTATTATTACACCCAGCTGCGCGGCATGGGCTACAGTATGCTCGACCTCATCCCGCCGATAATCAAGAAGACTCCTTCCTTGATTCAGGACGAGACTGACCTTTCGAAGCTCGTCGCTGATTATTTGGAGAATGGCCGCAGGATAAACGATCCGCTCTACAAGGACCAGCACCATTTCCCATTGATAGACGCGCAAAATGCATGGAACTCTTACGGCGACACCAACACCAAAGTGCTTCTTTACATCATCGACCAAGGAATGGACTACAAGCACAAAGACCTCAACGCGAACATGCTCATGTGGCAGGATTCCTACGGCTACGATTTCGTTAACAACCGCAAGGATCCGAAGAACCGCATCGATGCAGAGTTCCATGGCACGCACGTCGGCGGTATTGCAGCGTCGGTGATGAACAACGGCGAAGGCGGCACTGGCTTCTCGAACAACATCCAAGTCCGTTCGTTCCGCGTGCTCAGCGAAGCCGGTTCCGGTTCCCTACTTGACATCGCTCGCGGAATCAAGTCAGCCGCTGACGAGGCAGTGAAGATTAATAGTCTGCGTCCCAAGCACCTGCAGACCAAGATCCCGGGCGTTATCAACATGAGCCTCGGCGCCAGCGGCCGTCTTCCGCGCAGCTTTCTCTATCCTCTCGAAGAGGCATGCAACTACGCATACAGCAAGGGTCTTTTCATCGTCGCTGCCGCCGGCAACGAAGGCAACGAGGAAGGCACTCGCGGCAATGGCGCAGGCTATCCCGCGCGCTACGATAACGTGCTCGGCGTCGGTGCTTCCGCCCACTATTTCAAGAAGGAAGGCCGCGCATTCTTCTCGAATCACGGCAAGGGTGTTGACCTCTGCGCGCCCGGCGCCGGCATCACCAAGGCAGTTCGCGGCGATGGCATCCTCTCGACCATGCCTGGCGACAAGTACGGCCGTTGCTGCGGCACGTCGATGGCTTCGCCCGTCGCTGCCGGCCTCGCGTGCTACCTGATCACGCTGAACAAGGACATCAGCCAGCAGGAGCTGCGCAGGATCATGGTGCAGACCGGCGACGATATCAAGAGCGATAAGCCCATCGGCCGGCGCATCAACGCGTTTAAGGCCGCGCAGCAGGTAAGGAAATCCTGTGAGGATCAGCACGGCCGGCAGATAATCGATTCGATGAACTCCATGTTCCGTATGATGCGCGGCACCGGCATCCGCGATCCGTACGCAGAGAAATTGCCCGCAGTCAGTTCGCAGAGGAAGAAGCTCGTCATCGGCAACGGCGTTTCGGCATACGTCGACATCATCGAGCAGTAGTTCCAAAATCAAAACATTGAGGACGCCCCGGTTCACGCAAACAGAAACAGCGCGGACCGGGTGCGTCCAGGAAGGAGCAATAGATGACGCGAGATGAGCTTGATAAGGCGCTCGATGAGCTGAGGAAGAGGCGCGACCAAGAAGAAGCTCGTCACAAGGCTGAGATGAAAGAGATACATGATACGGAAGCGATGCTCTGGTGGACTTGTTTGGAGAAAGTCCGCAAGATAGAAGATGATTTGATGAAGCGGGGCGAAGAGATAGTGTACATCGAAATATCTCCTGACATAAATCTGCTGGACGAGGATTGGAACAAGACTATCATCGGGCTTCTTTATGATGCGGCGATGGATGTGAAGGATGGATGTTGTCTTCTGCACAGAAATCCTTTCGGTATAGTTGCAGATAACGCAGGCAGGCCGTACAGGGCTGAGTCGGCAGGGTCATTAGAAGAAGTGGGACTTGTGACACTGAAATTCTTGCTCGCTATGCGCATTAGTTACTATAACAACATCCCGTACTGGGACCAGAGAGCGGCCATCCATTACATCGAAAACTTTCTTTATCTCGAGAAGATCCGCCGGATTTCGGCATAGAAAGGAGCCATAGATGAACGACAGAGTTGCGAGGATCATCGTAGAGATCGACCGCATAGACTTCAGCATGGCCATAGACACGAACTTGGATGATGCTTCCGTCAAGAGGCTGATGAAGCAGTTTTTCGAGGGCTTCGACAAGCTTCCCATACTGCTCATGCCTGAACCGGACGGCGACCCCAAGGACAATGACTATATCATCAGGATAATCCTCACGCCGGTCACTGATGACAAGTTCGATCTCAAAGTGCTGACCAACTGCCGCGATGTGGAACTGCTCCAAGGCATATTCTTCGAGCTGGCGAACACTTATCAGAGTGATCCCAATCCTCCGACTCTTCAGTCATGAAAGGAGCATAGATGTCGAAGCAAGTCCAGCGTTTCGACGACACGCTCGTGTTCCCTGAGATAAAGTTCCTTCTCGGCGATGAGGAGACTTTCCGCAAGTTTCTTTTTTCCACGTACGAGGACAGCAGGATAGCGATCATCGCGCACAACGATCTCGACGGATTGTGTGCAGGCGTGCTGATGGAACAGGCTTTCAACGAGCTGTTTTTGTTCCCCAAGGTCCGTATCTTCACCGATTACGGCAATAAAAGATTGCTTGCTGATGTCCTGCATCGCCTCGGGGACGAGAAGATAGACACAGTGGTCATACTCGATATAAACATTGACAATTATGACTTTGAGGCATTCACTGAGTTCAGGAAGCGTTTCAGGACATTACTGATTGACCATCACCCGGCGAATCCTGCCCTCCAGGACACCAAGGACATAATCAAGACCAATACCGAAGATTGTGCGTCGTTGCTGACTTTCTTCCTGGCTCGAGGTTTGATTAACGATATGGAGGGATGGTCTTTGCTGGTCTGCGCAGCCATGATCTCCGATCACTCATTCAAGCGCAAGGAGAACGAAGAATTCATCGCCCGTCTGTTCCCCGGCATATCTCCTGAAAATTACCGCGATTCCAAACCAGGCAAGATATGCGGCATGGTCTCGGCGGGTCTTTCGCTGTTGGATGCAGAGAAGGTCTATGCAATGGTCATTGACCGCGACATCGCGACATTGACTGAGATTGCGGCAAAAGTCCAGCGCGATATCGAACGTTGCGTTAAGCTGTACAAGCAGGTGGAACTTTTCTACCCTGAGAGAAATTTGCATTACGGCATTATCAATCCATTGAATTCGAGGATAGCCTCGTTCATCGCGAATTGTATCTCAAATGAGACTCCGAACGAAACGTTTGTGATAATGTGCTTTGAAGGCGATTTCGTACGAGTCAGTGCCCGCAATCAGTCTCACAACGAAAACATGAATGAGCTTATGAAACGCGGCGTAGCTGGATTGGAAGACGCAAGCGGCGGTGGCCACAAGGCCGCATCAGGCGCATGCTTCCGCAGGGAGGATCTCAACAAGTTCCTTGACAACATCCTGCGTAAGGAATAATCCAATGTTAAGGAGGAAACCTTGCCTTCCTACAAGCCGAAAGGATCTCTGACAGCAGCTCATCCGATAGGTCCGAAACCAGGCACACCTAATAGAAATTTGAATTCTCCTTCTCCTCCGCAGCCGAGCAAAAGTATCAAGATGCCCGCGTCCATAGATTTATTCAGGCCGATTGTATTGGCCATACTCAATGTCTATGGCGGTAAACTTCCTCTAGATGTATTTGTAGACGCTTACAAAAGCATAATAGCTATATTGCCACATTTCGATGTTATCAGCACACTGAAACAAGTTGAGGCTGAGAAACTTATTGTCTGCGATGTCAATACCAGCGAAGTCTGGCTCAACCAGCACTCCGCCCCGCCAAAGGATCCGCCGAAATCGCGTTCATTGGGTGAGAAAGACACTCTGCAGAAATTGCAGAAAGAGTTGATAAGGATGATTGCTAAGAATGGTAAGACTAAGGCAGTCATCAGCATAAGCAAGCTGGTCCAGTGCATGGTTGATGCTGCCAAAGAGAATGATGACAAGGAAATGAACACTGAACACGAAGCGCGGGAATTCCTGCAGTTCATGCTAAAGACCACTTTGCTAAAAGGCATCAAGAAGATTCACCTGCGCGGCGATTATATTGAGGCAGATTTAGGCATTCAGGATGAAAATCCGAAGAAAGGAGCATAGCATGGCATTGGCTGAGAAGGAGTACGTCGCGAGATGGTTCTTGAAGGGAGTGAAATCTCCCGTGGCTGTCGCTAGTCTAATCATCGAGATCAATGAGGGCAAGCACGTAATCATCGACTGCCAGTTCCCCACAGGCTGCCGCGCGAGCTGTCAGCTTGGCATACATCGGCCTGACTCCTGCAGTGTTCTCGAGGAATGGCACGGCGAAGCCGAAGCGCATGCTCTCGCGAACGGCATGCAGATGGTTCTGTTCGATAAGAAACACCCTCTTACCAGCAATCATTCGCAGAGGAGGAATAAGCGATGAGTCCGCCCTATAAGCTTCGTCCAAAGAAAGCGAAAAAGCTTTCTGCGATGGCTGAGCTTTTCAAAAGCGCAATCATACGCACCGCTAAGTTCTGGAAGAGTTCATGCCTGACCTATACGAGAATCATCGCAGGCGTTGACGTGGAACGCGCATATCAGAGCGATGTGCTGCACACGGTTCCGCTTCCTGAAGCAATCTTCAACAAAGCTCTCAAAGAACTTGAGAATGCAAAAATAATCAATACCTTAGACGAGAATCTGCCTTTCATAGAGCGTCGTTACGAGCTCAATGAAGAATTCATCGACTTCGCTCTTGAACCTGAACATAAGCACTGCTGTGAGCATGATGAAGTGGCGGTAGAAAGATGATTGCGATGGATGATAAGCAGAAAGAGACTGAAAAACACCTTTTCGAACTCTTCCATGACCTGAAGAAAGAAAAAGTCGCCAACGGATTCATCTACACAGTCCGTGTAGTATTGCCTGGCCAGCCAGCCATTGCGAAATCCATCGCATACTATTGCGGCCGCTGTGGCAGGTTCGAGCTCGAGACTCCGCCGGTGATGGGCAACATGTACTATTGCAGGGCATGCCGATACGTCCTATTGATTGCATAGGCGGACATATGCCTCGTTTCATAGACGAGAAAGAACTTTACGAGATGTTCCCCGATAACAATGTTCATACCGCCTTGGAGAAGGAGACCACCAAGGACGGCGCTTATAGGATATATTTCATTTGGATGAAAAGCATGTTTGAAGGCAAAGTGCTGAAACAGCGTTCAGAGATAGTTGCGTACTTCTGCAAAAAATGCAGCAGGATAATCCTGTCCGATATGCAGTTCAGCGAGAACGAAGAAGGTGCGAATTTCTCATGTGTAGTCTGCGGTCATATCCTGTTCTGGACCAACCTCAATTCGCGCAAGATGAAAGTAATCATAGAAGAGCAGACCGGCGTTACGAAAGTCCCGAAATCAGAGCTGAACTGAAAGGGAGGGAATTATGGGGAAGAACGAGCTGAAAAGGATGAGCACCAAGGAATTAATCATTTATTTGTTGAACAAGGCGCCCGGTAAGAAACTCTCTTCTTATGCGTTGGGTCAAGAGATTGCCAATCTGGGATTGAATCAGGAATCTTTCTACAGCATGAACTCCGCATTGAAAGAATTGCGCGACAATTTCAGGGTGGTGGAGGATGAGCAAGGGTTGCTTCTCCTTTTGTCGGAAGGGACTTCTCATAACATACAGAGAACGCATGCATCATTGATGCTGACGGCGATTGGACCCCTCCATTCCGCATTCCAAAAGCTCGATGAGTTTATAGGAAAGTTGCGCGAATAATGTCGCTCGACAAGAAAGAAATAGAGAAGTCGATAGAGAGAAGGGGGCGTCCTATGACATTCAACCAATTCTTCGCCAAGCTTCCGAAGGAAAAACGTGATTTTCTCGAGAAGACTATCTTCCCGGTTTTCTCGAAGAGGAAGGTTTCGCTGGCGATAGCATCATCCAAGTCCGAGCCGTGCATAATCTTCTGCGGCGTGAGGTTCGAAGTGCAGGGCCTGCCGACTGCCGTGCAATACGCTGTCGAAGAATACAATCGGCTTGCGCAACGTTTCCGTCTCATGGTGATATGAAGAGCATAATCAGCACCTTCATCATACTGCTCTGCGCTTCAGCACTATCGGCGCAACCGCTGGAATACTCGCCCTTCGCAGGCAACGTCTTCGTCAGGTCGCTGGAGGATGGCGAGAGGGACTTGCTCAATCAAGCCAAGACTTTGAGCCGCGAGGATGCATATCTCTATCACAACGGCAGATGGTACGATATAGGTATATCCGTGACCAATAAAGCAGTGAAAACTTCGTTCAGCACAATCTATCATTTGATAATCAGCAAGGTGATACCTCGAGGTTCTGAGGTCTGGAAATACCATACGCATCCGAGCAAACTCTATGTCAAGGAATCCTTTTCGGATTCATTGGCAATATCCGGCAACGATTTCTCCAACGGATGCTATTATTGGAACACTTTCAATAATCTCGGAATTCGTTCCCGATGCTTCATGGTGAACGAATGGGGTCGGTTTGAGTATAGGCTCAAGCAGACTATACTGGTAAGTCAAGGAATAAACTACGGCCTGGGTAAGGGATACAGAGAGTATCTCGAATCGGCTCAGTTCTACATGATGGACCAGAAGGTATTCTTCATCACTCTCGAGACCTACAAGATGATGAAGAACTATAAGAAGTTGAATGACCTTGTCCGTAAGTACTGCACATCCTTGGAAGACTACGGCATGATTGTGCAATTCAATCCAATCGAGGTGGAATGATGTTCATCATACTGCGCAACAGACTACGCTGGTCCGCTGATGATACCTAACTGGATAATTGCCCAATTCCATTAGAAAGGAGGTTCATCGATGCCTTCGCATAGGAAGCAAGACTGCAAGCGAGCCGTTGAACCTGATCTGAAGAAACGGCCAGTCACCATACTGGAAGTTGTGCCCGAAGCGCAGAAAGAGTTGCCGGAAAAGGTGCAGGAGTTGCTGCCGAGCAAGCCCATCCTGCAGCCTGACAAGAAGATGCCCGGCATCACCTTCGACCATTCAGCGCTCGAGCCCTATCCGGAAAAGATCAATTTCTGGCACAACATGGGCATCTACTTCCGTCTACTCAAACCTTACAAGCTTAATGTGATGAAGGTTGTAGTGGTGATATTCATTCTGCAATGCGTTGCGCTTGCGGCCCAATACCTCATGACAGAGATGGTCGATAAGGGTGTAGCATTGATGGGGTGCAAGATAACCCTTGACGATCTCGTCTATATCTTCATAGGGTTCCTCGTAGTGAAATTCTTCTGCAAGGGCTACAATATGCATCTCGCAAACCGGCTGGATGCATACCTTGTCACTGACCTGAAGACTAAGTTCTACGACCATTTCATGAGCCAGTCCTATACATTCCATCGCTCTAACAAGTCAGGCGCCATAATCTCCGGACTCATTCGCGGTTCGGAAGCCATTCTCAAGCTCACAGATGTGTTCGTATTTGATATGCTCCCCCAACTTTTCCATGCTTTGCTGGTATTGTGGGCTTTGTTCCGTCTCGATTTGATTTCATGCAACATAGTAACTTTCGTAGGCATCTTCTTCTTGGCATTCAGCCTTTTCATCAGCTACATCCAGCAGAAGTATTTCCTCCGCTCCACCGAAGCTGAGGATATGGAGAAAGCATCAATAAGTGATACTTTGGCGAACATAGAACCAATACTCTTCTCCGGCAAGGTCTCAGCAGTCAAGCGCAGGTATGAGAAGACTGCTGACGGCGTCCGTTCGGCATTGCTGAAGAATTGGGACTATTACAGGTACATGGAGATGGGCCAATCTTTCATAGAAGAGCTCGGCATGATTCTGCTGATAGCTTCTTCGGCGAGAGGTATAGCTACCGGGACGACTACTTTGGGTAATCTGATGTTCATCTATGTGACTTATTCTTCGTTGGTAGATTCGATGTCTAAGTTCGCCACCGGGATAAAGACTATGTTCTTGGCAATGTCCGGTTTCGAATCTTTGTTCCATTACTTGGGAACTAAGAATGAGTTGGTCGATGCTCCTAACGCGAAGAATTTCGTCCTTAAGGAAGGCCGTATAGAACTGCGTGATGTAGGAGTCTATTACGGAAAAGACCGGAAGAATCCGGATGTGTACGTGAAATCCCTAACTATCCCTGCCGGAAAGACTGTGGCCATAGTCGGCCAGTCCGGTGCAGGCAAGTCTACTTTGTTCAGGGTAATCACCGGGATGATTCCTTTTTCAGGCAAAGTCTTGATCGACGGGCAGGATATCCGGAAAGTCAAGCAGGACTCGTTGAGGAAGAAGATCAGCGTGGTTCTGCAGAACTGCGCGTTGTTTGTAGGATCGGTTTATGAGAATGTCCGGTTCTTCGAACGCAAAGCGAAGAAGGGCAGGATACTTCGCGCACTGAGGTTGGCTCGGCTCTTGGACAAGAAGGATGACAGCTCTTCGAACCTTTCCGGCGGCGAACGGCAGAGAGTGGCGGTAGCGCGCGCTCTGCTCGCCAAGAATGGCATCCTTCTGCTCGACGAACCGACTTCATCGCAGGACTCGTTGACAGAGCAGGCCATCCAGGTGGCTCTCGATACGTACATGCCCAACGGCAAAGTCACGACAGTGATCATAGCCCATAAGCTGTCTACAATTCAGAGAGCAGATTTCATCGTTGTCATGGACAAAGGCAGCGTAGTCGGGATAGGGACGCATGACGAGCTGATGGAAAGGCGCAAGGGCTGCGATATGTACCGCAGACTCTGGACGCTTCAGAAGGGCGGATACATCGGCCGGAAAGTCGCGCGGATAAAGGGCAAGAAAAAGATTAAGAAAAATATCCGACGAAAACGTCGTAAGTAAATTCCGAGAATATCAATCAAACCAAGAAAGGGGCGTAACATGAACGAAGAGAGCAAGCAGAAGAAGGGGAATCCCGTTTTCCTCAAGCTCATTCTGTTGAGCGCAGTACTTTCGCTCGGATACATCTTCTATGACAACATGGATTCGGTTCAGTCGATGGCCGGATATTCGGCATCCCATGATTCCGAGGTGATGTTCTATGTGGGGTCCAAGCCCTCATTCGAGCTCACTTCCGGGAGCAAGAAGTATTCCTACGGCTTCGAAGGTGAAGATTTCATAATCACTATCTCGGAAGAGAATAGCGACAAGAAGGTTGTGCTTGTGCAGGGATATTCCGGAGAGGAACGCAGGATTCTCTGCAGTTCCATCTATCGCACTGGCAGCGACAAGCCGGCCTGGTCTGGTTGCGATACCAAGGAAAGCATCGCGCTCTACAATCAGGCCATGAAGCTCGTCTACGGCAAGCTCCGCAAAGAGAAAATCGAGGCTGCTGCAGAATCCGCCCGCAGTGAAGCCGTAAAGAAATATTGGGAAGGCAAGGACGAGGAAGCCATTCGGCGTGAGGAAGCCGAGGCTGCCGCATACCTGAAAGACTTGCGCAAGGGCAAGTGAAAGTAAGCAAAATGTGACCGACTACAAAGAAACTGGCGGCGCATTCAGCCTCGAATACATCTTCGAGAAAGGCGTGACATACCTCATCGAGGAGATATACGACGCGAAGGAACATCTGAGCTATTTCAAAGTGTCAAAGAAGACAGTTACGGAACTCAATGTGACTTTCATCGAGATACTGGAACCAAGGGCGAGACGTTATTTCGAAGCGTACAGCATAATCACCAAAGATAGAAAGGAGAACGGAAAATGACTGGGCTCGTCATTCTCGGTTTGATGGTGATGGGTTTGTTCGTGATTGCTAACGACGATCCTCCGCTGGAAGATTTGCAGGAGAAACAGCAAGTCTCCAGTGACCATTACTGGGGCGAGACACCGGACTGAAAGGAGCGCAGATGGACGAAAAGACTCAGAAAGCTTTGGAAGGTGCCAAGGAGATCTATCTGAAGCAAGCGGAAGGAATAGCAGATTCCCTTATCTCTGAAGAGGAAGCGGAAGCAGTAGAGAGAAAGAATCTTGTGATATGGGCTGAGAACTATGCGAAGATCTTCCATATCGTACTCAAGACTGGCATAGTGATTCCGATAGGTCCGCAGGGTGGGGGACATACTCTTCGCGTATCAGGGGATGCTCATTTCGTTCGCATCATTTTTTATGACAGCATCTGGAAGTTGGTTGAATTGAGGATTTGTCCCTCTGGGAAAATAAGTGTGCTATGGGGTGTGCTTAATCTATTGGGGGTAGGTATATCTGGTATATTCTATGCGATTGAATCCTTCCTTATAGGAACACTTTCAGAAAAAGTGAAAGTAGTCAGACATTTTGGGTCAGGGTATGGATCACCGCCATTTATTTGTGAAGCCATAAGAGAATTCATGGTCCATGCTAAGCAGATAGAAGAAGAGACCATTGCTTATCTCAGTACCAGATGGAAGAACGATAAGATTCAGGAGATAGAATCGCGTAAACGCCGTATGCATCGTGCTGAATCGGTAGTAAAAGATTCGAGGGTATCTGCGATCACTCAGAAAGATTCTTCTTTGGCGGAAGTCAGAGGAATGGTAAAGGTAGAAGAATGCGAGGCTCAGGAAGGCAGATGCTATTATTGCGGCACTCCGGTGCAGGAAGAACATTTCGCAGTCTGCAGCAGATGCGGAGCCCAGTGTCACTTCGATTGCTTAAAGGAGACTGACGGCAGATGCGGACGTATCGCATGTGAAGGGATAGTTGAAGGTTAGGAGAGACACCGGATTGAAAGGATTAGCGATAAGTATATAATCAATAGCCGAAAAGTTTAAATACACGTACACATACGTGTATGTTTAGAATGACAACTAAGACTTTGACTATAATGGAAGATGCATATGACTTGCTAGCCGATAACAAGCTAGAAGGCGAAAGTTTCTCTGATGAGATAAGGAGAGTCCTTTCCAGGAAACAAAGCCGCCCATTAACTGATTTTTTTGGCATACTATCTGAAGAGCAAGGCAAGAAGATGCTTGACGATTTAGAAAAAATTAAAGCATCAGAGATAAGCATGCTAAGAGGGAGATTGAAATGAAAGTACTTGATAGTACTTTCTTGATAGACTTGCTCAGAGGTAAAGAGACGACTCTGAAAGTGCTTTCTTCTAAAGAGCCGTTGCTCACCACTCAGATAAATCTTTATGAAGTGATAAGGGGTTTATTCTTGGCAGACGTGCAGAACCAAAGGTTCTTGGATGCGATGTCAATGTTTGAGAACATTAGAGTATTACCATTGGATGATAATTCATTGGTGAAATCCGCAGAGATATCTGCCGAGCTCGTCAAGAAAGGCCAAGAGATTTCGGATTGCGATTGTCTCACTGCAGGCATCGCTTTAAGTAAAGGCGTGAATGATATAGTAACTAAGAATTCTAAGCATTTCAGCAGAATCAAAGGCGTGAAAGTAATCTCTTACTGAACTCTACGAAAGGAGCGCAGCCATGCCCAAGATCAGTTCGAAGACCATAGCGAACTATCGCAAAAAGCATCCCGAGTGCGCGAACATGTCTGATGACGAAGTCGAGAAGATGATGAGGATAGCGAAATATCGCAAGAAGCATCCCAATGCAGGCACTGATGAGGAAGTCTGGGAGCTCATAACCAAGACGAAGCTGGAACAGCGCAAGCCGAGTTCCTGCATCCTCGACCCGTTCGCGATCACTCGCGCTCTGTTCAGAAAGTGATTCATGGACTTCCCTGAAGAGACCAAAAGACTGGCCGAGAAGATGGCACAATCGCTCGGCAAGGAAGGCACAGTCTGGGACAGAGCGGTTGCTCTTTACAATCTTTTTCAGGATCCGCAAGGACCCATGAAGTCCTACGGATATTGTGAAGCTCTGGAACAAGGCATTGGCATAAGGTGGCCGCATGAGATAAAGAATTCCTGCGAGTGCATAGAAGTCGCCACGTTCGTTTATGCGGTAGCCGAGGCACTTGATCTTCATCCGAGGATGCTTTCGATTCCGAATTACGGGGGAATCGCTTCCGGCCACGAACTCGTAGACGTTTCGTATCAGGACGGCCGGATAGTTATAGATCCGATGAATTCAGTATTCGGAGAAGTGACCTATGCCGAAGATCATTTGGAAGTGAAAAGCAATCCAGTGACTACTGAGACCTACCTTAAGATTTCCGATATGTGCGAGGTTCCAAAGTCAATCATCATCTCTCGGATCCAGTTCTACAGGACTGATCAAGGGAGATTGAACGTGCTCAGAGCGGGCCAAAAGGACGGATTGCCCGGGTACGCGAATATCTATTACTATTACGAGCCGAAACTGCAGATGTTTGAGATGCAGATAAGGGAAGTTATCCCTTTTGATAGCTATCCCTATTACATATCAAAGAAAGTCTATTATCGGAAAGGCAAACCATTCAAGGTGGAAATAGACAGGGGTATATTCTTCTCTTCGGAATGGCGGGATCCGGTTCAAAAGGAAATAATCAGCAGGCAATCCTGGACCTGCAAAGAAGGTCATTTGGTCGATGAGAAACATGAAATATTCCCATTGACATCGAAAGTGGCAGTATTCTTTTTGATGAACGAAGTCTATGAAGAGATGGTGTCTCTTGACAATTACTATCGTACTGGTAAGCACGACCCTGAGAGTCATAATTTCCTTTTTTGTAAAGATAAGATAGAGTTGTTATATGAGAACCTTCTTGATGATTATGACGGCGATTGTCAAGCGGATGCATCATCTTCTCAAGCGATACATAATCTTAATGCGCTAAAGAGGTCTTATTTCACATACCTGATGGCTCATCTTCATAGTTCATGGGAAACTGCAGAAGATATCCGTCTTCGCAATTCATTAGAAGATTACGCCATGTTCGGGCTTATAGTGGAGATGTGCGCACGGGAGGAAGGAATCAGTGTATACGCATTGCTCGTTCGTATGGTGAAGAGAATGGGACTGGGCCAGGATAAGGGATTCAACGGGATAATCAAGAACCGAACTATTCTAGATTTTCCTATACCTTCATCCGCGTTCGATCAATGTTTCCCGATGGAAAAGATAGACGCAATGATGGTGTACATGTATTCTAAACGTCTTGTCAAGTAGAAAGGGAGGAGCCAAATGCGCAACATCATCGCGCTCATCACGTTCATCCTGCTCGCCAGCGTCTGTTCCGCATCCTACCAGCTTCCCGGAGAAAAGCCGTTGACCAAGGACAACAACGGACATGCTATCATCGACAGCATGCTGTCGCTCAAAAACCCGCAGAGCGACATCTTCATCGTCTCGTACTTCATGACGCATTGCGCCGGACTAGCGAGACAGCAGGTAATGATTGAGATGACGTATTTCAACGCTATTTTCCTCAACAAAAATCTCGAACAGGTCAACCCGCACAAATTCAATGATTACTCGCTCTGCCGGCTGAGGCTTTACGAGGCGACCGGCCATGGCTCGAAAAACTTTTCTGCTGATGACGTGTTCACACTCGAAAGCTTCTGCTTTTACATAAAAGTAAAACACCTTTTTGAAGTTATGAAATTCCTTGACCCTAAGATAAGCCAATATCATGATATGAACTGGAAGGACATACCTAGAGAAATCAGACCTTACGTTTCCGTCTATCAAGATGCGGGCCAATTGCTTCAGATATACATCCGCGATTATACTCGTAAGTTCTTGCTAGAAAACTAGATGGGAGAAAATAATATGGACCCTGCGCTTTTGCACGCGCTAGGTTCGTTCGCATTCGCTATAGCGATGGCAGGATTCCTGTTCGGCGTAGCCTGTTTCAAGGCGATGTTTGACAAGAGAAGGAGGCGCGATTAATGTATCAGAAGAAGTTCGTTTTCATCAGCATGTTAGTACTTACATTCTGCGTGTCGGGCTGCACCATTCGCCAGATGGAGACGGAAGGCGCGATAACCTGCAAACGTTTTGAACCCGCTCACGAGAAAGTAGTCACAGTTATCGAATACCAGAAAGCATCGGGCTATAACATGGACGCGACTTACCTTCCGGTTTATCGTGATATGTTAGTCTACAATCCCGATACCTATTGTATCTATTACGGCCGTCAAGGCGAGATCAGCGTAAATCGTGAATTGTTCGGCAAGCTCCGCGAAGGCCAGTACATTTATCTCAAGAAAGGGAGGTCTGGCTATGATGTTTTCGTCCGCTGACAGGCAGGAGATTGCCTATTACATTTCCGTGACTATGCCTGTGCTGAAAGTGAAACGCGGAGATCTCGAACTGTGGCGCGTGATTATCGCTGGCAAGCTCTATGAGATTTCGAAGTCGCCTGAGAATAAGGAATTCATCGTTTTCGCGAAGCAAGGCAAGATTGACAAGCTCGGCGAGTCTGAGAACTTCGATGAATGTCTCGACATGATAGCTGATGACATAGGTGGAGACGGCAAATCGCACGCGGAAGGAGGCCGTTGATGTCAGATGCAGTATTGGTAGACAACATTGAAGAAGTGAAATGCCCGGTCTGCGGAGATTTATTGGGTGATGAAGAGATAACCCGCTGCCCGCTTTGCGATACTCCGCATCACAAGGAGTGCTGGGAATACACTGGCAAATGCGCAGTCTATAATTGCCGTGACGGCGCGTTCACTCCAGTAGTCAGCGAGAAGGTTGATGTGGAAGTAGAGCATTACACGCCTAGTATCTGGGAGATGTCGCGTCTTTTCTTACAGGACGCGCTGAAATTCGTGCATGAGGCATCCATGGGATTGGTTTGCGGATTTATCTCTTGCTGGTTTCAAAGTATCTTGATACTTTTTGCGACTTCCGCAATGCCATTCGTGAAAGATTATCTTTCGAAGAAGACCTATGATTCTACGAGTACTGGTTGCTTTTTTTCGGGGATGGGGTACATGATTGGTGTGATTTCGTTTTCTATATTCGTCGTTGCATCAATGGGGAGTTACATGCTGCCTCTTCTCACTGCTCACCCTTATCTGTGTCTCACTCCGCTCATCACTCAGACCTTAGCATTCATCCCTTGGCTCATTCTGCGTCAGATCCCTGCAATGAAACAGCGCCTCATCGAGGAGAAGAAGCAGAGGGAATTGGCTTAACAGGAATAATCAACAGTATAACCACCTAAGGAGGTGACTTCATGGAAAAGCTTCCTGCAGAAGCGGCGAAATGTCCTGTCTGCGGCACTTCTATGAAGCGCAAGAGGAAAGTCTGTCCGCGTTGCCGAACTCCGCACCACAGGGATTGCTGGAGATATAACAAGGGGTGTGCTATTTTCGGATGCGGGTCCTCTTCAAAAATTGAGGTTGCGCCGAAACCTGCGCTTACTGAAAGTGAACATCACGAGCCGACTTTACCAGTGATGATTCTACAGAGCTGCGCATTTATTACTCTTTTTGTCCCTAGCGTAGTAGTTGTCTGCGGTATTCTTCTCGGAGCATTTTGCGGTTTATGTCTATCGATAGGTCTGCTGGCACAAGAGTTTTCAAAATTGTTTTAGCCTTTTGAAGAAACTCGGCGTATAACCGCCTAAGGAGGTGACTTCATGGAAAAGCTTCCTGCGCGCGCACGATGCCCTGTCTGCGGAACTGATTTCAAAGGCCATGACTACATCTGCTGCGGGCAGTGCAATACTCCGCATCACTTGGATTGCTGGGAATACTGCGAAGGCTGCGCAACTTACGGCTGCAGGAAGCAACGTCATGGAGGAATCTCCAAGAAGAAAGCGCTAGTTCCGGAAAATCCGTTCCGTGATATGGAAGAAGTGCAGGACGATCTGAGTTTCGCCGGCCGTTCTTCGATGTTCGCGATAATGTTCATCGCGGCAGGCTTAGGGCTTGGAGAGATTTTGGTGACTTTGGCCGGCATCTGTTTCATGATAGCTTCTATCAAAGCATTGATGCGTAAAGATGTGATGCCTGCTCTGTGTCATAGCCTCATACATTTGCTGATAGGGGCGCAATCTTTGTTTATTATGGAAGACAATTACGCGTTCTGGGTTCACGGCGCCAGGCCGGAATCTCGGAGAAGCGCTCTGACCAATTCTTTGAATCTCAATCCGCCGGAAGGTCCAGCAGAAAATCTCGTTAATCCTCCGCAGGAGAATAGATTGATTACAGACGGAAAAGAAAAGAAAATGGAAGATGATTGATTGAGAGGAGGTGATGAATGAACGAGTTGATAGTTCCGAAATGCCTTGTCTGCAACTGCGAAATACTAGAGGGTGATAGCATCCATTGTCCAAGGTGCGACACTCCGCACCATAAGGACTGCTGGGAATACATGGGCGGCGGATGCGCACGTTTCGGTTGCGTCACACGATTCCATCGGAGGAATCTGCCGGGAGTCCCGCACATAGAGTTCAATCCTCCGATATCCATAGACGGATTTTGTGAAGCAGTCCAATACGCCTCTGTTGAGCAGGTGAGAGACATGCTGAAGAGGATAGCTCAGACGAAAGAGGTTGATCTGGACTCAGCCGATTCCGCTGGCAACACACCTCTTTACATAGCTGCCTCTCACGCGCAGTTTGAAAAAGTGGAGCTCCTGTTGAACCATTACGTGAACCCCTGCAAGAAGAACGTCTGCGGCATGACTCCACTGGACATCGCTTGTTATTTGCTGAAGATGAGCATGCAGAACAGGAAGAATGGGAACTACAACACACTCTGCTTGGAATCAGAGCTACACTTGATGCTCGCTCGAGAAGCTAGACTCAAGGAGATAATCGCCAGGCTCAAGTCAGCCAAACGCCAGTGGGAATCAAGGAACTGGCGCAAGTTCTATGAGAAAGCGCAGATAAGCAAATGGTCTGGAGAATTGGATATGACCAACTTCCTTTACATAGGTTCATTCGGTGTAATGATGCTATTGCTGTTCCTTTTCGGATTTTTGATAGAATATCCATGGGTTGAATGGGCCATCCTGTACTCGTACTTCGGATTCTTGGCATCCATTCCATTGGTTCACATTTATCAGTGCATTCAGGCGAAGTATCTGATGCACGAGCACAACCTGCCTGAAGTAAAAAGATTGTCCGGGAAAGAGATCGATGATAAGGATCTCGTCAAGGCATTGACTGTGACTTCGGACACTTTGCCCGGAAAGGCCGTTTCTGTAGTGGATCTCTGGAAAGATTGGTTCCGGCAGTTTTGAGACATATCACCGACAGAAAGGGAGGAACAAGATGAAACGTACGATTAAGTGCATCTGTGAGAACTGCAAGTATTACTGCCGTGTCAGGCGCATCCCTTGGCTTCATGAACGCGGACTCTGCAAGAACAAGAAGATCTGCAAGGGTGGCAAGTATCCGGTTAGTCCCAGCACGCTTCGTTGCGAGTTCGGCCGCAAGCGCAAGAAGAAGCAAGCGTGATGTTCGCGTACTATCAGAAGAAAGGCGCCTGATAGAGATGCCGTGGTATCGCGTTCTCGCCGAGCTCACGCACGGAGAACGGCACGTTCCTGTCACGCTCTTTCCTTATGCTAAGGATCCTTGTGAGGTGTATAGGCTCTCGACTCAGAAGCATGAGGAAGGTTTCAGGTATCCCGGCATACGCGATCCGCGCGAAATAAAGCCTCTTACTCCGGAAGAATCCGTAGAGCTCGAGAAAAAGATTCTCGAAGACGAGAAGCGCGGCGGCATCTCATTACTCTGGGCCAAATATTTCTTTTACTGCCCGGATGCCGAAGAATTCTATGCTAAGAAGAAGCGATGGCACAAGATCGAAGTGCATTACATAGATTCATTGAGTATCACGAAGAGCACAGATTTCTTTGTATATAGTATGCTGCTCAGTGCGTCAAAGAATTACAGAGAACACGGCAAGATAAAGAGACTGCTCGAGTTCATGGAACAGAGAGAGGGAATTAGCGGGGTAGGTATAACTCGCATAAACCTTCTCAGCGAGGAAGAAGAGAATTGCCTGCTCCCGTTGATAGGCATGTTTTATGAACGTTATGGTTTTCCTTCGCGGTACGAAGCGAAAAAGTTCTTCTTCTGTTACCTTCATCGGCTGATGAAAGATTTCCTTGACGCTGCTAAGGCGAAAGCCGAGCTGGAGATCGCCAAGAGGGATTTGATGGAAATGGAGGCGGCGAGATGAGGATATACGCTTATCAAAAAGAGAAAATTGCCCAATTGACCAAAGGCCAGACAATTTACATACCTTATCGGAAAGACCTTGATCCTTTTTCTGTGAAAGTAATAAAGGCGGTTTATTTGTATGTGGGTGGTGATCAAATGAACGGATATGTATTCAATCTCAAGTTCGAGGGAGATGACAAGCCGGATGAATGGATATCATTCATTTGCACTGAAGAAGTAGAAGCGCTTGACGAGTGCTACAATATGCTGAATAGTATCCTACACTCGAATATCGTCGTAATAAAGTGGCACGACACAGAGGTACTATCTCTGACGGATAAGAACAACCAAATACTCCGGAATATGCAAGAGATTCTGTCCCGGCTCCGGAAATTATCTCAACACCCGGAATAATTCAAGAAAAGGAGGCAAGTAATGGAAAAGCTTGACGGACTGACTTTGGAAGAGCTCTGCTGGAGGTTGCATTCGCTGCGAGACCAGGCCCAGATGACTGGTAATCCCCTTGGTAGGGGCCTGAGGATAACTGCGGTTCGGAATGAGATAGACAAGCGCTTGGGAATCATGCCTCTCGATGAACTCTTCTGTTTGCGGTATTCCTTGAAGAATCTATCCAAGTGCATCCGTCCGTTGAATTTCAAAAATTCTTTGCCGCACAAAGCTCACAAGACTCTCCTTTCGCAGGTCAACGAGGCGATTATCGCGCGCGACTGTCCTCATATCGTCAACAAGAAGAAGGGAGCATAGCATGTGCGATTGGAAGGATTGGTGCTGTCACGAACGCAACGCAAAGATCCGTGAGGTGCAGCAAGAGCCGAAGCCGCCTGTTACGCCCGATGAACGTAGCGTTATGCGTCTGAGATTCGCGAAGATGATGGACAGCGTATTGGAAGAGATGCAGCGGCAGGACCTCGATATGGAGCTTGGCGACAACCTCTCGCCCGAGGACATCTTCGCATATCTCGTGCTACACGTTGGCGTTGATGTGGACACGCGCTGCTGTGACAACACCACTGCATTGATGATTGCGGCAGCTGATGGCGATGCGAGTTTCGTCAGGACGTTGCTCAATCTCGGTGCGAATCCGAACCTCACCGACAACTTCGGCAGGAATGCACGGAAGCATGCCGAGGAGAACAAGCATCAAGACATAATCAACCTCCTGGATAGGCACAAGCAAGTCCGGGAGTCCGAATAAGGCAATTGCGTGGATTCCAAAGAACGCTTGATCAAGCTGAAGAATGAGATAATTGAGGAGAGAGATCAATACGAGAAAGATGCGATAGAATTGCTGAAGATGCTTGCCCGGCTCAATCCGGTCCGTGCCCATCTCCGGAAGGCGAGGCATACGGAGATAATGAAGAGATACAAAGAACTTTTGGAGAAGATTGATCAAGAGATAAACAATGAACCTGATAAGGAGTAATTATATGAAAAAGGTATTCTATGCTTTTTTAATCCTGATAGGGGCTGTATCAGTACTTTATTCAGCGAAAGGTTCGAAACCAGGGTGCCTCATCCAAGAACCTGTTCCGACACCTATGCCAGACATCAAGAGCTATCCGAGCGCACGCCAGGAACATGGCCAGCTCGCATACTGGGAGAAAAACGTAGATGGAGAGGTGATATTCGCCTATCAGGCATTGTATAGGTTGAATGAGTTCAATACCAATATGACCTATGAGGAAGCGCAGAATAAGATAGTCTCCGTGACTGCCTCATTGGAGGAAGCCAGTTCGAATCTATTTCAGACTCGGGTAGATATGATGGCAAAAGCCGGATTCAGCTACAATCATGACACTCCAGAAAGTAGGCGTTTCGAACATCTTTCGAATCTGTTGGAAGCAGTCCGTTACATAGTTGATGAATGGGCAAAATGGCTCGAGCTGTTCAAGGGAGATCATTCGCTTTACAGCATGTTCAGATTCACGATATCCTTGATACCTGAAGTTTTTCAGGGGGATAAGTTTAACGAGATGAGCATGGACGAGTTCGAAGCTCGTATGAAATTCATGCTTTCACGCGGATCAGGAGTAATATCTTCAGTAAAAGCGTTCAATTCCAAGCATATCAAAGTCACCAAAGAGACAGAATTTCAATTCAGGACAGATATACGGGAATTCAATACGCGCATCGGCAGCATTTGTACACTTGAGATACTTTTTCTGCGCCACATAGCAGATAGGTTCGTTTACAATGGCAAGCAGATGGATGAATCCTATAATGCGATGGACGAAATGCTCGTCACTCTATTCGAACTCAAGGAGAAGCTTAACATTGACTTCGAGAAACAGATATCTGTCTTGCATCCTCGGACGAAAGAATGATGATTGAGTTCAGGAGATACTGGGCGACAGGGACTGAGCGTGCAGTCTGCGCGATTGCGCTCATAGCGATGATCTTCGCGCTCGGATTCGTATTCGGATACCAGCTCCGCCTGCCTGTCGCTGACCATATCGCGCCGGGATACATGATTCCGCGTGATATCACGATTGAGGCAGTGAACCAAGGAGATTACTGGTATGTGATAGTCATGGAATATCACGGCCGGAGATATTTGATGAAACGCGATACAGACGGCAGATGTTTTCTTGACGAGATTCGGAAGGAGTAACAAAATATAATCCAGCTTCAGGCGCGGAAAGGAGTATGCCTGAGGCCGTTTGAAAAAATAAGTCCTTTTTCCTAAACAAAATAATCAACCCGAAAGGAAGGTAGCGTGATGAAAAAGTATCGTTACACGCTGCTGGCGGCGGCATTGATGCTTGCCTCCACAGTCTCGTTCCTCGTGATAGATCAGCAGGAGAAAAAGACCATCCCTGCGCAGGGATTGGATGCTCCCATGGCTATGACTTGTATCGATTCGCCTTCGCTGATGATGGACTGGATGACCTACAACTGCGACCGCATCACCGGCCTCACTTCGAGGGAATACCTCTTCAAGAAGATGCCCGCATATTGCGAAGAAGCGGACAGCCTCTGGATGAAGTACGTCTCCGACCAGTTGACCGAGTCCGATGTGGCTCGCGCCGCTGAGATGCTTTCTCCCGAGTATCTGGACAGCACCGGATTCATGCAAGGATTCGATGTCTGTTTCAAGAACTGCAGCGATTTGGAACTGCTGGACCTCTGTACCAAGTTCAGCTGGGCCATCAGCCTGCTTCAAGACTGCGAGAAGAACCAAGACTGGCGCGGCGACAAGATACTCCAGGGCATCCTGCGCAGGCAGATGCCGTTGATCAGCGACATTTACAGCGAAATAATCTGGCTCGGTTGCCTCTACGACATGGACGCTTTCGGCAAGCAAGAAGCTGAAGAGGCCAACCGCTGGATGCACATCGCCACTCGCTGGAACCAGGAATTCGCTGACGACATGAACCATGCGATCCACGCTTCCGATACCCTGGTGCTTCGCATCCTCCGCGAAGACGAAGTCGTGATGCTCAACCTCCAGAACACGTACGAAGAGGCGATAGCCGAGCTCGAGAAGCTTTCCAAGATCAAGGTTTTCGAGAAAACGCTTTCCGACAAGGAAGCGCGCTACTTGGATTCCGAAACCCGTGCTAAGGAGATCATCGATTTCTATGGCGCGCGGATGCTGGATGGTTATTACGAGATGAGTTACCTCTTCCATAAGAAGAATCCCAAGCTTGTGGATTTCGAGAACATCCAGGTTTTGTTCTCCCGTGTCAGCGAGGACCATCGCTCGTTCCTCGAACGTATCAATCGCTGCTCCTCGCTCACTCCTGAGCAGGGCAAGCTGGTCGAAGAACTCCAGCTGGCTTATCAGGAATTCTTTGAGGAGTTCAGGATGAGCGATTGGGAGATTAGCTCGATCACTATGCGTTTGAATCTCTTCGATCTCATCGACAAGAAGCTCGCTGAGCAAGAGAAGCTCGGCCGCTAGTTTCTTCTTAACCAAAACCAAAACTTTGAAGGAGGCACCACTATGAAGCGTGCTTTGATCTTTGCCGGCCTTCTCATATTGGCGTCTATCGCCATTCTGTATTTCCCGCCCGAAGCAATCAAGCAGAAGGATTACGTGCTTCCCGTCAGCGCTCTGCTGTTCGCCATCGGCGTGGTCTTCGGAGCCATTGCGATGTTCGACATCGTGCCTGATCTTGAACCCAAGCTTCTTCCTCTGACGCCTCACAAGCCTGACGAGAAGAAGTAGTAGGAGCTGCTTGATGGAAAACCGCGAAATGCATTTCCTGCAGGTGACTCTCCCCGGCAATTGCTTCAGGGAATTCCATTACTTCCACGTGTCCGCCATCAACGGATACGCGGACGCTGTTATCTCTCGCATTGTAGGCAACAAGGTTACGTTCGTCTATCGCTTCGCTTCTTCCGCAGAAGTCGAGGTTGTCAAGCAAGTCATCCTGAGCAAGTGCGCTTCTGCGCGGTTCAAGCCTTTCAACAAGAATTAGTTCTTATTCGCTGAATCAATCCTAAGAGGCGTGCCCTGCTTCTTTCCCAAAAAGAGGGCTGCAGGGCATTGCCTCAGAAAGGAGCTATGCATGTTCATGGCTTGGCTCGTGTTGGCAGTAGCCTGCATATGTCTGTTGTATGAAGGCTATCGTCATCTGAAGAAGACTGGATACTTGAAGATGTTCAGCGTGGATGACATGAATCCGTTGCTCGCCAACCTCATTGAACCACCTTTGTTCAAAGCTATCAGGAATGACGATTACGACGGAGTGAAGTTCCAGATAGTCAACAAGGGAGTTGATGTGAATCTGAGAAATGAACGCGGCGATACTGCTTTGATAATCGCGGCTTGCGAAGGTCGGACTCACATAGGTTTGTTCCTCTTGCGTTCGCATGCGGATTACAACGCGCAAGAGAAGTACGGCAACACCGCACTTCACGAAGCTGTGCTCTGGAAGCACAAGCAGTTCGTGAAGATGCTGCTGGACTATTTCCCCAGGACTGACATCAAGAATGCCGGCGGCAACACTGCGTTGATGCTTGCTGAGCAGGAGAAGGATCCCGAGACCGGCATGTGGAAGGATAAGGACATGGAAGAGATAGCATTCATGATCCGCGAGATGGAGAAAGAATGCGGATGATTGGAGAGGTTGAATGACTCCGAAGGAGCTGAAGGAACTGGAGAAGAGGCTGTTCAATTACATCGAAGGGTATTTCCTTTCCGGCCTGATAATGGCGCTGGAATCGAATCCCATCGATGTGAATGTCCCGCGGAAGAACGGCGTCTCTCTCCTGGTCACGGCAGTCCTGCACGATGATTCCTGCGCGTCGCTTTACTTGCTGATGAAAGGCGCGGATGATTCCGAGACTTTCGAAGGCAAGACCCTGCTCGAACTGGCAGGCGACGACCGCGTGTCATCCATACTGCAGAATTTCCATGACAACCCGAAAGCTCTGCCTCAGGCTATAGTCGCTAACGTTGAGAGATTAATCAACATGCATAAGCCTCACCCTCCGCAGATATCGCCCGCATTCTGGCAGACCTCCACCATACAATTCTCTCCCATTATTCCAAAGAAGAAAAAACAAGGGATGACCAAGGAAGAGCGTGAGATGATGCGCGAAATCGCTGACGGCCTGCTTAAAGGCAGGACAAAGGGGGATGGTAATGCATAGCGAAAAAAGATTCGCGAAAGACAACCCTCTGCTTTTCTCAGCGCTCGTCATCGGAATATGCTTACTCGGCTATTTCTTGGTAGACCACATCATGTTCCTCGAGAAAGAGGAAGATTTGGTTAATTACCTGAACTATCTTTATCAGGAGCATAAGACCGAGAAGAAAGCGCCCGAGATAAAGTTCATTGATGGCAATGTCAAATACAGGCTGGCATTCAATAGGAATCCGGATAGCAAGTATGCATCTGATTGGCTGTTCATAGTAGAGATAGAGACTCCTGATGGACAGAAATCATGGCTTATCCGAGATTACAAATTGTATGAATCTCTAGGTTATCATTTCGATCCGAAAAAGACCGAGAAGTTTTTGGGTCAGGATAAGTTGTGGATGAAGACATTCCGTAAAGGATATGGTTGGTATATTTCGGATCTCCCCGCTAATGCGAACGAAGTCTATGAGAAAGCAGTGCTCCTGGCATACAAGGAGTTGCTGAAGACCGACCCGGACGGAATCAATAAGGCGGCCACTGCCAAGGCGCGCGAAGAAGCAGAGAGAGAACGGAATCGGCAAGAGCGGGAAGCTGCTGAACAGAGAAGCCAGAAAGAAGCGCAGCAGCGTTTCGACAAGCTTCTTTTCGGTCCCGCTGATAAGACGCAGAATTCAACGTCATGGATAGCTCCGTGAAAGGGGTAATGATGACTACGAAGAAAGGATCCCATTCCTGGCTGTTTCCGGTGTGGCTATGGATTTTTGTAGTGCTTTGGCTTGTATGCCTTGCGATGTATGCGATTGAGATAGGCACTGCGGCAGGCGATTATTTCAAGGCAAATTTCAGGATAGCGCCGAATTCCGATGTCGATTCTGTCGGGAAAAACGAACAATCCACCAAAGAAATAGGTCCGTGAAAGGAGAGCGATTGATGAACAAACGCGGAATGACTCCACTCGAGATGCTTATCGTCGTTCTGTTCATTATGCTGATAGCCGTACTGCTCATCAACTATCGCATCCAGAAACTCGCTGCTGAAGAGAAAGCGGCTTCCGAAGCCAAGGAGAAATCCTATACTCTGATTATGGACCAATATTGTCAAGATGCGAAAGAGAGAAGTCTCGTCTATCATCTTCTTGACAATTGTAACGGCATTCCGTTGCGCATAGAAAACAATGGCAGTCAGTATTCGTTCAGCGCAGAGGAATACATAAGTTCCAAGGTTCAGGTTGAGATACGTACTCCGCAGAAAACTTTGATACGGATGATTCAGCACTATTCCAACAGGGATGAAGGCAGAGTTGCTATGCAGAGGCAAGGGAAATTGATTTATGTAGTGTACGACGTGAAAGGCAGACTCCTCTACATCGGAGAAGCGACTGATGAAGTATCCAAGATGTATGTCGATTCCGTTCGTATGGCGCACGAGGAATACGTGGAAAAGTGGAGGGCTGAAGAAAAGCGCAAGAGGACCGAAGCCAACAACATAATCGAGCAGTTCCTCAACAATTCCGTTGAGAATACGCAGCCGACCACGGCGAAGCCGTAAGAGGGAAATTCCTTAGTGATATAACACTACAATTCTATGATTCTTTCTAGATTGTAGTGTTGAACTGAAAAAAACATTCCTGGGAAGGAGCACGGATGAAGTATCTGGTGGCGTGCTTCTACGTAAGTACGTTCTTTTTCGTAGTGCACTTCCGCACTAGCGAATATCACCACCCTGATCATGCCTGCATAGCTCGGAGCGCCCAGGGAGAGAACATTGATGAGAAAGATCTCACGTCATGTATCCGTTTCATGGATTATCTCTCGTCAGTGGCATTGGTGATGATAGTGGTATCAATCATCGCAGGACTGCACGCATACTTTTGTGAATGGTAGAAAGGAGCGTCTATGACTCGTACCAAGAGCCGTGCCATCAAGGTGATTTCGTGGATGATAGTCATGGCAGGATTCCTCAACGCAGGTACCAATCCTCTGCAGGCGGCCGTCATCTCCGGCCTCTGCGTGCTCATCTTCTGGTATGGCATAGTCGGCACGTTCCTCAGCAGGCGCCCCAAGAAGAAGTCCTGATGAATCTCGGCCAATTCATACTAAAATAAGCACGAAAGGGGAATGCGATGGCAAAGAATCACTCTTGGATAGAGACTTTCCACGATGGTCTGCATAGGTTGTTCGATGAGCATGTGCCGCGTAATGTCGCCAATTTCGTTGAAGTCATAACCTCTCGTCTCGGTACCGACAATGAGAAAGATGTAGTTTATGCTGAGTTTTGGCTCACCAATCTCCCACCTTACATGAAATACTACAACATCGATATGCTCAAGGCCGCGCTGCAGGATGCGAAAGCAAAGCTGAACCCGAACAAGCCCAAATGAATCTCGGCAACTTCGTAGCTAACAAAGGCTCATCCGGATTCATAGGATTGACTGATGTAGCGAAGGAGGTATTCATGGAATACATCAAGAGGATCAGGGGCTGGTTCCATAAGAAGTACATCAATTGGCGCATCTGGTTCAGCGAGTTTGTCGAAGCAGTCATCGATGCGCGTGAAGTAATAGGCATGGCTCTGATATGCGTAATCTGGGTGATACTGGCAGTCTGGCTGGATCAATAAAGTTCTAAGGCTCTAAGGGGGAAGAAGTTGATACAGAGATGCAAATCCTGCATGAAATCAATCCGTTTTAATCGTAAGAAAATCTGCCGCATCTGTCCGGGATGCAAGAACCGGACATTCAAATTGATTGCGGAAAGCAAGATAGAGGAAAGAATGCTCGGCGGCAAGCGCAGCATATTCTTCGACGCAAAAAAGAAACTCTGAGAGGAGAACTATGACCAGTCTCGGCTGGATGATTCTGTTCTATCTGGTATTCATGGTGAGCATGTTCCTGTGGATAATCTTCGGAGAAAAGAAAACACCGAATCCGCCGGAGAATCCGCCGGATTCCAAGCAAGGAAAATAATGCTGTACTTCGCCGGCAAGAAATGGTACTGCTCTTCCGTAGACATGCTGACTCTGAAGCAAATGCTCAAGGACGAGGATTTGGAACGCATATCCATGGTCGTGAGCAAGGTGAAGATAGACCTCGGTTTCGATAAGAATGGCTGGGGCGCATCAGTCAATCTCCATCTGACTGGATTGAATGCCACCCATGTCGGCGTAGTATTCAAGATGCCCAGAATGCTCGACCTCGCTTCCTTGATAAGGATAACCAAATCGCGCACCGCTCTGGACCTGAAGGATGTGATGTTCGATCTCTATTACAAGAAAGGCAAACCGAATCCGGTTTGCATCATCAGCTTTCTTATGCAATGATTGGAGGCAGTAGATGAAAGGATCTCCCGAGAGGTACGCTGCAGCAATGCATACCAAGAGGGGCGAAAGCAGGCAGCCCAAGAAGCAGAAGAGACGCGAGGTCGAGAAGAAAACGGAACAGGAGGAGAAAGTACCTCTTCTTCCGGTAGGGGATGGGCATTATTACTTTGATTTGTCGAATGATGAGAAGGAACGGAAATTCCTTTCTATCTTGAAAGGGATTGAGCTCAAGTGCAACCGCGAACTTGATAAGATCGAGAGAGAACTGCCTCCGCTCAGCGTAAGCAAGGTCTTCGAAAAATCCCTGAAGGTGGATAAGAGGAAATTCAATTGTTTCAAAGGCATACTCGAGGACCACGTCGAGAACAAGAGACGTCTTCCCGAAAGTAAGCCTAAGAAGGGAACCAGGTGAACAAGCGATTCACTCTTACCGCCGCAGTAAGGTTTCATATACCTGGATTGAAAATAATACGCCGGCCAGAGAAAATTCTTAAGGCATTTGGTATTTCGAAAGCTGATGCCTTATACAATCAAGCAAATCGTAGTATAACCCTTTCGAATAGAGCGGATTCTCTTCTGTTCCTTCACGAAGTAGGTCATGCTCTGGCATTTGATATGGGCCTTATGCCCCACTATTTCGTAGTGGAGCATGAGCTTCTCGCATGGCACATAGCATTTATGATAAAATTCGGCGGTAACTTAGCGAAGGTAGATGAATATCTGCAGCAATATTGGATTAGTAATCAACTCATGGAGATAAGTGATGCACTAGCGCGGCTTGATGATTATCAGGCCTTATACCTCTCTCAAGGTATGAAATCCGATGCGGAAAGAATAGAACGCGCTAAGAAAAGGCAATGGCATCCTGACCTCAAGAAGATTTCTCGTCTATCATTCGAGAATCTCTGGTACCTTCCTCTCTGCAAAGAGCTGACGAGGCTCGTCAAGGAGGGAGCTAAGCTCGGAGTATAACTCAGAAAGAGGTGCATGATGTCATGAGAGAATTCGTACCAGGCTTAGGCATGTTCAAGAACTTCTACATGAAATACCATCTGCATCTGTACCAGATATGCGCTTTGGCTGACTCTAGCCTGCGCAAAGATGCCGATGAATTATTCAAAGAGATTCAAAGGATAGGTGAAGAAGGCGGATTGCATCATCAAGCAAAACAGATAGGATGCACTTCTCTGGTCAAGAGGAGAGAAGATTCCGTCGCAGTAAGGCGCAAAGAATCGTTCATCCTCAAAATGAATCATTCATTCAATGCCCTCTTCCCCGGATTCAAAAAATACTATGAAGGGCCGATAATCGCCGGATTATGCCTCGCATTCTATGTCATCTTCTCTCCTTTCATGGGGAGTACGATGTCTCTGCTATTCTTTCTCTGGGCGTATCATTGTGGTATGATGGTCGATTACTTGCTCGAGCACTACGAGCATCGCGATCTATAAGACTCAACCCGAAAGGAGCGCGCAAGTATGGGTAGCGAGATTTTGATCAGCACGCCGGAGAGGGTCCTCGATGGAGACTTCAGCGAAGATACCATCCTCACCATCACTTCGGAGGACTTGAAGTGGATTGATGATTCCGAAACTTTGATGGCTGTTCGGGAATCCCTCAAGGCGATTGCTCAGATGCAGCGCGGCGGCGGGAGGATCAACAATGACGAAATGCGGGCTTCGTTCATTTTCGATCCGAAAAGCGGACGAGTCAAGAAGATCTGCGTCTCCTTCAAGGCATTGCCGCTCGATTACTCGCCTTTCGTTCACGACGTGATATGCGAATTGATGAAGCGGGCCGGTTGGGTCACTGACATTTATCCCGCTGATCCCAAGCCTGGCGAAGAGACTTACCTCGTCTTCAGCCGCGGCAAGAAGCGCATCCGCAAGGCGCATCAGGAAACCGAGCAGGACGAAGGGCCGGAAGCGCAGGATGCCCCCGAAAAGCCTGAGCCTGCCGGCAAGTAGGCTCTCTAGGTTGTTAGGATGCATCTGGTCGGGAATAAGTTGGGTAAGTGATTATTTCCTCGTGATTCTCGGTTTGCTCGGGATATTGTACATGGCATCCCAAGAGCCTGAGAATCTCAGCACGTATCTCGGATTCAGCAAGTAACCTAATCCAATGCACAAAGGGGCGGTTCCGCTCCGAAAGGATGACGGACCGCCCCAGAAAAAAGGAGGAAAGCATGCGCAAGATATTGCTGATTGTAGCCATCGCGCTCTGCTGCATCCCTGCAGTCGAAGCGCAGACCATCATGAGCATCTATTCCGACGCGCCTGCGAGTGTCTATAACTACGATAAGAAGCTCGGCGATGTACCATGCACGATAATCGTACCGCCAAGGGCTTATTTCAAAGTAATCATCAAGAACAATCTTACCGATAGATATGCGGTTGAGGTGATCAGAGGCAATGCCACTGGCCAATTGGAGAAAGCATTGTATTACAATAGCATGAATTCCACGCTTACCCAAGTGATAACGCATGGCCGTGCTTATTATTTCTACCAGTACCAGAACTATTACGGAGATGTGCGCAATGTTCCCCACTTTCCGCATCATTCGAAACCTCCGAGGATACTCCCCCCTCGGCGAAGAGTGAGATAATCTGTGCTGTCGAAGATGGATGAGCAACTCATAGAAGCAGTTAGCAATAAGGATTTGGAGAAAGCCAAATTCTGCCTTAGCAACGGCGCGAATCCGAACGCCGAAGAACAATCTTTAGGTTCTGTCCTGGCTCTAGCAGTATACGCAACAGATCAGGATATGATTGACCTACTCCTGAGCTACGGAGCTGATCCGAATAAGGAGAATCTCTGGGGCGAGACTCCTTTGATGCTCGCTGCAGAGGTTGAGGCTCCGAAAGAAGCGTTCAGGCGTTTACTTTCCATGGGAGCCAATCCCGCTGCAAAAGATAAGGATGGCAATTCAGTAATCAACCATGCCGAGACTTATGGTCATAAATGGATTGCCGCATTGCTGCAGAAAGCGATAGAAGAAAGTCAAAACCAGCGTCCATTAAGCAAAGAGATTATCGCTAGGCTCAAAGAGAAAGATGAAAGATTATCTAGTGAAGATGCCCGTAACGCTGCGGAACAGTTAGCTTCCGAGCTGCTACATCCTGATCTCCTACGCAGTAAATCGAAAAGAAGGGAGAACTAATATGCCTATCCTGAAGGGCATCAACCTTCTCGAAATGCTGGAATATCCGGTTCTGGACCCCAGACCGGTATCCCGCAGTAAGATAGTGCAAGTATTCCAGAAAGGGATGGCGAAGAATCCGGAATACAAGCTCACTTGGTGTGAGTTGAGTTTGATATTGGGACAGCACCCTGACAGGGTCTGGCCCAACTTGTGGATTCTTTTCGAAGCGGGAATACTTTCCGTTTCGAAGATAGGCAAACTCTCGTTGAACGAATACATTTTGGATATGCATACCCCAAAGCAATGGGAGAAGAGATTCAGGGAGATAGCCATTTCTACGCTGGAATGGTTCGAATTCGACATGGATTTCAGCGACATCCCCGAAGCGCCGAAAGTCGAACCGCTTCAATCGAAACCAACTCCGGAGCAGAATAAGCAGACGCGACTGCGAGAGATGAAGCAAGGGATGTCAGAACGTATTTCTCATCTCAAGGAATTACTGAAATCGAGCCCTCCAGAGGGAGCACCGAATCCTCCGGAAGACGCTCCTGACGATGTGAAAGATGCTGAGATAGTCGAACCCGATAAGGGGAAACCAGCAGAAGATCCGCAGCAGGATCTGACTGATGACCAATCCTCACTTCCGCAGGAAGAGCCGTCAGGAAAAGACGAATCTTCACCGGAAGATCCGAAACCGCCCGAGGAGAAGAAATGAAAAACAAGAACGCGCATCCCGAACCGCGGGAGACTCTGTTGTCAGTGATTGGTTCGATACTGGTAATCTTTGGCTTACCTGGAACTTTGCTTTCTCTAGTGGCGGTAATACTGGTCTCTCAATTCAGTTATGTTCCTTACCCCTCGCCAAGTCATTACTTCATTTTCCCGTTCGTTCTCGTTTTGGGTTCAGCGCTGCTCTACATCAGCGACAAGTATGGTGTCTAAGCAATGCCCAGCATAGACCCCTGTGGCATCTGGAAAGATTTCCTCGAGAATCCCGAGAACAAAGACTCTATCTGGCATTTCAAGAGCGAAGGCAAACAGTTATTCAATCACCAGAAAATATGTCCTCTTTGCAGGATGCGTCTCATGGATTTCATCGATAGGTTGGAACTTCTTTTCACTCAGACAGAATCATGCACAGACTTATCTGATCCGAGGATGGACGAGTTGATGAATTTCTTAGTTAGGTATGTCCGCGTCAACAAGATAATGATACTGACTGGCGACATGTCTCCCGAAGAGAAGCATCATTACCTTTCGCAGGCTGTTCGCATCGAGACGATGCAGATGCTCCTGCAGCTCAGCAAGCTAGGAGGTGGCGCGTAGATGATGTCAGTCGTGGCATGGCAGGTCAGGAAATGCCCTGCCTGTAAGAGGACCTTGATAGTCGAAGCCGATGATCTCTATATCAAGACCGATTGCCTGATCCATTTCCATTGCGCCTGCGGCAAGGAGTTGGGCGGCATCGAGAGATGGCAAGTGGGCGAGATGATCTTCCAGAGGCTTCTCGAAGTATATGGAAAGGACCGGCGGAAGAATCCGTCCCTCCCCTACCATTTCCCTCCGGATCTGAACATGTTCAACCAAGGGGATGATTGATGAGGCTGAGCGAGAAGACTCGTTCATTGCTGGTGATTTTCGCAGCCGTCATCAGCAACATCACCATGTTCCTCATCTGCTACACCATCTACTGCGCAGGCAGCAGTCGCGAGCATGCCATCGGCGCTCCGTTGATGTCTATCTGCAGTATGTCCATGATCTTCATGTCGATGATTGACATAAAGGAGACATGGAAACAGAGAGCATCTCTTTGCTTCAGCACATTGATGCAGTGCGTATATCTCGCATTGATACTTTATTATCGGAATTAGGAGGCGAAAAGATGTGTGATAATGTGAGTAATCCGGATATCTGGGAACAGATATTCGCGGAGACGCAGAAGATGGTCGCTGCAAAAGAAAAGACTACTGATCAAGTCTCTGCGCAGCCTGTTGCGGAACAACCGGTTCCTGCTGCTTCGCAGATTACTGCATTGAAGAAGATTAGTGCCTGTAATGGAAACCCTAATGTCCCGCAGGGTACATTTGTTTGGATATGGGAAGAAAAAAGTTGTAATGTATATTGGGGTCAGTTCATGGGTATTGATTCTAGCCTGCCCCTCTTCAGAGTAATTGACGAGTCTGGAGTAATGCATTTTGTGGATGACATCTATTTTGATCATGATCTCGTTAAGTCTGAGTGTAGGGAAAGGATACATTATCATTTGAGAGAACTGAATAGAAGACAAATGGAACTTTCTGAAGAGACTGCGCAAGTGAACGATGGGATAGATAGTTACACACAAAGGCTGAAAGAATTAGGATGATGTCGGAGAAGAAGTCCGAAGACAAGCGCCCTGTCAACGAAATCCTGAACGATTTCGTCCGCAAGCAGAAAGAAGAGATGGAACGCGAGAAGAAAGCGAAGACCGAACAGAAATCGCCCGAGTCTGACAAAGAAGCCGTAGCCAAGAAAGTAGGCAACGCAGTTGATCTGTCTCCGGAAGAAGAATGGGAAACCACGGAGAATATCTTGGCTTCGATGATGATTGCTGGTAGTTATACAATCGACGAGTTGGATGATATGGTGAGGATAGATGAGATAATCGCCAATGTCCGGAAGAGTTATCAGGAGCTTCGTGCGAAATCCAACGGCAAGATTACATGCCACCACGTCGCGAAGAAGATGGACGATCAAGGCGTTGTGCATTGCGCAATTTGCGATGAAATAACCAAGGACTGAAAGGAGCGTTCGATGCTGAACATAAACGTGAGCGATAGCGGAGCTCGGTATCAGGTAGTGAAAGAAGAAATCAACCGCTTGCTGGGCAAGTGGCTGGATTATCAGGAGAAGATAATCATCGCAGCGAGGAACGCTGGCGTGAATACCATGGAATACGCCGAGATAATGACGGAAGTCATACGTTCCGATAAGGCGCTCTATCCTCTGCGCAAGAGAATCCGCAAGATATTCAACGACAATCGCGATCATGTGATGCTGAACCGGTTCAGCCGTCTGATGCGCGCTTACTGGGATGCGATATGCAAGCATCATTCGCTGTATCCTCAGGACGGGCTTTCCTGGCGGGAACGCGCGTATCTGAAACGGTGTCAGTGATGGAAGAATTGAAAGTGGAGCATTGGCTGCCTTTGACTATTCTGAGATGGAGAAGTTCGCATAGAGAGTGGTATTCGCATGGTAAGAGCAGTATCAATAATATCCAAGAGACGATGGAGAAGATGTTCAATTATAGGTACTTGACAACCCCTGCTGATAGGGATGCTATTCTTAAGAAAGCGATAAAAATGGAATATGCGCAGATACGTCACGTTGGTTTCAATGTGCCTTTCGTATTGCTTGAGCTTGTATTCAAGGATCATAGGGTTCTTGAATTCGGTCTGAGATTCTATGAGAATGATGATGTTGACCATCTTCTTGAGCTCACTGATCGTAATGCTCTCAAGGAGTTGGTAGGAATAGTTATCGAAGTGTATTTCCAGTACGGAAAGCCGATCTGCATCAGTGTGGACCCGGCATTGATTTTCCCGAAGGAGGATTAGCATGGAGCAAGAACTAGAGGGTGTCGGCATTGCGATGCAGGACATGATGGAATCCATTGCCGGGATGGTGCTGATTCCCTGCGTGATAGTCATAGCCTTGGGCGTGATAGTCTACCTGCTTCTCTGCTGGAATGCCCATCGCGAGGGCAAGCCCGTGGCGAAAGCTCAAATAGGTCCGCGAGTATTCAATTGCGCGAATGGCAACTGCGACAAGCTGATATCCGAAGATGAAATGGTCTACGACGAGGACAACAAGAAGATCTACTGCTGCTATGTCTGTGCGAAAGAGGATACCATGCTCAGATGCTGGAAGACCGGCAAGGACACGTTCGGTTCCGCCGAAGTGATCGATAGGAAGCGCGCCATTCGTCTCGCTGATGAAGGCAAGATAACATGACCGACAAGAGGGAGTTCAGGATCATCAGCAGTTCCAAGATAGACCTCGGCATCTCGCAGCTTCTGCAGCAGCTCGCTAATCAATCATTGTCCGCCGAAGAGAAAATAGCTGTCCTTTCTGAGCTGAAGCTCAAGATATTGAGTCAGGAATTCATGGAGAAATGCATAGGCGCGATTGATGCGGCTATCAACAAAGGCGTGAGGGATATCGACGCTGAGCTCGAGAAGCTCAGGAAGAAGTGAAATATGTGCGCAGATAAGTCTGAGCAGTATGAATACACCGGCATAACAATAACTCTTCTCGCCACTGACAACGTTTCATTAGGATTGCGGTTGAACGCATTGGGCGAAGCCGGCTGGAAGCTGGTTCTGCCCATTGTCGAGAACGGAACGACCACAATGCTCGTTTTCATGCGCCAGAAGAAGCCGTCCGCATGAAGGGAAATCCGCAACTCTATCTGATAATCGGAAGTTTATCATTCGCAAGCTCCTTCATCTGCTTCATTGATAAGTGTGATTTGTTAGCTATTATTTTGTTAGGCATAAGCCTGCTCTGCGCCATCAGAATATCTGACCTTATCAGAGATGAATGAAGAGAGGAGATTCTGATGCGCAACATTTTCATAATTGTTCTCTTGATGCTGCTATTCTCGATAAGCGGATGCACCGGCAAGTCGCTTTTGGAGAATAAGATCAATGGCGATAATGTGGTTTTCACTGAGAATAAAGCCGTAAGAGGAGGAAATTTCCTCGCTGTGAAGGTAACCAAATCGGACGGAAGGGTTATAGAATACATTTCGAGCGATTATTCCAATTCCTTCGTTGCCAACGAGACTCAGTTGGGATTGAGGGAGCTCAGGATTTTGTTACCCGGTGAATCACTTACTTCCTATACCTATAATGAGAAATCCTTGCCGGAGAAAGCGAAATCCGATTTCAACAATCTCATGATCACGCTGAGAAAGAATCTCAAACTTTCTGGCGATGAAGTATATAACAGGGCAATAGCCGCTACTCCCTTGGAAAGTTCTCCTGTGAAGTAGAAAGGAGTCACGATGCGCAACATACTTGTCATCATCCTGTTCATCGCATTCGCATCGCCCGTGATTGCGCAGGAAGGCGGCTGGTTCGGCCTGCCTGCCGTCCAGAACTCTTCGATCGAGATTTCGCAGCCCATCCAGCTTCCCCAAATATCGCCCGGACTGAATCCGGTGATGGCTGACCCGATGAACAAGTTCATCAACAGCCGTCTCATGACGATGATACGCACCGAGCTTGAGAACGGCCGGCTTACCTTGTGCAAGGGCAAATCCGATTCTTTCAAGGAACGCGCCAGTTTCTGGCTCGACGCTGGCAAGCCGAAGAACATCAAGGTCATAGTGCTTGATGCCACTGGCGTGAATGACCTCATCAACATCGTTCGGATCCGCAAGGATGGTACGCAGGAGCTGTTGTTCACTGCAGAATTCAATGAGCGCGGTGTATGCGAGAGCATACACGCCCGCATATCCGAGAAGAAAATCTTCAAGATGGATTTCGTGAAAGATCTGTTCATAGGCAATCTCTACCTGAAGACCAAGGCTTTGCCCATCGGTCTGAGCTATGAGTTCTTCGACGGTGAATACTACTGCTTCCAAATGAAATACATAATCCTGAACGAGAAAGACTTGCCGGATGAATTCAAGTATTTCATTGACCTCGCTTATCTGCTCAGCAGCGTGACGTCTGATCTGCTCCAGCAAGACGCGACGCAGGAGATGCCTACCGAGGAATGGCTGGACGGCGACCTCCCGAGCAAGAATCTGGAGAAGATTCGATGAACAACACGACGCGGCGTCCTATGCATGCACGTCGGTGCATAGGGCGCCGTTGAAAGAGTGAGATATGCGATTGTTGTTGGCATTTGCGCTTGCTCTAATCGCTGCAGCAATCTGTTCTGGGACGGATCTCCCGAAAACCGATCCAAAAGAGAATTTTGCTGCCCGCGGATTGACAATAGCGATCAGCCCGGATAATGAATGGATAATCTTTGTAGTGGGGGTTGGTCCCAATCCATACGAACCATCCCAATACCGGATATGTACGTTTAAGAATAGTCTGGACAACTATGGGGTCTATATGATCATTCTGGAAAGAATTGTTAGGGACAGAGTTCTGGGGGAAGTAGTGGTGTATGGCGAATCCCATGAGCATTGCACTAATAACGATCCGCAGTTACGTAAGACTAATGCCCATATGATAAACACCCTATTCAGGCTTCATAGCATAATGCTGAAAGAAACGCATACGCTTTACATTCTTGATAAATGAGAGGAGCAGAGCATGCTGATGAAAGTGAAGGTAAGGAATCTGCTCAATATGTTAATACTCCGGCCGGAATATCGAGAACAGAAAGTATTGCTAACATTGAGGCAGATTCTCGAGATTTTGGAAAAAGCCAATAATCACTCGCTCAAGAGGCCTGATCTGGGGGATCAATTATTCCTCTATTGCAAAATCAATAATCTTGAGAAAGCGATTTTCCTCGGTTACGAAAGCGGAATGCTAGACAAGACGCTGGATGACAAGGGCGAGTTGATTATTTCGCTCAAACAAATCGAGAAGGCGTAAAATGGTCTTTAAGGTTTTTGAAGAAGCCTATGCGCGTCTGAAAAGGAGTTTATTCAGTGGTGATACGATCAGTAGGGAATTCACGCTCAAAATCTTTTTAAAATGTGATGGATGCGGGCAAAGCCAATGTACAGGTTTGCATATGAACATCCCAAATAGGATGGCTTGGCAGAGATTAGAGAATTGGCTGCTCGATTCCGTGGAATTCAAATTTGTATTCTCGTCTGATGATAGATTGCAATGGATATATGTCTATCTAGGTCCGACCATAATCAGCACTCGTTTGGAAAAAAAGCCTTACCAAGAGACCGAAATAACAGAATCAGTGACTTTCAGGATAGAGTTCCAAGGCACTCTGCATCCCCGGATAGAGATGTTGCTAAAGTCTTTGCCTGCAGATGTTGAGATCAAGGAAATAAAGTAGGAAAGGAGCATCAAGATGAAATTGACAGAAGTCAATCCGCGTCAGGTGATAGCGCTCCGCGACTATCCGCTTCACGACAATCGTTTCCTCGAGCTGTATTACAGCATCTACAAGCAAGGTGGAGGGAATCTGCTCGCCCCCGTGCCGGTCATCGCTATTGGCGAAGTACTTGACTACCTCAAGGGGTATTCCAGAGACTGCATGTTTCGTGATTTCAAACCAGTTCATCCTGATTCGGATTATTTCCTGATCGATGGGAATCACAGGAGCATTGCTGCCGCTTTGGCAGGCAAGCCTATCTTCGCTATGTGGATCAGAGAAAAAGCTGATCTGATGGAAGCTCATCGACTTCAGGAACAGGGCGGAATGACTGGTTGGGCCAACATTCCGTTCACAATTGGAGATTTGGCCTATGGCCTCGCTAACCATCATGCGACGACTGACCGGTTCATGACTGTGGAAGAGAAAGCAATTATGCTGGCCAAGAATAACCAATTGCCAAGATACATAATCGAAGAATTCTGTAGTAAGTAGAAAGGAGCGTTAGTATGCCGAAGTCCAAACGCTTTGAGAAGGAGATCCTCCCCTGCCAGGAGATGCATTTGCAGATGAGCCTCAATCACATCCTGGATTCCAAAGTGTATGATCTGCTCAAGCCGAAGCTCGGTGAGTTGTTCTGCATGATACCTCACGAGACTGAGATAATCAAGAAGATAATTATCACGTGGTGGATCCGTTCCATAGCGATGGCTATCATGCTGTTCAACCTGAAGCGCGGAAAGCGCTATCCGTTGGGCGACTGGTACTTCCCGATAGTGCACGATGGCGTATCGAAGGATCGCAGTTTCGTTGAAGGCCGTCTCAAGAACCTGATGTTCGGAGGCTATGGTGGGGAATTCACGCATGAGGACGCTGCCGAAGCGTTGAAATCGATAGAGGGCGAGCTTCCTCTGCAGCTGTTCGACGGCTGGAGCATAGTTCGTCACAAGGGGAAGCCTCATCTGTACCATGCGAAATAAGGGCGTGAAGAGCAAGCCGGTTAAGACCAGGCGCAGGAAGAAGTCCAAGATGAGGCGCCAGGTATGCCGCAGACCGAAGCAATCCGATAAGCTCTTCGAATACATATTTCCATATCAATACTGGGAAAGGAGAACAGCATGCTGAAAAGTACAGTCCCTGAAGCGATGGATGCGGGCAAGAAATACTATTACATCGACACGGATTGTAATGTGCATATCATCGAGGTATCCCTCCGAAGGAGTGAAGGGTATCCAGGGGGCGAGCTCTACGCCAAGGTGCCGGACTTGTTATATCGTCCGTTGACCGATCTCAAAGGTAAGTTCTATAAGTACAATCCGAAGCTGTATTCGGAGATTGTGCAAAAAGCTTTGATTGAAGCGAACAATAAGAAATTCTTGGCAGAAGAAATTTCCAGCAAATGGAGGACGCGGGCGATGTATCTCGAGCAGATACTTTATCAGTTGCAGAAGATGCAGAAAGTAACTGCTCGCAAGAAGGGAAAGCTGAACCAAAAGAGAAGGAGGAAGGCATGAAGAATCTGAAAAAGTTCGCGAAGCGGAAGACGCACGAAGAGCTCGAGGAGTTTGTCGCGCGTCGGAATGCGATAGAAGCGCAGATGGAGAAAGCGAAGAAGAAGCTCGCTGAACTCGAAGCCGAGGAAAAGAGGCTCCATTTCCTCGATCGCGCAAAGCTCAGCGCGATGAAAGCCCGCAAGCTCAGAGGTGTACAATTCACTCCCGGCATATACGCTGATGATGAAAATGATTACATCATCCAGCTTCCTCCCTACGATGGAGACTGAAAAAAGAATGATGCTCACCAAGCACCCTTTGCCGCTGAGCGAACGGACTGACCTGACTGGACCGCAGTGCATGATGTGGCGCACTTTAGTCAGGGTTACCTGCATCGATCCGAGCATGAACATTGTCGGATTCGCGATAGTCGGATGGAACGCGAATGCATCGCTCTTCTTCCAGCTGAGCGATGTTCCGGAAGCGTTGAGGAAACAACTCTGTTCCGATTACAGGTTCTATGCTCCGGTGAATGTCGGCGTTGACAGGGATTCACCGAAGGATATCTACATCGACATAGATAGGTACGAGACGCGAGGCAACTGATGAAGAATCATCAGACGAAGAGAGCGCGTAAGATACGCCTTTCTCAGAGATTGATGTTCAAGAACCTGAATCATGCCGCGCAAGATGCGTTGAAAGCCCGAGAAAGATCGAGAGGCAAACCGCACAGGCCTCCGCGCGGTTTCGATCCGGACGACGAACGTCAGTACATATTCTCGTTGATAATCGATTGAAAGGAGCGCCAATGCGTATGCTACTTTTGCTCGCCCTCTGCATCATCGCTGGCTGCTCTCCCAATCCCGACATCACTTCTGTGAAGCCAGGCATGCCGGAACAGCCCGTGCAGGTAGAAAAACCATTGGAAGCTGAATGCTTCAAGGGGTTGCCTCTGAAAGCCACTTACATGCATTATCCTTCGCGTAACAATCTTAACTGCTTTATCGTTTACATCGCGCAGAAGGAAAAGGTATTGGTAGCAAGATATGATTACAAATCATATCTCTCAGATCAGAACCGCGTTTGCATTATTGCCCGCGACCTCATCCAGCTCGAACAGACTGACAAAGACAACGAAGAAATCACCATATGGGTGAAGCGATTGCAGGACGGCTCGTTCTATCTCACCAAGATGCAAGTCTGTGGGAATGACCTGATATTCCCATGAGAGGAGCCGTAGCATGGAAGGTACTAATCCCGGCATCTACATCCTGGCGATAGGATTGGCAGTAATCTTTTCCATAGCAGGATACGCCATTTACGTCGTCATCAAACGCGATCTCGCTGAACGCGCTTCGAAGAAGCAAGGAAGAGCTGATGGGCATATCTGAAGGCACCTTTACTTTCATGATTGTGGCAGCTTGTGCGGCACTGGCGATTCCTTTGATAATGATCTATGACATGAGAAAAGCCAGTACCAAGCGGAGGGAAGAGACGAAAAGGCTCTTCGTAGAATTCTATAAGGTGAACACAGAGCAAGAGCTTGCCGTGGGCATCAAGAAACGGATGTCGAACCTCCTGAAGAAGTCCGGATTCCAGATGTCCAAGGATCTGGATGAATTCAGGTTGTTCCTCGCGATAAACGCAGTTGGCATGAGATTGGTGGGGATGATTGATTTCTACAACGTCGATGAGATAAGCTTCACCCGCGCCGGGAAATTCTTCATCAAGGATTATGAAATTCCGAACGTCGACATAATCGGTGGAGAGATGATTGAAGGTGCAAAAATAAAGTCTTTGGTAGATGCGACACGGGTCTGGAAATGGATGTTCGACCTAGCCTACTGCATGCCGGACCTACATCTTTTCAAGGCCATGAGCCTATCAGTCAAGGACGGCATGGTTCATGCCAAGTTCGTAGGTTACCCTCCCGAAGGTACATATCCTGACTGGGAATAATCTATAGGTATGCACTACAAAAAAGTAATCAGGTTGTTAGGGGCGTTATCAGAATACTTTCCGAAGAATCTCGAATGTGCGCATCTGATAATGCTCTATCTTGATAAGAACCCCTTAGGTGAATTGAGCGAGAGGACTCTGCATGATATGATGTATGAACCGCAGAAGCGCAATCCAGCCTATACGCTCGAGACTTTGAAGATTCTCATAGCACAGAAAGTTATCATCAAGTTCAAACGTCATAAATTATTCTGGTACAGATTGAAAAGGGATTGAAAGGAGCGTCGATGGAAAACGAAGAACGCACTAAGAAATTTGAGAGAATCAAGCAACTCCGTCAAGGTAACGCTATCCTGTACTGCGACTTGGGAGATTTCCCTCTCAAGATATCGAGACTCATGCTTGTGCTGCCTATGGTAGCAGTCTCGTCCTCCGGAGAGAAATTCAACCTGAACGATCCCCTCTTCCTGGACGATTACCATCTCACCTATAAGGAAGCCTTGGAATCGATCATTGCACAGTGCAAGGTCGCTGTTGAAGGTGCTGAATTGGGCCTCAAGACCACTCCGCAGATGGACGAAGAGCTCCTGCGTCATACCATCTACCATTTCAATGCCCTTCGCGAACAGGCGCAGGAAAGATTGGCGCATCTCGATACGTCCGATGGGAATGTGAACTGATGGATATAATCTTTACTTACTTTTTATATGGATTGTGCGCAATAGGGGCAGTGATAGTCGCATGTAAAGTATTAAGCTTGGTCTATTTCAAGAGTTTTGAAGAGATAGAGATGGATAAGTTTGAAGAAGAGTTCGCTAAGATACGGATCACTTGCATCACTTGCCAAAAAGAAATCACTAGTCAAGAGATGTACTGCGATGATATGAACATGAATGATGGCTTCTATTGCAGTGAGGCTTGCGTGTCCAAGGGCCAGGAAAAAATAGCGTTTGGGGGCAGGATATTTGGTATTCCTGAGCAAATTACTCGTAGTGGAGCTTTGGATATCCTCTGGGATAGAGAGATGTATCGTAGGAATCATGCCCAACAAATCTATCGAGACTGATATCATCGCTAAGTTCATTATCGCTTACAAATCGAAGCTCGCAGAGCTCGGCTACAACATGCACATCTGTGTCTATGGCCGTTGCAAAGGCATACGCGTGATAATCCATCCGTATCCTTACCCTGAGAAGAAAGCCGACATCAAGGACTTCTTCCCCAAAGAATTCGAAGGCTACTTCATCGATGTAAAGGAGTGAAGGGGGTATTCATGCATGATTTGTTGTGTCGCAGCGAAGTAGCGCGGAATCTCGAACAGCTTCTGCAGCAGAAATGCGGCGACAGGGTATGGTCGTTCGATTTCTCTCACCCGATGCTCAGGATTTTCAGCGTTCCGATAGTCGACCCGCCCGGCGTGCGGTTGCCGAACGGGGATATAATCAGGTTCGGAAAAGTCGGCAAGGACTATGTTTCCGGAGAATGCTTCCATCTCAGCTATGAGAAAGCTCTCGATTGCGCGATACAGAGTTTGATGGTCTTGATAGGTAAGCTCAGGATGAAGGAGATAACGGAAAAGAAAAACTATACCTGGGGCGATGAACGCCGCAGGAGGCATTACATCGCTTTGTTCAATGAAGGCCTTGATATGAGAAAAGAGCTAAAGAAGTGAAAGGAGTTCAAAAATGAAACGCACCCTGTTCATCGCACTGCTCATTGCGTTCATCATCGCGCCTCAGGCGTATGCCAAGACCGAAGAGATTTCCGGCAGGCCGCTTTCCGCCTACTGCGCGAAGGTTGCCGGTGGGTACAGCCCGCTCTACTTCTCGATTCAGGAAGATGATGCCGCTTTGCATTGCAAGTTCTCCGACCATTCCGATGGTGACTTGCGTGCACAGCTCTGCGCATGGATCCTCGCTGAGAAAGAGCTCGGCCACGAGATCACCATTGTCGGCGAGAGGATGCAAGACAAGAAAAACAAGAATAAGATATTCATCGTGACTTCCATCACGATTGATGACGAGACCTACGAGACGGACAACAAGGAGTGATAGCATGAAGGACCCAAACGCGCCCGACGAATTGACTGTGAATTGGGCTCAGGTTAACGATGCTCTCTATAAGATGCCTCTCAAGGCGATTCAAATGTTGAAAGCTTCTTTGGAGGAGAAACCCATTGAGGTTGATAAATCCGAGGAAAGGATTTCTTTTGAGTTGCAAATAGTGAAATACTTGCTCCCTTGCCAGAAGAAAGGTCTTCTGGATATAATCGATTCCGAGCTCCGCCATCGCGAGAGACGTGAACGTTTTGGCATGCGCAACATAATCGCTTTCTACTCGAAGAGGTGGTAGAATTGATGAACCTCAATCTGCGCATCCTCGGAGCTATCCTCGTCCTCATCGGCGGCCTAGTCATCCTTTATCCCGGAATCATAGTCGGTCCGGTGTTGATAGTCATCGGCCTGATTCTCGCTTCTGGCTACGTCAGCTTCGACAGATTCTTTGGCAAGACTGCCGGCAAGGTAAAGGAGAAGGCCAAAGACAAGGCGACCGATACGAGAGACTGGTTCAAGAAGCAGTGGGACTTCTGGGTGAAAGGAGTGCCGAGATGAAACACGATACCATGAGAGAAAAGAAAGAAGCATCGACACCCGAATACTCGCTTGACATCTCCCTCTGCCTTCCGGAAGATTTCGACAGGAGATTGGCCGAGATCCTGGAAAAGATAAAAAGAAAGACTCGCTCACCCGGAGCGTTCCGTCTTACTTCATTCCCGAGTACAGGTAAGGGGAAATAATCATGAATCCGAAGCTTCCGCCCGAGGAAGGTCAGGAAGTATTCTGGTTACGGGACGGACGGAAGTTGAAAGGCACAGTAGTGAAGGTTACTGAGAATATTTCATTGTTTAGCGGGATTGCTTTTGGCGGCGCTCCAGAATATGTGGATATGGGAAGACATTACATTGTTCAATACCCCTCAGGGAGAGAATTTTTATCAGAGATAGATACCGAACGTTTGCATTACTACGAGAAAGAGATAGACCGCAAGATTGAAGTGCTCGATAAGTGGGACACGAAGTGCCACTTCATCGAAGCAGCCATATCCACTATTGGACTAGCCGTCATGCTAGGTATCTGCGCTCTTTCAGTCGCCCCCAATTATGCATATTTGCGGCCGTTCATGATTCTGTTTGTCATAATCATCATGATGATTTTGGAATGGGACTTGCATACGAAGCTGTGTTTCAAGATTCGCGCATGGCTCGCCCCGCCGATAGATTTCCTTAAGCGCGACGCGTTGAAAGAGGGAGGTAAGAAATGACTGAATCCAAGCAGTGGGCGGTAGGTCAGACCGTGTATGGGCTGTTCGATAGGGGGTATCCGTGCTGCGAATCGTTAGGACAAGGAGTTGTATACAATCCCACACAAGTGGTATCCGGAGTCATCAGGACAATCACTTCGCAGGAGTATGGGGACCCTCGGATGTATCACATAACAGGGGACTCTATCATACATGATTAGTTCTCCGAACAGAACATGGATTTCTTCTATTCCACTAAGTCAGAAGCGGATCACAAGTTGAGGATTGTGAAGAGGCGCGAATTTTTCAAGCGGATTATACAGAAGATGCTGAAGTGGCTCAATATAATCATCGCGATTTCCGCATTCTCTTTAATCGGTTATTTCTACGAGCAGGAAACGGTAAACCTTCTTTATCCTATAACGTTGGCAATCTTCTCACACCTCTGCTACGTCATGTTTCATGGCGCATTCCATTTCATCTTGATATTGACGATATTGCTCTGCTCTTATCTATTCCTAAAGGTCGAGAAAAGGTTCCGCGGCTGGTTCGAGCTTTCAGCCGATTTCTTTCTTCGTGATGATCTGAAGAAGTAATATGGACATCGCTGCATTCCGCCAATCCATCAAACGCGGAGATACTGCCTGGATCATCGACCGGAAATCTGGTTGTGTGGTTCGGGCAGTCCTCCGCATGAGGAAAGGCGCGATATCCGAGGACGTTTGGACCCCGAGTTACGGCTACAACATGAGATACATTTTCATGGACGAGAATGACAGAGTCCATAAGATGCCTGGATTCTGGGACTCCGAGAAGGACAAACGATACGCCGAAGAAGGATATTCCATGTACGACCTGTTCTATCCTTCTCAGGAAATGGCCAAGGAGAACATGGACAAGTTGATTTCCGCTGGCGAGAAGTTCGGTTTCAATAACCGCAAATAAGAGATTTAGCGGTACCAGAAAAGAGGTGAGGTTTGCCCAAGAAACCATTGACTTTGACTGAGCGCAGGAAAAAGTATGATGCGCTAAGGGCTGAAGGTTTGAAACGTCTGGCGAGACGCGAGACTTTCCATAATGATCTGAAGAGATACTTCAGCACGGATGACTCTTTGCAGAGTAATCAATCATCCGATGACAAGACTAGGACTTTCTTTGCCAATAATCCCGCTAATATTCAGTGCAAGAAAGAAGAGACAGAAGAATCCGCCCCTCAGAAAACAGAGATGACAGAAGCAGAACGGAAGAAGCTGATGGAAGAGACGAAAGACTTGCGCAGATGGCTGAAGAAGAAAGGGAGGAAGTAGAGATGCGCGGGTATGATCACAGCTACAGCGAGCAAGGCTTGCGCCGGAAGTACGAAGAGATATTGAAAGAGGCGAAGAAAAAGATGGAAGGTTTGGGAAAGGAAAATATTGTTATTGACAGCAGTAAATATTCTGAGATTGATTTCCGACAGGAAATTTCCAATTTGATAGGCCATCCTCACAAGTACATTCCGCCCAAGAAACCGCCGGAACCAGAAAAGTCCGCCCCCAACCCCGAACCAACCGATGAAGTCAAGAAACTGCGCGAGCAGACGAAAGACTTGCGCAGATGGCTGAAGAAGAAAGGAAGGAAACAATGATATTCGCGCATCTTTACGGCTACAGCGAACGCGGACTGCTCTGGAAGTATATGAGGATGAAGATATCGCGCAACAGGACCTTAACGGGCCTGAGAGCTGATAGGATAGAGGAATTGATAGATGATTTCTCGAAATCGAAGGTATACATACCTTCCCAACCTCAGATGCTTCCTCTGAAGAAGGACCCGGAGCCTGAGAAAGCGAAGCCAGTTCCGAACCAAGAACCGACTGAAGAGATCAAGAAGCTGCGTAAGCAAACAGCTAGCTTGCGCAGATGGTTGAAGAAGAAAGGGAGGAAACAATGATACCCAAACCGAAATCTCCGTTCAACTACGAAAAAGAACCCAATATCCGCGCGCTAGGATTCCGATTCCGTGAGCATATCCAAAAGAATGGCATCGAGCCGATGCCGCGTTACTCGCAGGAGACCTGGAACAAGATGCTCAGCGATTACATCAAATATCTAGTGAAGCATGGTTACGAGAAGGATGCCGAGTCAGCGAAAACTTTCCTCTGCCTTCCGAAGGATTGGAAGCCGCGTAGGCGATGAATCTCTGGGAGCAAATGCAGGTGATTGCCGGGGGAGTGTTAGGTCTCGTGCTAGGGACTATTATAGGACATCTGATCTGCTTGAGCGTTAAGGAATTTCCGCCGTTGGCGATAGTATATATCATATTGACCTATCTCGCATACCGCAAGCTGAAGAGCATGTGATGATAATCAAAACCGAAAGGAGTTCATCAATATGAACATTCCTCCCGTGAAGATTGATTTCGAGCTTCCCGAGCGTTTCTCTCCGCTGTTCTATAAGGTGACTTCCATCTGCGGTCTGGTACTCAACGTGTTTGTACTGCCCGGCTTGGGCACGCTCGTTAACAGCCTGATTGACAAGAACAATGCCGACATGTTCAAGAAGGCCATGGGCAACTTCATCTGCTTCAGCGCAGGCGTCTTGCTCATCAACATAGCGTTCCACTGGGCCGTCCTCGCCATCGGCTTGGTTCTGATGATCTGGGGCCTGGTCTGGAGCATAGTCGACTCGGCTACCCAGATTCGCCGCGCTTTCTAAGTAAATAACAACAGAAAGGGGGAAATCAGCCGTCCGGGATTGGCTTTCCCAACGACGACAACAGCTAGATGAACAAAAAATCAAACCGAAAGGAGGCCCGAGATGAGAATGCTGGTCGTCCTGCTCGACATGCTCCGATTCATACTCAGTACCCTGGCGACATTTGTGGTCTCATTCCTTTTCTTCTCCCTGCTCCCCTACTTCGTATTGGTGCTGATAGGCAAGAAAATGACTATCATCCCCGAAATAGTGACTGAACTAGTCTTCGAAGAAGATAGAGGAGTATTCTACGAGATAGCGAGGATGGCCGGCGCGTTCCCTGGCATATTCCTTGCTTTGATACAGCTCGTTTTTTGGTACGATTACCATGGCTGGTCCATGTTCATCCCGTTCTGCGTATTTCCGATGATGTACTTCTTGTACGAAGAGATTAAACTGGCAATCCGATGAAAGGAGCTGACAATGAGCATTCTCAACCTGAGCGAAGAGAAACCGAAGAAATTGAAAAAGCGTAATCCCTTTGCGGATCATTCGGATTTCGAACGGGAATTCTTGCGCAAAATATTCGGAGAGATATTCGATAATCTCTCCGGCGGATTCAGGCTTCCTTATACCAGTACTATCATCGTTTGCGCTAAGCTCCTTATGCATTTCCCGAAAGTGCAGGTTGAGAACTTCATGAGGTTGGTTATGAAATTCGATGATTCAGTGAGATTCAATTTCTCTCGTGCTCAAGCAGAGATGCAGACACTTACTATAGGGGATCTCGTTCCTTCTATGAGGTGGCATATAATGGAACGAAAATTCATGCAATTTCTCGCTGAGATGCATGCTTGTGAGATGATGCTAGGCGATCCTCGCTGGCTGGTTGGGAACAAGGATGATGAAAAAGCAGAACGAAGTTGCGCAGATACATCCAGTCAGGCCGTCAAGATTCTCCTTGAATGGCAGGAACAACTCAACGACGAACAGGAGGCATGAACATGGACAAGCTGTTTGAAGGCTACTCTCAGGACATGCGCGAATTCCATCTGAACGGCGTTCTCAAATCCATCGCCAATGACTTGGTGCTAGGCAAGACCTTGCCTTACACCTGCTAGATGATAGACTGGCTGGAAGCAATGCGTGAAGTGACTGATAAGTATCGTGAACGAAGAGAATGCATGGTCCGTGCTTTGATCAGTGATTTCAGGAAGAATGCGTTGGAGAATTTGCCAGCACCAGAGGCTGAGATTTTGAGCTCAATTTTCGACAAAGTATTCAGCGATCGTGATTATCATCTGGAGAATCACGAGTATTTCGAATTGATATCTGATTTGTATACGTGCGAAAGCATGGTCGACAACAGGCCATTGATTATAAGCATGTATGATCTCTGTCTTCTCTTGGGCTTTCCGGATTATTCCAGCGCGCGAGGATTGGCTCAGCTGTACATCCAGCGCTGGCGTAGGGAATTCGTCTTCGAAGCCATGAAAGAGGCGTTCCCATGCTGAGCTGGCAAGGAATCGGCGCTCTCATCAGCCTGCTGGCGACGCTAATCTTTTTCATCCGGCACTGCGAGAAAGGGATTGAAGGCGACTACTTGCGTTCGTACGGAGCTCTCGCAGCCGCATTCATAGGCCTGATCGCTGCATTGTCGTTCATGTTCCTTGGTCTTGCGACTGAGATATTGCGGCAATGATGAGCGTAATATTCTGGCTGAAATCTCCGTTGACCATAATCCAGATAACTTGGATTTTCTTTATCACAGCATTACTCTGGCTATGCTATGCGAGGATAACTTCAGAGGAAGACACCATCCCCGAACTGAAAGGCCATGGTGCATTCGCTAGCGTTGCTGCCGCAGTTCCGGTCATAGAGTTCCAGGACTTCCTGAAGCTTGATTTCAGCGTCCAGCACGTATCAGTAGTCACATGGATAATGGCAGGCCTGTCCTGCTACGTCATATTCTATCTGTTCATCCTCTTCAGCTATTCCATCGTCAAAATCTGGCACTATGACCTAGAGCGCGATAAGAAAAATTCAGGGGTAAAGGAGGGGTAAGGCATGAAGCTAATCTACTCGAAAGAAGTAGAGAACAGAGTACAGAGGAGTTCGCAAGTTTACATATACAAGCATGGAAAAGTAGAACAATGCGTGTTGTTAGGTTCATGGAAGAAAGACAACCATTATTGGTTTGAGGTTGCGGATTCTTCAGTGGGGATATACCCCGTGAAAGTCATATACCTAGACGAGAAGTCTGCCGAACAGGACTTGGACAACGTTCATTCGGAACGCATCAAGGCATTGGCTGCCGAGCAGTCTAGGCTTTTCGCAGAGAAACGAGAAATAGTCGAAGAGATAGTGTATATTGACGATGAGCTAAGAAAGCTAAGTCTCTTCGAAAAAAGAATGGATTACATGAATAGGATGGCAGACATCGACCGCAGGATAGAGAAAATAAATCGGAAGATGAAGAGATTGGAAAGGAGTAAGCATGAGGAAAAGTCGTAATCTCCGCAAGCATCGCAGTCTCCCCCGCAAGAGGATCATCCGGAGAAATACTGCGCGCCGTTACAACGGATGGCGCGAAAGCCTTTCGTTCCGCGGACGTCGTCATTTCGTCGGTCTTTGCGGGATTTCGCAGTCGAAATTCATCCGCGAATTGGTTTAGCTCTAAGGAAAACATGTCCAGCATAAATCTCGTTTTCGTGATTCTGGCATGTGTTGGCGTGTTCAACTATTTCTGGGAAAAGGCAGAGATGAATTTCTTTGACCGCAAAATAAGAGAATGCAAAGATTGGCAATCGGAATCCTGCCAATGCTTCATTAAGGCGAAAGAGATGTACGCTGATGGAGTAAACATTCACACAAAGACTATCTGGTTTAGTCTAATCATAGCACTCATGATATACATATACAACAACTATTTGGCGCATCTGAAATGATAATCTATCTCCTGCTAAGTTTCGTACTAGGCGCAGGAGTTGGCGCAGTCATCTGCTTGTGCAAGCTCTGTGAGATTTTCGGCAAAGCCGCGCCTTATATGCTCGAAGAGAAAGCAGTCTCAAAAGAACGTATCAGGTTCGTTCGCAAAGGCAAGCTCTGGGGCTTGACGTTCGCCGGCAAGACTTACTTGTTTGCGTACGTGAAAGGCAGGCTCGGATTGAAAGAGGTTGGTGATATCGAAAGCGTGAAATTGATTGAGAAAGGAGAACACGCATGAAGCTGTTTTCGATGGATCTGCGCATGGAAACCAATGAAGAAGACTGCAAGATCGGCTTGTTCTATAAGATCCCGGCAGGGATGAATATCGGAATTGCCATCATGAAGATGCATGATCTGGTCAAGAAATACGACTGCAAAGTCTTTGCGGTCTTCAACGGATGGTTGCCGCTGGTACTCTCCCCCGGAGAGGATTTACAGAAAGTGAACGAAGAGATTGATGAAGCCCTACATAGGCATGAAGAATACCTGAGAATGAAGGGATAGCGCGCATGAGACTTCCCGGGATGGTGCCTTTCAAGTTGTTCCAGCAGAAAGATTGCGAGCTCGGCATGCTTTACAAGGTGGGAGCGAGCGAGTTGATTTCTCTCGTGATTACGAAGATGCTCAATCTCGCCGATGCCTATGACTGTAAAATCTTCACGATTTTCAACGGGTTGCCGTTGATAGTCTCGCCCAACGAGAAATTCGAAGAGGTGGCCAAGAGATTCGATGAGACTGTACGCGTTTGGCACGAACGTCCTGCCCATGATCAAGGGGATAATTGGGACAATGATGGTTTAATTTGATTTCCTCCAAGAAAAAGGATTGAAAGGAGTGTACAATGCAGAAATCATTCAAGAATGGCGATGAATGCTGGTTCCTTGACGGAGAATTCTGTGATGGCAAACCCGTTCAAGGAGTGATAGATCGCGCGCTTGATCATTATGTAGAGATAATCTATATGGGGAATGTGGAATACCGCCACTATGAAATGATATTTCACTCATCAGAAGAGGCAAAAGCCTTTAGGAAAAAAAAGAAAGCGAGTGACCTGAGGAGCCAACTCTTCCAAGCAAGACAGTATATCCTAAGTTATAACCGACTCGCCGAAGAAGATGGGACCAACAGGAGAGCGAAGCTGGTGGTCTTTTCCACAATAAAGAAGAAGTAGAAGGGAGTCTATCAATGAGTAACAAAGACGATGAAGAGGCTGACAAGCTCCTGCCTCACAATAACGTTTTCAAAGACCTTGATGATGACGGAAAACCATTGCGTCCTTTCACTGCCACTCCTCTCAAAGTCCCGCAAGAGTTGGATGAGAAGACCTGGAAGTCTGGACTCGAAGAACTCATTGCTCACGTGGAATACTGCAATGGTGGAAGTATACACAATCCCCAAATCACTATTTCAATTCCAATGCCGAAGTTCGTCATCCTGCAGAAAGTATACATCCCTCAACGGCATCAAGAGGTTTATGCGATAGTCTTGGGCTATGAAGTGAGATTGGCCCAGATAGATGGTAAGATGCGGGCAGTAGTAACCGGCTATTTCCTTCCCATTGAAGTCTCTATTCGTAGAGGCCCGTTTCTGCGAGAGACCAGTATAGTCCCAGAACTAGAGATGTACACGGATCAGGCGGCCGCGAACACTGCTTCAAGATTCTTGAAAGTGGATGCCAATGATATTGAATGGAGAAAAGCATTAGGATGTTATAACGCAGTATCCGGCGAACTTGCGTCATTAGCGAATAATCTCAACAATAAGTTTAACCTCAGGGAAATAGTGGATATTCTCTTTTATTGCAAAAGTCAGGGTGGATTGATTGTCCATGAGTACAAGGAGCTGCTGGCGGGGTTGGGTTGCACAGAACAGAAGCTGAAAGAATTGCTCAATCTGCCCGGCATAGAGTCACTCAAGAAGATACTGATGCAGTTGATGAGCTAAAAGGGGGAAAAATGGAAATAGTGATGCCATTGAACCTCGCTTTGATCATGTTATTGCTGTTGGGAATTCTCGCAGATAAAGCCGAAAGGTATGGATTGTCCTCTCTGTTGTATTTGGGTGCAGGTATCCTTGCTTTGGTGTTAATGCTTTATAGTTCTCACAATGGGAAAGAAGGGTTAGCAAATTTCACGGGCATACAAGCAGGTGTGACTAATTATCTTGCGGGAACGCAATTCGTGGTTTACCTTACCAAAAGAAAGAAGGCGGATGTGAAATGAAAGAATTATACCTGAAAGAAGACAATCTGCCTGCGAAGATGGAGCCGGCGGCTGCCAAGCTGGTAACCATCTCGGGATTGCTGGTCAATTGCCTTCTGCTGCCCGGATTCGGCACTATCATAGGATCGATAGTTCCTGATAATCGCAACATGCGAAAAAGCGGAATGTACAATCTTTCGTTGGTCTTCCTGCCAATCGTTCTCGTCATGTTCGCAGCAGTTATACTTCCTTTGTATCACTCTGAGGTGATCAGAGGGTGGATATGGATCTTCAATGCTCCTGACAATCTGATGGCAACAACTGCATGGGCATTCGCTTTCTATTGCTTCGCCTGCATTTATGCTATTTTCGTTTACTTCTGGGGCGTATACGATTCCATCCGTCAGATAATTAGGGTATTCTTCAAGAAATGAAAGGAGCAAACACATGAAAGAGAAAGGCATCTCGTGGGATAACTTCAAAGAAGTCAGAGAGGAACTCGAAAAGCTGCGCTCAAAAGGGGTATTGTTTGTGTGGGCGGAGGTAAGCCATGAGTTGGGAACCAATTTCCTTCTGCAAAACTTTAACTTGCCCACGAAGCCATTCATTCCAGTGTATGGGATGGTAAGGGAACTAATATTCGTTCGGATTGGGGAAGAGGAAAGATGCATATTGGGGATTAGGATTCCGGGTCGTCCATTTGATGAACCCGGTAGTTATTTCTATGTCATGTATTGGTGGATGGGTAAGGAAGATGCGAAGGATGTCGCACGGAAAGTGATACAACGAGAGAAAGCCAATCTCAATTGTAAGCTCCAATCGATAGATGCGCTATAATGAAGCTCACCTGTCTCGACAATAACCCGCTCTGCGCCGACTGCATCCTCCTCAAGACAATCCTCAGCGAGAAAGAAAAACTAGAATACTGCAAAGAATTGCGCAAAGACGGCGTAGAATGTCCCGCGATGAAATAGCTATTCAGAGAATACTTTGAATGTATTTCATATACACTTCGAAGAACTTCATATAGGTATCTTTCAGTTTTTGCAGCAAGAAGCGGGTCAATTGCGCATCTGATTGATTATCAAAAGCGTGCAAGCAGTTAAGATATGCGATTCTGTTCGTCTTGTAGCGTTACACTTTACCAACTACCAAAGGAGGTCCAACCTATGAATGAGATAGAGAAGACCCCTGAGCGTGTGATCAATGCATCCGATACTAAGGACTTCTACGCCGAGAGCATTCCTGGGGCGCTTGACAAGTGCGTAGCCGCCGGCTATTCGCCGTTGTCTATGCGAGAAATCATTCGTTTGCGTATCACCGCAGGTAGCAGATCGCTCTTCTGGAAGAAATGCTATACCACTGCGAGTTTGATAGAGCATGGCAAGACTGCCACCGGTGCGAAGATTGTCCTCGTCTCGCACGTCCAGAACTATCTGATGATCCCCGCGAATGTCCGCATGTCTGTCGCCGCCGGGTTGAGGAACGGCGCCGGTATAGTCACGAAATCGGATTTTCTGCATCGTGTGGAACTGGCAGAGGATGGTGCCGCTGGCTTGTACATCATTCCCCGCGACAAAGTGATGCGTTCTAGTTCTGGAGTCATCTCCATCGATTCCGCGATAGACCATCCGTTGACTCTGCCTTTTCTCGGCGTGACTGAAAAAGAAGTGCAGGAGTATCTCGAGATGCACAGGAGGGTCTATGGCGGAAGCATAGGCATTAGGCATTATGACGATTACGTTGAAGGTGAAGTTCGCGGGCGTCTGCTGTTCTTGGGCGACAACTACTATTGCCTCGGCAGCTACGTCCTCGACGACGATGCCCGTTTTATCGGGGTACGTCGTAGCGTAGCCACCGAAGAGGGTAACGCACAGAATTCCGATAATATCGAGCAATCAATCGAGATTCTCAAGCGTTCCTGACTAACTCACAGATACTCAAAAAACTCAAAAGATCAAAAAAGAAAGGAACAGCATGGCTAAGAGAATAGTCAGCGCACAGATGTTCTTTGATTGGATGAAGAAGATGCGCGAAAACAAGAACTTTGCAGCATGCCATCTGCCGGTTCTCGCGACCAAGAACCAGAACGGGACTCCTAACTTGGCAGTTAAGGGTATCTGTATCTATAGCCACGCCGATGGTCAAGACTACCTTCTCGGCATAGAATTCACCGAAGGGAATACCTACAAGAATCTGTGCAGGTTTGGTTACTGCGCATTGCTGTTCACTGATCTCGAGACCAATCAATCCTATCAAGTGGATTGCTATGCGACTGAGTGCCACAAAGGCAGTACTCCTTATGATTATGCGGTCAGCAAGCATAATGGCTTTCACGGGAAAGCGCGGAAAGTGGTTTGCTGCTATCTCTTTGAGGTGCGGGAAGTCATCGACAAGTCTCCGGGAAAATCCAAGAAGTGAAAGGAGCATCGAAAATGAGTGATAAGTGCAAGGATTTGGGTGAGAACAAGATTCCGGATTTGAACGCGTATGGTCCGGATACGATGGTCGAACCTTCTCTCGGGCAAGCATATAAATCTCCCGAGGAAATGGTCTTCGCGATACTAGGCACAGCTCCGATTTCGTTCGATGAGGCTGCGAAGAAGCTGTCCGGCAGCCTATTCCTGACCCCGGAAGGGCCCATGCCAGCCCCCCAATTGCTTTACAAGCTCGCCATGGAAGGCAAGCTAATCTTGGATTTCACCAACAAGATAATCCGTCCGCCCACTCCCGAGGAGAAGGTCAAGATGGAACCTCTTTTCGCTGAAGTGATAGTGGAGAGGGAGAAGCTCAAGAAGCTCCGCGAGCAAATAAAGTCCATCAGCATGCCCGGCGAGCCGCAAGAATAACTGAGATAGTTCTGTAGAAAAACTAAACCCGAAAGGAGCGCGCATCATGAAGAAGAAGCCCAAGCAGGAGGAGAACATGGCCATACCCGATATCCAGTTGAATATGCCGCCTCAAGATCCGCCGCACGGCACTCTCGAAGAGTTGGTCCTTTCCATCATCGGAAACAAGCCAATCTCTTTCGATGACGTCGCGAAGAAATTGGGCGGCGCCATCTTCATGTCTCCCGAAGGACCCATCTCTGGCCAAGACGCTATTCATATCCTGCTCTCTCAAGGCCAGTTGGTCATAGACTTCACTACCAATATGATCCGTCCGCCCACTCCCGAAGAGAAGGCCAAGCTGGAGCCATTGTTCGCAGAAGCAGAGAGATTGGCATCTGAGATGGAGAAGGTGCAGGAGAAAATCGGCGAGATATGTATGATTGGTAAGTCGAAGTCCTGAGCGAAAAAGACTGAAAAGAAGGAAGATTATGCGCGTGGATATCTCGAGGAACGTCACGAAGAATGTGTGGAAATATGATTTGATAGCTACCGAGAAAAAGCAGTTGCAGGAATTCCTCAAAAGTTCATCTGAGGCAGAAGAATGGCTGAAGAGTAATGTTCCGCTCGTGATTGACCTGACTGATGACAATGGCAACGGCAAAAAGACATATTGTCTGCAATTTGGTCTCGGTACATATCCTTACTACATCATGGTATCCATAAATGTGAGGGGATACCTCGAAAAGAAGGAATATTCCTGGACTATTGAATCGCAGGATGGATCGCTTCCCGGATGGTTGTCTGCAGTGATTGGCAGAGTTTTCATAGGGCTTGATGACAAGAGCAAGAAAAAGGCGTAGCATCTGATGAGCATAGCACAAGAAATTCTGTCCGGATTGCTTTTCGCAGGGATTCTCGTTTGCTGCATGTATATGGTGCTAGTGGATATCCCTCGAAAGTATCGCGCTGGATCCAAAAGGATTGAGGAAAAAACTCAATCGGATGAGAAAGCTGTTCATAATGCATACAATACCATCATATGCGATAAGCTGCTGAAAATACCAGAATCGCAATGGAATTACATCGCCAGCGGGGTAGACCAAGCAGTTAAGTTGTGGATCAAGAAAATCAATAGGGTGCATGATTGCGCGACAGAATCCTTAATCAAGGAAACAGCCACTAGGTTTGCTCTCTGGATGTTGGTATTTGCATTGACTGCGCACTTTCGCAGTTATCTGCTTGGTAAGTGAAAGGAGTGCAAGCATGGTTCAAAAGCGGCAGAAGAAAAGGAAATCCGTAAAAATTAACATAGAGCTTGAGCTGGTTCAGATAAGCCCTGAAGAATGGCGTTTGGATCTGGATGACAGGAGATATGTTATCTCCAGGAACACGCTAATCAGTTGGAATGAATACTATCTGACCTGTAATAGGGATGGGTACCTCATAATGTACGCAGAGAAGATTTCGTTCAAGAAAGCCGTCAAGCTGCTCAGTGACGACATCAAGGACTCTATTCGGTGAAAGGGATGCGCATGTACAATCGGCGAACCATCGCCCAAATCGAAAAAGATGCCGAAATAAAGTTTTTGAAAAGTATGCTGCAAGACATCAAGGGAGAGCAGAGGATACTCAAAGCGACACTGAAAGAGCAAGAGCATGAGAATCCGGATGCGCAGTATCATGAGAGGGCCCTACCTTTGCGAAGGCTGATGTTCATTGTCATGAACAAGCTTAGGGATTTGACTGGCGACGAGAAATATGACCCCAACGAAAAGGCTACATGAAAAAGAAACTCGTGTTCAAGAAAGGCCGTATCTACTGGGTGCTCTACGGACCTCATCTCTACAGAGCAAGGCTAGCTCAGATAAAGGAAAATTGCTGGTACAAGTTCGTTGGAATCAAAGATTTCAATGGAAAAGCGATGGTGACATTCCTCAACAAACGTATGCTGGATCAATGTGTGTTCAAGACAGAACAGGAAGCTCGGGATTACAAAAAGTCTTATTGATGATAGTGTTTGATTTGAAAGGAGGCGCTTGAAATGAATAAGATGCTCATCCTGTCCGTGCTTCTCATCCTAGCATCCCCTTCCTCAGGAATCTCCGACAACGGCTGCCCGTTGACTCACATCACTATGGGGCCGGAAGGAATTCAAGCCGCGCATTACTGCTACTGGGAAGAGCAGCTGTTTGTGATGCTCGCCAGGAACTGGCACGGCAACCAAGCAGTGCAAATCTATCCCAAGGAAGATGCCCGGCTCATGGATCGCGCATTCGTATCTAATCTGGGAGAGCGTTTCGAGAAAAGGGGCTGGGGCATCCAGTTCAAGTTCTCCGATCCCAATGATTACAGCGTCACCGTGACCATCTCCCGTATGCCTGAGATGCAGATTGCATTCAACGATTACATGAAGGGCGTTTTCTGCAGCCATATCGAGAAGAAGACGTACGTGATTAGGGATAACGAACAGCTGGGCAAGATGTGGGAGAAGTTCGGCGCCAACATGCTTCCGCCGGAAGTGGATTTCAGCAAGAACATGATCGTCGCGGTCTTCGCCGGTCAGTTCAAATCCGGAGGCCACAGCGTGACAATCGAGAAGATCACCGAGACTAAGAATGGACTCAATATCCATGTGAAAACTGAAAATCCCGGCACAGGTGCAGCCGCCTGTGTGTTCACGCAACCATTCTACATGGTGACTTGTCTTAAGATCGATAAGCCCGAACGATTCATCTGGATGAATGATTGAAAGGGGCGATAAACCAGCGTACGGCTTAGCTAGCTGTGTGCAATAGAATGATAATAGGTTGTGTCCGAACTATCATCTTCTCGTTAAAGGGCGGCTTATGCTGCCCTTTTTTTATAGCAGACTTAGTGTATAATATACACCTATAATATTAATAATTACCTGGGAATTTGATATGCCGAAATCTTTAAATAATACTTAATATATACTAAGTATTACTATGGAGATAATCAGTTTGAAGATGGAAACTCAGTTATTGAATGATATGGATAGCACTTTGAAAAGTCATAGGTATAGCACAAGGACTGAATTCATAAGAGATGCTATAAGAAGCAAACTCACTGCCTTAGAGAAGGAAGATGCACTGAAAAAGTTAACTGAATATCAAGGAAAATTCAAAGGTCAATTCAAGCATACTGATGAAGAAGCGGGTAGGATGGCTATGGAAGATATGGCTAAAAAATTCAATATAAAATTAGATTAAATCTTCTGGTTTTTTTATCATCATTTTGTCATTCAATTCGTAGAAATGTTTATCTCTAGTTACTAATATTGCGTTATTATCTTTAGCTAAAATATAATGCAATGCATCATTTGCGGGTATTTTGTGCTTTCTCGAGAGGGAAATTGCTTCTTTGAATTGAATCGGCAGCACATTGACTTTGATCAATAGCTGTTCTGGAACAATTGATAACGCTTCTTTTATCTTCTTATGATTCAAATCTTTATTTAATTCCTGAATAGTAAGGTCTGAATATAGCACCAAATCCTCATTTTGAACAATATTTGAAAGTAATGTAAATGCCCAATCCCCCAATGGTCTAAATCTATCGCTTCTGTTCTCAAAATAATCTCTCCAGATACATGTATCTAGATAATATTTTTGCGTCATTCCGGCAAAAATGTACTAACTATTTAATAAATCTATATCAAAAAGAGTAGTCACTAGCAGGTAGTCCTTTTCCGTAAGGTTTATATATAACCGCTCTCCACTCAGTAGTAGTAAAAGGGGTTATCGTGGTGCTAGACAGGTGCTTAGATAACTTCTAGAAATACTATCAAAATTTTTTCAACCCCATCAAAATCTATCACCTCTTTTTTCCCCAAGGAAGGTCTCGCAAGGGATCTTCTGCGGGGTTTTTGCACCCTTAGAGATATTGCTATTAAACTATAGAAATATTTATATAGAAGTAAGACTAATCTTACATTAGGTGAATTAAAATGAATGTCGCTATAACAAGAATGAGTTCAAAAGGGCAAGTAGTAATTCCTGCAGATATGAGAACAGATATTGATGAGAATACTAAATTGATAATCATTCAGAATGATAATCAATTGATAATGAAGAAAGTAGATGATTTGACTAAGAACCTTGAGGAAGATCTTGCTTTTGCTAAAAAAACAGAAGAAGCATTCAAGAGATATGAAAAGGGCGGATTTATAGAGAAAGATAGTAAAGAATTTCTTAAAGAATTAGAAAAATGGTAATTGTATCATATGATCCTCATTTTAAGAAGGTAATCCATAAATTAAAGGATAATCTGCTCAAAGAAAAAATTAAGAAACATATTATGAAGATAACCGCTGAACCTGAGATAGGCAAACCTATGAGGTTCAGTAGAAAAGGAACACGTGAAGTATACATCTCACCTTACAGGTTATCATACATGTTTATACCATCTGAAAATAAGATTATCCTGTTAGAGCTATATCACAAAGATGAACAATAGATAATTCAGCAATCGCCAAGTAATTCCTTATATCCGGCGACATTCTTTATGCCATACAATTCAATTATCTTCTCTCTTCCAGAAGGAGTTTTAGATAAGCGTATGATGAAATCATTAGCCATATTGAATTGTGCATTTATAAATTTAGTATGGATATCTCTCCATTCAGGATTAGTTCTAACGAACTCTGCCCACCTTTCAATGAAATCATCGTGTGATTTATCCATTATTTCAGCCTATACTCTCTAATCATCTTCTTAATTTTAAATATTTCGTTTTCATCTATGTCTTCTTTGAAAACTACCCTCAAATGACGAGCATCCTGCATATCTTTGTCAGATTTCAGCAGTTCTTCTTTGAATGCTATATTAAAATTGATTGAACTGAACCATACATCTAGTCCTATGAGTGGTATCTTCTGCCTAGTAGAGATCTGGTAATCATCGAGCATATCTTTGGATAGCTTGACTTCCATCTCGGGTAATGGTTGATTGGAGCGAGTATAACGTATGCTTGTGCTATCCTTGAGATAATCATTATACAGAACAGAAACATCTTCTGATTGCATACATATGAAATCATGCTTGGCCAGATCATTATGTAATTTTTCAAATTTTTTCTGGTCTATCCGTTCCAGAATCATATCTATATCTTCAGTGCCTCTTGCTCTACCCGAAGCTATAGCAACGAATCCAGAAACGATGATGTATTTGCAATGTTTTTCTACAATATTACAGAAATCAGTGCAAAATTTGTTTAATATATTCACATCTGATACTAATCTTTCCATATACATTCAATAAAAACAATTCTATTTAAGCTTTATTAAATCGAAACAATCACTTTCTCTTGCTCAACCAAACGCCGATAAATATACCAATCCCAATGCCCAAAACAAGCATAACTGCCTTATAGTCAGAATCAAGCACAAGAGCAAGAACATTGCGATTACTGGTGAAATACATACGTAAACTGCTCATCTCAAGTGCATATTCGGAATCAAGCAAAGCAGAATACTTATCACCATTAAGCAATTGTCCCGCATATTCATAATAGCTATAACCAAGTATAGGGAAAGAACCGAGTGAGGCTTCTTTAGCGATTACTTCTTTGGTTATATCAAGTTTAGCTCTAATTATTTCATCAAGTTTATCCATAGGTACAGTAAGCATATTGTACAGAGTATCAGCTTCAGCTTTAGTAAGAGAAGCTTTGAATATGCAAAGGATATACTCACCAGAATCTGCATAAGACTTAGCTTTATCGTAACTAACACGAGCCCCTTCAAGTGCTTGAGGGATGTAATTGCTCACATATTGTATTCTTTCTTCTGCTTCAGACAATTTTTTCGAGCAAGTATCTTGCAAGTCTTCTTCATCCATAGGATAGGATAATCCGCGTTTGCCAAAGAATGAAGACCATGCATTAGCGCTTTCATATCGTTCTATAGCGTATACATAATCATATTCAGAACCAGATTCTTCAGCTTTAATAGCAGATACACGTGAATCTTCAAGCCTTTCTTTTACAACCATATAGGTCTGAAGATCCATCATGGTCTTCAAAGAACGTTTCTTTAATTCAGCTTCAGTCTTATTTATCTGCACATTAAGCAGTTTAGCTTGACCAATTATAGCATCTTTACCGATTGATTCAATAGATTTCTTGATGTATGAGTACTTTATGTTTGCAGTGAAGCAACGGCTCGCCGCAGAATAATATTTTTCATCAGCAGATTCATTCATAGCGACGGAATAGAACTCATCTGCCTGTTTCGCGCTATCTTTCAAACTCTCACTTAGGGTCAGTCCAGACAATTCCTCTTGAAGCGTTTTAGACCTAGTGCATAACTTCCCAGCCAATCCTTTCATAGTGGATTGATACTCACTATTGATGACTAAAGCGCGGGCAGCTGTTTTGAAAGATATTCCTGTGAAATATTCCAATGCTTCGGACACAGTAATCACTTCAACCACTTCAAGACCTATGGATTTGCCGTATTCGACAAGGTCCACTTCGCCTTTATCATTCACCATGAAAGTGAGTCCAGATGCTTTGTATTCATCAGCGCTTACATACCTGGTCCCTTTAGGAATCAAAACGGTTTTGATTCCGTTTCTAGACGCAGCTTCAATCTTATTCATAAGGCCAGACACTGGGCCGATTATACCGCCGGAATTAATAGTGCCAGTCATCGCCACATCCGATTTCAAAGATAATCCTTTCAGCATAGCAGAAGTCAGTACAGCTGTAGCTCCGCCAGCAGAAGGTCCGCCGATAATACCAGTATCGGATTTAATAACATAGATGAAATCATATTTCGAGCAATCAGCGTCGAGAAAATCGCAGGATATTTGCTTAGCGAAACGTGTGGATATCTGCGTATCAAACTTAGTCAATGGATATGTTTCCAAAAACACACGACCTTGCCCCTTGATTATCTCAAGCGAAAGGTCAGCAATACGTCCGGTATACTTCCCGTCAGATTCAGCAACCGCAAGAAGCTTGATATGTCCCGCTTCAGCAGAAACACAGCTAATCAATACTAATAAAAAAATCAAATAAATTATCAGTCTATCACTTCTCATAATATAATTTTGTGATATAACTAAATATATAAGTCTTATTATTTAGTGCGTAATGCAGAAACAGCGATAGCGAATGTCAGTATAGTCAAAGCGACAAGCCCAATTTCCTGTACATCCATTTGAGTATAGAACGGCTCAGATGTTTCGCTCACTACATTACCGACAATAGGCGATTCATTAGGTTTTTGAGTTTCAACAGGTTTGACAATCTCTTTTGGCTTATCTTTAGGAACGTCATTCTTCACAACTGCTTTTGTCTCATTCTTCTTAGGCGTGTTATAATTCGATGATGATCCACCGCCACCTCCTCCACCCCCACCAGAACCGCCAGAGCTCGAAGTTGAAGGCATAGTGCATGACTGCGATTCTGCAGGTTTAGATGAAGTTGTTCCGCATGAATTAGCATCAGAGCAAGAACGTGTCTGTGATGAAGATGCGCAAGTTGTCCATGATGAGCATGACCATGATTCAACACAAGAAGTCACGAACACATAGAACTCATATGTATCTGAATACTCAGTGTCAGACAGATTAAGAACAACAGAATAATTACCAACATCAGATACAGATGTTGACCATTTACCATCCGAACCAAACCCGAGTGAATATGCATAAACTCCGTCGCCATCAGGATCAGAAATGTTCAATCCGCCGGAAACATTCACATCAGCAATCTGTCCGGCTATAACCGAAACATTAGATATCAATTCAATAGACAGCGGACGATTCATGTCACTAACCGAAACATTCCAATATTGTGAAACAACATCGTATCCATCAGTCACATAAAGCGTGACATTGTGATATCCAGATGCAAAGAAATCCGTAGTGTATGTATAATCAAAAGCAGTACCCACAACAGAATCATCAAGCTTCCATGTATAAGTTAAATTATCAAAGTCAGCATCAGACGAAGTGTGGTTGAAATAAACTGATGAATTCTCAGCAATCAAAACAAGCGTATCATTCGGATAATACGAATCAATCACCGGCGCATTATTAACAGAAACAATAGTGCGCAACAAACTAGTATAAACATTATTGAATTTATCATAGGCATATACATTGTAAGAATGATTTCCATGCGAAAGATTAGTAATGTTATATTCCCAATTAATAGATGATAGATTATTCATAGTATGATTGACAGAATCGAATGAGAGCAAAGCATTCACCAAAGGCTCGTCGGAAGTTATGTTTATCATTACATCATGTGCGACAGCGATATTATCAACAGGGTTGATAGAAATAACAGGCGCGATATGTGCATAATAATCCATAGCGTCATACAATTTTATGCTTGAATAGATATTGCCTAATTCATTAAAGTTATATCCCGAATTATACAAAATATTTTCTATTTCAAATGGTGATAGTGAAGAATTATACTGCTTCAAAAGAGCAAACGCGCCTGCCGCATGCGGTGTCGCCATAGAGGTGCCTTGCATAGACACAAATCCGCCGCCCAGTTGAGTGGATATAATCCCAACACCTGGCGCGAATAACTTGACCAAGTTATTGCGGTTAGAGAATGAAGCGATTGTATCGCTGTCAGTCACTGCACTGATCGGAATTGCATTAGCCATGCACGCAGGAGAAGATATGGTAGTAGAACTTCCGCTATTGCCTGAAGCAACGACAACAGCGATACCTTTAGCGCTAGCGGCGTCAATAGAAGCGCCAAGCAATGGATCGTCCCAATCACAACTAGATGTATATGAACCGCCACCGATACTCATTGATATGACTGATATATTCAACCTTTCGCTGTTATTAACGCACCAATCAATGCCCGTCATGATATCAGAACCCCAGCCATCGCCAGATGAATCCAGCGCTTTGATTGAAACAAGATTAGCGCCGTAAGCAATTCCTGTATACGTAGCATCAGAGGAAACAATCGTGCCAGCTACATGAGTGCCATGTCCTTCATCATCCAAAGGAAGTCCGTCATTATTCACCGCATCCCACCCGCCAATAACTTTAGAGCAAGAGCTCCAATCATAAGTGGAAGAGGTAGTTCCATTACGCGCATAATCAATGAAGAATCCGTCTGAGTTCACAGAAGTATCAGTCACTAATCGTACATATAGAGTATCTCCATCAGCGTAAGGTGTCCATAAGTTAGTAATAACTCCGTTTATTCCGTGATAAACTGCAATCTCTCGCATAGCTGAATCATAGATAATAACGCGATCATATGAATCCCAACCGCCTTGTCCTGGATATTCCATACTTATATTGACAAAATGCAAAGCTATTTTCGTATAACCCGGCATAGTCACTGTCCAAGTATAATCGAAATCATCTGCATAAGGATGCGCAGACTCATTAGAATATGTATCATTATTGCCGATATCAATCAAAGCAGTAGGCGTACAGGAGCCAAGTGAAGAATGCATATAATCAACGCCCGTATCAATCACGCACACAGTCTGACCAGCGCCAGTCAAATTTACTCCGTTATACACTAAACCATGCGCCTTAACAGCCTGCGTATTCACTTTAGAAACATCCATTGACAAAGAATATTTCTTATCCAGGTAAACATTAGAAACAGCTGGATCATTCTTTATCTTATCCAGTCCAGCTTTAGACAGAACGCCAACAAACCTATCAGAATCAAGATTCTTCTTCAAAGCAAAACTAGTTTTGCCAAATGATTTTGATTGTAATTTCCCAAGTACGCGTGAATGCTCAGCCAAACCAGAATATCCAGAATTCTCTTTCATCACAACAATGACACGAGCTTCACCATTAGAACCAATTTCATCAAGAACAGATTTATCAATAGCAAATACAGAAGTAGCTAACAAAACTACTAATAACACTATCACAACTTCTCTTAACATATACTTTCCTTATACTTATATCATTTATATAATTTTCTTTTATATAAGGAGTGTCCAGAATAGTATCAATGCCTATACTGAACATGATCTTTTTACATATCAGTTGCAGGATTCATTCTGCAAATATTCAAAAAGAAGTAGATGTGAAGCGGCATTGACTCACGAGAGTGAGTATTCTGGACACGCAAATTTGTAATGCAATTCAGAAATATTTATAATGAATGAAATCATCAAAAAGCGTGATGAAATTCCTTATCCCTATCATTATTCTTCTTTTATCTATCCAAATAGTCTATGCCGGCCAATACTTATTGGTCAATCACGTTCCGCAGACGATTAACGGACGTATATTTGAACTTAGTGGAATGGGAACAGATGCAGTATACGTGAAAATAGATGGCCATTCCAATAAAGTGATCAATGATCAATTGAATTTTGAGGATGGCGTGTATATACAAGCGTTAGAGATATACGATCCTTACGGGAACACTCCATTGCAAGTCAACTTCGAAATCTCCATGTCATTCACCTGCGGCAACAATAATTGTGAAGAGGGCGAGAAGCAATTCTGCTGTAAAGATTGCAATTGTACATTACCAGGAGATATCTGCATGGAGAATAAATGTTTTAATGCTGCATTGAATGTCTGCAACAGCACAAAAGATTGTAATGACAATATAGCATGCACGAACGATATCTGTTCAGGCATACCTGCCAATTGCACATATACGCCAGTAACAATCTGCGTGACAGGCGACGGATGCTGCCCAGCAGACTGCAACAAGACCATTGATTATGTTAATAATGATTGGGAATGTCTCCCTAAACCAGTCTGCACGAAAGATGTAGATTGCAATGACAATGATGAGACAACTATAGATATCTGTGATAGCGTGCATAAAACATGCAAATTCGAGATAATGGTTGTCAAAGGCCAACCAGTGAGAGAAGCGACTGCTGAAGACACTGCAAAAGCAGCAGTTCAGACACAACCGCAAACCGAAGGGAGCATCTCGCAGACAGATGAGACATTCACGCAGACAATGGACAAATACAAATCCGTTTTTTTCGCTATACTCCTAATAACTTTCTTCGTAGTGCTTTATCTGATATATTCAAAGAAAAAGGAAGAAATGCTATAATACCCATATCTCATTATCATCTTTGACGACTTTTATTTTCTCGCCATGCTTTACATTTTTAGAATTCATTACAGATACTGATTGGAAAGTCTCAGGGTCCATTACTTCAAGAGAAGGTTTCACTTTAGTGACAAAAGTCTTATGCACCGGTCCCAATTTTTTCAGTCCAGTCTCATAATCAAGCAATATTTTCCTATCAGTGCGTAAATCTATTCCAGAAATCTTTTTGCTGGATGATGTCACCTGAATGACTATTTTGCCTTTCTTCACCACATCTCCTTTTTTGTATTCTGATGGCTTGAAAAATATGTTCAAACGATAGACTTCCTTGCCAGAACTATGATCCATGGTATACAATTGAGGCGCAAGCTTAATCTCTCCGCCGAACTCTTTCTGCATCTTTTTGACAATAGTGTACATTTCTCTCTTATCGCTGATATAGAAATCGAAACCAGTCTTTATTTTTTCCATACGGGTCATGAAGACCCCTTTGCTCCTTACTCTTTCTAATTGATCGAACAGAAAATCAACTACCTTGTCATTAGCTTCACGTAGCTGTATTATTCCTTCATAATAATTTCTATGTGGTAGTTCTCTCATATATTCAGCATTATAATTGCTAATATATAAATCATATTATAGATTTCATAGGTTAATCAAGTATATAAGTGGAAACCCTATCCGAAAATCTATGAATACAGAACCCTATGATAGAGCGGTTGAACTAAGGAAGACATTAGTCCAAGGCGATAAGATTCTAGCAGTTAATTTCGCATCCGAAGCAGCAGAACTGCAAGGCAAAGATACATCTAAAGCGATTGAGCTCATGCCTGTAGTGAGAAACGGAGTTATAACAAACGAATATATCGGAAGATCTAAAGTAAATGTAAAAGATATAGACCCGATAGCCTCACAAGTATACAATCTATCATTCAAAGATCCATCAAAGATGTCTCCAGAAGATCTAGAGGATTTCCTAAGGAAACAGACATTCGATTTCCCGTTATGGTTCAAGCATGTTCCAGGATTCGATTTTAAAAACATACATAATTTCAATCCGCCATACATCATGCAAGTGGCTGGATGCAATTTTCATGATGGTTCTGCGTCAGGCGGATGTTGGTACTGCTTCGTTGATGACAAGAGCAATGACGGCAAGCCTGGTGAAGGCAAAACTTATGTCAGCATAGATGAAGTGATAGACAGCGCATTATATGCACGTGAAGAACTGAGGAAAGAGTACGCGAAACACGGCGTTGATTATAAATTGAAAGTTCTAAGAATATCCGGCGGAGAGCCTACAATTGCGCTCGACTGGATCGCCGCGCTCTGGCAGAGGATAGAAGAGAGAGGTCTTGACTTCGTAGGCCATCTTGACACTAATCTCTCAACAGCAAGATTCATCACAGAGAACTTCCCTGAAGCTATGGATAAACTAGCAAAATATCCTATCAAAGTATTAACTGCCATAAAAGGCGTTGACGATATCAATCTTGAAGCGAATGTGCAATCAAATGCGACTATCCAGCAGCAGATTAATGCATTGAAGTTGTGGGTTGGCAAAGGTTTTGACATATTCCCGCAGATGTATAATCCTAATCCGATGGCTATGTATAATTATCTTTACATGATGGACGGAATAATAGAGAATTTCTCCAGAAGAGTGCACATAGGCCCTCTGAAATTGTATGGCCCTACAACAAAGAGATTGCAGATAGAAGCGCAGAAGATACATACTGGGCCAGACAGAATCCTGAAGATAAAACAGGAAGCATGGGACAATAACTATCAACGTGGCTGCATTATATTGGACGATTACCTGAAGAAACAATATGGTGTTGGATACAAGCAGGAAACCCGTTCTGACGTCAAATTAAAGTTGAAATAGTTCAGCAACCTTTAAAAACGTCCTAATGAAATAACTGATAATGAAAGCAGTAGCATTACTCTCAGGCGGACTTGATTCTATTTTAGCGTGCAAAACAATCACCAGTCAAGGCATAGAAGTGACTGCACTGAGTTTCACAACTCCTTTCTTTAAATGCCCGCCTAAGAAAGTAGAATATTTAGAAAGAGTCTGCAAGAGTCAAGGTATAAAACTGATAATCACAGACATAACTAAAGATTACATAAAAATTCTAAGGAAACCAGAGCACGGCTATGGAAAGAATCTTAATCCGTGCATAGATTGCAAAATACTCATGCTGAAAAAAGCGAAACAATACGCGAAAAAGATTGGCGCGAAATTCATATTTACGGGCGAAGTTCTAGGCCAACGCCCAATGTCGCAGCATTTAGCCGCGTTGCACGTCATAGAGAACTCAGCAGGCCTAAAAGGCAAACTTCTAAGGCCGCTATGCGCAAAACACCTTAAACCTACAGAAGCAGAATTGAAAGGATATGTAAATCGAGAACTTCTTCACGATATGCATGGAAGAGACAGGAACCAGCAACTAAGATTAGCTAAATCCTATGGCATAAAAGAATACCAATCGCCTGCAGGAGGATGCCTGCTCACATGCGAAGATTATTGCAAGAAAGTCAAAGATATGCTCAATACGAAAAAGAAAATTTCAATCGAAGATATCGAACTATTGAAGATAGGCAGGCATTACAAGATAGATGGAACAAAAATCTATGTCGGCAGGAACAAGGCTGATAACGATTATCTACAGAATTTCAAAAGCAAAAGAGATATGATTTTCATAGTACCAAACCACGGCAGCCCAATCACAATACTCAGAGGAAAACACACAAAAGAAGCCATAGCCCTGGCGGCTCAAGCCACTGCTAGATTCTCTGACGCGCCGGAGGGCAAAGTTATAGTCAAATACGGCATAAAAGAACCCAAGAAAGCGATAGCTATAGAAAAAACAGGCGATGTGTTTAACAAGTTTAGGATTTAAACCGAAACCATATCAATTTATATTTTATAATTATTCAGAATCTAAAAGTATATATATCTTGAATTCTACAATCTCTAAAGGTGATAGCATGGCAGTGAATGTATTCAGGTGCAGGATATGCGGTGAAGCATACATAGGAGAACACGCTCCGACAAGGTGCCCGTTCTGCGGTTCTTACGAGAAACTCATAATCGATAATAAAGATTACAAAGACACTTTCGATATAAAAATATCGAAAAAAGAATTAGAATTGGTGAAAAAAGCATTAGACTTCGAAATAAGCAATGCCTCATTCTATCAATGCGCGAAGGATAAAGCAGATACAGAGGAAGCTAAAGGAATGTTCAAGATTCTCAGCAAAGTCGAAGCTGAACACGCATCTATCTGGAAAAAGATCTTAAAATTAGAAAAGATTGACATTCCGAAATATGACGCATGTTCGGACAAGTTCAAAGGCAATCTGCAAGAATCTCATGAAAGAGAGACGCATGCTATAGAATTCTACGGCAAAGCCGCAAGAGAATGCGAGCATCCTAGATTACGACAGATATTTGGTGCATTGGTTCAGGTAGAGACCGATCATTTATATTTATCAGAAGTTAGACTAAACAAGAGGTGAATATCATGTGGAGAAATGTAGGTAAAAATGACAGGATAATAAGAGCAATATTGGGTTTGATATTTTTATATCTAGGCTATGCCTATAGCTGGTGGTTCTATCTGCTCGGCGGATTAGTATTGCTTACAGCGATAGTCGGATTCTGCACAATCTATTACTTGATAGGAATAGATACGTTGTGAGAATATGGCGGAAATTACAGAAATCTATAAATGCAATGTCTGCGGACATGTGATAGAGGTTCTCCATGGAGGAGAATGCGCATTGGTTTGTTGCGGAAAGCCAATGGAATTGCTTGAGGAAAAAACTAATGATGTCGGGCAAGAGAAACATGTGCCAGTAGTTGAGATAGTGGGCGATCATGTCAAAGTTAAAGTAGGAGAAATTCCGCATCCGATGGAACCTAACCATTACATCGAATGGATAGAGATTGTGAGTAAAGGCAAACTTTATAGGATACATCTCAAGCCGGGAGATTTGCCTGAAGCCGAATTCCCAGCATTGGCAGAATACGCAAGAGCATATTGCAATATCCACGGATTGTGGATATCTTAATTTTTTTATTCTATGAAACCTGTCAATATCATTAAAGTATATCAGATTCTTGGAAGATTCACTAGAAGATTTCATTTGCCGTTAGTTGATGCGTTAGGCAAGAGTCATAGGACTCCGTTCAAGATCTTGATGATAACAATGTTGTCAGCAAGGACTAATGATAAGACTACTGCGAAAATTGCACCCAAACTTTTCAAAAGAATACGAAAAGTCAAAGACTTAGAAAAAATAAGCCAAAGAGAATTAGAGCATCTCATTTATCCAGTAGGATTTTATAAAACAAAAGCAAGGATGCTCAAGCAATGGCCAAAGCATATCAAAGGCAGAATACCAGATACAATAGAACAGCTCACGAAAATTCCCGGCGTAGGGAGAAAGACAGCGAACCTAGTTGAAGCACAGGCGTTCCATAAACCCGCGATCTGCGTGGACACACATGTCCATAAGATTATGAACAGATTAGGTTATCTAAAAACAAGCAATGCAACTAAAACCGAGCAAATCTTGAGAAAGAAGCTTCCCAAAAGATTATGGTCAAGGACCAACATGATTTTAGTGGCTTTTGGCCAGAACTGGTGCACACCAAGGAATCCTAAATGCAAGACCTGCCCTATACGCAAATACTGCAATAGGGTAGGACTGAGAAAGGTCTAAAACAGACTCTGTAGAAAAATCCACCAACCTTCTAAAATGTTGTCAATTCTGAAATCATGTGCGTTATAGATGCTTATGGCGATATAGCACTATCACAATAGAAAACTGAACATTTTGCAGTTGGTGGCGAGTGAAACGAGATTTTCTACAGAGCCCCTAAAACAGCAACCTTTTTAAACACCTCTAGATGCTTTTCCTATATGAATTTCAAAGAAACGGCTAAAAAAGTATGGAACTTCGTATGGTACGAAGATAGCTTCCTAAGCCTATTGGCAAACATCGTTATAGCATTCATTCTAATAAAATATATGGTATATCCAGGTCTAGGGTTAGTATTCGGTACAAGCCTGCCATTAGTAGCGGTTGTATCAAGCAGCATGCACCATGAAGGCAATTTCGAGCAATGGTGGATGAACGCGCAAAGCCAATACGAACCTAGAGGAATAACAGAATCTCAGTTCATGCAATTCCCGCTAATAAACGGATTTGATAAAGGCGATATCATGCTCATATATGGGGCAACCACAGAAAACTTAAAAATAGGCGATATAGTGATATTCGATAGCAATAGGCCTAATCCTATTATCCATAGAGTTATCAAAATGTATGAAGAAAATGGAAAAGTTTATTACCAGACAAAAGGTGATAACTATCAGACAAATCCTGATTCCATCAAAAGTTCGAGTTTAGACGAAACAAAAGTCCCGATTGAAAAAATCCAAGGAAAAGCTTTGTTCAGATTACCGTTCCTAGGCTACGTAAAAATACTTGCGGTTGAGTTCGTATCATTATTCCAATAAGGTAAACCAAAATGTTATTTTGTCAAAAATGCGGATCGTTATTGATTCCTTGCACAAAAGAAGGCAAGAGGGTCATGAAATGCAATAGCTGCAGCTTTGTCAGCAAAGATCTCAAGGAGACTAAAATCTCGGAAAAAGTAGCAGAAACAAAAGAAGTGGAAGTCATAGATAAAGAAATTGAAATCAACCCTATCTGCGATACTGAATGCCATTCCTGTCATCACAAGAAGGCGTATTACTGGTTTGAACAGACAAGATGCAGCGATGAACCTGCAACAAGATTCTTCAAATGCGTGAAATGCGCGCATGTCTGGAGAGAGTACTAATTCTAATAATAAATCCTGAATGGTGCCTATGTCTATATTGAGCATTGCGCTTTATTATCATAAGCAAGATTTATTTTGCAATTTAGGTTTAGAAGTGGATGCGAAACGACATAGGCGAGCGTAGCGAACATTCAAGACTTAAGCAAAATAGCTAACAATTTAAACATCCTTCTCCTAGCTATCCTATAGATGAGCAATAAGATTGTTGAGTCTATAGAATCTGAACGTTGGATTAATGATTATATCAAAGCATTAGATAGAGAACTTGATTTCTACAATAGGGATTTGGAAAGGATAGTGGTTGATTCTATTGAAGATTCATTTGATCTTTTCAAATTGACTGACGCTCAGGTATGTGCGAATCTAGAACTGCTTTGTGGGCTTCTAAATGAAAGACGTATGAATTGGTATTTAGATGAAAGCTCTGATTATCTATCCGGCGGCCATACTTATAATGAACAGGTTAAGGTAGAATTGAAAGGCGTACGCAAAAATATAGAAAAGATGATAGGGGAATTCGATACACGATTGAATGCAGCATATGATCAAAGGAACGAAATGGAACTTTATGCCATTGCCCAGAACAGAAAATCACTTCTTTCTAGTAAAGTGAGGGCTAATGATAGACTCGAAGAAGCATTGCATGCGAATGAAGTGCATGAAACAGAATGGAAAGAACATTCTATTGCAGTGAAAGAAAAATATACTGGGCTGACTACTCTCTGGATCTCAAGGATCTGGAACTCTTTAGGTGAGATTCTGCGAGAACGGATTGATTCAGGCGATTACAAAAAAGAGCCTTCAGTTTCGCCAGATGATTCACCTTCACCATAGGGAAAAGTGTTTTACGATATCTATCTGATTTTGAAAGAATTATGACCATTCTGAATGCCCCCATTGTACAAGCAGATCCGCTTTGAAATTAGGTATATCACAAGCGCCGAAACATGAACCTAGATTGATATACGCTTTTGCCCCAGTCTCTTTAGAGATAACATCTACAATCTCTTTAGCTTTAGGTTTCAAGCCGTCAGGCAATTGGGTTAGAACAGATTTATAGCTATTCTTTTTGATGATTTCAACAATTTTAGAAAGCTCTAGGTCAACGTCCATCTTAGGATTTATTCCTCAGTGACACTAGCGTCATTGTCATCTAAGCCGTCGTCATAATCATTCATCAAGAGTTCAAGCTCGAATGGATGGAAATCCTTTCTATTCAAATATTCTTTAAGATCTTCATCCCTTTCAGGATTCTCAGCTGCTTGAGCTTTCAGAGTCTTTTTCTTTGATTTGACTACAGTCTTTCTTAGTAATCTTTGGCTTGCTTTATTCATTTTTGATCCTTTTAGCTATAGCTAGATTCTAGCCTATAATGAAGAAAATTCACAAAAGAACTTATATTTAAAGCTTTCTACTTCTTGTCCTTGGTTAGTGACAACTTCCTTTTAGCCTTGATTTCGGCAGTGAAAGGGAGCCTCCAATGGTTATTGCATGTTGTGCAGAAATAGACTAGTTTACCCTTCTGAGTTCTGACTCTAAGATTCTCCCCCGGTACAAGGTACGAATTACAATATTTACAGAATCTATGCTTAAGATCAGGCCCCATCCTAAGACGGACTTTCATAGCTATATTCCTAGCCTTTTTTACGTAATTTCCAGCCTTCTCCTTATTGCTCTTGAATGAAATTTTAGCCTTATCCAAAAGTTCTACAACGAGCTTTCTAGCCTCTTCTCTTGAGAGTTTGTTCTTTTTGGACATAAACCTAATCCAGTAAGGAAAGTATTTAAATATGACGGCTAAACTACTAAAGATACGCCCTTGTAGTATAGCTTGGATGGCATAAGCCAGAGCAAATAGTACACGAGGTTGCGGACCTTGTAACCCGGGTTCAAATCCTGGCAAGGGCGTATTTTCATATTAGAGGATTTTGAGTGATAAAATCCTGTTTTCCCCAGGCTTTTTCTAAAAGGCTGGTTCAGACCCTGGCAAGGGCGTATTTATTATCATGAAACCATGGCTTTTATACATAAAGGATAAAGTAAAAGTCCTCACCAAAGAAGGAAAAGAGATATTCTGCCCACCACATCGTTTTCCTCATAAGCTTCCGTTTACCAAACCAATATCAGACGAGCCATGCCACTATCATAACGCTAAATGGCGTATGGCGCACCATATACCCACTTGTAAATTCATTCTAAAATGCCCTCATTATAAGACCATGAAAGAAGCATATAAGAATAAGAAATAGCAATCCTTATATACCACCGCGAAGCTTCATATATGTATAAAGCAAAGATGGAAAGGCTGAAACAGAGGGTCTGAATCATTCAACTCATTCTGTTTCTACAAGACCCGATTTATAGGACAAAAGTACCAAAAGTACAATTAGATTATATCAAGAGTTTTGTATCATTTTCCACGGAGAACTAAAAATGAAAACATTCCAAGAATTAAACATAAAACCAGAGATCGTAAGAGCTTTGGCAGAGATGGGCATAAAAGAGCCAACTACAATCCAAGAACAATCTATCCCATTCATTAAAGCAGGGAAAGATCTGATAGGCATATCTAAAACAGGTTCAGGCAAGACTGCAGCTTTCAGCGTACCTTTACTAGAAAGGATTGAACCGCATAACGGCATACAAATCCTAGTGATGGCGCCTACAAGAGAACTTGCAGTGCAGATTGCGCAAGAAATGAGGAAATTCGGCAAATATACACAATTCATGGTATCTACAATATACGGCGGAGTATCAATAAATCCGCAGATTGAAGAGCTTAAAAGGACTGACATAGTAGTCGGTACACCTGGAAGGCTTTTAGATCATCTTCAAAGAGGCACATTAGATCTTAAGAGATTGAAAAGCGTAGTTTTAGATGAAGCTGACAAGATGGTAGAGATGGGCTTCATAGAAGACATAACTGAAATCCTTAACTCTACACCTAATAACAGACAAATATTACTGTTCGGAGCGACTCTTTCACAAGAGATAAACGCATTGAAACAGAGTTATATGACCGATCCTGAAGAAGTAAGGACTGAAAGTCAAGTCGGACAAGATCTGTTGAAGCAATACTATTATGATGTTCCTTCAAGGGACAAATTCTCATTATTGATTCACTTATTGAAGACAGAACAAGTAGGTCAAGCTATGATCTTCTGTTCAGCTAGATCAACAGTTGAATTGGTGCACGAGAATCTTAAAACTCAAGGTGTAAGGAACGGCATGATCCACGGCAAGATGAGCCAGAACAAACGTCTTAACCAGATCAAGTACTTCAACGAAGGCAAGCCGAATATAATCGTAGCATCACCAGTCGCTGCAAGAGGATTGGACATCAAAGATGTTACACACATCTTCAATTATGATATCTCCAAAGATCCTCAGGAATACATCCACAGGATTGGAAGGACTGCGAGAGCAGGAGAATCAGGAAAAGCAATCACATTGCTCTGTGAAAGAGATTATGATTCATTCAGTGATATTCTGCACAGATTCCCAGTCAAAGTTGAGAAGATGGAACCAGGCGACTTCGAAAGAGTAAGATTCGAGACCAGGATGAGACCTTCATCCGGATTCAAAAGATTCGGAAATAGAGAGAATGGACCTAGAAGTAACGGACCAAGTCACGGCTTTGGCCAGAATAGGTTTGGCTCTGGCAGGAATATGCAAGGACCAAAATCCTACGGCAATCCTTACCAAGGACGTTATAATATGTGATCCTAACGGATTATTATTTTTTTATTTTATATATTATTAAATAAATAGAAAAAGAATAAAAAAAAGAATAAGACTTATCTATTCGTCAGATTCGTCTCCATCTTCACTAGATTCATCATCTTGATCTTCATCTTTGAAATCATCGCCTTCATCGTAATTTTCTTCATCTGCCATTTTCGTCATCCTCCATAGGTTTTTGAAAAAAAAGTATTCTCTAATAATAGAGTGAATTCTATAGTGTTCATGTCCAATATAGAATTGAGTAACTAGTGTGTAGTCAAAATACTATTTAAAGTTTTCTATAATTTCATATATTATTCAAGATAAGAATGCATATAAACCGATCATCCAACCTAAGAATCATGGACACGATAGAGCTTCTGGCAAGATTCGCATACAAACCGAATGAGTTACGAAGATGTGGTCCGCAGGATGCTAATCTAGCATTATATGATTATATTCTGAATAAAAAGAATCCAGAAAATATCAAAACACTCTTGCTATCATTTGAGACATTACAACCATATTTAGAATTCATTGCGGAAAAAACGCAGAAAGGCTTATTCGATCGTGAAGTGGTTGAAGCTTACTGGTTAGGGAATAGTTTGCTAGACCAGTTCGATGCCAAGGACATGCAAAGGATAAGTAAAAAAGTGGATAAGAGATTATGTTTGCCCGTATCTAAATCCGGAACAGCTAAATCAGAATATGTACCGCACCATTCTTTTCATGTTATGTATGTCGGAAGCAAGACCTGCGATAAATTTCCAGCATTATTCGAGAATATGCAGAAATGCCTAGTCACATGGGGCAAAGTGAAAGAAATATACATCAACGAATTAGTAGTTACACAGAAACCTTTGGTATACCATAACAAAGAATATGGCATAGGTGAATCAATCGAGAAGAAAGTAAGCTTTGACAGGAAACTGCTTCCTAACCTGAACCTCGGAGATATCATCGCAATCCATTGGGACTTCGCAGTTATGAAACTAAGCAGAGAGCAATTATACAATCTAGAGAAATACACTTTAAGGAACATCGCCGCTGTAAATAGCGAGCGCAGATAAAGCTTCTTTCTCAGGCACTTTCTCTACAACAAATCCTGCTTGCACAATCACAAAATCACCTACAGAATATTCATCAGAATCAGATATCAGCTTGACTATACGTTGCTCAGTTCCATAATCAACAACAACACTTTCTTTCTTGATCTTAACGATTTTGCCAGGATATGCTATACACATGATAATCGCATAAGCATAACCAATATAAATTTCTATTGATAGAATTACTCGTTGCAGACTTTAAGCCGATACATTTAAATAAATAATAACCAAAAATAGCAATATGAAAACCATAATATTGATTTCGATCCTAGCAATATTAATCTTATCAGGATGTACTTCAACACCGCCAGTAAGCACTGATGATTTCGCTAAATGCCTCACCGCAAACGGCGCGAAAATGTACGGCGCGTTCTGGTGCAGCCACTGCAATGAACAGAAAAAGAATTTCGGCGAAAGCTGGCAATACGCGACATATATAGAATGCTCAAATGCAGATGGAACTCAAAACGATGTCTGTGCAGAAGCAGGAATCGAAGGATATCCTACTTGGGAATTTAAAGATGGAACAAGAAAATCAGGAACCATGACATTCAGCCAATTGAGCGATATGACAGGTTGCGACTACTGAAGATGACTAAATTCATAATCGAGCATCTTGAACCCGAACTATTCAAATGGTGCCTGATAGAGTACAAGCACATTTCTAAGATAGTTGGAAATAAGAATCTTATAATCACAAATCTACAGAAGAAAGATCTCAAAAAGCTAAACAAATTTGCAGAGGTCCATACAGAATCAGCGCAAAAACTCAATCTAAAGAATATCTGCATACTAGATCCCGATGCCCCAAAAACATTATCTCCAAAAGATAAGTTTGATTACCTCATATTTGGTGGTATCTTAGGTGACTATCCGCCAAGGAAAAGGACAAAGGAAGAACTTACAATAAAAGGAGAACGCAGGAATCTGCAGAAGAACCAATTCCCTACAGATAACGCAGTATGTGTGGCTAAGATGATAACCGAAGGAAAATCTATAGATAAGATACCATTCGCAGACAATATCGATCTCAAGATGGGGCCAAATGAATCAGTAGAATTCCCATTCAGATATGTTCTAATCAAGAAAAAACCTTTAATCAGTAAAGAACTAGTAAAGCTCCTAAAAAGCGGAAAACAATTCTAAATATAGCTTAAATGTCCAGAATTATGTCAATGTCCTTAATGAACATACTTATCCTACAAGTAAATACAAGATTTATTTTGATATCTATAATAAGTAGTAGATGTGAATAACATTGACCGAGTGAAACGAGTATTCTGGACATTTTAATCTTAACATAATCTTTATATACTTGTAAATATAGATAATAAAGCTATGAAGAGGCTGATTGTATCGTTATTAGTATGTATTTTGTTATTCTCAGCTATAGCCTCAGGATTCTCAACTACTTCAGCACTGCAACAAGGCCAGAGTAAGATATACAAACTAGGCCCTGCCGAATACACGATTCTATTGTATGAATATAAAGACGGCAAAGCTAGATTCATGATAAGTGATGAATTATCTCCGGAATTAGCGAGATATGAATCGCATACATTCAGTTCTAATCTATCAGTTTCTATCGACGAATTCCTGCAGATGGAAGACAGGAGCAATCCTAATGTTAAATTCACATTGACAGTTCCAACTACAAAATGCGGACAGGCAAGATGTTATCCTGGCGAAAGATGCGTAGACAATAAAGTCTGCGAAGCATATTGCGGTAACAGCTATTGCGATCCAGGCGAACAAGGCAAATGCATCACTGATTGCGCATGGTGCGGAGACGGAAAATGTGCCAATGATGAGAATTGTGCAAGCTGCACAGAAGACTGCGGATGCGATGATGGCACTATGTGTATGGGCGATAGTTGCATTAAATTCCAATGCAGAGTAGATAGCCAATGTGGAGATAATAATGGCTGCACAACAGATACCTGCTTCAATGGCGTGTGTAAACATCAAAATGACAAAATAGGATGTCCGTTTGATGTAAAAAGATGCTTGCCTATTAATTCAGTATTAAGCAACAAATATTGTTCTGAAGAACTTAAATGGGAACCATTGAAAGACACAAGCGCAACTTGTGAAAATCATGCAGAATGCAGCTCTAAATATTGTATAAATAATGTATGCACAAAACTAAGCTTCTTCAATAAATTCAAATTCTGGTTCGGTATGTATTAGTTAATGAATAGTTGTTATATGTTAGAAATATAGCGATAAAAAGTTTATTCAACACTCCATTTGATTTCGTTCTCATTGTTATTCAACTTGAACTGATCCCATTGAGCGCGAGAGATTCCGCAATTCTGCCTGAAATCATGATAATCTAGGCAAGTCTTTTTCTGAAGGGTAAAATTTAGAAATTCTTTAAACTGCTTAAGCTTTGTGATATCCATCTCCATCCCTTTGAAATTGAAATCTGCCATATAAAATAACATAAAATCACCTATATTTAAATCTTGCTATGGTTTAACTACTAGAGAGTGACTCTACTTCAAAACCTCAGTAATTTTCTGTTTGAAAGCGCTTTCTGTCATGCTTCCAGTATACCTACCAACTTCAATTCCTTTCTTGAAAAAGAGCACTGTAGGGATGCTGAATATGCCATACTCTAATGCTAAATCTCTATATTCTTCTATATTCGCCTTGCAGAAAGCCACATCCTTAAACTCAGTAGCAACCTTCTCAAATATTGGCTTGAATTGCATACATGGATGGCACCAACTAGCCCAAAAATCAACTACAGCTAAAGGCTGTTTTAACACATCCGTTGTGAAACTCTTCTCAGATACTTCCTTCATTTGGTGCATCCTCCTTGTTATCTTTATACACTACTTTCCTAGCTATAGGTATTAAAAATTTACGTCTATTAGATTCCAGATCAAAGAAACTATCTGCTTCTTCCTTAATATGCTTTGACGCAGTTTTAGAGAAGGCAATCACTTCAGTACGGCATCCATGCGAATTCAGATAACTAAGCAGATCCTTGAAATCGCCATCTCCTGAAACTAGCACAACAGTATCAACCTTATTAGCTAACCTAACGGCATCCATCGCGATTCCGATATCCCAATCGCCTTTCTTAGCTCCACCTACAAAAGTCTGCAGATCCTTCTGCTTGACTTCAATGCCGAAATTCATAAGCGCTTTATGGAAGCTTTCCTCTTCCTTTATCTCTGTTTTTATTACATAAGCTATCGCACGTATCAATTTACGCTTGCCAACAGCATGCTTCAGAATCTCGCCGAAATTTACTTTTGCGTTAAATATATTCTTCGCTGAATAATACATGTTCTGTACATCAAACAGAACCAACACTTTTTGTTCTTTATGTTCTAATGACTCCATTTTACATAACCTCGTTAATATTTTTTGTCTATGAATTATCTAATTCTAATAATCTATTTACTTTTATGCGAATCCATGAATATCGTATTTGATGCAATAGATCCGCTAGCTACAGCAGTGATTATCTGCTTGAAACCATTGTTGGCATTGCATACATCTCCCGCAGCATATACGCCCGGTACATTCGTCCTCATACCCGCATCGACTTTGATGAACCCTTTATCATCCAAATCAACACCCAGACCAGCAACAAGCGCATTTGTAGGTACAGAACCTACTTCGACTATGATTCCGCGCACTTTCAGTTCTTTTCCGTTATCAAGTTTAACTGATTCGACAGACTTATTTCCGCGGATCTCAGTGAGATTAGCATTATACACAATAGAAACGTTCTTAGTGACTTTCAGTTTATCCTGCCAGAAAGGTTCAGCGCGTAATTTATCGCCCCTATACACGAGATATACTTGTTTGGCATACTTTGCCACAAGCACAGCAGCAGCAGCCGCTGCATCTCCGCCACCGACAACGGCGACATCAAAACCTTTGAACATTGGCGCATCGCATGTCGCGCAATATGTTACGCCACGCCCTTCAAACTCTTTTTCGCCAGGTATGTCAAGCTTACGCCTTTCAAGGCCTGAAGCAATTAAAATGTTCTTAGCCAATACAACTTGGCTTTCACTATGTACTTCGAATGAATCTTTATTCATAGTAATCTTGACGACGCAATCATCAAAAATAGGCACATTGGCAGACTTAACATGTTCGACGAATTTCGCAACTAAATCAGAACCAACAATGCTAGAATAACCGAGATAATTCTCAATCATAGGCGCTTGATTAACAAGACCGCCCAAATCTGAACTGATAATAGCTGTATTCAGTTTATACCTAGTGGAATATACTGCGCAACCCATGCCTGCAGGACCGCCACCGATTATAACTAAGTCATACTTAGTAGGATTAATTTTAGGCTTTCCTGAACCGATTTTGCATGCTTTTGTCATCATTCATCACCATTTAGTATAATTTAAACAGATACTCTAGTCAAGAAACAAGGGTATTTAAAACTTATTAAAAAGAGATATAATACTCACTTGCTCGGTTCAACCAATCTAATATACTTGCCAATTTGTGGATGCCTTTCCTTCAAGAACTCGACTGCTTCCCTATACTCAGGATCTTTCTCGCCAAGGACAACATGCCTGTCATGCGCAGCTTCATACAGCACAGCCGAAAACACTTCAATAATAGTATCAGACACTAAGCAATGCGTCTTGATATAATGCAAAGTCTTCTTCAGCATTTCACGTTCGTCTCCAGATATGTCAAAGCCATCATCATGCGCAAGCTTGATCAAATGTCCCATCTGGTTCTTTGCATCATTTATTTCATGGATGCTCATCCGAAGAGCCCTTCCTTCAAGTTTTGATTCAACGAAAGGCAAAACTTTTTCAGCAAGTTTGGCTTTCTCACTCATTCGAAGGATATGTTTGGCTTGATCAGTATATGCAGAATACCCAGATATTTCATGCCCGTATTCCTTCACAACTGCCCTATATTCAGGAGTGAGTTCTTCATATACAGAACCTGGAATGTACGCCGGATGTTCCTTCAATAAAGATTCAACCTCTCGAGGTGTATATTCAACAATGGCAGAAGTATCTAGCACAATAACTGGATGTTCATGACCATGACTCAGAGACAATTCATCGCCGAATGATTTAGATGATTTAATCTGTGACTCGTAATTGCCTTTGAACATTCCCAGAAGCAGGACTGACCAAACAACAAGACCGAAACCGATGAACGAACCTTCTTTAGGCACAGCTACTGCAAAACCAGTAAGAGAAACTCCTGCAATCAAAACACCGCACAAAAAGCAGAATCCAATAGCTAATAATCTCCAATTCATATTAAAAATTAGGTCAAACAAGTATAAATACTTTATTATAGCAAAGGTTTGCAACAATTATAAATTTTATCGCTAAAAATGAGAATAGCCAAGGAACCGGTCTCCGGAATGGCTATCATATATGTGGAATGAAGAAAATTTATCCGTTGCAAACTAAAGTAAAGGTTTGGCAAAGAATCCCTTGACCATATCCATGTAATAGCTCCTCATCACCTTGACATTATAATCCGCAGGGAAGCATCTGAAATAGTTATTCCACGCAAAACGCTCATCCAAGAACACAATTACGCCTCGGTCTGTTGAAGATCGTATGCAACGGCCCGCCCCTTGTAAACATTTATTGAACGCTGGGAAAAGATAACCATAGTCCCAACCTTTGCCGAACACTTCATCATAATGCTTAATCAATTCTTGCGTCTCGAGATCAGGCTTCTGCAGAGGCAGTCCGACAATTATTACGCATTTGAGTATATCAGGAAGATCAATTCCCTCTGAAAAGTTCCCACCGCTAATCGCCAACATTACAGCGCCCACATTCTTGTAACGTTTGAAATTCTCTAACGTTTCAAGTTTATCTTCTTTAGTCATCTCTTGCCTCTCAGAAAAGACAGTCTTTTTGGAAGCAGTCAAGAAAGTGTTATTCACTTTATCGCGTATGAAATAGGACGGGAAGAACACTACAGAATTACCTGGAATATTATCAGTAATCTCAACTAGTTTTTCAGATATGCGTTTGTACATATCATCTGACCTTTCAGTGAATTTAGTTGTGGTCTCAGGCACAATTAATGCAAGCCTGTTCTCTTTAGGGAACGGCGAAGGATAAGACTTTTCAACAGTATCTTTAGGGAAACCTAGCAATTCTTTGAACATAGAAGTTGGCGTGAGAGTCCCTGACATAATAATCGCAGAATAGCAATTCTTGATAACAGGTTCAGCAATTGCAAGGGGATTAAGACAACGATAGGATAAAGTGATAACTCCATCCTTGACTTTCTGCAGTATCCGCGCATATCCTTTGTCAGCGCCAAGCCAACAGCCCAAGAATTTGTATACAGAACCGACATAACTGGCACGCTGCTTTTCGCGGATATCAGTAGCTGCAGATTCAAGATCTGAAACGAACTGGTCATAGTTGACAAAATTTTCTATTTTATCAACTAAATCCTGGCGCGCAATAAGCCGTTCCATATCAGAATTGACACGGGACAAGTCCCATAATCTTATCTTGAAACTTTCGATATTGCTAGCCAATTCTTTAAATCCAAACTTACGCGCTTCCTTGGCTGCGCGATCAAGCACAACTGTAGATACTTTAACAGTCATCAATTCGCGCAAACGATCAGGCACGTTATGCCCTTCATCGATAATGATTATGCATTTATCCAACTCAAAACCAGCTTTCTTGAAAAAACCAGTGCGTATGTGGTCATTGAAGATGTAATAATAATCCGATACAATCACTTTAGCCTTAGGCGCAAGCATCATAGATATCTCATAAGGACAGAGATCCAGACGTGAACATTCGTTCATCACCTGTTCTGTAGAACAAGGCATCTCAGTCTTCAGCTTGTCCATGACAAACTTTGCATCAACAGTAGGTTTGGTTTTATCCTTGGTGTTATTATAAAAATCGCACTTGCCTTCCTCTGCCTGCAATTTGCAGAACTCAAGGAAATCAGCACCGCCTAAAGTCTGAGCTGCAGGAGACGGACACATATGCCTTTTGCCGATGATATCAATTGTGACGAAATCACGATTATGCTTCTTTTTGACTTCACGTAATGTATCGATTGCTATTTTATGCTGAGTATGCCTGGAAGTCAAGAAAAACACGACAAGATCCTTCTCAATAGCATGAGCAAGTGCAATCGGTAAAGTAGATGCAGTCTTACCAAGACCCGTTGGTGCATGCGCAATAAGATTACGGCGATTAGAAATAGCATCATTCACATCAGAGATAAGCTCTCTCTGTATGTCACGTACTTCTGCGTGCGGGAAGAGCAATTTATCTAGCATTTCATCAGCCATAGGAAAAACCGATAGACTTCCGATTTATAACAATTATGGATATGCAAGATATATAGCAAGATTATTAAATGAATAACACAATGTAATTACTATGAAAATAAAAAATCTTAAACTTCTTATCATTTCATTACTAATTCCACAATTAGCCGGCGGGCTCGGCGCATTATTCACAACGCCGATGATTCCAACATGGTATTCGACTTTGATTAAGCCAAGTTTCAATCCGCCTAGCTGGATATTTGGTCCTGTCTGGACAACATTATTCCTATTGATGGGATATTCATTATATCTAATCCTATTGAGCAAGAGTAAGGACAAGAACAAAGCAATTGTTATTTTTACAATCCAGTTAGCATTAAATGTTTTCTGGTCAATATTATTCTTTGGTCAGCAATGCCCTAAATGCGCATTTATCGAGGTAATCGCATTATGGATATCGATAGTAGCAACAATTATTGCATTTAGGAAAATATCAAAAACTGCAGCATACTTATTGATTCCGTACTTATTCTGGGTTAGCTTTGCAGCTATTCTCAATTATTATCTGATGATATTGAATTGAATAAGAATATTGTATCAAAGAAAGAAAATAAAAGAAAAAAAGTAGACTGAAATTCTACTTTCTGGTATTATCTACCAATAATGTCTTGTTGCGAAATAGATTTCGTACAAGCCAGCTAGACCTACTAGATAATATGCGTACATTGCGAATCCGCCCAATAGCATATCAACTACATTATAGCCTAGTGCTGTTAATCCCCAGTTCAAAGCTCCTACAATTATTAGGACAAGAACTGTAAAATCTAACCAAGTTTTTTTCATGAAAAATCACCTCTGAGTATGATATATAGAAAAAAAGGTATATAAAAGTTTCGTTTATACTTTTAATTAACTTTTCCTTCAGATTTAGCTTTTTCTACTTCAGCTTGTGCAATTAGTAATTCCAGCTTCTCGAGCTTTGATTTAGCTTCGCCAGTCAATTGTGCTATATTCTGATACTCTTCAGCAAGAGTCTGCATTCCCTCACCCATAGACCGAAAATTAGCAGCCAATATTCCATAATCCCTATCTATCGCAGCTAAACCTCTTTTGGAAACGTTATAATCCATTCTTCTTTCATAATCACGTTTAGCGGTCTCTTCAACCAAAGCAAGCAAACCTTCCCGAGTATGCTCAGGATTGGTTATTTCCATTGAATATATCAAATCAAGTCTATCTGAAAATAATTTTTTAGTTTCGTCGCGTAATTCATATTGTTTACATAATCTTGAAAGAAGTTCGTTTTTATTTTCCATATTAATCTCCTCACTCGCTTTTCTGCTCGTACAGATACCCTAACTCAATCGCTTTCATATTCTCTTCAACATACTTATCCGGCAAGAACTTGCGCAGATCGAGCTTGGATGCGTCAATCCCCAATATATTGAACAAGTACCCAAGGACAACCATATTGATGAATTTCTTATTGCCTGCTTTCTGCTCAGCAAGCACATTCAAAGGCACAGTTATTACTTCACCTGCTTTTTTTTGACAAGCTTCGCATCCAGAAGTTCCGCATGATTCTTCGATAATTGTTTTCTTGCCCTTAAGCAATTCATTAGATGAAAGAAGTATCAGATAATCTGCCTCTTCAATGATTGGATTATTTATTTTAATAGAATCGAAAGTAAGATATGCCGTGACAGAACCGCCTCGGACATTCGAATCGTAATCATAGGTAAGTGCGACTTCTTTGCCCAATTCAAGCAGGACATGTGCAAAAATCTCACCAAGCAATTTAACGCCTTGTCCGCCCTGTCCGTGAACGATTACGCGAATCATTTTTTCACAATCCCCAATTCATCATCTGCGAGTTTAGATACGTTATCAACAATCTTGAACTTATCTTTAAGATTGGTAATCATCTCACCAAAAGAACCAAACCCAGTACGTGAACCTAGATTAGTGAAACAAGGATTAAGCACTTCAACAAACGCAAAACCGCAATGCGAAAGAGCCGCCTCGATGCACTTTGCCATATGTACAGGATGCGCAGTACTAGTCCGTGCAAAAAAGTAGTGAGCATTCATACTAACAAGCCCCTGCAAATTCATCGCTTCATACTCTGACCCCGAAGGCGACGTAAGCGTTTTAGTTCCTTTTTTAGTCAAAGGCGACATCTGTCCGCCAGTCATTCCATAAGTTTCATTAACTGAGCAAATAATAGTCAAATCAGCATCACGCCTAGCTGAATGCAATAGATGATTTCCGCCAATGCCCGCGATATCCCCATCACCAGACATCACAACTACATTAAGTGCAGGATTAGCTAATTTTATGCCTTCAGCAAGTGGAATCGCACGGCCATGCAAACCATTGACTCCATCGACATTGAAGAAACCAGAAGCCCTAGCTGTACATCCAATACCTGAAACAACAGAAGTATTCGTCTTGTCCATCTTCAATTTAGTGAATACATTAGCTGTCTGAATAATAAGTGAATTTAATCCGCATCCTGGACACCAGGGTGTGGGGAACCGTTCAGTACGGAGCATGTTGTCAGTCATTTTTTCAACTCCGCCTTGATTCTATCAAGCGAAATATTACCGCCGAGCTGCGGGATGAACTTAACATCTCTTTTCAATAACCTTTCTACTTCTTGTACATATTGTCCGTTATTCATTTCTACAACTACGATATGCTTATACTTTTTAGCAATTGCTTTCAACTCATCGAGTACTGGATATATCCTGATAGGGCGGAATATTGAATATTTATCCTTAAGATCCATCACTACACGAGATGTTATTCCATAAGCAATAATCAAAGTATCCGCATTTTTATTCTCTACATATTCATAGAATGCAAATTCCGAAGCCGCTTTCTCAACTCTTTTTTTGTAATCTGCAATCCATTCGCGGTAATATTCAGAATCGACTGTTTTAGGAATTCCATTTTTAGATAATAAGCCAGTATGATGTATAGATGGATTATTCGAACCAAATGGTTTGGCCACACGTGAAGCAATCTTAGTCTTGATATCCTTCAGATCAATGCTTTCATACATACGAGCAAGAAAAGCATCACTAAGCAACACAACAGGACACTGCGCTTTCTCAGCAGCATTGAACGCTTCAATCGCATAGATATAGCATTCTTCAACAGAATTCGGATAGAACACGATAGGATAATAATCGCCATGCGAACCATGCGCACTCTGTAGTATATCGCCTTGGTGGCACAATGTGGGCATTCCAGTACTTGGACCTACACGTTGCACGTCAACGATAACAATTGGCGTATTTATCATGTGACCAAACCCGATGGCTTCCTGCATCAAGCTGAAACCTGGACCAGATGTTGCAGTCATTGCCTTGCAACCTGCAAGTGATGCGCCGATTATCATATGCGCGGACGCAATCTCATCTTCTGCGTGAATAAACGTCAATTTCTCCTTACCGAGATCGGCAATAGAAGACTTACCAGAACCCAATTCAGCAAAGTCATGCATTATCTCAGATGCCGGTGTTATAGGATAACCTGCATAGAACCTGCATCCCGCTTTCAAAGCGCCTAACACGATTGCACGATTGCCTGTAATCAGCTGTTTCATGGAAGTAAAGAATTAAATGCTGAGTATATAAATATTTAGGGAGATATTTTAAAAAATAAATCCATGCAATAGCGAGTTGATGGCGTTAGTTTAGGAGCCGCATAATCATTCTTGCCGAACCAGCGAGAATCTATCTCTTCAGTATATTTGAAATTAGTATATTCATCTAATTCGCATATATACATATGACGGAAGATATTAGTATATTCAAGATGTGGATGCTGCAAGAATAACCGGCAATTGACAGCGTTTACACCTAGTTCCTCATTGATTTCGCGCATCACTGCTTGCCGAGCGTTTTCTCCGCACTCTACCCTACCGCCAAATGTAGACCAGAATCCAGGATATTTTATCCCTGAGATAATTGGACGCAGTCCTAATAAGACTTTTCCGTCTTTCACTACCAGTGCGCCTGCATAATGTTTTGTTGTCTCATTAAAGCTGAAGTTCTCAGTCTGGATTCTAAAATTATCATCATAGGTCAATACATTGATGCAACAATTATCTTGCGCGATTGGCTTAAGCAAATCCTCTCCTTTTAGATGATTGAGTAATATCTTTAAAAAACGCCCATGTGTGACAACTAAGATATTTTCTTCATTCAAACCAGATATATATTCTAAGAATAATTTTACTCGAGTCAATATGTCCATATAGGATTCGCCACCTGCGGGCCTGAAATTGATTTTATCTTCTTGCATTTCCCATAGTCTCTCCCAATCTGACCTCATTATACCAGACAACTCGCCCAGCTCTCGTTCCACAATTATATCAGAGAAAATCACTGGGAGATTGAGAGATCTATTGATTATTTCTGAGGTCTCTCTGGCGCGTTTCAATGGAGACGAGATAATCAAATTTAAATCAAATTTCTGCAAATGATCTGCCAACATCTTAGTTTGTGTAATTCCTTTCTCAGAAAGATTGCCTGGACCAGTACCTATCATAATCCCCGCTTCATTCTCCAAGGTTTCTCCATGCCGGATTAGATATAACCTTTTCATAATATCCACACCCCATGCTCAAACTTATTGATAAATATGTTATCTCCAATGCAAACGCCTTTCACAGCCACACGATCCCCCTTTTTCACGCATGATTGATATGCCCATTCATATGTGGACACATGATATATTTTATAACCTAATTTTATGGTGAATAATCGTGGGCAGAAATCTGAATATGTAACATCGATGACTTCTCCTATCACAGATATGCCTATCCCTTCAGAAAGCATATCCTGATTAAATCTATCAGGCACTTCATTATCTTTGAATGCGAATCGTATCGTGCTTAATATCCCATCGCTAATCTGGAGAGCTGACCATTTATTAGGGATTATTTTTTCGAAATTACTCGTCAAGAGACTATGCCGCATGGAATATTTGGTGATTTGATGCTCAATATGTTTTAGCTGTATATCACATATGCCTAATTTCGATTTTATACTCGGAAGTTTTTCGCGGACTTTGAGCAAATTATCCCTGCCATACACAACAAAATCAATATCTTTTGATAAAGGAAATCCTACAAGCGTAGACCCGAAAATACCTATATCCGACTGAGATATGCCTGCATTGATAAGCTGATTATAAATCAGTTTCCATATTCCGATCAGATTTGATTTTATCTTAGCCAATCTGGGATCGAAATGTTTCACAATAGAATTTTTCGATATTTTGATTACATCATAGATGGCTTCTTTAGTATATCTAAATCCGCTTTCATGGATACGAATTCCATTATCATCGCGCATGAATGTCCGTGATACAAATAACTCATTGCCCGGATGATGATACCCCTTGACTATGTAATAATTCTTGCTTGAATCCATCACATAATCGCAATCTCTGTACATTTCCCACCCCCAAAGATTTCTCTTTAAGATGATTGATGATTTCTGTTATAGTAGAACTTATATCAATATTATTTATTAGGCAAGCATTGGCTTTGAATCCCATCCTAAGATATAGATCAATAGCCTTGATGGCATCGAAATTCTCGTACCAACCAGTATTGATTTTATTCCGATTTATGTTTTTGAGATTGAATCTTTTCTTATGCTCAGAATCCTGTTCGACATAAAGATAGAAACAGACATTCGGCGCGAGAATTTTAGAGACTAGTTCAGGGTTAATCTGCACTCCTTCAATTATTATATTTTTTCCTTTTTTCTGAGTAAGCTCTATCAGCCCTAGCAAAGTCTTCTCAAATGATCTTGCATGCAAATCATATCCTTTGATTATATTCTCCTTTGTCTTATCTCCTATCAAGGACCATGCTTTATGCGTTGCTATGTAAGTATATTCCGGTGATTCCTGCAGCTGAAACATCTCTTTAATAGTGTCTGTCTGCACTATTTGCTCTATACCGAGCAATCTGCCTAATTCCAATGCAATTGTCGTCTTTCCACTTCCAGGCACCCCGCCAATCAGTATTACTGCCATTTTACATCGTATCCAAATTTAGCAATATCCCTACAAAATCCAAATCGAGCAATCTTTTAACAAGCATTAATCGTTTTAATTCTTTGACTCTCTGATCAATAATCCCTATTGACAATTTACCAGGTAGTTTACTGCTTTCAGTCCCTGGCTGATCAGAATATCCGAACACTTTCGCTTTATTGAAACTGAACGAATCAAGCATATCATATGTTTTTTGATAATCTGATTGAGTCTCCCCAGGAAATCCCGCGATTATATGCGTATTTATTTTTATAGAAGGGTTCACAGAACGGATCTGATCCAAAGCTAACTCCACATGAGATACTTGATAAGACCGATTCATCAATCTGAGTATTCTGTCTGATCCCGATTGAATTGGTATTGTTATAAAAATCAGTTTTGACGACTTGAGCAAAGGAAGCAATTCTTTTTCGTGTTTAAGCAATCCATGAGGATTAAATTCAGTCAGGACTATCTTAAACTCTTCATTATAGCTAAGCAATTTCTCAAGCAATTGAGAAATATTCTCTCCTCGATCCCATCCGAAAACGCCGGTATCGTCAGAGCTCAATGAGAATATCCTATACCCTTTAGACAACCCTTTTTCAAATTCAGTTATTATTTCATGGATAGGCTTGCTGGATAATTTACCTCTTGCAAATTTTTCACTGCAGTATGAGCAATTGCCCAAACACCCTTGCGAAATTTTGAGATGATACACTTTTTCTTTATCATACAAATAAGTCAAGTAAGGATCATGAAGAAGTAATCTATTGAGTGTACGATATATTTTAGGAAGGAATTCTTTTCTATCCTCTACCACATGACCTATGGCACAAGGCTTTTTCTTAAACCCGAATTTGGCCATGAATTCAGAGATATCGCGCACCATGATAATCTCTCCGTCATGTGCTAATTTTAGCCGTTCAGGATTAATTCTTGGGAGGCATCCGAATACTATTATGTTCTGCGAATTTGGCTTAGCAAGATTTAAATTCTTTATTTTTGAAATAGCTTTATCTTCCGCTTTCCTAAGGAATGCGCAGGTATTGATGAATAAGAATTCAGCACTATCTTGCTTGCATTCAATCCATTCATTTTCAATAAGCAAAGCGCGTATTTCTTCTCCGAATAATCTAAGCCTTATACAGACATCGTCATTGTGCATGCAAAATGTTTTTTTCATCACATATACTAAGCAGTGTTTTATTAATCAAAAGTCTTAGTTTAATTTATTAGATATAGTGTTTTAGAAAAATTTAAATAAAGATTAATTCTAATAGCTTTTTAATGGTTTCAGAACAAATATCTAAGCAAATAATCAACTTTGTTAAAGCAGAACCAAAAAGCATACAGGAGATCTCCAAATTCATAAAGAAAAGCTGGGTTACTACTGATTCTTATGCGTCTCAGATAAAAGAAAATACCGGATTGATAGGCATAAAGATGTTCAGGGGAGGTACGCAAGGTGCTCTCAAACTGGTTTATTTCAACAATTCAAACAGCATAGTTAGCGATGATATCAAAGAAGGATTGTTTAACCAGATCAAGACAGGTAGAAGAAAGACGGATTTTGATTTCATGGAAATCTACCAATTTATCCCTTCTGAAGACAAGAGATCGTTCATAGAAGAATATGATAAAGAGCATGTATCTAAAATACAAGAAATTGTTCCATTATTACGCAGAGCGAAACGACAGATATACTGTTTTTCCGGGAATCTGTCGTTACTGAACCTTGTGGAAAAAAATATCAAGGTCATCGATGTGCTAGAGCAATTGCTAGGGCAGGGAGTAAAGCTAAAGGTATTAATGAGAGTGAATATAGCCTCAATCGGCAATCTGAATAAGATAGCCCCATTGATTCAAAGATATCCAGACCAGATTGAGATACATCATGCATACCAGCCGCTACGCGGATACATAATCGACGAAGAAGTGGCTAGATTCATCAATGAGGAGAATATCGCATTATACCGGAATGACGAACTCAAGAAGAACACAAGAATATTCTATGAAATCAATAATTATGAATGGATAAATTGGCTGCAGAAAATATTCTGGAATATATTCAAATCATCCATTGATCACCGGGAAAGATTGAAAGAAATAAAAAAGATATTCTGATTAAGCTTTCTCTATATGTATGCAGTGCACAGGACATCCGTCAGCAGCTGTTTGATTGCACCCGATAGCAGAAACTTCAGTCTTCTTTGGTTTAGATTTGCCGTCTTTCTGCATAGCCCAGTTCTCAGGGCATACTGATGCGCATGCTCCGCAACCGATGCAAAGGTTTCTTTCTTGAGTTATCTTGAATTTCGCCATAGTTATCACCTATAACAATATCAAACCTAGAATATATATAAAATTATTGATTAGTTCTGCTCCATCTGCTTCGCAACGCAATATAATAGAACAGGAAAAGGAAGATTGACAAAGCATTTGATACCAATAATGATACCTCAATCATATTGAATTCAAATAGATTATATCCATAGAATGCTACCATAGGAAGATACCACACATAAGCTGATCGAGGATAAGGATTGATTATCCAATCAGTCTTCAACCCTTCATTCTTCTTCAAAGTAGCCAGAAGATAAAGGAAATTGACAAAAACGAGATTCAACCCGATATTCAATACATTAGCATCGCCGAAAAAAGTGATCACCATCAGAGAATACATTAATGCATCAACCAATACATCCATGAAATGTCCGCGATCAGAGCATTTTCCTTGGAATCTAGCCAACGAGCCATCTATCATATCTAAAAAGAATTCTAAAGTGATTACAATTACCGCAAAGATAATATTATAATAATAAGCAGGCAGGAATAATAAAACTAAGAAAAGCCTGAAATCAGTGACTCCCATAGGACTTATATCCCATTTATCCAGCATACGGACTAAAGAACTAAAAAGCCAATCGCGCAACTTACGCCATTTAAGATTTAGTGAATGGATGCTCATAACATAACATAAACTGCGCTTCAATATAAACATTCCTGTAATCCTCAAAGAAAACGTTTAAATAGTAAAAACGATTCAATCCCAATATGGATTACTCAGTTATAATATCTCTCATCTTATTCATCATAATCTCAGCAGTCATCATAAAGATAGTTAAAAGTATATTCAAAGCAATTGCTATTGTTATCACTATTCTAGGATTAGTCTGCGCGATGAGCGCATATTTCGTATATCAAGACGTCGCAGACTTCCAAGAAGGTTGGCAGAACCAGCCAAAGTTATTCATACTCCATGATAACGGATTTATGCTGACTGCGTTCAAATCTATGCCCGGCGCTGCTGAATCGCTGCCTGCAGAGATATCCAAAGAAGAGATCACAAACTACAAAGAGGCATTATCTAACAAAGAGTACAGCAAGATTATAGGCGATAACTATAAGATATTTCTTATGGATTACAAAGCATTCACAGGAGTAGAAACCATTAACATCGGAAAAACAGATCTTAGCAATGCCCAAATCAAAAAAATATTGAGTTCAGCAACTCCTACAAGGGACTTCGCGAACATCGCATTAGGTACAGACCTTCCTTTAGCGGCAACATCTGAGAAAGACGAACAGACAAAAAGCTTGTTGTTCGCGGCATTATTTGCTAATGTGATAAAAGATAAAGGAGTATTATTCATATTTGAAGAATTAAAGAATGGGAATATCGAAGTTTATCCTGATAGTGCTATCATAAAAGCATTAAGAAACTTCCCATATTCATTAGTAAAACAATTATTTACTCAAGGTGTAGAAGCAGGTAAAGAAGGAATAACTGCAGCAGCAACTTTGGTAGATGAAGCAATTAATAATTGAAGGTGAGAGATATGTCATTTTTAGATAAAGTCATGTTTTGGAAACATCCTGAAGAACCAATCCCTGAAAGGCAATATGGTGAAAGTGCATTCGATTTTGATAAAGAATCTGAAACCGAAGAACCTATGGGTATGGAACACGTAAGACCGGGAATGCCTGAAAAACCTGCAATGGATTTCGGAAAAATGCAGCAACAAAGACAGCCTGAAGGCATGAATAGGGATACAGAGCTCATACTGGCAAAACTTGACGCAATCAAAGCAAAGATGGAAAGCATTGACGCAAGACTAGCAGCATTGGAAAAGTTAGCTCAAGAATGAAAAGACACTTCTTTTTTCTGATTTCGTCCATTATACTCTTATCAGATCAGATTATCAAATATTATATACGCATCCTAAAACCTGATTACGGGATAATCCATTACACCACCAATACAGGCGCAGCTTTCGGCATATTCAGCGGCAATAATATATTCTTCGCATCATCCACGCTGATAGTCTCTCTATTGATAATCTATTTCTATATCTTCAAACCAATCTACTTCAGGCAAACTTATGTGAAAATCTCAGCTGCACTTATCTTAGGCGGAGCATTAGGCAATCTCACAGACAGGCTTATACAAGGCCATGTGATTGACTATATAGACACAGGATTCTGGCCGGTATTCAATCTAGCGGACATCTCATTATGCATAGGCGTAATCATCTTGCTATTCAATTGGTATTTAGAAGATAAAAAAAGAATAAGAAAATAAAATAAGAAGATCAGGATCTATTTCACGCAATCGCAAGCCACATAACCTTTAGCTGAAGCATCTGCTTCATCCTGCAGCCATACAATCCTTTTCTTGTTGATTTTCTTAGCCCAATCGCATTTAGGCGAATGATACTTCTCACCATTGTTTGATGCGATATACTTGCCAGGCCCAAAATCCTTCTTGACAGAAACAACTTCAGGTTCAGCTTTATTCCCGAAAAACTCAAGCTCTTTGACACTTGCATTATAATCGTATTTCTGCCCTAGAAGAGCAAGAGCGGAATGCAATAATCCGTTCATTGACGCCAACAAAAATATCAATGATTCAAGACAAGCTTTAGTTCCCACAATAATCATGAAGCTCGCGATATTCAATGAATACAATATCATAAGCATAGAGAACCCTTTCTTTCTGCCAGAATAACCGCTAGCCAATCCGATTATCATAAGATACCAGATAGCCAAGAATCCGAAAAGCTTGACATAGGTCATGAATGAAGTTGAAAGATTCACAGATTTTATAGTGGATAGCACGATGACTGCAACAAGCAATATCTGCCACGCGAAATAGCCTTTTTTTAATTCCATAAGGGATACACCTCGGCTATAGAAATCGACGATTCATTTATAACTATTTATGCAGTACAAAATAATAGATAAAGACTAATTTCTACCATTAATAGTGAGCTTCTTTATCTGAATAATATCGAGCGACAAGGGGGTTGCGCCATACGGGTGAACACAAGAAGCTACGGCTTCTGTGCACAGAAGTGCTCAATAGCACTTCTTATGTGTCAGCTATCACTAGTTAAAGAGTAAGCGAACCATTGGTAGAAATTATAAAAATAAAACTAGAATTCGTCTGATTGCTGGAAACCTTGCAATAAGCCTTTCTTCTTGATCATATCGACTTGTGTAGGTCTGTACTTATAGACAATATCTCCGCGTTCGTCTCCGCCTAATTCCCATGGCTCGACAATCACGAGATCATTTTCACGCACCCAAAGAGATTTCTTCAATCTGCCAGGTATCCTGCACAATCTTGTCTTTCCATCAAGGCAACGTACTTTCATCCTGCTGCCGCCTAATCTCTGCTCAACTATGCCGAAACTCTCTTTGTCTCTAGGAAGCTTAATTCTTCTGAACTCTTCTTCTGGAGAAAGAGGAACATCATTATGATGATGTTTTGGTTTCGCATTCTTCTGCAGGAATTTTTTGTCCATTTACGCTGATTAAACTCTGATTCTTTATATAGCTTTCTACATTATTGAGTTTAAACTATATATTCTACAATCTATATATTTCACCATAACCTTTATAAACAAAGTTAAGTAAAACGCCGTGTATGCAGACACTATTCATCGAAGCTAAATATCACGAGAAATTCATATTGCCCAAGCAATTGCTAGATATATTGCCAAAAACTATTACCTTAGCTACAACCATCCAATTCATAGATTCTATAGAAAATATCAAAGGTCAGCTTGAACAGGCTAAAAAAGAAGTTAAGCTGTTCAAAGGAGAGCACGCAAAATATCCTGGACAGATGCTTGGTTGCTCACTCAACAAACAAGAAGACACAGACGCATTCTTGTACATTGGATCTGGCGAATTCCATCCTAAAGCATTATTGTTGAAAAATAGCAAACCGGTATTCGTATACAATCCACTGAATGACACAACAGAGCAGCTTACAGAAAAAGACATAGAACTCATCAAGAGAAAGCAGCAAGGCGCATTGTCAAGATACCTTGTCTCAGACAGAATAGGTATAATCGTATCGACTAAACCGGGCCAGAATCATCTGAAAGAAGCTGAGACATTGCAAGCTAAACTGCAAAAAGAGAAGAAAGAAGCCTACATCTTCGTGACTGATACCTTGAGCCTTAACGAGCTTGAGAACTTCCCATTCATCCAGTGCTGGGTCAACACCATGTGCCCAAGGATAGGATACGATGACGGCATGTACACCATTAAACCTATATTGAATCTTATAGACTTACAATTCTGATTATTTTGCCATCAATATACGAGCTTCCTAGTGATACTTATCATCTGCGGAAAAAGGGGTAGTCCCTACGGGACACAAGAAGCTACAGCTTCTGTGCACAGAAGTTCTACGAACTTCTTGTGAAATGTCTGTAATCTAAACAAAAAGCGCAAGCGAGTCGATGGCAAAATCTCATCAAACTTCTGAGTGACTACTTTTCCCGTCGGAATCAGATAGATTTCTCGTCGGAGCGAGTGGCGAAACATTTAAATACTAGCTTATTCTCTATAGAATGCATTGGGGGATAGAAACATTTCCCATTTACACGGAGGTATCATAAAATGGCAGAAAAAGTAGCAAAAGTAGGCATTAAAAAAGTTCGTGGCTTTCTATACTTTGTAGATAAGCAAGGCGACATCAGCAGAGCGAAAATGGCTCGTGGTGGACAAAAGAAGAAAAAAAGAAGGTAGATTAAATCTACTTTTTTTATTTTTATTTTATTTACGTTTTCTAAAAAACGTTACTAAGAAAAAATCATTCTTTCCTGACCATTTCGATAACTGCTTCAGAATGCACTGTCTGAGGGAACATATCAAATAAGGTTACAGTTTTCACTTCAAACTCTTTGAAATGCTTCGCTTCTTTCTTGAACTCATCCGCATTGCACGATATGTAGATAATGACTTTCGGTTTTAATTGGCATAAATATTCTATGACTTTATATTCCATACCTGAACGTGGCGGATCTACGATGACGAATAGCGGCGCATGCAAATCTATCTTGTTTATCTTCTTCGCATCAACGGCATAAGTCTTTGCGTTCTTCACTTTATTTTCAATGATATTCAAATCAGCCGCATCTATGCACGATTTGAAAGATTCGACGATAGAAACGCTCTTGAACAATGAAGAATTGATTATGCCGAAAGTTCCTACGCCAGCATAAAGATCAAGCAAATGCGCATTATGAGTATCGTATTTAGATAACAATTTATGCACATGCTCCTGCATCATCTCAGCGATTTGAGTATTATTCTGGAAGAATCCCTGCGCAGAGAAATGGAACTTCTTGCCTATCAAAGTTTCAGTCAGCATCTCTTTTCCTTTGACTACAATATAATCAGAAGATATGCTCATAGGAGAGTCAGGTATACAATAGGTGACAAGCACATTATTCGCAGATGTAACTTTAGCGAATTCCTTGATTCGAACAAGAGCGTCATCAATGCCGTCAGACTCATTATTCAATACAAAAGAAATTGATGAATCATTTGAGGGAGTACGAACAACTGCAAACATGTAAGTGCCATTAGCTAAATGCGGATTGAACGCATCAACGCCTTTAAAATGAGATCTTACTTCGGTTATCAATTTATTCAATCTCTCATTGGCAATCTCGCATCTGTCTATATCGATGACACGGCCCGGTTTGACTTTCATCCTGAATCCTATCACATTGCCGAGGAAAATCAGATCCATCCTATTCCTGTATCCGTAAGGGTCTCCAGAGACTAGATCTACATTCTCGAACCAAGAGCAATGAATCAATGCTTTCTTCTTTATCTGAAGCTGTCTAGCGTAATCTAAATGCTGACAATCGCATCCTCCACACTTCTTGTAATATTTGCATTTAGGAACAGTCATGTATAAGAAAATAAGAATACCCTATTATAAAGCTTAGGGTAAATATATTCAAAAGCTTAATATACCTGAAAATCCCTAAATCATATATGCACAAATATTTGAGAAAGCTGGAGCATATTGTCGATAAGATAATCCCGCCGATACTCGTGATACTTCTATTCATAATCATAGGCGATCTGTTCTTCTATGACCAGATACATCCTTATTATCATTACATAGAAATAATTGATTATTTCATAATTTCAATTTTTGTGATTGATTTATCATTCAAATATCATAGAACCAAGAGTTTAAAGTATTTCTTGAAGCAATACTGGATAGATATACTCGCAGTATTCCCTTTTCTATGGTTTTTCAGGATAACTGGAGAAGCGACTGATATCATAAGGATAGGCGAAAGTGGACAGAGGATACTTCATGAGACTGTGGAAGTAGAGAAAGAAGCATCAGTTATAGCCAAGGAAGCCAGAGGTGCGAGATATCTTCGATTTGCCAGACCGCTTGCAAGAGCGCCAAGAATAGCTAAAGCTATGGTACATGATAAGAAAAAACTCAAAAAAATCGAATCCAAGTTTAAGTCTAAATTCAATAGTAAAATATATAAATATTCTAGACAATAAATTTCCCGTAAATTATGCATTCCCTGAAGAGTGCATCCTAAAAGGAGGTTTTTAAAATGGCAACTAAAGTAGTTAAAGTAAAAAAAGGAGAAAGGATAATTGAATACCCTTTCCATAAGATAAAGAATCTATTCATAACAGTAGGATTCACTGGCGGATTATTGCTGAAAGCAACAAACGGCGTATTCAAAGAAACCAAGAAATTAGCCAAAAATGGGGTGGTTAGCGTAACTGACTTCGAAAAAGCTATAGTAAAAGCAGTTAGTAATACTAACAAGATTGCTATGAACACGACCCAAAAAGTAGTGAAAAGAATACTGAAATGAAATTTCAGATTTCTTTTTTTCTAATTTTTTATTACTTAATCAATATCCATATTCTAATAATAAGCTTTAAATACTTCTAAATCAGATAATTCTCTAGTATGTTCGAGTTCCTAAAAAAGAAGAGAGTAGAAGTAGATAAAGAGAGTGCTATGATTCTCTGGTTCAATGAATTGACTAACCAGGACGTTAAATATGCCGGTGGAAAGAACGCCTCCTTAGGAGAAATGTACAGGCAACTCACAAAACAAGGAGTGAGAGTACCAAACGGATTCGCAATCACAGCTAATGCTTACAGATACCTAATCAAAGAAGCAGGCATTGAGGACGAGATGAAAAAGATCCTCAATAATACTGATATCAAAAATGTTAGAAGCCTAGCTTCAGCAGGGACAAGATTAAGAGAACTTGTTAGGAATGCAGAAATCCCTAAAGATCTGAGAGAACAGATAATTGAATCATATCACAAGCTATGCAAATTAGAAGGCTCTGATGATGTAGCAGTCAGAAGTTCAGCGACGGCAGAAGACTTGCCGACAGCATCATTCGCAGGACAGCAGGAGACTTATCTGAACATCAAAGGAGAGAACGCATTGATTGATGCCTGCAAGAAATGTTTCGCTTCACTATTCACAGACAGAGCTATTTCATATAGGGTCGATAAAGGATTCGACCATTTCAAAGTTTATCTTTCTATTGGCGTGCAGAAAATGGTCCGTTCAGACCTCGCAGCTTCCGGAGTTACATTCACTATAGATACAGATTCTGGGTTCAAAGATGTCGTATACATAACAGGAATTTATGGGCTTGGAGAGAATATAGTCCAAGGTAAAGTAAATCCAGACGAATATTATGTATTCAAGCCAACTCTCGAAAAAGGTTTCAAACCTATTATATCTAAAAGAGTCGGCACTAAAGACCTAAGGATGGTTTATCACGTAGGCGGAAACAAAACCACTAAAGATATATCCGTACCGCCAGAAGAACGTAAGAAATTCGTATTGACAGATGATGAAATACTCACATTGGCCAAATGGGCAGTAATCATTGAAAAGCATTATGAAAAACCAATGGATATCGAATGGGCTAAAGATGGTAAAACAAACAAACTTTACATCGTACAAGCAAGACCAGAGACTGTTGAAAGCCAGAAGAACAAACTAATCCTTGAAGAATACAAACTAAAAAGCTCAGGCAAGCCACTAGTTACAGGCGTTGCAGTTGGAGCAAAGATTGGCGAAGGCAAAGTAAAAGTCATAAAAGATGCTCATGACATTCACAGATTCAATAAAGGCGAAGTTTTAGTCACAGAAATGACTGACCCTGACTGGGAACCTATCATGAAGATAGCCAGCGCAATTGTGACAAACAAAGGCGGCAGGACATGCCATGCAGCGATTGTATCTAGAGAACTAGGTGTTCCTTGCGTAGTCGGTACGACGAACGCGACTGAAATGCTGAAAGACGGCATGAAAGTCACAGTATCATGCGCAGAAGGCGAAGTAGGACGTATCTATCCAGGATTCCTTGGATTTAAAATAAATACGACTGACTTAAGCAAAATAAAAAAACCTAAAACAAAAATAATGATGAACTTAGGCGATCCTGATTCTGCGTTCAAGATGAGTTTCATACCTAATGATGGCATAGGATTAGCCAGAGAAGAATTCATAATCAATTCATTCATCAAAATTCATCCAATGGCGCTGTTGAATTACAAACACCTTAAAGATAATGGCGTGAAGAAACAGATTGATGAGTTAACATATGGGTATACTGATAAAACCAAATATTATGTTGATAAACTTGCGTCAGGCATTGCTATGTTAAGCGCAGCATTCTATCCGAAAGATGTTATCGTTAGATTCTCAGATTTCAAAACTAATGAATATGCAAATCTCATTGGCGGTCATGATTACGAACCAAAGGAAGAAAACCCTATGATTGGCTGGAGAGGTGCATCAAGATATTACGATCCTAAGTTCGAAGCAGCATTCGCATTGGAATGTGAAGCAGTTAAAAAAGTGAGAAATGAAATGGGCCTCACTAACCTAAAAGTAATGATCCCATTCTGCAGAACTGTTCATGAAGGGGAAGAAGTGCTCAAAGTAATGGCGAAAAACGGCTTAAAAAGAGGCCAAAATGGATTGCAAGTCTATGTCATGTGCGAAATTCCTTCAAATGTGATACTCGCAGACGAATTCTCAAAGATATTTGATGGATTCAGCATAGGTTCAAATGATCTTACCCAGCTTACATTAGGTCTTGACAGAGATTCAGAGCTTGTCAGTCATATCTATGATGAAAGAAATGAAGCAGTCAAATCGCTTATACGACAAGTCATAAAGAAAGCTAAGGCAAACAAAAGAAAGATAGGCATCTGCGGAGATGCGCCAAGCACATTCCCAGATTTCGCTAAATTCTTGGTTGATGAAAATATAGACAGCTTATCGCTATCACCAGACGCAATAATGAAAGTATTATTAGAACTTAGTAAATAGATAACTACATTTTATTCTCAAAATCTTCAGGTTTCTCAAAAGTTTTCCAGAATCCTTCAAACACATAACCATACTTATGAGAAATATTATTCATCTGGAATTCATAACGTCCAGTCTCTGCTAACTTCTCCATGGCTGATTTAGTGAATATGCTTATTCCAGTATAACACAGATATGAATTTGATTTTTCAGGTTTTTCCATGAAATCCGATATCCTGCTACCTTCAAGACGGGCAACACCATATTGATTGTAAGGATTCATAGTTTTCAGCACAAGCGATGCTGCGCTCTTATTTTCCTTGTGGAATGCCACCAATTGCTTGAGATCAATGCCTGAAAGGACATCACAATGCACTATTAAAAGTTCCTTACCTAGCCTGGGTCCCCATTGGCGAATAGCTCCGCCAGAACCGAGCAGACTTTTTTCATACAACACATGCACATTCTTATGATTGCGTTTGATATAATCCTCAAGCAGTCTTGAATCAGTAGCCACATTGATATTGAAGAAATCGTGATGCTTAAGATACCTTATTTGGTGATCTATTATCTTCTTTCCGTTGTACTCCATAAGACTCTTATCAATGCCGTTTATCCTAGCCCCGCCTGCAAGTATCAGCACAGGCATATCTTCGAAATCTTCCTTGAGCAATAGCTCGATATAACGTGATCTGTTGATGCTTCTTTTGTCGCATATTGCATCGATTTGCCTAAGAATAAGTTCGTCAACAGTGATGCTGATTTTACACTTCATGTTAACAATACGGTAATACTAGTAGTATATTTAAATGTTCCTAGCATTCAGACCACAATATATCTGTCTGCAACAAAAGTAGATTTTATTATCAAAAAAGAGAACAGACAGGTCCCGCTTCCAACGGGTGTCTGTCATAACTAATAGAAGAACAAAATCTACCCGTTGCAGACATGTTGAAGAGTTCCAAATAAATAGATATTTAAACTGAAAATAATATTGATACATATACATAATGGTAACATTCCTTGAAGTCAAGAAAGCGGACATCAAATTCCTGCTAGAAGAAGGCTTAGCAATCGTAGAGACCAAATCGAAATACGAGCAAGCTAGATACAAAGGCTCAGTCATGGCAGTTCTATTCAATTCCGGCAAACTCTTGATCCAAGGCAATGATGTTTCAGTCGAGCAGTTCAGGAAACTTCTATTATCAAAAGGATTTATGGAACAGAAGAAGATAGAATTCGTCAAGCAGGAAGGCGTATACATAGGTTCTGATGAAACCATGAAAGGTGACACATTCGGCGGATTAGTAGTAGTCGGAGTGAAAGCAGACGATGTAGAAAGAGAAACGTTAAAGATGATAGGTGTAATGGACTCGAAGAAACTCGATGACGCGAAAATACCAATGATGTCAGAAGAAATCAGAAAATATGTAAAATTCGTAATCAGAAACATTTACCCTGAAGAATACAACAATTACAATCAGACTGAATTGATGAATAAACTCCATAAAGAGGTAGGTGCTGAATTGAAACCAGGCACTCATGTCGTAGATAAATATCCGGGATGCAAGATTGGAGATATAATGACTACTAAAGCAGAATCCAAGTATGTGGAAGTCGCTGCGGCATCAATCATCGCGAGACATGAAGCATTGAAGCAATGGAGAGAGCTTGAGAAGAAATTAGGCACAGATATACCTAAAGGAAGCACTCATGTAAAAGAAGCACTGGAATCTCTTAAGAAGTCAGATAAGGCACCGCAACATTTCGTAAAACTTCATTTTTCGAACGTGAAGAAAGCGCTTCAGCGCTAAGATTATTAGCGATTCTAGATACAACATATTTTGGGAACACGGCAACCATTTTTCGGTCATAGAAAGGATCACTTTTAGGTTTCTGCTTCCATAACCTGTCAAAATAAACATATTTCAATGGAAAATTAGCTCTTGTAGTCTGATTCACCATAGGATTATGTGTTATCACACACTCTTTCACGTCATCATAACCTATAACAAGCACATAATGATAGCACCATGATTTAGTCTCATCATTCTGCCATGACAGAACTACCATAGGCGGTATTCCATACAGAAGATAATCTTTAAGATCATTGATATTAGCATTATCCTTGATATCAATTATGCATTCCGATTTGAGCTTATCAACTAAATCATCTACTGGAGTTCCTTTCTTGACATCAGAATTAAAAAGTGCCGCCAAATCAGTCTGGCCCTTGCTCTCTATTCCATAGTACTTGAATATCATCGCTAGACAAGTAGGGCCGCAATAAGGCTTTTCAGGAATCTGTTTCTCGAAAGTAACATCCAATCGCACTTCTAAAGGCCTATCGCGCATGAACATATCTTAAAAGAAGCATCCTACATTTAATAAACTAATCAAAATAGATTAATCAAAAAGAAAAAGCGCTTATTGCGCGTATTTTAGAGAAGTCCTATGCGGAGCTTTAACTTCCTTGAAAGCTTTCTGTATCTCATTATGCACGCTATCGAATGCCATATGCACAGCAGCAGCAAAATCCCAATCTATTGATTTATCTGTTGCAAATATACGTGTCGGTGCAATCACTTTGAGATGTACTTCGTATTTAGGTTTTGAACCTGATTTACTATGTGTCTTGATATGAACTGACAATGAAGTGACATTATTCAAGCTTCTCTTGACTTTACTATATTCATCAGTGCATATCTTGTCCAAAAGCCTTTTCTGGTCAGGGTCAAGTACGTCCGCTCCGGTGTATTGTATCAATTCCACTTGTTGTATAGGTTCTGCCATGTCTTAATCAAGAACTTCAAGATATATAAAGGTTATTAAACGCCATCCTATATATTATCTATATAATTAAATCAAAATCTTTATAAATATACAAAATACAATATAAGATAGTTTTATAGGGGGTAACTATATCGTTTTCACAGGATTAGATAATCATGACTAAGATTAACAAACTTGTTATGCAAGGTTTCAAGAGTTTCGCGAAGCGTACAGAAGTATTGCTAGGCGAGAAATTCAACTGCGTTCTAGGTCCTAATGGTTCAGGCAAATCCAATATAATGGATGCGCTATGCTTCGTTCTAGGCAGAGGCTCAGCAAAATCTCTAAGAGCAGAGAAATCCGCCAACCTCATCTATAATGGTGGCAAGACTAAGCAAGCGGCCAAGTTCGGAGAAGTATCCATCTATTTCGATAATGCAAAGAAAGAATTCCCATTCGAAGATGCAGAGATCAAACTTTCGAGAATAGTCAATCAGAACGGCAACAGCAAGTATAAGATAAACGGCAAGACCAGCACAAAACAGGAATTCACAGATTTGCTGGAAAGAGCGAAAGTAGACCCTGATGGTCTTAACATAATAATGCAGGGCGACATCATCCATTTCGTAGAGATGCAGCCGATTGAAAGAAGAAAATTAGTAGAGGAAATCGCAGGCATCTCAGTCTATGAAGAAAAGAAAGAGAAAGCATTGAAGGAGATGGACAATGTCCAGCTGAAACTGAACGATGCAGAGATCATACTCAATGAAAGAAAAAACTACCTGAAAGAACTTAAGCACGACAGGGACCAGGCATTAAAATTCAAAGAACTTAAAGATAAGGTTGATGAGAATAAAGCATCATATCTCAATATTAGGATAAGAGACAGATCCGCCATCCATATGGACTTTGATGAGAAACTCAACAAAGAAAAGCATAAGATGGACGAGATTGAGAAGCAGATCAAAGAGATAAAAGATGCCAATGATAAAAGAAAGAAAGAGATAGAGAGCATATCCAATGAGATAGAACAGAAAGGTGAGAAAGAGCAGGTAACGATGCACAAAGAAATTGAGGCATTGAAAGTCCAGCTTGGCACAGACAAGAACAGAATGGATGCCTGCAAGACAGAGATAGAAAAGATAAAAAGCAGAAAAACTCAGCTCAATAATGATATCACTGGGCATAGCACAAAAATAAAAGCTATTGAAGAAGATAAGACCCGCATAACAAAAGATATGTCCGAAAAGAACAAACAAAAAAAAGTAATTGACGATTCTTTAGATAACTTCAGGAAGAAAGAAAGATTAGACGACCTGACTGAGATAGAGAAAGAGATTGAAAAGATCGATGTTGACGGAGAAGAGCTCCAGAAACAGATTCTCGTCATAAGACAAGAACAGCAGGATGGCCTGAGAAAAAAAGATCAGCTTGAATTCCAGATAAAGACAATTGACGAGACTATTGCGAAAGTCAAGGAAGTTGAATCTGAAAATCATGCTCAGATAAAAGATCTCAAGAACAGAAAAGAGTTATTCAAAAAGAAGACGCTTGACCTAAACCAATGCCTAGCTGAAGATTCATCATTGGCTGCAAGATTGAGAGAAGCTAAGATTGTTAATATAGCTGCAGAAGAGAAAGCCAGCAAATTACAGGCAAAGAATGCTGGAATTTTGGAAGCTAAAGCGGGCAATATGGCCACCAAGAAGATCAAAGAACTCAAAAAACCAGGCGTTTACGGCACAATCGGAGAGCTTGGTGAAGTATCATCTAAATACTCATTAGCATTAGAAATTGCTGCAGGAGCAAAGATAGAGAGCATCGTTGTAGACAATGATAAGATCGCAGCCGAATGCATAAGCTATCTGAAAAAAGGCAAACTTGGCATGGCTACATTCGTTCCACTCAACAAAATCAAGCCAGTCAAAGAATCTCCTGAAGCACAGAGACATGAATCAAGCCCAGGCGTGCACAAATTCGCGATTGATTTAGTGAAATTCGAACCAAAATTCAAGAACGCATTCTCTTACGTTTTCGGCAACACATTGGTAGTCGATGACATCGAAGTAGCAAGAAAAATAGGCATCGGCGTCACTAAGATGGTTACATTGGACGGAGACTTGGCAGACTTCTCAGGCATCATGAGGGGCGGTTATGTAAGAAGGAATACAGGTACAGGATTCATAGAAAGCGAAGTCACTAAAGATATAGAGAAAGCGCAGGCAGAAATGGCTGAATCAGGGATGCTCATCTCAGGCATTGAAAGGAAACGTGCAGAGAATGAAGCTATGATTGACAAGCTCAGGACAGAAAAAGCAGAGCTTGAAGCAGAAATAATCACTTTGGAAAAAACGCTCCATCTCGATACTAATGATTTAGATTCATCATCAAAGCAAAAATCAGAGCTTGACAAGCAACTAAAAGAGACTGACATGTTATTGAAAGGCATCCAGAGCAAGATCACAAAAGTCAATGTTGAACTCGCAGCCAACAAGACAAAAAGACAAGGTTTGAGAGACAAAATATCATCATTGAGAAATCCTAGGGTTCTAGCCGAATTACACACTTTCGAAGAGCAGAAGAAAAAGTTAACAGAAGAGCTTATGCAGCTCGATGCAGATCTTAAAAATTGCGATGTACAGATATCATTGATCGAGCCAGAAAAAGTAAAGATCGCAGAAATAATCAAGCAGCATGAGAAAGAGCTTGAAGGATTCAATACTGAGATATCCACAACTGGCAAGAAAGTAAAAGAAGTGGAAGATGCGCTTAAAATCAAAGAAAAGCAAGCAGAAGAATTCTATAAAAAATACAAAGACTTATTCGCTAAACGTTCAAAACTTTCTGAAGACATATCCAAAGAAGAAGTCAAAGTCGATTCATTCAGAGAGAACTCAAGGAAAGCAGAAATTGCCATGAATACATTATCATTGGAAGACACGCACGTACGCGCAGAGCTCAGCACATTGAATGCTGAATTCGAACAATATAAAGGCGTGAAATTGAATGACCTTCCAGAAGCTGACCTAAAGAAAGAGATTGAGAAATTTGAGAAAATGGCTAATAATATGGGCGCAGTCAATATGAAAGCGCTTGAGATATATGAAAAAGTAGAACTTGAATACAATTCTCTATTAGAAAAGAAAACAAGCCTCGGCAGAGAGAAAGAAGATGTCCTATTATTGATAAACGAAATCGAGACCAAAAAGAAAGACATATTCATGGACTCATTCAATATATTGAACCAGAATTTCCAGAACTTCTTCCAGATGTTGTCTAAGAAAGGAGAAGCATCATTAGTATTAGAGAATCCGGATAAAGTGTTCGAAGAAGGCCTTATGATCAAAGTAAGGCTCACTGGCGCGAAATTCCTGGACATAAGGAGCTTATCCGGCGGAGAAAAAACAATGACTGCATTGGCATTCATATTCGCTATACAAGAGAACGAACCGCATTCATTCTATGTATTGGACGAAGTAGATGCAGCGCTTGACAAGCACAATTCAGAGAAACTATCTAAACTAATTAGAAAATACTGCGATAACGCTCAATACTTGGTCATCTCGCATAACGACTCTCTGATAGGCGAAGCCGATCATCTGTACGGCATAAGCATGGATGAGCATGGAATGAGTAACGTTACTAGCTTGAAATTATAATTCTAAAATAATGAAAATTTGATTACTTATTTTCCTTCATCAATCATCACAAATTCCGCTTTCAACTGCGCCATATGCTCAGGACTTAAAGTCCCAGGATCCACAGACACGATTAAGCATGATTCGCCTTCAGATATCTTATCCTTCACTAAAGTAATCATTTTCTTGACTGCGTCGAAAGAGTTATTGGAAATAATATACTCAAGTCCGTCTAATAATATGACTGACTTACGTTTACCTTCTGGAAGCTCAAAATAAGCCTTATTCTTTACAATTTTCTTCTTCTCTTCATCAGATGCGCCTATCACAATAAATCGTCCTTTCGGCTTAGTATTGAGGTATTTTGGTTTTTCGTCTTCTAATTTCGGCTCAGGCTTTTGCTGTTCAACTTTAGGCGCAACAGGTATAGGTTTGACCGGGAACTTAGAAACTTCATGGAACGCCGGTTTAATTACTGGCGCAGATAATGGTTTAGACATAACTGGTTGCGATTGAACCGGTTTAGGTACTTCTCTTTTAGGCGCTTCATCGCCAATCACAGCAAACTTGAATTTAGATACTGGTTTCTGCGCGACATTCGTATATGGAACTGGTACAACAGGTTTAACAGATTCTTTCTTAGCGACAGGCTCTTCATCACCGATAACAGTGATTTTACCGATATGCGGTCTTGGTGTTTCAATAGGTTTTTCTTCGTGCATCGGCTTCTTTTCAATAGTAGGCTCTTCTCTTTCGAACCCAGTGGCTTTATGCTCCTCTTTAGGTTTAACGTTTTCCTCAGATTTAATTTCTTCTTTAGATTTAATTTCTTCAACAGACTTACTGACAAATTTACGTAGCTCATCAGTGCTCATAGCATACTTATCAATCTCAGGCGTTGATTCAATCTCTTCCTGCGCTTCCTGCGACTTAGCTTTCTGCACGAATTTATCCACCAAATATACAACCTGCTCAAGCTCAGATGGATCAACTTTCTCAGAAGTTTCGCTCTGCAATTGCGTCAGCCATAATACTGGAGTTTTTTCAAGCTCATAGCATTCGCGCACCCAGATAGGACGTTGACGAGTTATACACAAACCTCTAACCCCATGCATTACAGAATCAAGGAATACGTCGAAAGCTTTGGCGGGTTTAGGCTCTTCAATCAGATAGCTGTGCCCAGAACGTAATTTATATCGCAAAGGAGTCTTCAACTTTTTCTCTACTGCAGGCACAATCTCGATAAGCGATTCACCGGTAGGCGCTTGATAAAATAGCAGGAAAGCTAACAGCATAACTAGCATTGGTAGCAATGAGATAGTATAGATAAAAGTATTTCCCGCAGTGTAATAATAAACAGGCACAAGCAATGCATATCCCAGCCAGGCCAGAGCAATCATCAATGAATAGCGTTTCCTATTGACTTGATACAGCTTAAAGAACAACATCGCAATAATCATATTGAAAGGCACATCGAAAAATATTACGTGCAGCTTATCTGCAAGTTCTATATTACGCACAAAGAAATCTCCATAAGCCAGCAATAATTCCTGCAAACCGAAGAAAGTCATCGGCAGTATCACTGTAAGTATTTTCTTATCTGTAAGAAGCTGCACAATGCCGAAATATACAGACACAAACATCAAAGATATCAAAGTCTGCCTGATAAAATGCAAAAAGAAATATGATAAAGCGCCTAGAACAAATAGACGAGAAACAAAAAGCAATTGCATAGCATCATAGAGAGTATAGAACCCGAACGCGAGCATCCAATAATAAGTTGATCTATCGTTGGTCAACCCAAATCTCCTGAAAAGCAATATGGTTATGGCTAAAGCAAAGAAGAATTCAATAGCCGGAAATAAGTAAAGATGCACCATTAGATAGATCTAAACTCCGCTTCCATCAGTTTCAAGCTGTGCGCATCGACCGTATTCGGGTTGATATACACCATGAATATGGCTTTCTTCACAGATATGCTGTCTTTCAGCACTTGGAACAGATGCAAGACTTTATTGAACGAATTATAATCGCTAAGGTAATCGAACCCGTCAAAAAGAATAATCGCATTTTTCGAATGGTTGACGAAATCATTGATTATATATGACATCTCCTCAAGATCAGTCGGACTTAGATTCTTGCCGTTCTGCACTTCGGTAAGCCATATTATTTTAGCAGAACCAAGATCGTACAGCTCAACCACTTCCTTAGGATTCTGACGAGTGATGGTAAGTCCTTCAAGACCCATCTTAAGAGCATCATTGAAAAGACGGAAAGCTCTTTTCTTGTCCATCTCCTTTATCAGATAAGTATTGCCTGATTCAAGCTTGGAAGGCAAAGTTATCTTAGGCGAATCAGTCGGACAAAACAGTTTAGAGAATTGAATATTCTTTTCGATATAATCGACAAAGATTGCAGACAACACGCTAAACATTCCCAGAAGCACAAAGAATGCAGTATTCTCAATCATTTCAGTCTCAGTAGTCTCCAAATAGATTAGAGATAAAGTCGCCAAAATGCAAAACAATGCAAACGACAGCAAAGCGAAATAAGGCATCTGCCATAGGAAATTCTCTTTTATCTCAGACGCTTTCAATTTAAGCAGGAATATCCATGATAAAAGGAAGCATATCACCAATACAAAAATCATTATGAAATCAAGGTCCATTCTTATTCAACTCCGAAAACTCTTTCTCAATCAATTTAAGCTGCTGGACATCCATCAAATCTGGATCCAGTTTCATTAACAGCACGGCATTACGCAAAGCTATCTCATCACGTAAATCCTGTATGAAATGAAGCACTTTATTGAACGGGAGTATGTTTATCAGATATTCAACGCCTTCAAGCAGCACAATCGGATCAGAAGTATTCTTCAAGAATTTCTTGATATAATAAGATACGTCTTCAATATCCAGAGGATTTATTGCATTCTCAGTCTCAACCTCAGTCAACCACAATAATTGCGTATTGGAGATATCCATCTCCTTCTTCAGCACAACTGGATTAGACCTAGTTACGAATATTCCCTGTTTGCCGTGTGAAACTGAATCAGCGAAAGCATCACGAGACATAAGCGATTTACTTTCCTTGAATAAAAAAGACTGGCCAGGCAATACTTTATACTTCATAGAAGAATCTGTCTTCTTGGCAGTTTCCGGTTTCACCCAAACGATATTAGGCTGTTTGGTCGCAAGATATACAATCAATGTCACAATGAAGAACACAGAATATGAAACCCACAGCATGGTCTTTAGATCCATTCCGGCGATAGTGACAAAGTTAGTCATCCACAAGACTAAAAAAACAAATGAAGCAAGACAGAACACGCTAAGTATCGAAGTCATAAGATGTACATCGAATTTACGCAGGTCTTGTCTTCTCATTCTGTCACGCTTAGTAAGGCAGTTTCGTTAAAGCTCTGAATACCTTGTTCTTATAATCCAATATGAAAACGTCGTTATTAGTGTCAGTTGCCCTCATCTTGATGACGGCAATCTCTCTCCGGACTTTACGTCCGTCACGGACCATGGCGAAGCTTATGATGCCGTCAGAAAGATAATCTTCTACCCCGAACTCGCCATACTGTTCGCCTATGATCTCAGAAATCAAATATGAAGTAATCCCTATATCACGCAGGAACTCGAACACATAAAATAATTCGCTTCTAGGATTCTTCAGTTTAGAGAGCGCGTAAAGAGCAGACATCGAATCTAAAACAAATAGATCGCACGCTTTATCAGCTGCAAGTTTCTTCACTATATTTTTGATAGCGTTCAACCAATCAGCTTCCGGACCCATGCTTTTCAGATCGCCAAGCTGCTTACGGATAGCTCCCACATCTGACATGACCAAAGAACCTTTGTTTGAACGTACTGCTTCAACGCATTTGTCCAGTTTGCTTACATCAGATAAAATTATCACATTGATAGCAGACAGGTCGAAACCCATCCCAATCATATGATTAAGCAAAGAAGTCGAAGATTGTTCAAGCGAAAGATACAGAGCATTCCTGCCAGCTTTCACTTCATGATAGATTGCATTGAATGATACTGATGATTTCATTGTACCTGCCTTACCTGCCATCAAACATACATGGCCAACAGGAATTCCGCCTTCCAACTGTTCATCAAAACCTTCGATGTGCATTGGATGTCTTTTGATATCCTCTCTTCTTTCGATTAATTCTGTCATTTTTATCACCCTGATTTGAATTGCGATATACTTTCTTTTATTTCGTGTGAGCTTAATCCGTGCCTTAGCAGATGATCCTCTATCTGTTCCATATTATATCCATTGTCCATCATCTGTTTGGTGTATCCGCGAAGCTGTGGATTCTGTTGTGGTAGATATTGGTTCACAGTCTCGTTTTGATAACCCGAATTCAATAAAGAAGTGCGTATCTGCTCATTCGAATATCCCGCAGATCTCATCTGGAATACATATTTAGATAGCTCAGGATTAAGAGTTTGCGCCTGCGTTGCAACAACACTTGGGGACTGCATTGAAAGATAAGCATATCCTACTAGACCGATAGCGCCTAAAAAGATAATGCCAAAGAACCATAACACATAACTCCAGAAAGAACTTGGTTCCTCCATAACTGGCGCAACTATTTCTTCTTCAGGAAGTGCTACAGACATAATGCATGCTTGCTCTAACATAGGTTTATTCAAGAAAGTACCGCAATCATTTTCATCTGAACATTCACGTGTTTGCCTATCATCTGAACATTCTCCCCATGGAGCGCATTTCCAATTCTCGATACAGGAACGTGCTGAAGGCATTGATGGCTGTTCTGCAACAACTGGCATTTCAATCTCTTCACTTGTGCATTTCTTAGTTTCAATAGGTTTATCATTATCAATACCGCAGAAATTGAGATCATTGCAGGTACGTGTTTGATTATTCTCTATGCAATCGAACCATTCTGTGCAAGACCAATCAGGTATGCAGCTTCCGTCTAATCCGCTCACAAAAACTGAGCATAATATTGCAATAATCCCGAATATTAGTTTATTTTTCATAATGCACGCTGAATAATTTCCCTTCTTTAGTGCTGACAATCACTTGTTTAGTACCATCATCTAGTAGACTTATACCAGTTATTATCCCGTCAAGCCCTAATTGCCAAAGTTTTTTTCCTACTAGTTCGCCAGGATGCGAAGTGATGAAAGGAGTAAGATGTCCTGGTTGATTAGCGACAACAGAAAGACCCGGCAGATAATTTAATGCAAATGTGCCTTTGCCTTCCAGCACATATATTGATTTGTCGTACGACCCAGCAATGACTTCCACAGCGCCATCGCCGTCTATATCCGTGACTATCGGAGAAGCAGCTATCCACATATCAGTCTCATAGCTCCATATTTTCTGACTATTAGGAGCCACCGCATATATCATGTCATCGCAAGCACCGAAAAAGATTTCTGATTCGTTATCCTTATCTATATCCGCAATAATCGATTCAGAAAGTATTTCTCCATGCGTCTGGTATCTCCATTCTAGCTTGCCTTTCTTATCGAGCACATAAAGAGATTTGTCATTCGATCCTACAATGATTCTAGGATTCATATCATTGAATATGTCAGCAATCACGGGCTTAGCAGTTATTTTGCCTTCAGTAGCATATTTCCATTTGAACTTACCAGTAGCATTCACTGCTTTGATATGTCCGGATTCAGTGCCGAAGATTATCAGTTTTTCAATATCATCATACATCACAGCTGGGGAAGTTATCTGCGACTTCGTATTATACTTCCACATGAGCTTCCCATCATTGTTCAGCACATATAGATGTTCATTATTGGAACCGAATATTATCTCGCCTTTTCCGTCAGAATTGATATCTGCATACAAAGGAGTTGTGTATATGCTTCCATTGATACGGAACCTCCAGCAAGGTTTGCCGTCAGCATAGAACGCAGCGATATGTCCTGAAGCGGTTGCTGCAATGATAATCTTCTTGCCCATATGCCTGCCTATGACTGGGATAGAAGTTATTGCATTATAGGTAGACTCTTCAACAAATATCTGTTTGGTTTTATTCAATTCCTCTTTCATAGAAGCAGTCCATTTGACTTTGCCTGAATCAGAAAGTGCATAAAGCGTGCCATCCAAAGAACCGAATATTATTTCCTTATGGCCATCATCATCGATGTCATTGATTGTAGCAGAATGCAGTATACCTGAATGCGCATCAAACGTCCATCTTTTTTTCATCTCACCAGGTCTTTTTCCAGTTATTTTATTAACTACTGAAGACCAGGATCGGTCTAATATTCCTATATCTACCACACTATATTTTATATAATATATTATTTATAAACTTTTGGTTTTGATAAGCTTTGTAGAAAAGTTCACCAACTATATCAAAATGTTCTCAATTCTAATATCAAGTGCGTTATAGAAGCCTACGGCGATATAGCACAATCACCTCTGAAATAGCAACATTTTGCTGTTGGTGACGAGTGAAACAAGATTTTCTACAAAGCCGTTTTGATATGATAGTGCTACTATTACTACTAAGTCTGCAACAATTATGAATTTTATTACAAAATACATTTTGAATCGGAATAATAACATTTAAATATATTCTTTCTAATGATATTATGTAATGGGTATAGTAACGTTAGGCGAAGTAGTCGCCAAAAAAGAGGATAGAGATAGTTCTAAGAGTAAGATTATTATTGAACCTGAAAAGCATAAAGAACTGCCTAAGTTAGATATTCCAAAACCAATAGTATTGACCAAAAAAGAGAAACCTGAAGAGCCAAAAGCATCGATACGTGATTATGTTGTTAAAGAGACATTTGACAGGATGGGATCAGGATTCATCAGCCAGCAATACATAAACGTGCTATTCTCCCAGATAGGCGCATCATACTTCATGATAGGATTATTCCATGGTATGAAAGACCTTGCAAGCATCATAAGCACAATATTCTTCAATGAATATCTCAGAATAAGAAACCCGAATAAAACAACTATGATAGTATCAGGCGCATTATTAAGTGTATCATGCCTTGCAGTGGCTATTACCATATTCACAGAATCTATATATCTTGTCGGTATGCTTCTGATAATCATGGGTCTGGCATCCACCTTCCTGGGCCAGATCTACGCAAAATCCTATTCCAATGATATAAGGAAACTACCGCTTCTGAAAAATATCCCTCAAGAAGGAATAATAGTGATAGGCGCTTCATTGATGTTCGCCAGTTATATCCTAGACAGATATCCGATAAATGGCCAATTACTGCAGCTAGGCCCCTTCGCATTCCCTGGCTACTTCCTGCTGATTAGCATAGCGGCAATATGGTTCTTGATATCCACCATATTTCTGACAAGATTGCTTAAGGAAGATAAGTTCGAGATTAAAGCATCGCTCTGGTTCGTCATAAAAGAACACCTTACAAGAACTTACCAGCATATGGACATATTGTTCAAGAACAAGATAATATTGATTGCATTGATTGCAGGAGTTATGACTGGTATCGTGCAGACATTAGGCAACATCTATTACGGATTGTTCATCTTCAAAATGTTCAAGTACATAGGTTTCGGCGGGTACATGAACATTGCGATGATATTCATATTGTCCATACTATCCGCTATGATGTCTACTACAATTTCAAGATTATTATCAAAGAAATACGGTAATCTTCCGCTATTGGTGCTCGGCACACTGATGATTGCCATACAGCCGTTAACTTACTATTTCAGCCCAAATCTATTATCTATTTCAATGGCGACAATCACTGGCGTGATAGGTTCTGCGATAGTTGGATTATCCATTGGCCTATTAGTCACGCATGCATTGAACCATGAAGACAGAGAAAAATATTACAATGTATTCTCATTCCTCATAACTCTGCCATACATAATCCTTATACCATTAGGTTCGTATATCGCACAAACAAATGGATTGAAATTTTTATTCTTAATTCTAGGATTATCTTTGACAATGATAGTAGCTCCGATGTATATAGCATTGCAAGTGCTTCTCGATAAAAAAGTCGCATAAGTATGTCATGTATGCAGTCCTAATCCCAGACAAGGTTTATAAATTTCCTAAACAATAATATTCTAGGTGGTTAAAGGCAAACTCCTAAAGCACGACCAATATGTGGAAGAGCTAATTTCTCTCATAGCGCCTAATTATAATAATATCAGCACGCACATAGATCTGCGTGACAGAAAAAAAGTGATAGGAGAGATAGACCTCGTTGCTGAAAAGGATGGAAGAATAGATGTCTTTGAAGTCAAATGTTCATATCGTTTCTATAAAGCAAGACAGCAATTGAAGAAAGTAAGGAAATATCTCGGCAAACCAATCCATAATTATTATTTTTATTGTGGCAGTTCGCATCTATTGCATCTAATAAGCCTCACTGACTAAGGAGCTCTGTAGAAAAGCCCACCAACTTTCCAAAATTTTAGATTTCTAATTATCAAGTGCGTTAGCGAAGATTATGGCGAGATAGCACAATCAGATTATAAATTCGAAAATTTTGCTGTTGGTGGCGAGTGAAACGAGATTTTCTACAGAGCCTAACTAAAAAAGAATAAAAATCTAGAATTGTTCTAATCTATATTTGACTATCTCAGTCAAAAGATTGTCATATAAGAAGCATTTGAAATCGCATGCGATCAATTCATTCCATAGATCCTGCACAATAACAGAATCAACTTTAGACATATGAGTATTAACTAATGTAGTCGCTCTAGATAACTCAACAAGATTGCCATTATCTGAAGCTTTCTCGAGCGCAATCACGCTTTTCAATAATTCAGGCACATAAGAATATTTAGAAACGCTTGAAAAAAGACTTTTAACAAAACTTTGTTCAGATTGAACAATCATTGCATTATTTGTTATAAGTGTGACTAATTTGTAATATTCTTCTCCGCAGCCAGATTCCAAGCAAGGAATCATAGATTCCCATTGCGCAATGACTTCTTTATCGCCTAAAGCGTCAATAGAATCTGCAATTTTACTGACTTTATCTGCAAACTGCAATTTTGTTATTTTATTATCCAAACTCTTTAACTTAAGTACGTTCAGAATCAATGCATATTTTCCTTCTTCATTCAAAGAACTTATCGCTTTTTCAGGAATGATAATCGCTTCATTTAATGCTTCTTCCACAGCATCTGTGGACTCGACAGAAGTACCTATCACATTCCCTGTCAAAAAAGATGAAGCATTGCTTCCGAATACTCCGAAGAACAATAAAATTACTGCCATCACACACAAAATAAGTATAGAATTTATCTTGAGCTTGCTCGGCCCATCATTTTGCATGAATGTATCTGTAATTTTCTATCACCAAATATTGATTTGATTTCATTATATTTAAACCTTACGTTATAGAAAACTATATATATAACCAAAGCATAAAATCCAATATCTTATTTATATAAATTTAAACTAAGCGAGGATGAAATAATGGACGAGTCTACAATATTAAATCAAACCCAACAACAAAAAAGGGAATACTTAGTCATTAAAATCCCTAAACCCCAGATAACCGAAAGGATGTTCTGGATAAGTGTTATCCTTATTCTAGGCGTTTTCGCATTCTACCAGCCATTGAGCGCAGGATTGACAGATGGCGCTTCATCATTAGGAACTGGAATCTATGACGGCATTTCCGGCATATTCAACAGCTTTTCAGGCAGCGTAGTCGCTGAAACTCCAAAGGTAGAAGTACCAGTTGAAGAAGTTAAAGCTGTAGAAACACCTGTTGTAGAAGAACCAGTAGTCGTTGAACCTACTAAACCAGTATTATCTGGATTGATGGGCTTAAGGATTCTAAGAATAAATACCGAAAACAAAGGCACATGGGGCAAAATTACATCAGTGGATTACGAAATAGACAACCAGAAAGATACTGATTTCTATCCAATGATCAAAGTATTCGCCTATGACGATGCTGATGATCAGACTTTGAGAACTAAAGAGAAAGCTCTTGAAACATCAATTGATCCATTGGAATCCGGAAAAAAGAAAGAAGCAAGAATTAGTATTCTAGGAGCAAGCTTCTCAGATTTGACCACTGGAAAAACAGTAACTGTGCAATTGTTCGATCAAACAACAGAAAAATTGCTTAAAGCGGTTACTTCAGTAGTAATGATCAACTAAATTTATTCTGCGGTTTATACCGCACTTTTTCTTCATTTTTATTCATTTATCATCGATAAGCTAACAGAATGAGTTAAAATCAAATATCCATAGTAACAGTTGCGACATATCCTGATTTATCTTTCTTAATACCAAAATCATGATAGCTCAATGCTTTGACAAGAGTGCCTCCTTTCGCAGGAGAAATAGATTCGCCAGATACTTCAGCTTCAAGCGAAGTCTCGCTTATCTTCTTTATATCGAACTTCGAAAAGAACATCTCTTGAATATCCACTTGCGCGATAAGCTGCTGCAGCCAGTTGAACAACAAATCCTTAAGATCTTTGCCTTGCACTTTAACAATAATCATCTTTTTAGTACTAATCTTACCTTTCTTGCATATTGTCTCAAACATAGCTTCCGCTGCATTCTCCAGCAGCTCTTTAGGAGTCTTGCCATAAGCTTCAAACATAACGTCAGAAGTTATTCCTTTGAGATACTTGTACTTCGCAGCTTTCATATTCTCTAGAATACAATTGGTAATTTAAATACTTGATGGTGAAAGATTAGAAGGGTATCCCAAATAAATATATCCCTAGGATTGCGTGCAATACGACCGAAACAAAAAAACCATACCAGAAATAACAATGCAAGTTATAAAATTGTATATATCGTTCTGAATTAAACAATTTCTTTGTGAACTTGTGCATACCCATGCATCTGCATGATGAAGAAACTAATAAAAGGAATATTATATTTAAAATTCCCAATATAAATTGAACTTTCAAACCTAAAACTGGATCAATAAGCATTCATTTGACCTCCACAGCCCCACTGGCTTTTTTAACTCCAGAAGAAGGCCAATAACCAATATAAGTAAACGATTGTTGCGCGATGAACTCTACAGTTTTAGATATTTCAGTATCCGATTTTCTATATATCACATTAAAGTAATCACTTTTGATATCTAAACCGCCATAATATATCTTTTCAGGAACAAATTCAAAAATAATTTTTACATTATCCCCTTTATTTACTGATATCGATGACGGATTGAACTCATATTCATCTGCCATTATAGTGAACTCTTTTACCGAAATAACTGGAACTACTGGCTCAGAATTAGCCTCCGATGGAGTAGATGGAATAGAATCTATATCCGCAGAGATAGGCCCCATTTCCTCATCATTTAACTGCGCATCTGAAGTATTAGGCTGAGAAATGCATCCTGATAATGATAAGATAATCAAAGAGAATATGATAAATTTAATGTGACTTTTCATGTTCAAGATAATTTCTTTCAAATTTATATATTTTATGATAGAATCAAGGTATTGAAACATATACTGAATTATTAATTGCAGTAAATTTGAATCTTACTTTTCCATCAATTGGTTCAACGCAGAAATCGGAATCAGCTTTCATATCCTTGATTATACGTACAGCTATCTCTTTATCGTTATATTTAGAGATCAACAAGCCGTCAGAAGTCACACAAATCTCATCATAATTGAATTTTGGTTCATATCCTACTAATGAACCACGCAAATATAATGCATCTGACACGCCTGATTCAAAATTTTTCTCAAAAATATAAATAAGTGATGCCTCAGGCACAGGAGCAGGCGAATCTACAATACGTTTACCTATTACTAATGCCAATAATAATATCACAACAAACAATAACAAATAAACCTTTTTCATGAATAATTAGATTAGAATCGATTATTTAAATGTTGTCTAAGCTTCAATCTCAATAAGTCATTATTTCAGGTCTTTCCAACTTCTTCTCTGGCTCAGACACTAACAATGTTTGTGTAGTGCTAGGAGATGAAGGAGTAGACGGACTAGAATCGCCGAACATATTAAAAAATCCTGAACTTGGCGCAGAACTTGGGGATGGTGATGAAGAACTTGAAACGCTAGACTCAGAACTTGATCCAAGACCGAAACTAGAACTATCCTCAAATATATTGCGTGACTTCTGCTGATAACCAGATTTATTCGCCAAAGAATGTAATAACTCAATCGCTTTCCTGATATCCTCAGGTGAATCCTCTTTCGTGTCTATCGTTATCCTCATGCTATCACCAATTGTTAAGATTAGATTATGATTATCGTTTGACTAGTTTGAAATCATCGCCTTCAACAGTCTTCCTTCCGCAATTCTTAGCTATATCAACAGCTTTAGAAGAAATTTCAACAGCTATCTGCTCAAGAAGATTGGAGAACTCGATTTTAGCTTCATCAGACACTCTTCCTGCGCCTGCTTTCTTCAGCAAACGTTCAGCTGCAGCCAACGGAATAATTTCAACCATATATCCTATAACAGTTGTGTTTCTATTTAAAGTTTTTGTTAGCCTATAATTATTTAAACTCGCAGACCAACATATGAACCATGGAACAATGCCTAAGTAAGATATCAATGCTCACAGACAATATGTCTGAAGTGATAAATGCGATCCTGAGAGAAAAGCTGGACAAAGACATTGTTCTAGACGATTTCAAAAAAAACAAGCAATCCCATTACCAAAATCTGATGAACAGCTCATTAAGTGAGCTTGCAAAACTTAATACAGAACTTGACCAAAGCTTACAGGATTTTCATTCCTTGAACAAGATAAAAGGATTGCTTGATGCATTGTTGAACAACAAGAAGAAGTACAATCATTGCGAGCTTCTGGAGATAGTCAAAGAACTTAAGACTGCGCTCCCTACAACCGAAATGCAAAAAGAAACCTATGATCTAAGGAATCTTCCAGGCGAAATAAGAACAGAAGTGATTGCTGATCTAGAGGAAGCAAAAAGATGCCAAGAGAACGGCTGCTATCGTTCGGCAACAATCCTTTGTGGTAGAATACTCGAAACATGCCTCCACAGAAAGTACTACGAAATCACAAACAAAGACATTCTCGAAACATGCCCTGATATGGGCCTAGGCAAACTAATAGCGAAATTGAGCGAACTTCAAGTTAAATTCGACCCAGGACTAACTGAACAGATACATCTGATTAACAAAGTGAGAATAGGCTCAGTCCACGTAAAGAAAGAGACATTCAATCCAAGCAAAAGCCAGACTCAAGCCATGCTATTATATTCTGTAGACGCCATACACAAGCTATTCTAACGCCATGTTTATTAATATCCGAGACTACGCATAATGCATGTCATTAGATGACAAGATAGAAGAGACGGATGTTCCGGATGATAAGAGGTCCAGCACAGCAACAAGATACTTCTATGCAGCAAGCGCGTATACATTAGCAGCAATGGTTGATTCATACTTCACAGCGCATGGTCTTGCGACAAAACAGATTAAGGAAGGCAATCCAATCATTGACACATTTATCAATAATCTAGGCATGGAATGGGGATTATTCCCAGTTAAATTCGCGATAGGTGTCAGCTTGATAAGCGCGATATATTACAGATACAATAAAGACAATAAGAATTGGGTCTCCAAACCTGATGAAAAATCTCATAGTCTAATTTCATTATTCAAAGAAGATAAAGAGAAGAAAGGATTCAAGATAGAACCTGAATATCTTCTATACCCTGTATTGTTATTCACAGCTCTCGGCGGCACATGGTGGACATTCTATAACTATTTCAAAAATGCTATGTGACGACATAAATAATCATCAGCATTTTACCACATAAATCTATATAAATCTGCAGAAGCGTGCTTTCAGCTATGGACTCACTAGTAGGACAACGATTGACGCCAGCCATGCACCAGTTCGCCGCGACAAAGAAAGAATACCCTGACTGCCTCATCATGTTCAGGATGGGCGACTTCTACGAGATGTTCTTCGAGGACGCAAAGGCCGCAGCTAAAGAATTAGAGATAACGCTGACAAGCAGAGGCAAAGGCGATGCTAAAGCACCATTGGCAGGGATACCATTCCATTCATTGGAACCATACCTAGCAAAGCTTGTGAAGAAAGGCTACAAAGTTGCTATCTGCGAACAATTAGAAGATCCTAAACTAGCAAAAGGCATCGTCAAAAGAGGCGTAACAAGAGTAGTGACACCTGGCACGATGATTGATTCCACTATGCTTGAGCCAAATTCAAATAATTATCTCATGTCAATCTATCCAAGACTTGACAATTACGGAATCGCGCTAGTCGATCTTTCAACAGGAGAATTCCTTGTTACAGAGGCAGACTCTCAACAGAAATTGCTCAACGAGATTACAAGATTCAGTCCTGCAGAGATTTTAATCCCTGAATCATTGAAAGTCAACCAGGAATTCACAGCTGCTCTCAAAGGCTTCATCAATCCATACAATGATCACTATTACACTAAATCGATTGCATACGGAAATTTACTTCACCATTTCAAAGTCAATTCTCTGCACGGCTATGGCATCGAAGACAAAGAACTTGCGATAAATGCTGCAGGAGCATTACTTAACTATCTCAAAGACACTCAAAAGACACAATTGTCATACATAAATAAACTGAAACCTTACACATTCAGCGAGCATATGATCTTAGATTCATCGACAATGAGAAATCTTGAGCTTCTCACCAACATAAAAGAGAATTCGCAAAGAGGAAGTTTATTCTCAGTCATGGACAGGACAAAGACGCCCATGGGTACAAGATTGCTGAAAAGATACATGCTCCAACCGCTAATTGACAAGAACAAAATAAATGAAAGATTGGACTGCGTTGAAGGATTAGTGAATGACAGCATGCTCAGGACAGAATTGATAGACATTCTCAAAGAAATAAATGACATCGAAAGAACAATTAGCAGAGTGATGTACGGCAACGCCAATGCGAGAGATCTGATTGGATTGGCAAATTCGCTAAGGCAAATACCGAAGATGAAAGACCTTCTCAGGAATTCAGAATCAAAACTCAGCCAGAAATTGAAAGAGATCACATCACATGAAGAAGTTATAGAACTCATCGATAAAGCCATCAAAGAAGAACCAGCTCTCACGCTGAGAGAAGGCAATCTCATAAAAGAAGGATACAGTCAAGAGCTTGATGAACTGAAGAAGATTGCATTCAACATAAAGGATTGGCTGATAGAGCTGGAAAACAAAGAACGCGCAAGGACTGGCATCAAATCATTGAAAGTCAGCTACAATAAAGTGTTCGGCTATTTCATAAACATAAGCAACTCCAACAAAGATCAAGTCCCATCAGATTACATCAGGAAGCAGACATTGGTCAACGGCGAAAGATATATCACGCCTGAACTGAAAGAGAAGGAAGACATCATACTCAATGCTGAAGAAAGAATGAACGCCATGGAATATAATCTGTTCCAGGACATAATCAAGAATATCAGCAATTATTACGAAGACATACAAAAGACAGCGTCAGCTATAGCAGAGATAGATGTCTACTCATCATTCGCTGATCTGGCGGTGATGAACAACTATGTCAGACCGAAGATAAACGATAAGGAATCTATCGAACTGAAAGAATGCAGACATCCAGTCATAGAGACATTGACACAGCAATTCATCCCCAATGATTTCAAGATAAATAACACCAATAGATTACAGATCATCACAGGCCCGAATATGTCAGGCAAGAGCACAGCCATGCGTCAGGTAGCATTGGTCCAGCTGATGGCACAGATAGGTTCATTCGTCCCTTGCAGTTTCGCAGATGTCTGCATAGTCGACAGGATATTCACAAGAGTCGGTGCATACGATGACTTAACCATGGGCCAATCCACATTCATGGTAGAGATGACAGAGACTGCGAACATCTTGAACAACGCGACAAATCAGAGCCTCATTATCCTGGACGAAATTGGAAGAGGCACATCGACGTTCGACGGAATATCCATCGCGTGGGCAGTCGCAGAATACATCAACAGCAACATCAAGGCGAAGACTTTGTTCGCGACTCACTATCATCAATTGAATATGCTCGCCAATAAATTCCCCGGAATAAAAAATTACAATATAGCAGTTAACGAAACAGAAGACGACATAGTATTCCTTAGGAAACTCATTGAAGGCGGCACTGACAAGAGTTACGGCATCCAGGTTGCGAAACTCGCAGGAGTCCCAAATGAAGTCATCTCAAGAAGCAAAGAGATAATGTCAAAGCTTGAGGAAGAAGACAGGATAGCCGAGAAAGTGAGCGCAGAAGACGCAGAGAAGAAGGAACTGAAGAAAGGCTTGAACGCTTGGTTCTGAATATCTACATTCTACCACAATAAATTACTAATATATCAAAATACAGCAAATAGCCTATATGGCGATCCAATTATTAGACCAGACTCTGATTAACAAGATAGCAGCAGGCGAAGTAATAGAAAGACCTGCATCAGTAGTCAAAGAGCTGGTTGAGAACTCACTTGATGCAGGAGCCACTTCAGTATATGTAGAAATAGTCGAAGGCGGTAAATCTCTAATCAAAGTGATGGACAACGGCTCAGGCATGGGTCCTAGAGATATAGAACTCTGCATAGAAAGCCATGCCACTTCCAAGATACAGAGTATTGCCGATCTATTCAATATAACCACATTAGGCTTCAGAGGAGAAGCATTGGCAAGCATTGCCGCAGTATCCAACATGAAGATAGCTTCAAGGACAAGTGAGTTCTTGCACGGCAATTTCATGGAAGTCGAAGGCGGCATCATCAAGCAAAAGAAAGAAGTGAGTGCTAACATCGGCACCACCATAGAAATTACAGACCTATTCTTCAATACACCCGCCAGGAAAAAATATCTCGATACTATCCAGAACGAAGCAAACAGAATAACAGACTTAATTATCAAATTCGCGCTTATCAACCCATCAGTCAGTTTCAGGCTGACGCACAATGATAGGATCATATTATACAGCCCAAGCACGAGAGATAATCTTGGCAACATACTGAACATATACGGCAAGGATACAGCGAAACAACTGATTCCAGTCAAATTCTCTAAAGACAAGACAGAGATAGAAGGGTTTGTATCAAAACCTTCCCTCACAAGATCTGACAAGACCCAGCAATCTTTCTATGTCAATAAAAGGCCAATCTCAAGTTCTACAATTGCATCAGCAGTGCATGATGCATATGGCAATCTGCTATTCTCTCACAGATTCCCAGTAGTCATACTCTCGATATACATCGACCCTTCAAAGATTGATGTAAATGTCCATCCAACAAAAAAAGAGATAAGGTTCAGTAATGAACAAGAGATATATGGTATTGTGAACGAAGCAGTCAAAGCCGCATTGGAAGATGCTATACATATACCAGAAGTGTCTGTTAACGGAACTACCCAGATGAGATTTGCTGAAGTCACTAAAGCGAAACAGATTGTCGCAGACAAGTTTACTATAGATCCGTTGAAACAATCAGTATTAGAACCTGTATCTGATATGGTATCAGATCAAGAGCTACCTAATCTCAAGATACTGGGCCTAGTGCATAACTGCTATATCGTAGCAGAGAACGAAGATGGCATGTGCATAATTGATCAGCATGCTGCAGAAGAAAGAGTAAATTATGAGATATTCCATAAACAGTATGAATCCGGGTACATCAAATCACAACAACTAGTGATTCCTACTCATATAGAGCTATCACCGACAGATGCATCAATCCTACGAGAAAACCTTAACTCTATCAAAAGATTCGGTTTCGACATAGAGGATTTCGGAACGAATTCATTCCTTGCAAGAGCCACCCCTGTGATAATGGGCAGACAGATGTCCAAGGGAGTCATAATCGACATGGTTGATGAGCTTAATGCGAATAAGATAACGAAATTTGAAGAAGTGAAGGATAAGATAATCGCCAGGATGGCCTGCCGTCAATCAATAAAGCAAGGCGATAGGATTGAGATTGGCTACATGACAAAGCTTCTTTCAAGATTATACACCTGCGACCAGCCGTTCACATGCCCGCATGGCCGTCCGACTATGATCAACATACCAAAAGGCGAACTAGAACGCAAATTCAAGAGAACTGGTTAAGCTTATTATTTTATTATATATTACATATATACTATAAACTATAAACCTATTTAAGCGTAAGATAGCATACTTTTTCTGATATTTCCCACGATGAGAGGTGCCTAGCATGAATAGATACGATCCATATAAACCATTAAGGCCAGAACAAGTAAGGCGTAAAGTAAAACTTCCTGCTTCTATCACAAAAAGTGATCAAGATATATTATTCCAAGACAAGGCGAAAGAAAAGCTAGAGGATGCGCTTGAGCAGAAAGGCCCAAAACAGCACATAGTAATTGCGGCCCCTACTGGGCACGGAAAAGAATCGCTTATCAAGAAAGTGGGAGAAGAATATGTCAGCAAACAACTAGCGCCAGACGATATAGCAGCATATCTTGATTTTGACAAAGAAATAGCTAGAATACTCAGATTCAAACCAGGCACTGCTAGAGAATTCGTGGCAAAGCATAACAAGACCATAGATGACATAATCCATATACTGAAAAGCAGCGCGATAAATACACTTTCTAATCAAAAAGTGAGCGCGACAGAACATGCAGAAAATAAATTCTTAGAACAGCAAGTGAAAGCTATAGTCGAAAGAGTTCCCTGGCCAAAATATCCAATGGGCCTAAGCTTCCAATATATGAAAAAAGAAGAGGATATAACTTCCCAAGTGTTCATTGACATTATGGATGATAAAGGAAGACCATTAACAGTTTTGCAATTAGAACAAAGTGAGAATGGTATGAATATAAGCGTTAATCCGGTCCACTTCGATTATACACTCTGCGCAGACACGATAATAGGTCATGTCAAAGAAATCACAAAGAAAAATATTGTTAATGCAGGCTTGCTCATCCAGAAAATAAATGCCCTGCAGGGACAGTTCAACCAGATGTCTGCGATGGAAGCAGAAGAGCCAGAAGAAGGAGAGGAAGATCTGCGTCCTGAACTTGCCCAGCAGAAAGCTGCATTGCTCATGCAGATAAATGGGATGAGAAGCGCAGTCGCAAAAGCTATGCCCTATGATTACAGCGCAGAGAGCAAAGGAATAACTGATAATCTTCTTGACTATGTACAATTGAAGAAAATATATCAAGAGAAAGAAGAAGAAGGAAGTATTCTCATCGATAAGATGGCAAAAGCTTCCGATAGGATGGGTGCTAAAAGAGATACATTGGCTAAAATAGAAGAAGCCATCGCTAAGGATCCATCGGATGCAACCCTTGCGAAAAAGAAAAAAATAATAGAAATATCATTGGGCAAATACCAGAAAATAGTGGATGCATTCGATAAGGAGATAGGCGATATGACTGAAAATCTAGATGCCATCGCATTGCTTATCGAACAAAGAAGCAAAGCCCTTACAAAAAGAAAAGAAGAGTTCTATTCATTGGATGATTACATCCTAAACAAGAAACAGGATTTCATGGCAAGGATGGAGAAAGGATTGCCTTGGTTTGTAGAAGCTGTCAAAGATATTGCAGTCAGGATTTACGGATCTCCGGCAGTGCTTGAACAAGCATATCACGAAACAAAAAAAGCATTGGAGATTGAAGCCCTTGATGAAAAAATTGCAAAACTCGAACAAGAATTCCTAAAAGGAGCAGACAAGGGACTGGATGAAGAATCAAAAGAGAAACTCACCAAATTCTATGCGTCTGTCCGTGAAGAATTCAGGAAAAGATTAAGAGAAATGGAATGCACATTGAAAGCTGAGAACGGCGATCTGGACATGTATCTCGACAGATTAAAAATAGCGTTGAAATGCGAGGGAAGAGACAAAGCTAAAGTCATCGTTGACAAGAATAATAACGGATTCGAATCAATCGGATGTATAAGAGAAGGTTTCTCCAATAGCCATCTGCCTAACCCTCATATGCACATGAACCTAGGCCTGATATTTGACGCAGAACATGGAATCTATGTTTTTGATATAGAGCATAGCTCTCAATATGCTTTCGAGAAAATTCAGGAACTCATGGAGAAAGGCAGCATATCATTGAAAGACCTTAATATGCTTCCTAAGACTGAAGACATTAAACTGAACGTGAAGATAGCATTGCTATGCGATGGACATCTTGCGTATTCTATAAGTGAGAACAGCACATTCAATGACTTGTTTAGGAACATAATACGCCTTGATCAAAATGTAGCTTGCTCCGACAATTCATTATCAGACCTAATTAGTTTCCTCAATAAAGAGGCGCAGAAACGTGGATATCTGCCGCTTGACGAAAGTGCATTGGAAGAGATCGCAGCATTATCCCTACGCGCTACAGATGATTCTGAGAAACTCACTACGCAATGCAACCTATATTCCAAATTCTTAGCTGAATTTGACCAGAAAGCTAGAAAGCAAGGAAGTCCTACAATAACAGGCAAGCATGTGCTTGAAACTATTGTGCAAAGGATGGATGACAACAGGATAAGAAAAAGCATAGCCGAATACATGAGAAAAGGCATTTTCGAAACATACATCTCTGACAAACCTATGCCTGGCAGCGTAAATGTATTAGCTGTGTATACTAGTTCTGATATGTTCCAAGGTTGTGGGATAGTCTCAAGACTGAATGTTGTGGCTTGCCCTAATGACCCAACTAATGACCCAAAATCAAAATACACTGAACTCGAAGCCGAAGTTGCTGGATCTTCATTTGTTAGAGCAACTGTCGAAGTGGAAGGCTGGCTTGAAGCTAAATTTGGATTGCTCATGAACTATGCTAAATTCCATACCGCTGACGAGCAATGCTATGATGGAGTCGATGGAGACAGCGGCACATGCGCATTGAATCTAGCCAAGATATCTGAACTAGCGCAAATGCCAGTCTCGCCGCATTACGCCTTGACCGGTTCCATGAGCCTCAAAGGCAAAGTGCAAGCTATTGGCGGAGTCAATGAAAAGATAGAAGGCGCTATAGAAGCATTCAGCCAATTCGATCCAGAATTAAGTAAAGGGAATTATGTGATAACCATCCCTGAATCAAATGTCGGCGACCTAATGCTCCGCAAGGATTATGTGGAGAAATATATCGCAACAGGCAAATTGAAGATATACCCTGTGAATTGCTTTGAACAAGTGGTAAGACATGGCCTTATCGGGAATCCTGAAGCCGAAATAGTATATGCCAAGGTAATAAAACGCCTGGAATCATTCAAGAAAAAATACGAGAAGGACAGCAAACTTAAAACAAAATAAAAAAAGATAAGCCGGATTCGGCTTATTCTATCATCAATGTCCTGACCGGATAATCTGGATATGATTGCTCAGCTGGATGTAGATCCAACTCTTTAATCTTGTCTAAGCTGTCCAGGTCATTCAACTGCAGTCTCTTATTTGAGAAAGTGTACAAGATATCCTCTATATACAAGCTTCTCTGTATCATGCTAGCATAGTCATAGAAATATGAACCTGCTTTATCGAACACAGATTGGTCATCTATGTGAGTTACTTTACCGCGAAGATCAAATCCTTCTTCAAGACTGACATCATAGACATAAGCGCCTTGGAACACGAATTCTCCTTCCTGAGATTTATCCTGTCCAGGTTTCAGTTCAGCTACAGTGATAGGTATCACAAGCAATCCTTTTTCTTTATCGAACAAGAATGCTTTATGATCAGTAGCAGCGATGCTAGTTGTTCCTCTGTCGCCGATTACTTCCTTGTGCAATTCAATCGGATTGGATACATCGCTCACATCGAATATCGCAAGTTTCACGCCTTGAATAGCAGTGTAATACACTGCGCCTTCTGTATGCACTTTATCAGCGTCAATGCTTTCATCAACTTCTTTGCCGATGCCTATCAAGTGAGTTTCATCGTAAGGATGCAAATACTCAGAATAACCAGGGATCTTCAACTTGCCCAATATTTTTGGATCTGTTGGTTCAGATAAATCAATCACGAATAATGGATCAACGTGCTTGAATGTGACCATATAAGCTCTGTCGCCCATGAATCTGACAGAATAGATTGATTCGCCTGGAGCTATTTTCTCAACAGCGCCTATCTGAGTAAGGTCTTCATCAAGCACATACATATTGTTTGTTGAAATGTCTCTGCTATTAACAGAATCGTAACCTTCAATTGTAGTAGCTATCCTGAAATTGCTCTCGTACTCATCCATTGAGAATTGGTTGAGTATCCTGCCATTCACTTGGCCAGTGCCGACAAATGAGATGTCGCCGTCATCAAGAGCGAATTTTGTCACAACAGTCTTAGGCACGAAATCTTCGACAAGTTCACCAAGCCCATAGGTAGGATAAGTCAATTGAGCTACGTAAAGATTCTCAAGCGAAGCATATACGTTCTGGCCGTTGCCGGCGATGATTTCTTTGCCGAACTCTTTATCCTCATCAGTCATTGATAACGAGATGACAGATATGAAATTCTGTGCAGTCAATGGTTCAACATAACCTACTTCAGTAGGCTGAGCCAAAGGCATTACTTTATCATTTTCTGCGTATACTGGCATTATCTCAGCTGGATCATATCCCTTCAACCATGGGTGCGGATATGAATTGAGCACGAAATAAACTTCTTCACCAATCTTCCTTGAAGTGAGATAACTTCCTTCGAAATCAATATTCCTTACCAATTTTGGATTCTCTTTATCGAATATGTCATATAATTTCACAGTTGTAGCAGAACCGCCGTAATAAGGCATATATCTGCCGATTGAAGAGACTGCAATCTTTGCTGCAGGCTCAGGCATAGCTATAGCGATAGCGACACCGGCTTCACCTGCGCCAGATTCTTCAACAACATCATCAGCGCCTTCAACAGGTTTCGGTTCGTACAATTGCTTATAGGAACTTCCAAAAAGCATCAACCTGTCGCCGTCAATGAATATTTCATCAGGACTGAATTCTTCGAACTTTGTCTCAGACAATATCTTAGCATCTTCGCCAGGATAAGCTTTAGCGATAATCAATTTGCCATTCGCGACCATATAGATATACTCGCCATCGGTCTTGATCATGTCAGCTTCATCTACTCCCTGTACTTGCACGTTTGTCTCTGAAAAAGTATTACGAGAACCTGACGCGCTAGAATCCATCGCTGCAGTCGGAGCTGCTGTCGAAGCAATGCTCTCCATCATTATACCGCCTTTCATCATTGCGCCATATCCATTCCAGAATCCGCCATCATTACGCGCATTTTCAAACGCATCTACAAGATCCTGTCCGGTCTTGAAACGCAGAATCTGCGCACTAGGCTCAGTCGGAGTAGATACTAACACGGCCAATGCTGATACTGCAACTAATAGAACTAAAAATAATCCTGTAAGTTTGATAGTTGTTTTCATTTTTTTCATTTTGATTCACCTTTATTTAGCAGGGCACTCTCCTCTGAAATAAGCCCATTCTTCGCACACTTTGCCATCGGGAAACTTGCAATTGCCAGACTGGCTTCCGTCAGCCGCAGTTACAATTTCCAATTTGCCGCCATTTTCTTCACAATAGACTGAAGCAGGATTGGCTATTTGAGTATTCTCAGACTTTGCGCAGCCTGATATCAATATGATAGTTATCATCAACAAACCGATTGATAGTCCAAATATTTGTTTGATTTCCATGTTGTTCACCTTATCACCGACGATTATAATCGTCGATTATATTTATTAATATAGTGGTAGTTGACACCTTTATAAATACCCGTCGATGGGTTCAATCCCGTTCGAAGTCATACGTAAATATATATAAACCCTAGAATTACCATAGTATAACATGGCAGACGAATCATTCATACTAGTGAATCTCAAGGATAAGGAATCCAAATCATTGGCGCAAGTAATCAGCAATGACACGTCCAGGAAAATACTAGATATATTATCAGTGAAGCATGACGCGACAGCCACAGACATAGCGAATGAACTTAACCAGCCATTGTCGACAATACATTACAATCTCAAACATCTTCTAGAAGCGAAACTCATCCAATCCGATGAATACCATTACAGCCCAAAAGGCAAAGAAGTCGACCATTATAAATTGTCCAACAAATTCGTGATCATCGCACCGCAATCTTCAAAGTTCGAATCACTTAAAGACCAGCTGAAAAAAATAATCCCAGTCACTTTATTGATAGGCGCAGGAGTGACAATCATGAGCTACGCCAACAGATTCGCATTAGGTGCATCGCAATCAATAAGCGCAGCAGATGAGAGATTAATGACTGCAGCGCCGGAAATGCTCAAAGCTGCACCAAGCGCAACATTGGATACAACGCAAGTAGCGGCAAATGAAGTAGTTACAGAAACAGTGAGCTATGCTTCAGAATGCGTGCAATGCGCAGAACCAAACCTATCATTATATTTCTTCATAGGATCCGTATCAGCATTACTTCTATATCTATTAATAGACCAGATATATAGAAGGATAGAATAGATCTAAGTAAGCACTTTCTTCGCAGCATGCAGCTCGAACATAGTGATGACATCATCATCGCTGCTTATCCCCCTGATTCCTTTAGAGATTGTTTGAGCCACGAAATTTATATCATTTTTGTATGATTTACGTTTCAATTCTTCCAACCTATTAATTATCAGAGAAAAATCCGCCCCAGACTTGAAGACTATTCCGCGTATATCTCCTATTAATTTTGATTTGAAAGTAATCAATGAATTCTCATATCTAGTCAGGTTTATTCTAGCAGTATTCATTCCCATCTCCGCGAACTTGATCATTGCATAATCCATCATCTTTTTGGTGAGAGCTTTGTTCTCTATCTCGAACTCAGTCGCAAGACTAGAAAGGACTTTTATAAATTCAGGATTTTTCATATCTTTCTGTTTCTTATTCCAATTCTTGAAAGAATCGAATTTAGCTATCAGCCGATTAATCAAAGAATCATTCCTGCCTATGACAAACTCAGTGGCGACGCTACGAGGAAGAAGAAAACTTATCTCAGTCAATTCATCTTTAAGTTTACCGACATCAATCTGTACAGGGTTTTTCTTAGAAAGCACTTTCTTTCTGAAATCTGCAAGTAATCCATTAGTTCCCGCATCGAACTTATGCCCGCATTCAGCCAATCCATATATCTCATTGTCATTTATCCTGAGATAGACGAAATGATTAGAAGAAGCAAGCTCGTCAAGCAATTTACCTTGCCGTTTTTCAGCTAGAAGGACTATTACATTGGTATCTAAAGTAAAATCTTTATCCTTAATCTCTTTAATGTAAGCTTTAGCGTCATGCAACTCGCGTAATTCTTCCAAATACCCTAAAACTCCGTTGATTATGCCCAAATTATCACCTAATACTGCATTAACTAGACAATTCAATATAAATATGTTTCCAACAGAAGTGTATCCAGAATGGAACCAATGTCTATACTGAACATACTATACCTATAAGTATATAGCAAGATTTATCTTGCAAATATAAATCAAGCATTAGATGTGAAACGACATTGGCGAGTGAAAATGAGCATTCTGGATACACTCTCCAATAAAGAAAGTTATCCTATAGTCTAGAGTTACCGATAGCTTTAAATACTGGCATTAAATCCAATAGACATACTCTAACAGGTGAATTTAATGGTAAATATATATGATGTCGATCCTAACCAACTGATTGTTAAGGCAGGAGAAGAACTTAAGAAAGTAAGTGCTATCCAACCGCCTAAATGGTCAAGTATAGTAAAAACAGGCGTTCACAAAGAAAGACCTCCAGCGAACAAAGACTGGTGGTATGTGAGAGCAGCTGCAGTTCTAAGATCATTATACAAATTAGGCCCAGTGGGCGTATCTAAACTAAGAAAAAAGTACGGCGGAAGACAGAACAGAGGCTTCAAGCCAGAAAAATTCAAACCAGCGTCAGGCAATATCTTGAGAAAAGTATTGCAACAACTGGAAAAAGCAGGTCTAGCAAGACAGACTCAAGTTGGAAATATGAAAGGAAGAGTAGTAACTCCTAAAGGCAAATCATTCCTTGACAAAGTCGCTGCGCAGATGTATGTAAAACACGTTCCTATGAAAGAGACTGAAACAGAAGTCAAGGAACAACAATAAAAATGGACGAGCTTGAAGCACTAAGACAAAGAAGAATGTCTGAACTTCAGCAACAAGCTGCCGAAGAAGAACAGATTCAGCAGCAGATAACACAGATCGAAGCGTTGGTCAAATCGAAGATGACTAAGGAAGCAGTCTCAAGATATTCGACATTGAGATCAGTTCATCCGGACAAAGCGACGCAGGCATTATTGGTATTAGCCCAATTAATCCAAGCGAAACAAGTCACAACAATCGATGACGAACATTTCAAACTATTATTATCAAAGATCAACCCCGAAAAACGGGAAATGACAATAACAAGGAAATAAAATGGCAAGATTCAAACACCTTTGCAGGAAACTAAGATTATCCAAACTAGGCAAGATGACCAGATGGGCTCCATTCTGGACAGTGCCTAAGATATATGGAAAAGGCAGAAAAGTCCACCCAGGTAGACATACTGTTGTCAAAAGAAACTGGAGAAGGACCAAGACTAAGGCATAATCATGGCAGACCACAAAAAAGCTCACGAAGAACTCAAAAGAGTATATAACATTCCTTTACGTAAAGCTTTCCTCAATGTACAAAGATACAAAAGAGCTAAGAAAGCTATCAACGCAATAAAAGCATTCTTGGTAAAGAACATGAAATCTGAAGATGTCAGATTAGGCCAGAACATAAATCTTAAAGTCTGGGAACATGGTATCAAGAATCCGCCTCATCACATTCAAGTAAATGCAACAAAAAACAAAGACGGCGTAGTCAATGCTGAACTTGTCGGTTTCGAATACTCTGAAAAGAAACCTGAGCAAATGTCAAGAAAAGACAGAAAAGCTGTCGAAAGCAAAGCTGAAGAGAAAAAAGAAGCAGCTAATGAAGAAAAAGCTGTGAAAAAAGGCAAAAAAGCTCTTCAGAAAGAATTGAACTCTCAAAAACAATAGACAAATAATCTTCTGTAGATTATCTAGATAAATGAGCGAGACCCTATTACCATTTGAAAAGATTAAACGCGAGATTCTAGTTAGAAGAGAATTAAAGACTGGCGCGAATTATGGAAAACGTCCTGAAGACAGGACAATGACTGAACTTCTCGATATGGGCGTTATAAATGTCGACAAACCAAAAGGCCCTACTTCACATCAAGTTTCTGCTTATGTACAGCAAATTCTGAATATAACCAAAAGCGGCCACGGCGGCACATTGGATCCAGGAGTAACAGGTTGCCTGCCAGTCGCACTAGGCAAAGGCACAAGAATTGTCCAAGCATTATTGCCAGCAGGTAAAGAATATGTCATGATCATGCATCTCCACAGAGAAATTGAAGAATCAATAGTGAGAGATACAATCAATTCATTCATAGGAAAAATCAAACAGCTTCCTCCGATTAAATCCGCTATCAAGAGAGAATGGAGAATCAGGAAGATTTACTATATCCAAGTCATAGAAGTTGATGGACAAGATGTTTTAATGAGAGTCGGTTGCCAAGCAGGCACATACATGAGGAAACTTGCCACAGACATCGGTTTGAAATTAGGCATAGGCGCACACATGGCTGAGCTCAGAAGGACAAAAGCAGGTCCGTTTAACGAAAAAACAATCACATCATTACAAGACTTAACTGACGCTTTCTGGGTATACAAGAATGAGCAGAAAGAAGACAAGTTAAGGAAGATCATACTTCCAATAGAATTCGCAGTATCGCATCTCGGCAAGATATGGGTCTGCGATTCATGTGTTGATACATTATGCCACGGAGCAAACTTGAACGCGCCAGGTATAGCTAAAGTAGAGAGCGAAATCCAGCAAGGCGAACTTGTTGCGATGATGACTTTGAAGAACGAGCTTATCTGTCTCGGCATATCGCAGATAGCGTCTCATGCGATGGTCAAAGCGCAAAGAGGCCTAGTAGTGAACGTGACAAAAGTATTCATGGACCCGGCTATATATCCGAAGATGGTCAAGAAAGATTATTCTGAAAGATTCAAAGAAGCGTAAACAATGCCAATAGTGAGCATTTGCGCATTACATAATCAATAACGGCTAGAGAGGTTGTCCCCTATCCGAGGGAAGGCCAGTTATCATCAATAAGAAGCGTATGCGAACCGGCATTGCAAAAATAAAGAATTCTAAATCTTAATCGTATCATTCACTTTCGGCTTATACACTTGCATATCCTTGAAAGTCTCTTCCGCCCATTTCGCTAAACCTTCAATCCCTTCAGGATCGCCGTGATTCAGTATAAGATGTTCAGGCATTGCATTTTTGATGACTGTCTTTAAATTATTTAAACCTGCATGAGCGCTGAAATCGAACTTATCGAATTTGCATGCAACTCTGACTTTCTGACCATCAATGAATACTTTGCCTTCCTTCATCAATAAGTCCCCATTAGTGCCTTCAGTCTGGAAACCTGTAAGAAGTATTGAAGCTTCAGCATCGCCATAGAAATGTTTTAGATAATGAGCTACAGGACCGCCGTCAAGCATACCTGAGGTCGTTACGAAAATGCCTTGCTCTTTCATGACTTCCTGCCTTTGTTTAGGTTTGGTGACGAATCTTACTTTTTTAACCATTTCATGAAGATTATCGACATTCGTGATATATTCAGGCCTTGAAAAGAATTCTTGAATTACTTTTTTGCTCATTCCGTCAAGATATATAGGAACATCGCCTTTCAATTTCCTGAGCATCAATAACACTTCCTGGGACCTTCCAACAGCGAATGCTGGAATTATTACAGAAGCATCTCTATCAATAGTTTGTTTTACTTTATCTAAGAACCTTCTTTCTTCGCCATCTCTATCTGGGTGATTCCTGTTCCCGTAAGTCGCTTCAATTATCAACGCATCTACTTCACCGAATTTCTCGGTTCCGCCTTTCAAGAGTCTAGTATCAGCGAGATTGAAATCACCTGTATATACTAACTTTTTATCATCAACTTCAACTTTGATTGATGCGCTTCCAGGTATATGCCCAGCATCATAATAAGTGTATTTTGTAGTATTGAACACGCCCGGCTTTTTGTACTTGACATTCTGCATCAAATCCATAACATTGTAAATATTATCCTTGCTATATGCAGGATTCTGCTCTTTAAGCAATTCAACTTGTAAAGAATCTTTCAATAATATCTTGCAAAGCTCTTTAGTCATGACATTCGTAAAGATTGGACAATGCAAACCATTGTAATTGAATAGAGGTAAAGCGCCAGAGTGATCTAAGTGAGCATGACTCAAGAAAACAGCGTTTATCTTTTTAGGTTCAGTTACAGTTGGATATTCAGAAAAATCTGCGCCTAGCTTGATTCCTGCATCAAATAAGAAATTCTCTTTCTTTGTCTTGACTTCAATGCAACTTCTACCTACTTCGTAGGCTGCGCCATGCATGGTTATATCCATATAACTATTAAGAGTTCTAAACATTTATAAATGTTTGGTGCATACATCACAGACATGAAGATTGCAATCATAATCTCAAAGAAAGATACTGCAGGCATGAACATCAATGCCCATCTGAAAGACTTGCCTGATTATGTATCAATCCATCTGCAGGACAACGAATCAATCAACTGCGAAGAACTAGACCGCAATATCAGAGCAGACCTGTTCATATTCGCAACAAAACACAAATCCGCAACAAGCATACCTTCATTGAGTGTTCACACGCAAGGCAACTGGAACATCGCAGAATACGGCGGCAAAGACCATACACTTGCGCCTTCTCCTGCATTATACTTGAAAGAAGCATTGAAAGAGCTGGAAAAAGTAAATCCCGGCGGTTTCGAGATAATCCAGGAATGCACACATCACGGGCCAGATATAGGCAAGCCATCTATGTTCATCGAGATAGGCTCTACAGAAGTGGAATGGATATTAGACAAACCCGCAGTAATAATCGCGAAAGTCATCAAGCATCTCTGCGAGACCAAACCTAAAATCTGCAGAACCGCAATTGGTATAGGCGGACCGCATCATACTCCTAACTTCAAGAAGATACAATTGGAGCAAGATATAGCGATAGGGCACGTCTGCCCTAAATATATGCTTGAACATCTGACAAAAGAGCTGATTCAGCAAGCATTGGAAAAAACAAATCCAAAAGCTGATTTAATCCTGCTCGACTGGAAAGGTCTTGGCGAGCATAAAGAGAGCATCAAGCAGATGTGCGACGAACTGAAAATAGAAACTAAAAAAACACAAGACTTCTAGAATTTTCTAGTTAAGTTTATAAATCATTTAATCAATAAAAATGCTATGAACTTAATATATTATATTTTATTAGCAACTTTCTTGGACAGCCTTATAGGATTAATAGGCGTGTTCACCATCTGGACCAACCAGAAGAAAATCAAGAAAATAATCCATTGGATGGTCGCATTCTCTGCAGGAACATTGTTAGGTGGCGCATTCTTCCATTTGATCGCGGAATCTGTCGAAGAGATCGATCCGCTTAATTCCATGATTTGGGCAATGTGCGGATTCGTCGCGTTCTACATAATGGAACGTTTCCTGTTCTGGCATCACTGCCACGACAAGCAATGTAAAGTGCATCCTGTTTCATATTTATTATTAGTGGGAGATGGAATACACAATATAATTGACGGATTAGTTATCGCAGCGAGTTTTTTTGTGGATGTGAGGTTAGGATTCATAACAACACTGATGATCATGTCTCACGAGATTCCACAAGAGCTAGGCAATTACGCAGTCTTGTTGTACAGCGGATTCGACAAGACAAAAGCATTGCTCTATAACTTCCTCGCGCAATTGACATGCGTATTTGGCGGTGTCCTAGGATATTTCATAGGTGCAAGCTACAATCTAAGCCAATACCTGCTTCCGATAGCTGCAGGCGGTTTCATCTATATCTCAGCTTCTGACTTGATTCCTGAACTGCATAAAGAAAGAAACATAAAGAAATCAGCCATAGCATTGGGAGTGTTCATCATAGGCGTATCATTCATGCTCGGCGTGAAGATGCTGTTTGAGTAGAGAAATCTTTTTATTCTAAAATTTAATTGTTACAATCAGATGGGGCCTTAGTGTAGCCTGGTATCACTCTAGCTTGGGGTGTTAGCAACCGGAGTTCGAATTGCACTCTAATGCGCGAAAGTCTCCGAGGTCCCATTATTTTATTTCATGGGGTCTTAGTGTAGCCTGGTATCACGTTAGGTTCGGGGCCTAGCAACCGGAGTTCGAAAAGAATTTATCTCGAATGTCTCCGAGACCTCATTTATTTTTTCTTAAGATTAGAATTAGATTTATGCATATTACGGAATAAATACTTGTAAATTATATACAACAACCCACCAAGCAAAGCATAAGCCATATCCAGCATAGTATCAGCAAGCCCTTTCTGCATCATTTTAGAATTCTGAGTATACACATCATAGATATATACGCCCTGAAGATCCATCTTGAAAAACAAATCTAGCCAATATTCAACAAGCTCAAGCATAAGCGCTGCAGAAAGCACGAATGAAAGAGTTATCGCCAATTTATGACCAAATCGGATATTTAGTTTATTGACGAAATAGAAAATCACGCCTGCGCCGAATACAGGCATAATGAAATGCAGGATTTTATCATACATGTATATTTGAATATAAAGCGGACTTAGAAGAACGCCAAAGAAATACATTATTGAGACAACAAAGTAATGCCTAATCTGAATATCCAAACTGTACTTGTAATCCAAAATATAAAAACTCCAGAGAACGAATATAACTAACAATACTTTGAAAACAATACCTTCATACATCAATTCGAACAATAACAGAAATATCGAGAACAATATCAATGCATGATATTTCAATTGTTCATTTTGTTTTATGCCCTTCATAATCTATAAATAAGTAGATTACTACATTTAATAACCTTTTGATTAATTATGAATTATATTAGAAAAAATTCAAATCTCTCAGGTATCATTTTTTTCTTTTCTAACTAAATCCATAGTAAGGTTTATAAGTGGTATATATACATTCGAGAATATAATGGGGTTAATCGAAATACTCGGAAGCGGTAAATTAAAAGAAAGGATCATAGACATTCTGAGCATTGAACATCCTCTTTCTGCAAGCAAAATATACAAAAAACTGCAGGCAAATTACCAGATAAGTGTCAGTTATCAAGCAATTCACAAGACATTGCAAGAACTGGCCCAAGAAAATATTCTAGTCCTAAAAGAAATGGAATACGAAATAAGCCCAGATTGGCTGAATAATCTAAATAAATTCAATGATAAGATGAAATGTGCATATAAAAATGAAAGTATCATATCCGGCCAGATTAAAGTTATATCATTCGATCTGGATGGTTGCCTAGCGGATAATGCATTCGACGAATTAGTCTGGAGAACAGAAATTCCAAAGATCTATGCGAAAGAGCATAATATCAGCTTCGAGAAAGCATTCGAAGAAGTCACTGCGGAATACAAAAGACTATGGGGAAAAGTCGAAGGCTGGAGAGATGTAGAATTCTGGTTCAAGCATTTCAAGTTCAATACTACTTGGCAGGATGCGATAAATGAAGTCAAACATCATATCAAGAAATATGGCGATGTAATCCCTGTATTGGAAGAACTCAAAAAAAGTTTCAAAATCATAATAGTGTCCCATGCAGACAGAAAATTCCTAGACCTGAAAATGGAGATTAGTGGAATAGCTAAGTATATAGACCACTCATTCTCCACCATGTCGGATTTCAATGAATACAAGAAGAATGAATATGTATTCACTCAAGTATGCCAAAAATTGAATATTGGATTCAATGAGATTATCCATATCGGAGATAGCATGGAGTTTGACTATAAAGTTCCTAAAAGTATTGGAATCAAGAGCTATCTCATAGACAGGATAGGAAGAGAGCAACAGGACTATATAGTAAGAGACTTATTTGAATTTAAAGATAAATTGACTAACTAATTTCGAACCTTATACCCTATCTAGAATTAGAAGCAGATTCTAATTTAGTCCGTAAATCAATACACTTCTGATATACTTTAACTTTCAATTCCTCAGGCAATAGGTTGTACAATTCATAGATCTTGTAATAGGAAGCTTCAGCATCATACATCTGCCCGGAAGATAGCTGTTTATATGCATCATCGATTAAATGCTCGATTATTATCAAGCGGTTATCACTATTTTCAATAGTTGGTTCGGCAATTGGTTTTTGTTCAACAATAGTTTGCTCTGATTTTACTTCAACGGGTTTTTGTTCAATAAGAGGTTTTGATTCAGTTATTGGTTTTTGTTGGACAATAGGTTCTTGTTCAACAATCAATTTCTGTTGTGCAATCAATTTCTTCTCAGGAACACGAACCATGAATCCAGAATATATCTCGTGAGCTCTTTCGAAAATATGCTCTCTCGATTCGTAATGATAACCTGCAAGTACCAATAATATAGCTATCAAAAACATCAAGAAAGTCATAAACCAATCCAATACTCCTGAAGGTTGCTCAGATAAAGGCAGATTGACCTCGAGATTAGCGCCAAGAGGAGTTTTCGAATCTACCACTTGCACTTCAATAAGACGCTGAGCTTTCGCTATATATCCAGCATAATCCACAGAAACGAAGAAATCATATTTGCCAGATACTGCATCGCTTGGCAGGAATATATTAGTGCTTTCAGTCTTCTGCTCGAAAGAACCGAGATATATAGTGTCCTGGCCTGAGCTTACCACTGCTCCGTCCTTCAATATGCTGAATTTCACAATAACATCGCCTTTTATATCAGCCATTCCTTTGATTAAATAAGTGAAATCGAAGAACTGTCCTGCCCGTACAGGTGAAGGGAACTTGATGATCTTAACATCGAACAGCTTAACGCACGCATTATTGAAGCAGGAATATCCGCCGTCGCAGTCAGTATCAATCTTGCATGCATTGCTACCGCTGCCACCGCCAGAACCTGAGCTACCAGTACCGCTAGAACTGCCAGTCGTACCGGTCGAACCGCCCGCAGAAGGCGTTTCACGAGCAGAATACTTCGTGAAGTGTGATACATTGAACGTCAGATTTCCGCCGGTATAATTAAGCTGTGAACATTCAGCTGAAGAGCACAAAGCATCATTCTTCAATATCTGCGGAGCTGTGAATGAGAGATTATACAGAATCAGCATAGCTGATTTATTCAATGAAGGCAGAGAAGTACTATCAATCTCAATCCTATTGTAAGTTATATTCACATACCTATCGATATCAGCGCCAGCACTCAAATCAAGAGCCTGCGTGAAATTGATTTTGCCGTAGACCGGCTCCGAGACAATGAAATTGGAAATGTTAGTTATATCAAGTGAACTTATATTAGATGTTTCAACGCCTTCAAAAGTAGTTAATTCAACAACGATTATTCTTCTTGTTTCGCTCTTGCCGGTATTTCCGTAAGTATCTGTGCAATTTACATACCAATCATATGCTCCGCCCGCAAGAATCGCATTGAATTGCAAAGCAGTAGATTTCGCAATGCTGGAATTAGTGGCATTCGAAACGTCTTCGACAATCAATGAGCAATTAGAGATTGAAGAAGCATCCGTCACATTATAACTAAACGCAACAGAACCATCATCATCGACAGTATTATTGGCTGACGATATCACAGAAACAACTGGAGCCGTCGTTTCAATCACAGTGATTACTGTAGAATTCACTTGCGTGCCATAATCAACGCCGTCATATGGTGTGACGCCGAACATCAATGTAGTCCCTGCAGAGCTGTAATAATTAGAGGTGAGATTCGATATTGTATGGTTGGCGCCGGTATGATCTATCTGCCCGTATAACGTCATGTTGTAGAGGTCGTTTATCTCCTCTGCGCTGAGCGAACGATTCCATACCATTACCTCGTCAATGGAGCCGTTAAACCAACCTTCATTACCTGCACAAGCTATTCCATAAGCCATCCAAACATAATTATTCGCTCCGCTTGCAGAATAAGTTAATTGAGTAGTACTATTCTCAAGAATACCATTAACATATACTCTCAATCCATTAGTAACATCCCAAGTAGTTGCCGTATGATACCATATTCCCGATAAAATATTAGTAGCACTATGGGTCTGCACACCTGCGCCATTCCAACTATATGCTTTAACTTTAGAATTATCTATTGATAATGGAGGTAAGCACCAGCCAAATCCATCAGTCGATGATGAAACATGAATTATATTCCCATCAGTCTCCCCTTGTGCGACTTTAAACCATGCGGAATAAGTATAACTCTGCTCATTTGTGCCTAATTCAGGAAATCCTGATGCTTTAATATATGATGATGAACCATCGAGTGAATATGCTTGCTTTATCTTGCCAGTAACATTTGTAACTAGATTAGTTACACCATTGTGTGAACCAGAATAATCAATTACATTTTGGTCTAATTTCCAATAGGCCAATAATCTTTTTTCTTTCCATCCATTCGTCCCGTTCACATACCACTCATACACTGTCGCGTTCTCGTTGTCGCTATCAGAATCAGAATAAGCCCAAGTGCCTGACGCCGAAGATGTAGAAGTACTAACCACAGAAGGTGATATCGCAACATTAGAGGCAGTAGGCAGATGATTAATTGATTTGAACGTAGTATTCGCAGACCAGCCGGTATTACCAGAAACATCTGAGCAATTCACGCCCCATGTATAAGTTCGAGACACATTAAATAATAACGAAGTGAAATTGAACGCAGTATTCGCAGTAACAGATGTCGATTGATTCTTAGCCCAGCTTCCAGAGAAATCCGCATATAATGTGCAAGATCCAGCCTCTGAGCTGATTGCAGAGAAAGTATAAGTCAATCTGTCATTGGTATAATTCCTGACGCTATACACATTCGGTGCATACGCATCTTTCGTAGTGAATGTAGTGTTAGCTGCCCATACAACATTAGAAGAAGAGTCCGAACAATTCACGCCCCAGAAATAATTAGTAGTATTCGCAAGCAAAGCGAATGAAGTGAAATTGAATGCAGTCGCAGCAGTCACAGATTTCGATTCATTCTTAGCCCAGCTCCCCGTGAAGTTGCCATAGAGTGTACATGAACCAGTTTCTGAACTAATCAAAGAGAAAGTATAAGTCTGTCGATCATTAGTCCAGTTCCTAACGCTATAAACATTCGGCGCATAGATATCTTTGGTAGTGAACGAAGTATTCACAGACCAGCCGACATTAGCAGAAGCATCCGAACAATTCACGCCCCAGAAATAATTTGTAGTATTTGCAAGCAAAGCGAATGAAGTGAAATTGAATGCAGTCGCAGCTGTCACAGATTTCGATTCATTCTTAGCCCAGCCCCCAGTGAAGTTGCCATATAAAGTGCAGGTTCCGGTTTCAGAACTCGATACAGAGAATGTATAAGTAATCCTATCATTTGTATAATTTCTGACAGAATTGACAGTAGGCGCAGTAGTATCCGCAGCAGAAATTACAGTTATGGTTCTTATCGCAGTAGAATTCTCATTGTTGTTCAAATCTTTAGCAGATCCATAATAAGTATAAGCGCCGACATCAAGGCCAGTAGTCGCATTTTTCGATTGATTCGCGTAGAAATACCATTGAGAAGTATTGAAACGATTAAGATTCGAAACATACTGCTGATAAACTTCAGCCGCAGACATGCTTCTGTTCCAAATTCTTACTTCGTCTATCAATCCATTGAAATATTGATTTAATCCCCACTGTCCTATATAGAGAGGTTGTGAATTATAGTCTATTGTTTTTGAAACAGATAAATTTGAATTTAAAACTCCATCAAGATAAAATATTAATTCAGTCCCATTGTAAGTTCCAACTAAATGGTGCCATACCCCTACACTAGGATAACCAGACATAACTGCCTTGTTCCAGCTATTATCGGTTGTACCTATCCAAATTCCAGTTTCAGTAGAACCAACTGCTAAATAATAAGAAGAATATCTATTGGCGGCACTGCCATAATACTTCTCAACCACTGGATGATAACTTGTGGGAGTAGATGCAATCTTTATCCATGATTGAATGGTAAAATAGGCAGGTCTTAGGTTACTGCTATCAGTTATATTAACATAATCATTGCCGTCGAAACTATAAGCCCCATTGTGCTTTCCAGACGAACTATAAGTAGCGCCGATGATAGTCCCGTTATTTCCGTATTTAGACACATCGACAGCTTTTGTTGTATTCTCGCCAAGAGAAGATATGCTATCGAAATTCATCATAAGCACAAGAGAATCATTATACATCGTGTAATTCGTATTATTCCAGTTCCAGATGAATTGCGACAACTGAGATTCAGCAATAGAAATATTCACTTGTGTCGATGTAGCATTTGATGTGCCGTTATTTGAAGTCGGCGAAGCAAAAGAAAGTGTCGGAGGAATTGTGTCTGCTGCGCCAATCGTCAAGATCCTTATTCCGGTCGAATTCTCATTCCCCGCAACATCCTTGGCAGAGCCGTAATAAGTATAAGTTCCAATATCCAATCCACTAGTTGCATTCTTGCTTTGATTCGCGTAGAAATACCATTGAGTCGTATTGAAACGATTAAGATTCGACATATAACTTTGCTGTATCTCATCAGAAGAGAGAGATCTGTTCCATATACGTGCTTCATCCATTGTACCATTATAATAAACGCCCAACCAAAAAGGGAATCCTAATTTGAATGTAACATTATTATCATAACCATCATCTAAAACAGAATTATTATTTGTGCCATTGACTACTCCATCAACATATATTGTTCCAGTAGTACCCTCTAACGTCACAGCTATATGATGCCACTGATTATCAGCAATATTTTTAGTGCTGGAAATACCCGGATTGCTTGAACCCACATCCAAGTTACAATTCACTGAACCTTGTGTGGCATGAATGTAACACTCATAACCTTTAGAGTCTCCGGTAGCTAACCTTTTACCGAATATCCGCGGACTCCCAGTCATGAATCCAGTGTTTATCCAGACAATAAATGTGAAATTCTCTCCAGCGCTTACATCTAATGAATCTTCACTGACATTGACATAATCATTGATGCCATCAAATTGCAATGCGCGGCCATACCTGCCTGAAGAACTCAAGGGACTTCCTTCAATGGTCCCATTATTCCCTGAACTTGAGAAATCAACTATATAGTTGTTATTCTCCCCCAGAGTAGAAACATTATCAAAATTATACATTAGTAATAACGAATTATCATAAATCGTATAATTCGTATTGTTCCAGTTATAGATGAACTGCGACAACTGAGATTCAACAACTGAAACATTTACTTGTGTCGATGTCGCAGTTTGTGAAGTGCCATTGCTAGATGTAGGCAAAGCAAAAGAAAGTGTTGGAGGAATTGTGTCTACTGCGCCAATCGTCAAAGTCCTAATTCCGGTCGAATTCTCATTTCCAGCAACATCTTTAGCAGAACCGTAATAAGTATAAGTCCCGGCATCAAGGCCAGTGGTTGCATTCTGGGTTTGATTTGCATAGAAGTACCATTGCGTCGGGCTTGATTTCTGGATATTGCTCATATAAAGCAGATTTACTTCGTTAGCAGAAAGGCTTCTGTTCCATACACGGACCTCATCAATCATTCCTCTTAAATAATCCGTGACCCCTGTGCCATCATTGCCGTGCCTAGCTCCAACGAATAAATCAGTATTAGAATTGCTGATAGGTACTGAGCCAGTAGAATTCAATACACCATTGACATATATTGTTGCAGCGCCATTATTGTTTGTAACAACTATATGCGTAAGCCTTCCGACAGGAGCTGCCCCAACCGCAGTTATACCTACATCAGTTCCGCCTTTAGTGTATATGACTGAACCAGAAACCGCACTCAAATAAACTAACCATCCAGTCGCTGCATTCCATGACTCTTTACCCAATATGACATCCCATGGAGCGATTGCGTACGGCTGTACCCAGAAACTTGCGCTGAACCCTGCGCCGATATTGAAATTTGATCCCGCATTCACATAATCGTTAGTTCCATCAAACTGCATCGCAATACCGCGTTTGCTAGTTGAATTACTGACAGGAGTTCCGAATGCAGTGCCATTATTCCCAAATAAAGAAGCATCGACAACATAAGTGGAATTCTCACCTATTGAGGATACATTATCAAAATTCATCATTAAAATCAAAGAAGAATTGTAAATCGTGTAATTTGTATTGTTCCAATTCCAGATAAACTGCGACAATTGAGACTCTGTAACTGAAACATTTACTTCAGCATAAGTAGCACTTTGCGAGCTTCCATCAGCAGGAGTAGGTGAAGCAAAAGAAAGTGTTGAAGGAGTCAGATCACTTACTATATTCAAAGTCCTTATACCAGTGCTATCTTCATTACCGCTGATATCTTTAGCAGATCCGTAATATGTATAAGCACCGATATCCAATCCAGTAGTCGCGTTCTTCGATTGATTGACATAGAAATACCATTCCGTCGGACTGATTTTTTGCAGATTGGAAATATACAATTCCGATATCTCAGCAGCAGAGAGCGATCTGTTCCACATTCTGAATTCGTCCAATGAACCATTCCAATACCTGCCAGTCGCTTCTAGATTCTCCCCAATAGACAAAGGATAATCATTCAGAGAAATTGAACCAGTAGCTGCCTCAGAAATCTGTTGTACGCCGTTGATATACATGACTTTTAATGAACCATTATAGGTCACAGCAACATGATACCATACATCATTCTGCGGGATTATGGAAGTGCCTATTTCAGTATCCGAAAGCCCGTTCGAACCGAAAGAAAACGCACCGACAGTTGGACAAGCCGTTAATTCTCCGCATAGATGAATCCTATAGGCAGTATCTCCTTTAGCCATGATAGCCTCCCAATTTTTCTTTGCTAAAGAACCATGCTTTGCCCAGACAGAGAAAGTGATACCATTGGCTCCAGATTGATCTAATGTTGAAGAATCAGGAATAGTGATATAATCATTAGCTCCGTCAAACTGATACGCCCCGTTATATTTTCCTGAAGAAGTCCATATTGCTCCATTAGCAACTGTTCCGTTATTTCCATATTTGGATACATCAACAACATAGGTTGAATTCTCTGTCAGTGAAGATTGGCTATCGAAATTCATCATCAGTAAGAGATTATTATCATACAAAGTGTAATTCACATTATTCCAGTCCCAGATGAACTGATTTAGTTGCGATTCTGTGACCGAAACATTTACTTCAGCGAAAGTAGCAGTCTGAGAACTTCCATCAGCAGGCGTAGGCAAAACAAAAGATAATGTAGGTGGAGTAGCATCAGTACCAATATTGATTGTTCTTATTGCCGTAGAATTCTCATTGCCGGATAAGTCTTTAGCGGAAGCGTAATAAGTATATGTCCCTGCATCAAGTCCGCTAGTAGAATTTTTAGTTTGATTCACATACAGATACCATTGCGTCGAATTGAATTTATGCAGATTCGACATATACAATTCTTGTATTTGGTCAGGAGACATTGCCCAATTCAATAACTGCAGTTCGTCTATTGTACCATTGAAGAATCGAGCATATGTCGCGCCTTGATTTGTGCCGATAGATAAAGGATAATCAGTATTCGCCAAAGTTCCCGCACTTCTTGCGACAGACAAAACTGAGTTTCCATTTTGATACAATATTCCATGAGTAGCATTCAACACATAAACAAGATGAGTCCATGTATTGATTGAATAATTACTGCCTCTAGAATCTAAAATATTTGCATTATCTGTATTATGATCATGTATCCTTATAGACCAATCAGCTTCTAACTCTATACCCATTGTAGTTCCGAGCCATGAAGGGGTAGCTTTCATAGTAATAGCCTGCAATTTATGCTCGATAGGGTATACCCACACTGAAATGGTATGTTCATTATAGCCATCTAAAGTGCTGGAATCAGCTACAGTCATATAATCATCAAGCCCGTCAAAAATATATGCCCCGCCGTATTTGCCTGACGAAGTCCATGCCGGACAAGCAGTGCATGTCGCGTTATTGCCCAATCTACCCATATCAACGAATTTAGTTGAATTCTCGCCCAATGAAGAAATATTATCAAAATTATACATCAAAACTAGAGAATTATTGTAAAGAGTGTAATTCGTTCCGTTCCAATTCCAGATAAACTGGTTCATATCAGAACTATCAATGATAGAAATATTGACTTCAGTTGAATTGTCAGTCTGCGAATATCCATTTGCGGGAGTAGGTAATAAGAAAGAAAGTTTAGGCGCAGTCGTCGCATCTTGTGTGGTATAATCACTGTCAGATTTAACCAAAGGGATTTCATTCTCAGATTCAGTTTGGTAAATTGATTCTTCAGAAACCATTTCATTTTCTATAACAACGCCATCGCCAATCACTTCATCAATCACGACATAATTGCCTGAAGATAATTCGTTCTTATTGCCAGTCACATATATCTCAAGCAGATAAGTCACATTATAGCTTCGGCGAACATCATATACTACATCAGAAGAATATGTATCGACAGAATCAGCAAGCATTCCGTCAACATACACATCAAAGATGCCGAAATCGTCTCTGGTCTGCGTGACAACCTCAACAAGCCCAGTCACATTATATTCAAGAGAAGAATTCACAGCATTAGAGAATACCGCAGAACCGCCAATATAACTAGAATCCTGCAATTCTATCCATACACCAGATTTAACTGCGTAACCAGTAATAGAATTAACACCAAGCAGATAAGAAGCGCCAAACAGAAATAAACCTAAACAAACTACTAAAAAAGCATAAGAATAGTCAGGAATCTCCTTTAAACTACTTTTTCTACGAGACATCTATCTCCCCTTTCACAAACAAATCTATAATACCCCTTATTTTATATCAATAATTATGATATTATTATATTATAAATGTTTTCATTATTATTTATTCTATATTATACATAATATCCTATTCCCATCACAAAACTATATAAATAAGAAAACAAACGATTATTACTCGGTGGTGATAGTATGAATTCCAGAACTAAAATAATTACGACAATTTTATTGTTTCTAGCGCTAATCTTATCAGCGAACGCATTTGAATATTCAGTCCAAGCACTGCAAGATAGTATCAATACAGATCAACAGGCTATGTTCTTGCTCACTATAAATAACGATATGGCCAACAATCAAGATTACAGATTATCATTCGGCGATGTCGGCCTGTGGGAACAATATTACACAGACCCATTGAGCGACTATTTTTCTGGCATCAACAATGTAAAGCCAAAACAACCTTACACCACCAAAGTCATATTGAAACCTATCGCTGATATCGGGATAGGGTATCACACAGTCAATGTCCTTATCGAAGAAGTCAGCACAGGCAGACAGGATACGGCTAAACTTCCAGTATATATCAGGAAAATAGACGAGACTGATAAAGAATATCTGCCGACGATAGTAGTCAATGCGCAGATGGATAAAAGAATTGATCCAAGGAAAGATAACATTATCAGATTGGTTCTATTGAACAAGAACAGGAGAAATCTTACTAATGTCGAAGTCAGATTCGAAAGCAACATCTTCAAGAAAACTTTAAAGACAAGCATAGAGCCATTAGAACAGACTATTCTTGAAATACCGATGGGATTAGATCCATTGCAACCGCCAGAAAAAGATACATTATACATCACAGTTGGCGTTGACAAATACAACTTTAAGCCATCACCTATTCAATATGAGATAATCGATTATTCATCGCAATTCTTACTTGAAAGGGAAGAACTAGGCACATTCCTAAAAACCACTGACAGAAGGTCATACATCAATGACGGCAACATCCCAAGATCAGAGCAGATCAAGATACTATGCGGCTGGTTCAGCGGAATATTCAGATCAACAGTTCCAGAACCTGATGCGATTATCGAAGAGAATGACAACAGGTACTGCGCATGGAATGTCCAATTGGCGCCAGGCGAAGAATTCAACCTTGATATTATCATAAGTTATAGGATATTATTCTACATATTAGCGATCGGAATATTAGGATACTTCATGTACCAAAAATTCAGATCACCAGTCGTTATAACAAAACAAGCTAAGAATGTAGAGATGCGCGAAGGCGGAATTTCTGAAGTCAAAATATTGCTAAGCATAAGGAATATCTCAGAACACCCAGTTGAACATCTTAGCGTTGTAGAAAAAATACCGAATATAGCGAACATCACAGAAGATTTTGATGTCGGTACAATAAGGCCAAGCAAAGTCTTAAGGCATGCAGGCAAAGGTTCTACTATAGTCGAATGGGAAGTCGACGAGCTTGACGCGCATGAAGATAGATTGATTGTCTACAGGATTAAGTCAAGGTTAAGCATCCTAGGCAGATTCACATTGCCTCTAGCTATGATTAAATTCAGCACAAAGACCGGCAAGATCCACAAAGTGTTTTCCAATAGATTGACTATCGGAAAATAGCTTTATTTTTTATTTTCTTTTTATAATTTAATTCTATCACAATCATAATATTTAAATAACATACATCATTAATTTAGAGTAGGTGATTTTAATGAAAGAAGAAATATGCTGTTTAAAATTTAACCCAAAACCATGGGACGGAAAAATGTTCACATGGAAAAATAAAAGATTCATCAAAGATAACGTTTTCACATTGTTCTATATGCCAATCAATTTCGGCTCAGTTATAACAAAAATGATAAAAAAAGTTGAAAATGCGAAAGCAAGGACTCCTGATGATGTTTGTTTATCAGATCATACTTCAATGTTCAACATGAATCTTTACGTTGCAGTAAATAAAGAGATACCTAACGCAAAGAACACAACTTTAAGTGGCAAATTCATGAGCAAAGTCTATGAAGGCCCATTCAAAAATACTGGCAAATGGATGGAAGATTTCACGAAATATGCAAAAACCAAAAAGCATGACATCAAAAGAATGTTCATGTGGTACACGACATGCCCGAAATGCGCAAAGAAGTACGGCAAGAATTATGTCGTAGTCATCGGAAAGATTCAATAAAAAGAGGGATTGATATGAATTTCAAAAAAATAAGTAAAATGTGTGGAAAATGTCAAGGGCATGGATCAGGATGCTCAGTCTACGGATTAGGATTAATCGGTGCTATGGTTTATTATATCCCTGCTGCTACAAGTTTCTGGACAGGAATTATAGCGTTTCTGAAAGCGTTAATCTGGCCAGCATATGTAGTGTACGGACTGCTTAACCTTTTAGGAATGTGATAGAATTCATTCAATAGTATATCCATCAAAGGACTTCCCGTCTTTGATGTGAGATACTTTCTTATTTTTTATATCAATCACAAAAACCACATCGTTAGGTATCACCAGAAAAGGAATTTCTGATTGTGTTAACCCTAATAACTGCCCTAAGATCACTCTATTCATCGCTTGATGCCCGACAATGATGTAATTCCCGTTTTTAGATTTCAATGATTCCAATAAAGGTTTTACTCGTAGCAGTGCAGTTTCATAGCTTTCTCCATTTGGAAAACACCAATGATATTTATCCTGTGATCGAGCCTTAAATAATTTAGGAAATTCTTGTTCAAACTCTTCATATTTGATAGAGTCCATATCACCGTTCGATAACTCACACAATTCAGAGGTTTGTATCAAAGGAGTTTTAGGATGAGATTTATGCAAAACCTCAGCAGTCTGTACAGATCTCTTCAATGTGCTGCAATAAACCGCTTTAATGTCAATATCAGCCAGCCATTTAGAGATTTTCGCCGCTTGCTCAAAACCGAATGGAGTCAATTCTGAATCTCCGCCCAGCCTATTCTCTAACATGAAATAAGTCTGGCCATGTCTCATTAGATAGATTGTTGCCATTTGCTTCAATAAAACCTCACAGTTCCGTCCATGTACACTCCGTGATGCAGTTCAACAGGACGCCAATCGTCTAAAACAACGTCAGCTTCTAACCAAGCGCCAAGCTCAGACGGATTGCCAATAGTTGCGCTAAGACCGATAATCTGCACTTTCTTCAACAAAGTTTTCAACATAGTGATTAGTATCTCTAAAGTCGGACCTCTACCAGGATCATTCAGAAGATGTATTTCATCGATGACGATAGTGTTGACATCCTTCAACCATTGCACGTCATGTCTCATTAAGCTATCAAGCTTCTCAGAAGTCGTGATGATCAAATCATATGAGGAAAGATGGAAATCCGCCGCATCATGATCGCCGATAGACATGCCTATGTTGCACAGATGACCATAACGTTTACTGAAATCCTTATGTTTCTCATTAGCCAAAGCTTTGAGTGGAACGATATAAATTGCTTTACCTATTCTTTTCATAATAGAATTCATCATAGCCATCTCAGCAACAAGCGTCTTGCCTGAAGCTGTTGGCGTGCATATGAGCAAAGATTTACTCGCAAGAAGTCCTGCATCAATCGCTTTACTTTGACAAGGACGCAATTCAGTTATCCCATTCCTATCTAGGATATTGTAAAGAAGTTCAGGTATCGTAGGTTTGATATCAGTGAGTTGCATAACAAGACAAGCAAATAAAGTTGTATTTAAACCTAACTGCCTAATTTATAAAAACACAATAGCAATTACATTCCCGATATAATGCGTGAGTATCACGACAATCAAGGCTATTATCAAATGCTCACCAATAACTTTTGAAGGAGGTATTCTCTCTCTTCTAGCTAAATAATAACTATACAGACCCAAGATTAAAAGTCCCCATAATATGCATATCTCCACCGCTCTGGTCAAACTGAAGAACATTATAGGTACAACAAAAGTCATAGCGAACAAGAATTTTGCGACAAACGTCATGATAGTCGCTTCCCATATTTCGCGAACAGAAAATTTGTTCTCAGATTCCTGCGATACATGCATGCCTAAAGCGTCAGAGAACGCGTCTGCTACAGCAATAGTCAAAACGCCCCCGATTACAGCCAATCTTGACCCAGTACTCGCTTCAAGACCAACCATCAAACCTAATGTAGTTATTACTCCAGAAGTGAGTCCGAAACTGAATCCTGCACCGAACGAACGTCTCATTAACGCTTTCATTATATATTTTCTAAGAATCAGAGCTATTTAAACTTTGCTTATAGATAATTCTGCAACCATTGTAAATTTTATAAGTTAATCATAGCACTGACAAGGCACCACTATGGGGAATGTCAGTCATCACTATTAGAAGTAGAAAATTTATCAGTTGCAGAATTAAACTTTGCTTCCTTTAAGCTCATCAAGCACAGACCTCGCGACATTAACAAACTCAGATTCGCTTTCAGTCTTGATCACAGCGCCAGCCGCATTCATATGCCCGCCAGTCTCTCCGCCAGTCTTCGCGATTATTTTCGCCAAAATAGCGTGCAAATCCTCAGTATTAGAATAACCAGAAACACGAAGTGAAACCTTAGTTTGTTTCTCAATAGGATTACGTGCCATAGATAAAATCAGAGTGTTAGGTTCGATATTATTGCCCTTCGCTAAGATAGAAGCCATTGTACCAATAATGGTATGAAGAACTTTATCTTCAGCATTAATAATGACATAACCATTTCCGTCAATTATCTTATCAGATTTCTCGCGATTGGTTTCATACCAACCAAGCGCCTTAACAATTTCTTTTCTATAACTCAATTGATTCTTCACAGCCTTATCCAGACTGGTACGATCACCTAGACAGATACCAATACCGAAAGAAGCTTTATCCATACGTCCGCAAGCATTCAAGAGTGTAGTAAACTCGCGCGCGTCTTTGATAGGCGAATCAGGCGCTTCATCCACTAAGTGATATATGTTACCGATAACATCTTCAGGCGATTTTTCACCAGAACGTTTCATCACAATGCCCATAACCAATTTCTGCATCTCTTCATTAGATAAATCGGATATTTTTCTCCAGCCGTTATTATTCTTAGGCATAATATCCAGACCAACTAAGAAGTTTATAGCTCCAGATTCAGACCCAGAAACACCAGGTATGTACGGCTCTGTGCTGTACTCAAGTACTTTATACAATGGGCGTGAATTCTGTCCGAAACATTTGAGACCCTTATGTGAAGTCATTTTCTTCTGTTCAACCGCAATCTTGAATATTTCTTCATTCAATCCAGTAAAACCATTAGTCTCCTGCATATCTCCAATAGCGCCGATGATAGCTAGATGAGCGATCTTCTCGTATTTGATATCAAAAGTTTTTGCGAAGAACCAAACAACGCCGGAACCGGAAATTGTTTTAGAACCATCAATGCCGTGCAGATGAGGATTTACAACAACAATATCTTTAGATTTCAAAGTATAATTTTCAACTTCGTGATGATCTAAGATAATCACTTTTTTGCCGACAAACAATTTATCCATAGTCGACAGATTGCCTGAACCAAGATCAGTGAAGAAGAAATATTCGTAATCCTGCTTGGATATCTCTTCCAACTTCTCAACATTCAGCTGTGTAACTATGTTGATAGAATGTTTCCTGCTTTCCTCGTTAAGCACATGAACCAAGATAGAGCAAGCTGTTATTCCGTCCGCGTCAAGATGCGATATTGCGCATACTGGTTTGGATGGATCAAAACTCTTGAACAGCTCGACAGCTCTATTTAGATCAGACTTAAATCCTTCAATACCTTCCATTGATCCAGATCTCAGTCTATTCTACGAAAAGCTTGATCTTGTCAGAATTGAATTTCCAGTCCTGAGGCAATCTTTTTGATCTTTTGTAATATTTGATCAATCTCATCATTTTTGAGGTTGTCAAATGCAAGCCTCTGTTAGCTGGCTGATCTTTAGGATGAGCTTCAAGATGCTTCTTGATGAGAACGCTTCTCTTCATCAGACTTTGAAGATCTTCAGGCAGTTCAGTTGCCATGCTCTTCTCTTTAAGAATTTCATTTATTGATTTTTTGCATGCTAGCTTCACGTTTGGAATTCCGTATGAATCCCTCAATGCAAGACCAATCTGCGATGCAGGTATGCCTTGTTTTGCTAGTTTCACGATAAGCAATTCTATTTCTTGTTCGCCGTACTTTTGCCAAGTTGGCGGAGTTGTTACCATTGGCTTTGTAGAGCCGGATTTACCTTTTTTTCTAGAGTACATTCTTGCCATTTTAGTTCACCATTGTTTATGAGTTATAGGAGAATTACAGTTCTCCAGTATATGCGAGCATCGCTGCCAACATATCTCTCGATGCACGAATAGATTAGAAAACGCTTTATAAATCTATCGGTGAATTATCCCGGTAAGATGCGACCTCGTCTGCAGATCAGCAACGCCGGCATTAACCTTCTGTTCAATCAAGAAAGGATACCTTTTCTCATCTTTTGTTACATAAATATTCGCCCATCTGAACTTGACGCCATCAGGCATCCTGAACGAATATTTGTCATATCTTAAGAATTTACCGACCGGAGTCTCCAACACTTCTTCAGAAGAAGTCCTAGTAATACGAGTAGGGTAAGCCCTATCCCTGAATACGAACTCGACATCTTCGTAATCCTTGCCATCCATTTTGCCTGAGCGAAGATAATGAACCAAAGAAAGCATATCGAACTTCTTCCCGCCTGGATTTATGTACACCATAGGATACTTATGCCTCATATCATGATACGTTGAGAAATTTATGCTTGAAGTATCCGCATCAACCCTGGATTCCAGATTTATCTGCTGATAGCCTTTTAACTGCATTTCTGATCTGCACTTCAATCTGTTACCGAGAGAATCATAGAACATGTTCATAGTCCCGGCATTCTCCTGATTCCGTGATAAAAAAGCGAATGAAGCCCTTGCATTCACACTGTACTGCAGTTCTTGCTCATGCGCTAATGACAAATCCTGTAGAACAGTTGTTTCAAGAGAAGGCACTTTCAAGATAGCCGCAGGCTGCGCAGCAAAACCTGGCAGATAGCTGATTCCAGCCATTAGGAGTGATAATAATGTTTTCTTCATTAAAAGCTAGCATATTGATGTCGGGATTATAAGCATTACGCAAATGAGGTATATAATCATCAAAGATGCTTATTAAACCATTTATCCAAAGAAATTATGCACAGATTCATCTGGAATTCAACAGCTTTCCAATTCTCTTTACTTATATCAGTACCTAAATATTTGTTTTTGTTCCGCATAGTCCTTACCAACTCAAAGAATGACCAATCGAAATCCAATTCAGGATATTTCAACACAATATAAGCGAATACTCCTTGATGATTGCTCGTCTTTATCTTCTTGAATCTAATTAACTGATCACAAAGTTCTCTTAGAACATCATAATGCACATTGAATATGACTCGCCAATTTGGATTAGGAAAAGTAATCAGCATCTTGCCATAATTATAATCTTCCATAGCAAGTCTATGCACCTTAGAAATCTCATTCTTATCAAGATTGCCTTCTGCATAAGCACCTTCCGAAAGCAAACTATCATATATCTGTTCAGGCGTTCTTTCCTTAGCCACTTATTTTCACCTCAAATGGTTCAAATGTGCCTTTTATATTGAATCCTTGTACGATATTTGGAATAAGTGATTTATCCAGTTCTTTCTTCAAAGATTTAGCATTATCATAGGAGAACACTTGAATCTCTTTCTTGATCTTAGATTCCAGCTTTCCTTTATCGAAATGCTTGGAATCGCCATATATGAATATATCCACGTCGCTGGAAACGTTCCAATCACCGCGTGCAAAACTCCCAAACAATATAGCCGTTTTGACTTCCTTCAAGCTATTGATATGCTCGAACAATCCTGATTCTTCTAAGATCTTCAACCCATAAAGGCGTTTTTCGAACCTGAACTTCGAACTATCCCTATTCGCTTCATAATAAGGCATCCTCCCTTTAGGTTTCAGCCTCACGATAATCTTCTCAGCAAGCAATCCTTTTAGATAATGATTCACTCTTTCCCTGCTTAACTTAGACTCGTTCACTATATCCTCAAAATGCCATCTGCGCATGCTCTGGCTAAAAAATAACTGTTTCAATGGTTCTCCCATATTAGTATGATAAATCATACTATTATTTAAAGATTGCGTAATGATACTACCTTAACCATAAGTCCGGTAAGAACAGAATCATAGGATTCAGCCCTATATCTTTTCATTAACCTCAATTTATTCTTAGTTTTAACACTAATTTCTAGATCTACAAGATTAGATTTCTTTTTTTTCATAACCAAACATCGAGAATTCCAATATAAAAATTTAATGCAACTTGAACTATTTACTTTAATCAAAAATTAAAAGTTATAATAAAAAAATAAAAAAAGAACCTTATTGGTTCTCGGCTAATCCTTTTCTGCCCCTGACTTGCACGATGATCTTAGGCTGCAATTCTGAAGGTAATCTCTCAAAGGTTTGATCAACCAAAGATGAAATACCTTTACCAGCAGTCGCTGAACGCAAATCTGAAGCCCAACCTATCATTTCCATGACAGGCAGCTTAGCTTTGACAGTAACGCCCATGTCGTCCATTACAACGTCAAGCATCTGGCCCCTCTTCGAAGTAACCAATTTAGAGATATCTCCTAGATTCTCTGCTGGCGCTTCAATCAAGTGGGTCTGGATAGGTTCGTAGATGACAGGGTTAGCAGTCATCATCGCGCCCCTAATACCTTCCCTGATAGCCGGATATACTTGCGCAGGACCTCTGTGGATCGCGTCCTCGTGCAGTTTCATGTCAGTCATGGTAACTTTGACCTTTATGCAAGGCTCTCTTGCCAAAGGACCTTTATCCATGACATCTTCGAACATGTCCAATACCATCTCAAGGACTTCCTGCATGTGTACCTGACCTCTGGTAGTCTCTAAGAACATCGAACCCTTATAGATATCCTTGACCTGGTCAGCTTCTTTCAGTTCCATGCCTGAATCCATGAACTTCTGCCTCAATTCAAGATCCTTTTTCTTGATTCTGCCTTCATGGATTATACCTTCCCTGATAGCCATGGACAATTGTTCTGACAATGGCTCTACTTTGAAATAGAACTTGTTGTGCTTGTTAGGCGATTTGCCTTCGAACTCTACAGAAGGTTTCATGATAGATTCCCTGTAGACGATGATAGGCGGAGAGGTTAAAATTTCTACACCTTTCTCAGTCTTGATCCTGTTCTCGACAATCTCCAAGTGCAGTTCTCCCATGCCCGACATCAGGTTCTCGCCAGTCTCGTCATTGATTTCGATCTTGATTGAAGGATCTTCTTTAGATACTTTCCTCAATACTTCAACGACTTTAGGCAGATCCTGCGGTTTGGTAGGTTTTACTGCTTTTGTGATTACAGGCTCGAAGATATGTTTCAGTTCTTCGAACGGCTGCTCTTCTTCGAAAGTGATTGTCTCGCCAGCGCCACCGGTGATACCCCCTATCGCTAGGACGTTACCAGCAGGAACTTCAGGGATGATTTCAGGCTTGATTCCGTTATATACGTAAACAGTCTGAATCCTCTGATGTTGCTTTGCTAGATTCAAATAAACTTCTTGCCCGGTCTTGATTGTTCCGCTGAACAACCTGCCTGCTGAAAGTTCTTTTCCTGATCTAGGATCGATGACAATCCTTGTGATTACGAAAGCTAATTTGCCGTTTGGATTAGCTGTGATCAGATCTTTATAGAACTCTGAATCCTTATCTCCGTGCCAGATCTTAGGAATCCTATACTTCTGAGCATCCAAAGGTGTCGGATGGTGCGTGATTACCATATCAAGGATGACTTCGTGCAATGGCGCATTTTCCCAGACCCATTTGTCTCTTGTCGCTTCATCCATTGCATACAATTTCTCGATATCCGAGAATTTGACATTCTTCTTCTGCATGAATGCGAACGATAGAGCCCAATTGTCTCTTGCGCTGCCGAAAGCTACGCTTCCGTTCATTATATTGACTTTCCATGATTGTTTAAATTCAGGTTCAGCTAAAGCTTCAACTAAAGTATTGAACCTATTGATTATCTCAATGAATCTTTCCTGGATTTTTTCAGGAGTGAGTTTCAGTTCTTTGATAAGCCTGTCAACTTTATTGATGAATAAGACTGGCTTTACTCTTTCCCTGATAGCCTGTTTCAGAACAGTCTCAGTCTGCGGCATGATTCCTTCAACCGCGCAAACTAATACAACAGTTCCGTCAATAGCTCTCATAGCTCTTGTTACGTTACCGCCGAAATCAATGTGGCCAGGTGTATCAATCAAGTTGATCAGATACTCTTCGCCTTTGTAAGTGTGAACCATGGACACGTTAGCCGCGTCAACAGTCATCAACCTTTCTTGTTCGTCTAAATGCTGCCATGTAGTCATGCCGGCATTCAAATCTCCTGCTGCTTTCTCAGACATAAGTCCAGCTGCAGCTAACAAATTATCAGTAAAAGCAGTTTTGCCGTGGTGGATGTGTGCGCTAGTGCAGATGTTCCTGATATGAGTAGGATTTCCTGCCAGCCTCAATACTTTGTCCACCATCTTTTCAGATTGTGCCATTTTTCTTATCCTCCTGTATTATAATGTGAAGTTGTCTTTTAAAACTAAAATAAGTGCACTTCGTGCACTGTTTTGTAGTCGTATAGCTCGTTTCCCTTGAACCAGAGATTTATCTCGTATTCAGCATCTTTAGGGTTAGCTGACGCATGGATCAGGTTTTTGATGCCCATTCCAGCCTTATCAGCAGCTCCGTAAGTCTGATGCGAATAATCGCCTCTGATTGTGCCTGGTAAAGCTTGTTTAGGTTCAGTCGGACCGACCATCTTCCTGATGGTTTCGATCGCGTCTTCACCTTCAAGTACCATTGCCACCACTGGACCTATGACCATAGTCTTCAGATTCTTCTTGAAGATTTCCTGACCATGCCTTTCAGCCACATCGTAGTAATGCTTGCCGTAATGTTCTTCAGATTCCCAGACCATTTTCATACCCTTGATCTTGAATCCTACTTTCTCAAAACGCAGCAATACTTCTCCGCAAAGCTGTCTCTGGACACAATCCGGCTTCAACAAGACTAAAGTTTTCTGAATCATTTCTGTATGGTCCTTTTAGTAAGATAACTGGACCAGTTTGTGGTGTTTGGCTTTCTTTTGAGCTTAATCATGTTCTTTTCGCATTTCCTTGAGCAGAAATACATGATCTTGCCGTCTACTTTGACATACATCAGGCCTGTGCCTGGATTGATGTCAGTTCCGCAAAATGTGCATTTTGTCATTTTTTAACACCTTAGTCCTTCTTCTTCTGTCCGCCGCCTTTACCTTTCTTGCTCAAAGGTCTTGCTTCGAACTCGGTTTCTCTTAGCATGAGTACGTCTCCTACCCTGATTGGACCTCTTACATTCCTTCTGATGACTTTACCCTGATCCCTTCCTTCTAGGATCTTGCATCTGATTAATGTGACTTCGCCCCTCATACCGCCTTTCTCTAGAATTTCTTCTACAGTAGCTGAGTACGCAGGTGAGAATGTAACACTGCCCTTGGTTACTACTTCAGGAGCTGGTTGAGCTTTAGCATCAGCAGCTTTAGCATCAGGTTTTTTCTCTTGTGGTTTGTCTTGTTTTTCCATTTTGAATCACCTTATGCTTTCAATGCTTGTAAAATCTTTTTAGCGTCTCCTTCAACGATTATTGCGATTGCAGTTGTTCCTACTTGGATACCTGCTGCTGCGCCTAGATCGTCTTTGGTAGCTATTTCATAGCATGGGACTTTCTTCTCGTCCGCTAGTACTGGTATGTGCATAACGATTTCTTTAGGATTAACGTCAGCTGCGATTGCTACTAATTTAGCTTCGCCTCTTTCCAACGCTTTAGTCACTTCGTTAGTGCCTTTTTTGATTTTGCCGGTGGTTCTTGCTACTTCAATAGCTTCAAGAACTAAGTCTGATTGTTCTTTAGTTGCTGTTATCTTTGCCATTTTGATTAGTCCTCCTGTGTTTACTTATGTATCTGTAATGCCTTTGTTAATATTAAGAGAGAATGAACATCTCCCTATCCGCCCGTTTCAGTTACGAACCAGGTTTCATCAAGGTCATTGATTTATACGATTGTTATAAAGGGGTATTTATAAAGGTTTCTGATGTTTAACTAGATAACTTAAGAAATAATTATATATGCTAAACATAAATAATTAAATATGATTAATAAAGATAAACTACAAATTTCGGTTGGAGTTGCTTTAGTTGCAATTCTTGGCGCATTTGCTTCTCATTATATTGAAACGGCATTAAAATATCCTGCAATAATTGCTATAATAATACTAATAGCTAGTGGATTTATTCTAGTAATTACTACTTATTTTTTTATAGCAGATTTCCTAATAAAATGACTAAAATACGAAGAAAAGGCGTTGCAATTGTAGATACTTCAAAAGGAATAGTAGTAGTTTCAGGTAGAAGTAAACATTTTATGTTGCCAGGCGGTGGCGCTGAAAAGTGGGAAAGCCGTAAAAAAGCAGCCATTCGAGAACTTTATGAAGAAACTAATTTGAAAACTAAAAAAATCACATATTTATTTAGTTATATTGGTAATAAATGGCATACGTTTAAAGGAAATTCAATAAAAAATTATGCGAAAGTATTTCTTGTGAAAGCTGAAGGTATTGCTAAACCAAAACATGAAATTAAATATATAGACTATTGGAAACCTAATTCCAAGATTCATATTACTTCGGGTACACAAAAAGTTATTGAAAAGTATTTAACAGAATTTAAAAAATAAATCGAATAGATACTAATTTTATAAGCAAACCTTAAATAAAATTCAGGTCATATTATAGCTATGACTCATCATTTTTATAAAAGAAATCCTGATAGTTTCTTTAAAAAATATGGACTAACATTATTAATACTAAGTATTTCATTTATAATTATAGGAATCTCAATTTATCCCAATATAAATAATAAAACTGTTTCTCAACAAATTCCTGAAGAAATTTCGATATCAAATTATGTTCAAAACAAGAGTTTATATCATGGAAAAGAAGTATCTGTAATTGGATATCTTAATTATAAATTTATTGGAGAAAGAGATACTGGATATTATTCTGAAAGATTGATTGATGATTTCGGCAATGAACTTAAATTAAAGAAGATCGATTCTGAGTATAAATCACTTTTCCCAAAAAATAGGATCAGTGAAGAAATATATAATGTTACAGGGATTTATGTAAGAGATTATGAGATCAGTATTCTTAATGTGAAACAAATTTTACCCATAGAGAAGAAAACTAAATTATCAAATAAGATTATCCCTGCAAAAATAAATTTGAAAGATTATAATTTAGATAACTTCATAACGAAAATATCTAACTTAAGCTCTCCCTTATTGAATCGTTTAAATTCAACTATTCCATCACAACCAATTCAACCAGTAGAAATATTAAAGGAGTGCCCAGTAGGCTATGTTAATCATTGGGGTGAATGTGTTCAAACTTGTACAGATGGTACAATATATGGCCATTGTTCTGCTTCAGAGCCGTATTATTGTTATGAGGGTAGTTTAATCAAGAGAGTATCTGAATGCGGATGTCCTTGGGGACAATATGCTTTTGAAGAAGAATGTATGGAGAAAGAACGAGTGATTGAGAAGCAAATCCTTCTATATACTAATTATGAAAGGAGAACTAGAGGTCTTTCTGAATTAAGATGGAATGACCAGATAGCTACTATTGCCCGAGCACATAGTACAGATATGGCTTTAAACCACTTTTTTTCACATATTAATTTAAATGGTGAAGACCCTAGTTCTCGCGCTATAAAAGGAGGCTTTTATGCAAGAAAACAATTAGGTGGTGGATGGTATACTGAAGGTCTTGCCGAAAATATTGGAAAAATGCCAACTGGTAACGTTGAAGGGATAGGCTATGTTGGTTGGGATCCGGAGAGTATAGCTAAAGCATCAGTGCAAATGTGGATGGATAGTCCAGGACACCGGGAGAATATTCTTAATCCGCAGTATTCGGATTTAGGTGTAGGGGTAGCATATGATGGAGAATATATTTCTACTCAGAATTTTTGGTAAAATTTTCTTATTCAATAATTTTTATTTATGTTAAAAAATTTGATCAAATAAATTTATAAATAAGTAATCAATACATTAAGTTATGAAAAATAATAATTCAGAAACATTTACAGTGATAGGAGCATTACTTGGTGCAGGAATCTCCGGTGGACAAGGTGCAGTTATAGGGGCCATAGTCGGATACTTAATAGGGAGGAAAGTAAGATAAAAATGTATAATACCCCTTATGTATTATTAATACTCTCATTGATATTATCTTTTGGTTTATGGATTAATCAAAAAATTTATAAAAAATCTATAACCTGGACTAAAACATTAAGCGATGCTATTAATATAATAAGTGTAATATATGTATCAATATATTGTATATTTATTATTGGATTTAAAGCATTTAATATTAATGTATTATTTCCCGAAGATGATCTAGCATTCTTTATAGTTTTATTTAATGGTATATATCATAGTCTTAAAGAAAACGGTAAAAAATATTGGCCTAAAAATAAGAAAGAGAATAAAGAAATTAATAACAATTAAAACTTCACTCAAGTCCCAACAACTTCTTCTTCTGCACACGCAGTTCAGCAATCCGAAGTCGGCACTGCTCCTTAACCGCGCGGTTAGCGATCAGTTCGTCATAAAGCGCTTTATTGCGACCAATAGCATCTCTATAAGCAGTGTTAGCCAGTTTAATCTCTTCCTTGACCTTATCAACTTCGTTCTGATCTATCGATTGTATAGGAAAAGTCTTACGATGCTCTAATATGTTATTGATGTCGAGTTTGCCGGATTTAACAAGTTCCATCTCCTGAGGAGTTAGTTGTATTGCCATGAACAAAAAACAAGAATCAGGAATATATAAAGATTTATATCACCAAAGAATATACTTTAAGAAAATGAAAGTATTATTCATCTGCAACCAGAATAAGCACAGGAGCAAGACTGCTGAAGTGATATTCAAAGATAGGTTCAATACGAGATCAGCAGGACTATTTAATGAAAAACCGATTCAAGAAGCAGATATGTCCTGGGCAGATACAATTGCAGTCATGGAAGACTTTCAAAGAACAGAATTATCAAATAGATTCCCTAAACAATATCTAAATAAAAAAATAATCTCACTAAATATATCAGACGAATTCAGCTATATGCAGCCGGAACTCATATCATTGCTCAAAAAGAGAATGAACGAATTATTCTAATATCCGAATCGTCTCTCATACTCCTTATGATCGAACCATTCAAGGATGGCAGAAATCAATTCAACCTCATTCTCAGAAGTAACTGTATACAGAAGTCTCCAATTCTTATTCAAGTCATACTTCCAAAGGTTATTCACATGATACTTCTGAACATAAACAAGAGGAATAAGACGTTTCGGTATATGATAACCCGCAAAAGCATTTTCCCGTAACGTGTGAATTGCCTTCACCAGGCATTTACGGATAGGATCATTCTCTTTCAGATTATAGAAATCAGTCTCCAATTCATCAGAAATGAATACTACTTTTGATGCTTTTATCATACGGCAATCTCTTTCCTATCTCTAAGTCTTTTAGCCAGTTCCGGGTTCCAGATATAAGCGATCTTCCCTGACTTATCGACTGCAATCTTATTTATGCTCTGCAGATATTCGATAACTACAAGATAGGTTTGCCACATCACCTGTTTAGGCAATGTTTTCCACAATTCCGTACGATTCAATTCACCGCTATTCTGTTCGATGTATCTTTCCACCATCATTACAGTATCTAAAGTAGGTGATCTTACAGACGGATTCATGGTTGATTTTAGCATATTTATGTTATATATCAATTGATATATAAGCTTTTCTACCGAACCATTCTTGTTATCGAATATCATAAACAAACTTCAGAAACGCAGATATTTAAGCGTCACCCGTAAATGTCCAGTGTCCAGTGCTTGTTGAATATATACGACAGATTGTACAAACAATGGATAAGAACTACCGTAGCAGTTCTGCTTCCAGTGCTTATATAAAATAGATAATGGTCTTTGGTCATTCAAAACAAAATTAATCCACTAGAATTTAGATAATATAGTCCGTCCAATAGCAGCTACATCTTCTTTAGCATCAATTGAACCTTTAGATGATATATGCACCAAATAAGTATCTTTGGTGAAATACAAAGAATAGAAATACACGCCAGTCGGATTAAACTCAGCGCCGTAATCATTCGGACTATTCACATAGAACCTGCTTTTATCTCCGTAATCATTCTCGCTCAATAATCCATCTGCGCTACGTAAATGTAAAGAACCATATTGATAAGAGCCGTCCAAAGCTTCCAATGTAGCATACTTTTCTAATTGGATAATCACTTCAGAACCATCCAATGTATAACTGCAGATACCAGACTGCGCAAGCGGAGAGAATTCATCAGTCTGATACTCTTCAATTTTACAGTCAGTTGAAGAATCCATGCCTAACTGCTTTAGATGATCGCTAACTAACCCAAGCGAACTAAGGTCCTGCCTATTCAACGCAAGATCAGAGATACTCATTACGTTAGAAGATGCAGTGCATCCTCCCAAAATAAGAAGAACGCCTAATAATATAGCCAGTTTCATATCAAACTAGAAAGAGATTCTTATTCTTAAATTTTGTTAAAAAAATAATATATTCTGCAGTAGCACTGGACATATTTTCATAGTCCACTGGACATTCGTGAAACTTATAAACAACCAATCTGACAAAATAAGTCCATGGTCCAAAACTATTACTACGTTGACACATGCATCTGGCTTAATCTATTCAAGGAAGAGATGCCTCATTTAGAAAATGCGAAAAGCTTCATTGAAAGAATAAATAATTTAAATGAATACATTTATTATTCGGATATTGTTCTACGAGAGATTAAAAATAAACTAATGGATGATATTGTTTTCCTTGAAAAATTGAATGTTATGAAAAACACTCCAAACTTCAGGTATATTGAAGCGATAAAAGAAGACTTTGCCTATTCCAGAAAATTAGAATCAAAATCCCAATTTGAAATTAGCTTTTATGATTGTATCCATATTTCAATCTGCAAAAGACTTGATCTTATTTTAGTGACAAGAGACAAAAAACTATTAGAATTCTCAAAAGAGTTCATAATCTCGGAAAAACCTGAAAACTTACCTCATTAACTTATGTATATCAGAAAGGTCTATTTTCTCTTTAGAAAGTTTCTTCCTTATAGCTCTAACTTCTTCAACAGAATCCCCCGTATTTGGCACTCCCCCTACTAACATATCCACAACACTAAGTTTCCTTATAGCATCCCTTATCGCATCAGACCTGCTTGAATAAATACCGCTATCAACTAAAGAATCTAATCGTTTCATAAGCCCATCAGGCAACCTTACCGGAATTACAGCCATAGTCATATGTATTACAAATGTAATACGTTATATATAAATATTTCGCAACAGGTGTCTACATAACACAGAAATCGTAGACACCTATTTCCTGAACTGAGAAATCAAAAAACGTAAAGTAGGACGTACATCACCAGTCCTGTCAAAGATCCGCAAAGTCTTGTAATACCAAGTCCTGTCCTTGAAACGAATATTCACAGGCGGATATCCATGATGTAAAAGAACGTAATTCAGCAAAAGCCGTCCAACACGCCCATTCCCGTCCTGAAATGGATGTATGTGTTCGAACTGGTCATGGACCACAGCAGCCAACAGCAAAGGAGAATGCTTCTTCTCGTGCATATTGTACCAATCAACAAGCTCCTTTAGCAAAGAGTTAATCTGTTTAAATGGCGCACCCATGTGCATGATATTACCAGCCCTATCCTTGATAACAACTTCCACATCCCTAAACGAACCAGCATAATCCTTAGTGCCAGTAAAACACATCTTATGAAGACGAAGAATGAGCTCCATAGACATTTTTTCGGAACTATTCCGTATATGCTCCACAGCCTTAGCCACATTAAGAGTCTCGATCTCATCAGAAGATGTAGCTGTAGAATGCTTCCCTAAAAGTGATTTAACCTCTTTCAACACAACACGAGAACCTTCAATTGCATTAGTGTTATAGGTGAATTCCTCTGTGAATTTGCCCCAGTCGAAATGCTTCTGTAGATGATGTATCTCAAGACGTTTATCATACGATTTATACGCTTCAATCTCAGAATCGCGCAAAGTGAACACAGAAGTCCCGCGTATCTGCTTCAAAAGAGTGATTTCACCAGCCTTTCTAGCAGAAATAAGCTGATCAGGACCCAAATCCGTACCTAAAAAGTGAGATACTCTCCTTACACTGCCCCCTATCCTATAGGTATGTATGAGATAATACTTTTTCTTATCCCCAACTGCCCTAGTCTCAAGGAACATACTATATACTAGGTGTCTACAATTTATATACCTTGCTATTTTGTAGACACCCAAAAGAGTGAATAATGAGTAAAAATCGTAGACACCTATAGTATTAGCTCATAAAATACCTTCAAAAGCCATAGAAACCTTTATTAAGGACCTAGAGTTTGTAGAATATAATTAACATATACTAGCGACTTTTTCTAGTAAAAAGTTATTCATTATATGTTATTTTTCGGAGGAAAATAAAATGAGAGACTTTAACAGAGGCCCACGTTCATTCAGTGACGCGCCAAGAGAAATGCACAAAGCAACTTGTTCAGATTGCGGTAAAGAATGCGAAGTACCATTCAAACCAACAGAAGGCAAGCCAGTTTATTGCAGAGACTGTTATCAAAAGCATAAAAAGTTCTAAGAACTTTAAGCTTCTATAATAGATCACTAATAATTAATAGGGCATGTCCCTATTACTTTTCTATTTTTTAACTATTTATTCTAACTTCCAACCATACCTAAATAAAGCAATTCTATCAAACACTACCGAATGCTTTATATACGATATTTCCCTTCTATGATTTAGTTAACATATACTAGCGACTTTTTCTAGTAAAAAGTTATTCATTATATGTTATACTTCGGAGGAGAGTAATATGAGAGACTTTAACAGAGGCCCAAGATCATTCGGCGGTCCAAGATCGTTCAGTGATGCCCCAAGAGAAATGCATAAAGCGACTTGCGCAGATTGCGGTAAAGAATGCGAAGTGCCATTCAAACCAAGCGGCGACAGGCCAGTTTATTGCAGAGACTGTTATCAAAAGCATAAAAAGTTCTAAGAACTTTAAGCTTCTATAATAGATCACTAATACAAATAGAGCAAACCTCTATTTGCTTTTCTTATTTTTACTATCAAAACCAATTTCTACCGAAAAGTATAAATACTAGTAATACACATTTATACACACGAATACGCATGAAATTCATACTTAATAAAAAGGATATAGTAAGCATGAATATGAGATTTGATCAAGGTAAACTGCATAACGAAGGCAGCCTTGACTTCGCATTAAGTTATTGTAAAAAAACAGAAAATTGGACAAAAGCATTAGCTCTATTGACTAGAGCCATCTTGATAGATCATGTATTCGAAGAAGGCAATAAAAGAACTGCGGCACTGGCTATCAAGACCTATGCAGATATCGAAGGATACGAGACTTACGATGATAGAATACTCTTGATGATAAAAGAGATTTTGCTCAAGAATATCACAAATATAACTAAAATAGAGGACATGATAAAAAATGCCATCAAATAAAGTATTGGAAACTGCGGATAAAATAATGAAAGAAGACCCTCAATTATTCGAAGCGCTCATGGAATTCGAGAAGACTAAAAGCATAAGGACAAAGGAAAGATTGAATTTTACTATAGATAGGAATGTAGCGGACAGATTCAAGAGATTATGCAAAGAACAAGGATACAATATGAGCGCGAAGATCGAGCAGTTCATGAAAGAAGCAGTCAAGAAAGCCGCATAAAGATTCTCAACCACAACAAACTTTAAAAACAAACACCGCACAGAAAGTATCGGTGATAGAATCTTAACAAGAACGTTCTCGCACATAACAGAGATAGGTGAAGACTTTCTCAGAAGCAATAATATCCATACTTGGCAGGACTATCTCAATAACGTAAACAATCTAGAAGTCAGGAACAAAGAATGCATTCAAGAAAAGATTCTCAAATCAATAGAAGCATACAACAATCAGAATTATTCTTATTTCATAAACAATCTACCGGACAAAGATCATTGGCGATTATATCCGCACCTCAAACCATGCTTTTTAGATATAGAGACAACCGGCTTAGGCCAAGAGAATGATTTGACTGTAATAGGTATGTATGACGGAACTGAATCCCAATTCTTCATAAAAGACATTAATCTAGAGGCATTCAAAGATGAAATCAAGAAATATGATTCAATCATAACATTCAATGGAAAACGTTTCGATATCCCGTTCATAAAAAGTAAATTCCCAGAACTCACCCTACCAAGTTGCCATATCGACTTGATGTATCCGCTAAGAGAATTAGGTTATACAGGCGGCTTGAAAGCAATAGAGAGAATCCTGAACATAAGCAGGGAAGAAGAGATTCATGGCATGTCTGGCTATGAAGCAGTCATATTATGGAAACGTTATAAGAATGGCAACAAAGCAGCATTGGCTAAACTGATAAAATACAATAAAGCGGATATTGAGAATCTTAAAACCTTGGCAGACTTCACATATTCTCGATTACAACAGAAATATACTATATAACAGACTCCATAAATCTTCTTAAATGAAATTGACATCAATATCGTAATGCTATATATCTACACATTAAAAGACTTGAATTTCAGGTCAGCAGAAGTCGAAGCTCTGCCTTTGATGCGTGATATAAGAAAAAACATTAAGTTCCCAATCAGCAAAGAAATGCTCAGACTTGAATTCTCTAAATATTTCGGCGCAATGGAAGATCTTAATGTAATGCAACATTCATTGAAACTCATTCCTGAAGTCATGCTTCAAGTCGTATCCCTCCCAAAGAATTCAAACATCTATGAAGTGATCAGCTTGCAAAGGGCATACACTGGATTGAATGAAATACTCCAGCCTTTGGAAAAGAATATACTCTACACAAAAGAAATAATTGAATGGCAGGATACATTCCTTGAAGAATTAGCTACAACATTGAACAAGATGCCAGTCATGAAGACTCTCGAAGAGAAGAAGCAATTCGATATAGCAATCAACAAATTCTGCGAAAAAATATTGAGAAACAATATAGATTTCGTATTCAACTTCTATGACATTGTAAACGAAGCGCAAGTAGCTAGACTGAAAGACATGACAGAAGCAATCAACCAAGGCGCATTCTTCCATATCACATTAGAAGAGCATCTCAAGCATCTTGAAATAAAAGAAATAAAACAAAGATTGCCAGCATACGAACTCGATAAAGTCGATGACATCGCAAGGAAAATTAATGTTATCAGGAAAGGCGTAGAGATAGCGTATCAAAACAATTTCAAGATTGTGGAAATGTCAATACTTCTATTAGCTTATGTCATGGGCTTGAAAGCGCACATGAAGGAATAAACTTCGTTCTATACATAATTAATAAAAAGCTATATAAATATCAATATATATAGAATTAGTTAGAAATGAGTATCAAAAAAGAGATGGTAGTAGGTATTCTAGTAGGTTTAATGATAGCTTTCTTCTTATCCTATCCCGCAGAAATCACAGGTAATGTTATTGGCGATAACAATAACTACGTAATCCAAGGAATTTTTGAAGGAAATCAAAATGTAAGTTTAGCATCAAACGCAAGTTGGATTGGCGAAAGAGTTAATGATGAATCCGGATATAAAGTAGAATATGCTGGAGATGTTAATAATGATGGATATGATGATTTCTTAATATTAGCAGATAGATATTATGAAGAAGAAGATTATAATGATGAAAAAATATATCTTATATTGGGTTCAGCAAACGGCTGGACTAATGATATGAATTTATCCAATTCTAATGCTAGTTGGTATGGTGAAAATATAGATTATGGATTTACCGAAATGAGTTATGCGGGAGATGTTAACAATGATAGTTATGATGACATTCTATTAGGATCAGAACAACATGAATATGGCGGCAATAACGCAGGCATGGTCTATTTGATATTAGGCTCAGCAACTGGTTGGGAAAATAACCAAAATATTTCATTAGCTGCTGATGCAAGTTGGTATGGAGAAACTGAAGGAAGTATATGCTATAAATCGAATAATGCAGGAGATGTAAATAACGATGGTTATGATGATATAATTATCAGCGCATATGGTGCTAAATTAGATGGATTAGATGTAGGTAAAGTGTATCTAATATTCGGTCCATCGAATAATTGGCATAATCTTATGAACATAAGTGAAGCTAATGCCAGCTGGTATGGTGAAGGGGAAGGAGATTCTTTAGGTGTACATATATCTAGTGCAGGAGACGTTAATAATGATGGATATTCTGATTTCATCATAGAATCAGGAAATGACTATGGGGGACCAAATTCTGGCAAAGCATATCTTATTCTAGGAGCAACAAATGGATGGTCAAATAATATAGAAATTAGTAACTCAAATGCCAGTTGGTATACTGAAACATATGGGGAATCAATTAGGGGAGTTAGTAGTGCGGGCGATGTTAATAATGATAGTTATGATGATATGTTAATTATCGATGAAGGTAATAGCTTAAGGCAAATCTCTGGTAAATTATATATTATTATGGGGTCTGAAGGGAACTGGAATAATAATATTAATCTTAGTAATTCCAATGCAAGCTGGCGCATAGAAAAATTTGAAGATTCCGCTTTTGATTCAATTGATGGAATCGGAGATATTAACAATGATGGATATGATGATATATTGGTAGGGACATCCCAATATAATGAAAATGATCTTTATCTAGGCAAAGTTTATCTTATATATGGTTCAGCTGATAATTGGAATAATAATCTCAATATTAGCAACGCAAATGCGAGCTGGTATGGCGGATCTGAAGAAGGTTTAGGAATTTCAGTCAGTAAAGCTGGAAATATCAATAGTGATGACTATCCAGACATATTAATAGGGGCAAATAGCTATGAAAGTTCTACTGGCAAAACATATTTAATATATGGTGGACCAAGCGATAGTACTGAAACACCAGCATCACCAACTATCACCAACCAACGCAACTACACTAACGACCGCATGTCATACATATTCTCAGCCCAAAGCTCGCAAACCGGCACATGTACATTGTACGGAAACTTCTCAAGCTCATGGAGCAAAAACGAGACAAAGAGCATAACAGCGAACACTTTATTCAATTTCACACAATTTATTCTTTCTAATAATTCAAATTATGTGTGGAATGTGAATTGCTCGAATTCATCAAGTGATATAGGTTCTGGAAGCAATTTGACATTTACGACATTAAGTCCTATAACTCTCACGATTAGTCAGCAAATAAATTATAGCAATGATGGAATTTTATATATATTCTCGGCGCAATCCAGTCAAACCGGCACATGCACACTATACGGCAACTGGTCAGGTTCATGGAGCAAAAACGAAACAAAATCAGTCACTTCATCAACTAAATTCAACTTCACTGCAATAACATTCACTAATGTTAATAACAATTATTTCTGGAACATAAATTGTTCAGATGATTTTGGCAATACTGGTCGTGGTTCAAATTCCACATTTTCAATTTTAGCAATCAACAATTTACCAGCTTTATCCAATTTAATGAATTATACCCTTAATCTTAGACAAAATCTCACATTTACTGCATCTGCAAAACTAAACAGAACCGGAATCTGCACGTTATATGGCAATTGGTCAGGTTCATGGGCAAAGAATGAAACAAAAGAAGTCACTGCAAATGTTCAATTTAATTTCACAAGTATAGTTTTCAGTTTTAATAATTTAACATATTTATGGGGAATCAACTGTACTGATTCTTATGGATTAAAAATATCAGAAAATACAACTTATAAATATACTCTCAATCCCTATCCAGTAGTCACAAGTATATCCATTGTCCCATCGACAGTGCTTACAACAACACCTGAAGTAGGGGGTGTATGGACTTATTCAGATCAAAGCAATTATCCCGAAAATGCTTCCATTTACCAATGGTACATAGATGGGATAGAAGCATGGAAACCTCATTCTTTAGTAGCATATTGGAGATTCGATAATAGCCCACAAGAAGTAATAAACAATAGAGTAGTACAAGTTGTAGGCAATGTTAACAATGTAACCGGCAAAATAAGAGGAGGTTATGATTTCTTTGAAAATGGAACATTCGTAAACACCACTAGTGACTCAAGCCTTGATTTCTTCACAAAATATTATTCTAATGGTAATGGTACTTTTAAGGATATAAACTACACATGGTCAGCATGGATATATCCAAAAGGCAATCAGACAATGGGTATATTAAACAAAGGATACAAAGATTCATTTTTCATGGAAGGGTTTAGCGTATACCTAAAATTAAGCGACGGATTAAAACTATGCATTGGTGATAGAAATCCGCCAGATACAGAAGCATGCTCAACAGAAAACATCCCATTAAATTCATGGAGTTTGATTACTATCACATTTATGGAAGCAACACCTAATGGATATAATAATGGAAGTTTATATCTCAATGGCAATGAATTACTAAAATATGGAATAAGTGGGTTCTATACCGAGAATACTGCATCATTTGATATTGGAAGAGGCAGACTCCATACCGGAGGATGGTATTATTTCAACGGCACTATCGATGAAGTCAAAGTCTGGAATAAGTCATTATCTTTGGCAGAGATTTCTGATGAATACAATATGACATTATATGGACAAATAGACCGGAGTGGTGCGAATCACACAATCCCCAACCTTACTTCTTCCTATTATAGCGCAAACACAAACCTTATGTTTGGTGTAACTCCATTCAATGGAATTTTGTATGGTTCTCAATATAATTCTACTACAAAAATTGTGACAACGCTAACTGAACAAAACACGATAACAAGTAATACAGACTCTGGCTCAGGAAATACCGCAACTGCACAATTAGAATCAACAACTTCATCAACTGACAATGAAAGGTCAGTTCAATCAATTACTGGTACCTACAGCGGCAGCAGAATTTATTATCCAGATAATGCGCCAATCGAGTATAGTGAAGGCAGCAACATCGAATTGTCATATGTCCCTACTTCGAATTCAAGATTCACTAATTTCACTACTTTGTTCGGCGTGAAACCGTTAGAGAGCAGAATGTACGATCTAAGTATAGGATATGTTTGCGCAGGACCGGATTTCGCGCTATTGAAATGCACTGATTGGGATTACGAAAAAGGTATTTGCCGAGATGACAAAAACAATTGGACAATAGTCAAAACAATACCGCAAGGACTGCATTACATCAACGCCACATTCACTCCAGAAGACCCTGGAATAGGAATAGGTCCGATAAAATTGAATCAAATGGTTATTGAAGAATCTCCATTAGAAGTAGGCATAATCGCAAGATTATATTTCGAAAGATTTTACGAATTAATCACCGGACAAAGTATTAAAGTAGTCACTAATTTCATAACTACAAAAGGCGAATGCATTGAAATTTGGGATTGCGCATACTGGACCAGATGGAACGAAAACGGCACAAGACAAAGGACATGCCAAGATCTCAATAAATGTGGTACAGAAAAAAATAAACCAATACAATCTGAAACCTGTCAATTTATTAGTTCAGAAAAACCAGTTCAAGTCCAGCAACCTGTATCCATATACACAATTGCAGCAGCATTTGTATTGCTGTTAACAACATTAGGCATGCTTCTGAAAAGGATATATAATATACTGAAAAAAACGAAAAAAGTCAAATACATCAAACGCCATACCTCTAAACATATCCAAAAACATAAAGTGAAACATCATCTTTCTAAGCATCATAAACACCGCAAGTAGCACTACTTTTATATATACGAAAAATAAATCATGATTAGATGAAATACTCAGATCTCGTTGAATATTATCAGAAGCTGGAAGCGACATCAAAAAGATTGGATAAGACATATATCCTTGCAGATCTCCTAAAGAAAACGCTCCCATCTGATCTAGAAACAATCATTTTGTTAGTCCAAGGCTTAGTCTTTCCGGCGCATGATGATAGAAAGATTGGCATGGCGCAGAAGATGGCCTTGAAAGCCATAATCGTAGCATCAGGCTTGGATGAATCAACAGTTATCAAAGAATGGAAAAAGACAGGCGATCTAGGAGAGACTGCAGCCAACCTAATAAAAGGAAAAAAACAAAAAACATTATTCTCAGAATCCTTAACTATCAAAAAAGTATTTGAAAATATAAAAAAATTAGCAGAAATGGAAGGCCAAGGTTCAGCTGACCAAAAAGTAAAACTTCTAGCAGAACTCTTGACAAGCGCAAAACCATTGGAAGCTAAATATATCACAAGAATGGTTCTTGAAGATTTAAGAGTCGGCATAGGAGAAGGCAGCCTGAGAGATGCGATAGTCTGGGCCTGCTATCCGCCAGTATTTCCTATTTTCATGAAATGCGCAAACTGCGGTAAAGTAATGCCGCAAACAGAAAAATGCATAGAATGCGGCACTATTTTAGATTATAAGGCAAAACACAAACTCACTGGAAAAATCCTAGATATAGAAACTATTGAAGACCTAGATAATAAAAGAGTGCAAGATTACGATTATATTCAAGCAAAAGATGAAGAGCTAGGCAGAGAGGTCTATAACAGATTAGTTAAGAGAGTAGAAGAAGCTGTTGAAATTACAAATGATTATGCGATTGTCGCATCAAGATGCAAAGCAGGAAGCCTGCAAAGCCTGATGAAGATAGGCCTTGTGCCAGGCACGCCAGTCAAAGTGATGCTCTATCTCAAAGCAGCAGACATCAAAGAAGCATTCGAGACTGTAGGAAAACCGGCAGCATTAGAATTCAAGTATGACGGATTCAGGCTGCAGATCCACAGAAACAACAAAGAAATAAAATTATTCACAAGACGTCTAGAAGATGTGACTAAACAATTCCCAGACGTTGTCGAAGTCATAAAAGATAACATCAAATCCCATGACTTCATCCTAGACGGCGAAGTCGTCGGCATTGATCCAGTTAAAAAAATCCATATTCCATTCCAGAATATCTCGCAAAGAATCAAGAGAAAGCATGACATCCATGAGATGATCAAGAAGCTACCGGTTGAACTTCATATCTTCGACGTGTTAGAGCTAGACGGCGAGAATATGATCAAGAAGCAGTTCATTGAGAGAAGAAAAGCGGTAGAAAAAATAGTTAAAATTATACCGCACAAATTACTTCTAGCGAACCAGATAATAACAGACGACTTGCATGAAGCTAACAAATTCTATCAATTATCATTATCAGAGGGCTATGAAGGAATCATGGTCAAAGGATTGGACGCACCCTACAAACCCGGCGCAAGAGTAGGTTATGGTATGAAAGTCAAACCAGTCATGGAATCTCTAGACCTCGTAATCGTAGGCGCGACATGGGGCGAAGGCAAGAGAGGCCAATGGTTAAGTTCGTTTGACTTGGCGTGCAGAGACGGCGACGAATTCGTCACAATCGGCAAAGTAGGTACAGGATTGAAAGAAAAGGAAGAAGAAGGCTTGACATTCAGAGAACTGACAAAGATGGCCAAACCATTGATTACAAAAGAAGATGACAAGCATGTCGATATCAAACCGAAGATAGTTCTAGAGCTTAGTTATGAAGAGATCCAAGTATCGCCTACATACAGCTCAGGCTACGCATTAAGATTCCCTAGAGTGATTAGATTAAGACCGGATAAAGGCGTAGATGAAGCCAGTACTATTAAACAAGTTGAAAGATTGTTTAGAGAACAAAAAAGATGAATAAAATCAGATAGAGACTAATTTCTTTACCCGAGAGACTAAGTCATTCACATTGAATGGTTTCTGGATATAATCAACGACATGATTCTTCCCGATCAATCCTTCTTTTTCCGCTTCCACATAATTCACCACTGAAAGATAAGCTATTTTTATCCCTTTGATTTTTGAGACTATTTTTTTCACAGGAGTGCCTGGCATCATTATATCCATAAGAATAAGATCAGGTTTCTCAGCCTTCAACTTATCAAGGCACTCATCGCCATTGTATGCCAAAATTGTATCAAATCCATTCTTCTCAAGAAGCACTTCAATAGTCTTGCCCACATCAGGCTCATCATCCACTATCATTATCTTCTTTCGCATTACAAGATAAAAGAATTAAAGATATATAAATTTACCTCTGGACAATCTATATTTCGAAATATTTATATAGGATAATTACTTGAAAATAATTATGGTTCCAGAGATATTATTTATCGCAACTATTATCTTCGGCGCAATCGCCGTCTATTTGGCATTCAAAGCTAAAGAGAACAGTATCGAATCAACCAAAGAAGTGCTTAAGCTCAGGATGTATGGCGTAATAATACTCTATTTCGCATTCTCTTTGCACACTTTTGGCGATATGCTAGGTCATTATTATGGCGAAGAGATTGCATTATTATTCGAATCCATCGCTCATGGATTCATATTCGCATCATTTATTTATTTCTATAGGACTGCATTGGATGCGGTTGAAAGCTCTAAGGAGTACTGGTTCAAATGATTGAAGAAGATATAATACTATTCATCGCGCAATTCACCTCAGTGACCACTTCTATTATAGGCATGATCATACTATACTACATCTTTATGGTCGTCAAACATCTTAATGATGACTCTTTCAAAAATATATTTTCTTCATTGGCAATATTCTTCCTGGTTACGCTTATGGGAGTGATTTCTATGGCAGTATACCATTTAGTGGATGGTAAAGGATGGGACACATTAGAGAGTTCTTCAGAAATGATATGGTACTCATTCATGTTCCTTTCTATAGCAATATCAAGCTATGGGTCCCATTTAGCTATCGAGTTTGGAAAATCTTTCAATAGAGTTAAGAGTATGGGTGAATCTAAAACAAAGAGAAAATCATCTAAATGATTTTTTAATGTAAAATAAGATTATTCTATTAAAAGTTTATTAATACTATCTGTATACCCAAAATTCTAATTCTCCTTTTTATTCGTATCTAAGCGCCTCAACAGGCTGCAATTTAGAAGCATTTATTGCAGGAAGTGTACCTGCTAAAGCACCTACAATAAAAGCGAATAATAGTGAACCAACTAAAAGATACCAAGGGAAGAAGGGCTTCAATAAAGTGACTTTCAAGTAATAGACAGCAATCAACTCAACAGCTTTCGCGAAAAGATATCCAATTATGATTCCTATAGTGCCGCCAGCAAGACCGAGTATTCCAGATTCTATCAAGAACATTGTCATGATATCTTCGTTGCGTGCGCCAATAGCTTTCATTATCCCTATCTGCTGAGTCCTTTCAGTCACAGCTGTATACATAGTGTTCATTATGCCGATACCGCCGACAAAAAGGGATATGCAAGCTATACCAACTAAAACTATCTGTATTATATTCAATATCTGTGTAATCGTCTTCATCATATCTTCAGAGCTCTGTATGATGAAATCTTCATTGCCTTCTTTCACATTACGATAATTTGCTAACTGAACCCGCACTCGTTCAGCGATATCCGAAGGATTCTCGCCAGGCGCAGTCTTAGCGATAATACTGCTTACCTTATCCCCTAAATTAAATAATTCTTTCACAGTATCTTCCGGCATATATATCTGCATATCATCCTGCGGATTTCCTATTCTATCATATATGCCTACAACTTCGAAATCAACTCCATTGATTGCTAATTTCGCGCCAGGCTTGAGATTAGTCTTGAACACATTATCTTGGTAATACCCGATACCAACAGTCACTTTATACTTGTCACTCTTACGTAATTTGCGTCCTTCTATGATTGAAGGATACAAGAATTCATCGAACAATTTCTGCTTCTCATCAGTAGGATATCCTATTATAATATAGAAAATCGTCTGATCCTTATACTCGATAGCTGCTGTAGGATTATTAAAATACACAACATCTTCTATTCCGCGGACACGTTTTATGAAATCAGCATCCTTTGTGGTCAAGGATTCTGCTCCGCCGCCAATCCCAGGTATCACATCGCCTTTATACGCAATAATCAGTTTATCATATCCAAGCTTTTGGAACTGTTCGTCTATCGACACCTTCATGCCTTGACTGATGCTCACAAGAGCAACAACAGCAGCAATACCAATGAAGATGCCTATCATTGTGAGAGAAGTACGCAACCATCTACGGCGAAGACCATTTATGACAATCACAAGATAATCTGCAATGGCGTGAGAATTGATCATTTCCTGTACCTCAACGCATCTACTGGTTTAAGATGCGCAGCCTGCAGCGCCGGAAAAGTGCCAGCCATTGCGCCAATGAAAAAAGAGAACAATAAAGCGCCTATCAATAGGAATGGCGGATATGATGCTTGTATCAGCGCAGAACCATATACTAAAGTTCCTACATATTCAACCATATAACTGAAAGACACGCCAAGACCGAGACCAATTACGCCACCGACAAATCCGAGCATCCCTGATTCTATCATGAAAAGTATCAATATGGTGGAATTACGAGCGCCGATAGATTTCATTATTCCAATCTGTTTAGTACGTTCAAGAACAGAAGTGTACATGGTATTCATTATACCGATACCGCCGACAAGCAAAGATACCGCAGCAATCCCCACGAGTACGGCCTGCACAATCAATAAAACATTTCCAAAAGTCTTCAACATATCCTGCGGAGTCTGGACAGTGAAATCATCATTCCAAGGATCCCGTATCCCCCTATCGCGCCGTATGGTCCGCTTCAAGACTTCGCCCACTGCCACAGCATCTACGCCACCGCTTACTTTGCCGACAATCAGATCCCATTCATCATCTATGCCAAGAATTTCTTTCATATCCTCTTCAGCCATAACCACGAAGGCCTCTCCGTAAAGAGCTCCAGTTTTTTTCAATATGCTTGATATCTCAAATTCCTTATCATGAATCAATAGCTTATCACCGACACGCAAATTACGTGAAAAAACTTCTTTATGCGCGTAGTCATTGCCGATTAGAATCTTACCGCGGTCATTCACATTCAACAATTCGCCAGATTCCGCTTCCCACTTGCCGACTTCATAAGCCAACTGCATCTCTTTGGTCTTCTTAGGCAGACTAATCAAAGCAGTGAATACTGTTTTCTTATTGAAATCTACTTTATCAAAACGTAGCAGACGGCCAAAAACCAACTCAAAGCCTTTCACGCTTTTCATAACACCAAGATCATGATCATTCAATTTCTTAGCAACCATAGTGCCCGGCGGCCCTGAGAAACCTTGCGAATTCTGAAAAGTAATCTTATCAGTACCAAGCTGTGAGAATTGAGAACCTATTGCGTCTTGCAAACCTTGACCAAGACTAAGGAGCGAAACAATGGTAGCAATGCCTAAAAAAATGCCAATCATAGTCAACCAAGTACGTAAAGAATTATGTGTTATGTTATTCAAAGCAAAACTGGCATAATCACTTAGTTCCATGTTTCATACCTAGAACTCCTAACTTTTCAACAGTTTTCTCAGGATTATGTACATGCACATGATGAGGCCTAGTCAACTTATCTGCAATTATTTCGCCGTCTTTGAGATAAGCGATTCTATCTGCTTGTTTCGCCACATGCTCATCATGTGTGACCATGACAATAGTAAGCCCTTCCTGCTCATGCAAATAACGTAAGAAATCCATGACAACTGTGCCTGTATTGGAATCCAGATTACCTGTTGGCTCATCAGCAAGGATGACTGAAGGATTATTAGCCAAAGAACGCGCGATAGCTACCCGCTGCTGTTCTCCGCCAGACATCTCAACAGGTTTATGATTCATCCTATGGCCCAATTTAACAAGCTCAAGCAACCTTCTAGCCCTGTCTTTACGCTGCGCAGGCGGCATTCCTTGAAAAGTCATAGGCAGCATCACATTCTCCATAGCCGTCAATGTATTGATAAGATTGAACTGCTGGAAGATGAAACCGATCTTTTGTCCACGTATCTGTGCTAAATCAGATTCATGCAATTTAGATATATCTCTTCCGCCTAGATAGATTGCGCCACGAGAAGGCACGTCAAGGCATCCTACCATATTCATAGAAGTTGATTTGCCCGAACCTGAAGGACCCATTATGGCGACGAACTCGCCTTGATGCACTTTGAAATTCAAACCGCGAAGAGCCTGCACTTCAACAAGACCCATCCGGTATACTTTCCAAACATCCTTGAGCTCTATGATTATGTTTTCCATTTGTCGCTATGGAAACGTATTTCCATCCATCCCCCATTAGATCATCATATCTCGGCTTTTTTTCTGCCGAAGAAATAATACATTAATGCCCCAATTCCGAAAGTTAATATGACTATGAGCCATAATATGTGTTTGTATCTAGGCATAGGATTATGCATCCAATCCAAGACCATGAATATTGTGAATACTATAACCAGTACAAATACCATAAGATACATCATATATGAACCGATTCCAGGCACAACTGCAAGATCATATGATGCAGCCTTGCTCTTTGAATAAACTTTGTAATGTAATACAATATCATCAGTATATTCAGCATTTATAGTATCTTTGTATCTTAACTGCAGTTTGAATGGAACTGATTCATCAACTCCGTTCACATGCACTTTGTAAGTGATTGTTTCATAATCATCGCTTTCCAAATTACCTACATAAACTTTAGGTGCAGAGATTATTTCATATTCTTCATTATCTGCGGGCATAAGCTCAAGTATTGCGAACTTCATCTCAGAAGTGCCAGTATTTGCAATGCTGAACACAACATTACCAGTCTGCCCTTTATAGAATATTGTTGATTCTTCAACATTCACAAGATATTGCGGATGTTCATTTATTATAAGACCTACATTGATAGTTTTTGAATAAGAAGTGCCAATCTCATCTTCATAGGTCATGGTTATAGCCGTATCCTGCACTTTAGAAGTCGCGCTTCCAGATACCAATACTTTGAAAGTTTCATACACTGTTTGACCTGGACCGATTGAAGATATGAACCTGTCAGCTCCGCTATCGAAGCCTGTGAATGATGTAGCGCTTGTCGGCAAAGTGAGCTTGACATTCCTCATTGTGAATTTCGCATAATTAGTGATCCCCACTTTGATCTCTCCTGACTTGCCAGGCACTAATTCGGCTGGATTAGTAACAACAGAACTTATAGTCAAGAACGCCTGTGGTTCACGTACACGGATAGTAAATTCATCAAATGTGGTGTACGCTCCGTTAAGAGTTTTATAACGAAGTTTAAGAGTCGCATTTCCCGCAGTGGCATTTGCATCCACTTTCAATTTATAATAAAGAGTGACTGCATCTTTACCAAGCTGTCCCGCTAATATTGAACCAACATATTTAGAGCCGGAGTCTATGAGTGATAAAGGATATGATGGAACTAACTCAAAAGTTAAATCGCTTACAGCACCGCCGTTATTCTCAATATTAAAACGCACTTCCAGGAAATTGCCCGGTGAAACTGGATCAGGCTGTTGACTGATAAGAGTCGCATAAAGACGTTGTGAAGTTCCCGCTATATTATCAGCTGAAACAAGACTAGCAAATAACACTAAGAATAAAATAACACTTATCCATCTCCATCTTTGCATTCTATCTTACCTCTTCATTATAATTAATATTAGGAATTTATATATCTTTTGTATTATGATAAGAATAATCAATTAAATATAACTCTTCCACTTTACAAAAGGTTATAAAGAAGTAGCATCACATTTGATAAACATGGATTTAGATGATAACGGCAATCCGATAATACCGAATACTATTACAGCTATGTCTAATCAGGACATCGCATTAGATCCAGAAGTAGAACAGAAAAGCCAGAAAAATGCTACTTATCTCATCATAGGCATAATCGTGATTTTCGGTCTAATCTTGTCAATCAATTACATAAGAGATACTAAACTCATAGACATAAGCACATTGACAGGAAAGACAATAACAAGAGCTACTGAAGAATCATATTCATACAAAGGATTAGAATTCTCGAAAGTTGATGGAATCTGGTATACGGACATCCTAAGTGGAAATAATCTATACACAGTCGGATTCCATAATGATCCATTGTCTGTGAAAGATATCGACATAAAAGGCAGAATATCCGAAGCATTCGTAGGCTCTGACGTATATTATGTCACATTCGATCCAACAACATATACGCCGGGGTCAGAAGCATTGAAATATGTGGCAGTAGCATCCGGCGAATTGAAACTATCAATGGAACGAGCTATGCATCTCAAGATCAAAGGCGCATACGCAAAACCTTATAATGATACAACTGGAACTCCAGTCATAACATGTGGAAGCACAGATAAACCTGTTTTCTATCTGAAAGACCAAGAACCTACGCAAATTCTATTCGACAACAATTGCATAGTCGTGCAAGGCAAAGGCCCAGAAATAGTCAGAGCATTGGACAGACTTCTTTACTTCTGGTACGGCATAATGGTTGAATAAACTTTTTCTCAAAAATCTCCGATTCGTAAGATATATAAAGGTATTAGCGCTCTGAAATTTTAATGAGAATCATAAATCTTCAGGAAGCTGAACAGGAATTGATGCAGATACTAGAACAAATAGAGAAAGGATCAATATTCATCTATCCGACTGACACAATCTACGGACTTGGCTGCGACGCTACAAATCCAAAAGCAGTCCAGAAATTAAGGGATATCAAAGGCCAGCAAGACAGACCATTCTCAGTCATCTCGCCGAACATAGATTGGATCAAAGAGAATTGTGTAGTAACAAAAGAAGCAGAAGATTGGTTTAAAAAACTGCCAGGTGCATATACACTCATACTAAAGACTAAAGGGAAAAACATTCCGAAAGAAGTTAATCTTGGCCAAGGAACGATTGGGATAAGAATACCCGACAGCTGGATCATGGGCCTTGTCATGAGATTGGGTAAACCGATAATAACTACATCTGTGAACAAGACAGGCGAAGAATTCATGATAAATCTTGACACATTAAGCACAGACATCAAAAGTAAGTGCGACTTCATCATATACGATAACGAAATAAACGGAAAGCCCTCTACAATTGTCAATCTCGCACAAGAAAAAGCGACAATCAAGGAAAGACCAGAACGCAAAAAGAAATAAGCGTCTTCTCAGCAATCTTTAAATAAAGCGTATTTTGCCAATACTACTATGAAGATACTCGCATTCGGCGACATACACGGCGACTCTCGCCTAGCTGAAAAGCTGGCAGACCGCGCAGAAAAGGAAGAAGTTGATTTAGTAGTAATCTGCGGCGACATAACATACGCAGAGCAGTCCACAGAGAACATCCTAGGTCCATTCATCAAGAAGAACAAGAAAGTGTTCCTTATTCCCGGCAACCATGAATCATTGGCGACCGCAGATTTCCTTGCAGCGCAATACAACGCGACCAACCTGCACGGCTATTCTGTTAAAATCGATGACGTTGGACTATTCGGCTGTGGCGGTTCTACAAATGTAGGTCCAGCACCGATGCTATCAGAAGAAGAGACATTCAACCTGCTCAAGAAAGGCAATGACTACGTCAAAAGTATGAAAAAGAAGATAATGATCACTCACATGCATCCTGAAGGCAGTTCTATGCAAAGATTGTCAAGGTTTGTCCCGCCAAGCAAAGGCATAGCTAAAGCCATAAGCGAACTTAAACCGGATATTCTATTATGCTCTCATGTCCATGAAGCAAAAGGCCTGGAAGAGATGATTGGCACAACAAGAGTGATAAATGTCGGCAAAGAAGGCAAAATCATAGATATCTGATTCTAGAATCGCAAAAATCAACAAAATTTACTTGTTGCAGGCCGAATAGATATGAATAACTATATAAATTTCTTACACTACACTATTGACTAATGTCCTTAGAAGATAACATCAATAAAGAACATCTTAAGACAATTATTGATGAATATAAAGCAGTAAAAAGCCCTCTAGATGGTATAAAAAGTGCCATCCAAAAGGTAGGTTATCCTGACAGATTCTCGACATTATTGACATTAAGTATTCTGAGCGAAAGAGGTTTCATGCTTGATAAGCTTGATATAAACGGATTGACCGAAGGACCAGTATTTGAGAATATATTCAAATTGTCAGCAGGCGATTTCTATAAAGAAGGCATCGAATTCCTATGTGAAGGAGATAAAGGCACTGAAACTTACAAAGACCATTGTCTGATGCACATCCCGAATGATTCTGACAAATATGCCAGCGCGTATTATCTGGAGCAGTTCGCAGATTCAAAAATAGATCTCAATCAATTGATTTTCACAATGAACAGATATTTCCGTAATAGATATGACGGCGTGAAGACCGAATTCATGAGAGCGCTCAATGTTGCGGAATACTGGATTGGCCAAGAAAGAAGTGAAGGGATCGCTGCATTATTCATGGACTATGCTCTGTTGAGACTTAACGACAGATGCCAGACAGATATAGAATACATAGCGACTTTACCTACTTCAGAAGTAATTAATGGTCGCGCAAGATCAAGGATATTGGAAATCATAAAATCAGCAGGCATATCTGTGAAAGAGGATAGGATACCTGACGAATATTTCGCAGTTGATGAACCTGCGCCAAGACCGCCTAGAAGGAATGACCCCCCGAAAGAACCTGCCAAAGATACTGCAAAAGAACCTAAAAAAGAAAACCTTGAGACGAAAGTGCAGAAACAGACTCCTGAGGAAGCCAAACAAAAAAGAAGATCCAAATTATTGTATCTAGAAGATTATATGAAATCAGTCATCTTCGAGCAGGACCATGCTATTGATGCAATTGTAGCCGCACTTATCAATAAAGAGACAGGTCTAGCCGATCCCGACTTAGCACAAGGATTTCTATTCGTTGGCCCAAGCGGAGTAGGTAAAACCGAATTAGCAAGGCAATTGAATGAATATCTTTTCCCTGGCAGAACATTGTTAAAAATAGATGGTGCCGAATATTGCTTGGAACATGAGGTCGCTAAACTTATAGGTTCACCTCCAGGATATGTTGGTTCAGAAGATGACAAAAGAAACCCGCAAACTGGGATAATACCTACGCAATTAAGAAAAAACGAAGAGTGTGTTATTGTATTTGATGAAATAGAAAAAGCCCACCCTAAAGTACGTAATTTCTTATTTGGACTGCTCGATTCAAAAACTATGCTTGATAATCATGGAACACCATATAGTCCTTCGAAAGCTATCATCATAATGACTAGCAATGTCGGAAATGTTGGGATAGAATCTGCAAAAGAAGGAATTGGATTCGGTTCTAGACAAGATTCTAAGAAAGGATATAGAATGCAGGAAATATGGAAAGAATTCCCGCCGGGAATGTTGGGAAGATGCGACCTGGTTGAATTCAATACTCTAAGTTATGAAGGCATAGTAAGAGTATATGGTAAATTTTTAGAACAAAGAAGAAAGACATTATATGAAAGAAGTAAACTCCATCTCGAAATATCGGAAGAAGCTAGAGAAGCTATAATAAAAAATAGTAATTGGTCAAGGCAGGGCGGCAGAGAAATAAAAAAGAATATAGAACGTAATATCAAAGAATTCAGCATGGAGATATTGAAAGGAGATAAGATACACGAAGAAGAAACTTTATTATTAGAATATGTAAATAATGCTTTCAGGTATGGCGTGAAATCAAAAGACGGCCAGAATACGATTTATTTTTTGAAGAAACCAGGCATATAACCCTGATCAAATTCTAGCTATATTCACAGATACCCTTATAACGCAAGACCATAACTGATAGATAATGAAATCAAAACTAGCCAGTTCGGAAATCTGCCAGAAATGCGCGAAATGCTGTACCACTTTTTGCTGGACTGAAGGCAAAGATATGGCGCAAAGATTCGCTTGGCTCAAGGATAAGAAAATCATAGAAGTGAAAGATACGCCTTTCAATAATCATGAGATCATATTGCATATCCCTTGCGCTAAACTAACCAAGATCGGAGACAAATATTCGTGCAGTGTATGGAACAAGAAAAGACCAGAATTCTGCGAAACATTCCCTGATCATTTATTCAATGGGATAAACAAGAATGAACGTAAGAAGATACAAAACATAATTAATTGGGCTAGAGCAGATTGCCCAGTCTTCGAGAATATGACTGTCGATGATATCGTACAAAAACTATTCTAAAATCCGATTTCTCAAAACATTAAGAAAACACTTATAAACCCCGAGTGCATTATCTATACGTACTGATGACAATATCCGTATGTATGTTGACTAAGAATGATGGTGATACTATAAAGAGTAGCTTGGAGAGTGTCAAGTCAATAGCTCACGAGATTGTCGTAGTTGATATAGGTTCTTCTGATAACACTTTGCAAGAGATAAAAAAGTTCGAAGAAAGTCATAATATCCCTTGCAAAATAATTAATCATGTGTGGGACAATCACTTCGGAAAAGCGAGAAACCTTGCATTGAAAAATTCATCATGCCATTGGATCCTAATGATGGAACCGCATGAGAAGATTAAGAAAGCTGATTTGGCTCAGATAAAAAGCCTCATTGTCGATGACAATTATGTCGGATATTACCTGCACAAGCAAGCAGAGATGGAAGGGATAGATCCTGACAAAAACTCTCTGAAAAAGAAAAAGCACAATTTTATTCCTGAACTCAGATTGTTCAGGAATCACGAACAGATAAAATACGACGGCGTAATTTATGAGTCTGTTGAAAAGTCGCTCCATGCAGTCGGACAATCATTCAAGACAAGCATTTTCTTCGAATAAATTTAATTTTCGAGATATTCTTTTTTCAGAATTTTTACAAAAATAAGTCATAAACTTTTCCACCTTATTAGAATTTAATGCTACAACTGATATTTGAGAATCTAAATCAAATTTAATGTCATCTGATACTATATCCAAGTTTTTAACCCTAGTGATTATATCTCCTAATTTAACTAGATAAGGTACTAATTCAAATTCCGCATATTGTTCTGATATCATTATTGGAAGAAACATAACACGAAAGACTTTAGAAGGATTAGATTTTGCTTTTTCAATGGCTAAAACAATTGCCCCTATTATAGGCTTAATTATATCCTCCGGAATTTTTTCTTTTATACCCTCATTTAATTTTAATTCTATTGCGTTAGTTGCATGAGGAGTCCCAATATCATATTCTTTACCAGTAATTATATACGAACTGCCCTTTTTATAACAAAGCACTCCAAAAAGAGTTTTTGGTTTATAGCCCGAGGGTGTTTGTTGCATGTAAGAAGGGTGTAATCTTGTAAATTCAAAATTATATCCAAATATAACATTACAAGGATTGGTTAGAGCTCTACATTTGCCCGCCCTAACCTGTTTAAGATTAGATTTACAATTCGATCTTCTAAAATCATGTTCATTATAAATATAATAATCAATATCCGTATCATAATTTCCATTTTTTCTAATAATCTTTATCCTCTCAGCCCCGCATTTAAAAGAATATTTCGATTTATTTATTTTATTAAAAAGATTATTCGCATAATCGTCACACTTAGAATTAACCATATTTAATTAACCCTTCAAGACGCCGAGCGGATTAAGACGTACGATTTTCCTGCTGATTCCCGCGCTATGCACAGAATCGATCACTTCAGATACATCTTTGTATGCATCTGGCGCTTCTTCAGCCAGAACAATAGGAGATGTAGACTTCGCCAAAATCCCGAGTTTAGCAAGATCAGACTTGATGGTTTCGCCTTTGAATCTGGCAATCGCAGCATTCCGCGACAATGCGCGTCCTGCGCCGTGGCATGAACTGCCGAATGTGATATCCATCGCTTTCTGAGTTCCTTCAAGGATATAAGATGATGTGCCCATACTGCCCGCAATAAGTGCTATATCACCAGGGAAACTTCTAGTAGCTCCTTTCCTATGGACATAAAGTTTTCTTTTTTTGCCATCAACTTTATGCTCTTCTAATTTAACGACATTATGGCATAAACCATAAAGTGTCTGCATGTCCATATCTTCCCATTTGCGTTCAAAAACGCGGGCGAATGTTTCGCGAATCCATTGCGTCATCACAAGACGATTAGTGAAAGAATAATTTACTGCGCATTTCATCGCAGAGAAATAATCCTGCCCTTCTTTTGAATGCACAGGCGCGCATTCTAATTGTTTATCAGGCAGCCAGATATTGTAACGTTTTACAGCTTCTTCCTGTATTTTAAGATAATCAGTAGCGACTTGATGCCCAAGTCCGCGGGAACCGCAATGTAGCATGATCAGGACTTGATTCATATCAACAATTCCATATTTCTTGGCAGTCTTCTGATCGAATATTTCTGCGACAGATTGTATCTCCAAAAAATGATTTCCCGCACCTAAAGTACCGAGCTGTGAACGGCCTCTATCCTTGGCGAGATCAGAAACTTTTGAAGAATCTCCGCCTTCCATGCAACCATGCTCTTCCATGTGCGCAATATCTTCCTTGACGCCATAATTATTTTCGACCGCCCAATTTATTCCGCGAGTGAGAACTTCATCAAGCTGTGAATTAGTCAATCTAAGTCTGCCTTTACTGCCGACTCCGCAAGGAACTGCTTTGAATAATTCAGGAATGAGAACAGAAATTTTCTTTCGCACTTCTTCAATAGAAAGATTTGTACGGATCGTATTGATTCCGCAATTTATATCGAAACCGCAAAGTCCGCTAGATATCAAACCTTCCTCTGCATCAAACGCAGCGACAGCACCCATCGGCAATCCGTAACCGATATGCGCGTCAGGCAGTGCGATGACAGGACCGACAACACCTGGAAGACAGCATACATTGCTGAGCTGAGAAATGGTCTCATCTTCCATAGAATCATAAATGGATTTATTAGCGATAAGTTTGCCTTCCACTTTCATCTCTTTGCGAGCAGAAGTAGGAAGAATCCATTCGTAATCATTATGTTTTACAAGCTTATCTTTCATTATACATATTATAACTGATAACCGTTTATATACCTTTTGATGATAGTACTAAGCAAACTTTATATATCGTTCGGCAAAAGTTTCTAATCATGACAAACATCTGCATAGAAAGCTATGGCTGCTCCAGCAACAAATCTGAAGGAGAAGTCATGGCCGGCATACTGGAGAAAAAAGATTTCAAGATAGTTGAAAAACCAGAAGATGCAGAATTAATTATTCTCAACATTTGCACAGTCAAGGGAGATATCCTTGCGATTAACCATGTCAAGGACATGAAAAAAAGATTCCCTGACAAAGCATTTGTCGTAACAGGATGCGTGACAATGGATGTCATAGCCAGCGTCAGGAAGTTCGAACCATTGGCCAGTTTCTTATCGACACACAACATCAAGAATATCGTAGAAGCAGTCGAAGACACGCTAAACAAGAATCCGATAACAATGATCGCTTATTCTGATGACATTAAAATAAATCTGCCGAGAATCAGAAAAAGTAAATTGATCGCAATCATTCCGATAGCATCCGGCTGCAACGGCGAATGCGCATACTGCTCAGTAAGATCAATCAAAGGAAAACTGCAATCCTACGCAATTGAAGACATCAAAGCAGAAGCGCAGAAAGCTGTGACGCAAGGCTGCAAAGAATTATGGATAACAAGCCAAGACAATGCCTGTTACATGCTCGAGAAAGAAAAAAAGAGCAAGCTTCCTGAACTTCTAAAAGAAATAATCGCAATAAGAGGCGACTTCAAGATCAGATTGGGAATGATGAACCCAGACAACGTTAAACCAATCATCAACGAACTTATCGAAGTGTACAAATCCGACAAAATGTTCAAGTTCATTCATCTGCCAGTCCAATCAGGAAACGAATACGTCCTGAAGAACATGAAAAGAAAATACACATTGGATGAATTTAAAGATATTATCCACGAATTCAAAAAACAGATTCCAGATTTAACACTAGCAACAGACGTAATCGTTGGATTCCCCGGCGAATCAAGAATATTCTTCAGCAATACAGTAGATTTCGTCAAACAGCTAATGCCGGACGCGTTGTACATATCAAGATTCAGAGCAAGACCAGGAACAGAAGCGAAAAAGATGGACAACCAAGTTGATCCATTGGAAACCAAGAACAGAAGCACATTATTAGCATCAATCTTCAACAACATCTCCTACATGAGAAACGAACGCTGGTACGGCTGGAAAGGCAAGATACTAATCGATGAAAAAGGCGAAGGCAATCAATGGATTGGCCATAACTACGCCTACAAACCAGTGATTATTGAAGGCGATTACGAAATGGGCCAGGAAGTAAAGGTCTATGTCAAGAAGATAACTACATTCGGATTATTGGCAGACGTATTATAGAACTCTTTTCCATATATATTTATATATTATAATAGCGTAAGCTTTATAAATAAACATATACTTTAAAGCACTGTGAGAGAGAAAGAGACAGAAAAGCACTTTTCTCTGTTGATCAGAAACAGATTTTAAAATGGCAACCAAAATGCAAAGGCTTTTACCAAGCCTGAGGGAAAAGAAAAGATACCTTGTATTCAGAGTGCTGTCAAAATCTAAAATACAAAGCCAAAACAACCTTCTAAGCCAATTAAAATTGGAAATATCAAGCTATTTCGGACAGCTAGGAATGTCACTAGCCGGAATCCAATTGATGAAAGAATTGTACAACCCTGAGACTCAATCTGGAATAATCAGAGTAAGCAACAGGTTCGTCAATCAGCTTAAAACATCCTTAATGCTCATAACTCAATTAAATGAGTCAGAAGTTATAGTCAAATCGGTCAATGTATCAGGAATGATAAACAAGGCCAAGACGCATATCTAGAGGTGAATCATATGCAACAACAAGCAGCTTCAACACAGACCCATCAGATGATGGGATACGATAGAGCAATTACAATGTTCAGCCCTGACGGCAGATTACTTCAAGTAGAATACGCAAGAAAAATGGTCAGGCAAGGATCGACAGCGATCGGCATTGTTTGCAAAGACGGCGTATTATTGGTCGCAGACAAACGTCTTGTCGACAGATTGATAGTTCCAGAATCAGTAGAAAAAATATGGAAAATTGACGAACATATCGGAGCGACAGCATCAGGCATGATCTCCGACGCAAGAGTACTGATAGAAAGAGCGCAAGTAAGAGCTCAGCAGAACAGAGTGACTTACGACTCCCCAATCGACATATTGAGCATCGTGAAAGATATTTGCGATCTCAAACAATTATGTACCCAATCCGGCGGACTACGTCCGTTCGGAGTATCAACATTGATAATCGGTATCGATGAAGCAGGTCCAGTATTGTTCGAGACAGACCCTGCAGGCATCTATTTCAGATACAAAGCAAAAGCCATCGGCGAAGTCGAACCAGAAGTCGAGGAAATCCTCTACAACGAATACAAAGACGGATTGACTATCGAAGAAGGATTTGATCTTGCGATAAACGCATTATGCAAGACTCTAGGCAAAGAATTGAGCTTAGACAGACTTGATGCAGCGTACATCAGATACCCTGAAAAATCATATGTCAAACTAACACCGGACCAATTGGAAAAAATCCTGAAAGGCGTAAGGAAAGTGAGAAAATGAAAGAAGCATCTACCTATGGCAAAGACAATAGGAAAGAGCATTTCCATATCGCTAAACTGAAGAAAGGTTCGGATAAATTCGAAATAACAATCAATCCAGAACTTGCATTGCAGTTCAGGGATGGAAAAGATGTTGACATACATGACGTGATCACTGCTGAATTCGTGTTTTCAGACGCGAAGAAAGGATTGAAGACATCGACTAAATTATTGCAGGAAGCCTTCAATACAAAAGACATCTTCGAGATCGCGGCATTCATAATTAAGCACGGAGAAGTGCAATTGACGCAGGAGCACAGAGAGGCTCAGAGAGCATTGAGGATGAAAAGAATTATCGAGATCATCCATCAGAACTGCATAGACACAAAGACAGGAAAATGTGTCTCAGTAGAAGCTATTGCAGATGCGATAAAAACTGCAAAAGTAAATGTCGATGAGATGAGGACAGCAGAAGACCAAGTCAGGGCCATACTTCCAAAATTACAAACGATATTGCCTTTAAGGATGGAAATGAAAGAGATTGAAATCCATCTGCTTCCGGCGCATGCAGCGAGCGTATTCTCATACATCAAGAATATCGCTATCGTGGACAAAGATACATGGAACAAGGATGGTTCATTGACATGCTCAGTCCAGATCCCTGCAGGCTTGTACCAAGAATTCATTGACAAGCTCAATGACCACACGCATGGAGAAGTCGAGACTAAACTTATCAAGAAATGATAATCAAGAAATGAGATAGAGAATAACTTAAATTTGGTGAACAAAATGACAAATGGATTAATAGCAAAAGACAAAGATATCGTTGTCCCAGGCGAAGTCCTTGCAACAGGTCTAGATTACCTGCCAGGGTACGGAACTTACAGGGCCGGCGACATGATCCATGCTAACATGCTTGGATTGACTTCCATTGAAGGAAGAACAGTAAAATTGATTCCGCTAAGCGGAAAGTACATCCCGAAAACAGGAGACGTCATAATCGCGAAAGTGTTTGACGTCACATTCAGCGGATGGAGAGCAGAAGTCAACTCTGCGTACACAGCTTTGCTTTCATTGAAAGAAGGCACTAGCAATTTCGTAGAAAGAGGAGCAGACCTGACTCAGTACTACACATTCGGCGACTATATGGTCTGCAGAATCGTGAATGTTACAAGCCAGAATCTCATAGATTTGACAATGAGAGGACCGGGCTTGAGGAAATTGAGCGAAGGAAGGATAATGACTATCACTCCTTGCAAAGTTCCAAGAGTCATCGGCAAGAAAGGATCAATGATCGCGATGATCAAAGATGCTACAGAATGCCAGATCATAGTCGGCCAGAACGGCTGGATATGGATGGTAGGATTAGACGGCAAGAAAGAAGCAATTGCGTCGCAGGCTATCAAGCTTATCGAAAGAGAAGCTCACACCTCAGGACTTACCGAAAGGGTAAAAGAATTCCTCGAGAAAGAGACCGGCAAGAAATTGACAATTGCGGAGAGTGAGTGAAAATGACTTACAAGAGAGAAGACGGAAGAAAGCAGACTGAAACAAGGCCTATCGACGCTAAAGTTGGCGTAGTGGCTAACGCAGTAGGTTCTGCTATGTTCAGGATCGGAAAGACAATCGCATACGCTGCTGTATACGGCCCAAGAGAACTTTATCCTAAGTTCTTGCAGGACCCATCCAAAGGCGTATTGAGATGCAACTACAACATGATGCCTTTCGCGAGCTCAGGAGAAAGATCAAGGCCTGGCCCGAACAGGAGAGCTAAAGAGATTTCAATGGTCACAGAGAAGGCACTATTGCCAGCTATCGACCTATCGAAATTCCCAAACGCAGTAGTTGATGTCTTCATAGAATTGCCTCAATGTGATGCAGGCTCGAGATGTGCAGGTATCTGCGCAGCATCGATGGCTCTCGCAGACGCAGGCATAGTGATGAAAGACCTCGTATCAGCAGTAGCTGTAGGAAGAGTAGAAGACCAGATATTGGTTGACTTGAACTACATCGAAGACTCGTACGAAGGCGGCGCAGACATCCCAGTAGCGATGATGCCTAGCACAGGCAAAGTAACATTGCTGCAGATGGACGGCGTAATTAAAAAAGAACAGCTGAAGAAAGCGCTAGAATTGGCTCACGAGACATGCAAGCATATCTACGAAGTCCAGAAAAGCGCATTGAAACAGAAGTTCGGAGTGGGATCAAAATGAAAAACCACCTAATTAAATTACTGAACCAAGGCATCAGATTTGACGGAAGGAAAACTGATGAATACAGGCATGTGACAGTAGAGAAAGGTGTCTATCCGCAGGCAGAAGGTTCTGCGAGAGTAAAGTTTGGCGCGACAGAAGTCATAGTCGGCGTCAAGATGGAAACAATGGCTCCGTATCCGGATCAAGCGGACATGGGCTCCATAATGGTAGGCGCTGAACTCATACCGATGTCCAGCCCAGATTACGAATCTGGTCCGCCATCGAATGATGCAGTTGAATTAGCAAGAGTTGTTGACAGAGGAATCAGAGAATCCGGCTGCCTAGACTTCAAAAAATTATGCATCAAAGAAGGCGAAAAAGCATGGATGATCACAATTGACATCGTGCCTATAAACGCAGACGGTAACTTGTTCGACGCAGCATCTCTAGGAGCGATTGCAGCATTGCAAGACGCTAGATTCCCTAACATCAGCGAAGACCTGAAAGAGATAGACTACAAGCACAAGTCCGACAATAAAGTGCCGATCAATTTCGCGCCGGTAGAAGTAACTGTCTACAAAATAGGCGACCATTTCCTTGTCGATCCGACAAGAGAAGAGGAGAAATTGGTTGACGCAAGGCTTACTGTTGCTACATTGGAAGACGGCAACGTATGCGCATTCCAAAAAGGCGGAGAGCACCCTTTGTCAGTCGACGAGATCTTTAAGATAATCGATCTTGCTGTCAAAAAAGGCAAAGAGCTCAGGAAACTGTTGTGAGGTCTTGAAAATGGAAAAAGAACATAACGAGGAATACAGCAAATACGAGAAAGCTCGTATGATAGGCAGCAGAGCATTGCAGATATCAATGGGTGCACCATTCGCTCTCAAGATGAGTAAAGAAGATCTTGAAGAGATCAAGTACAACCCAGTCGAGCTGGCCAAAATGGAATACGCGAAAGAAGTATTGCCGATAACCGTCAGGAGACCTATGCCTATTAAAGGGGCATAAGTTTTTATTTTTTTATTTTTATTATCATTTATTTTCAAAATGGAAAACACAGTAACGAAAGAAAAGCTGGAAAAATATTTCGATGTTTCTAATAAAGCTTACAAACTGGCTAAAGCATCTGATTGCAGATTCACGGATAAGAAGATGCTTGACGCGCGCAAGGATTTCCTTGACATGATTGAACGTTACATATCCGACGCGAAGCATTTCGAGAAGAAAGGCGAGGTTGTAACAGCATTCGCGGCCTTGAACTACGCGCATGGCTGGCTTGATGCAGGCGCGAGATTGGGATTATTTGATGTGCACGACAGCAAACTTTTCACAGTTGATGACGAATAAACTAAAATTTACATAAATCTAGATTCTACAGTATACATATACTAACGTAAAAATGCTTTTAATCAATCACGCCACATATATGAAAATAAATGCGTACAACAAAACAAAGTATATACTCTATAATAGCGTTTTACCTATAATATTTAGACAATCATAAAGTTTAAATACCTCTATAAGTAATATAATCATTACATTTAGTGTTAATATAGTATAACGCTAACATCATATTTAAAGAAAAGGTGGAACAACATAGAGAGTGAAGGGAGGGGATTGTATATGGGTTTTTTTTCAGGGTTAAAAGAGAAATTCGACGAAACATTCAGCACAGAAGCAGCTGAAGAAGGCGAAGAAGCCACTGACGAATATGTGGAACTTGCTGATAATGCAGTAAAAACTGCTCCAGACAAGATCACAGTCAGACCATTTATCATCGAAGATTTCGAAGATACAAGGGAAATTCTGGATTCTTTAAGAGATGGGCACACTATCGCTCTAGTCAATATCAGAAATCTAAAAGACAAAGATATTGTTGAGCTGAAAAGAGCTATCAACAAAATCAAGAAAACTTGCGACGCTATCGAAGGCGATGTCGCTGGATTCGGCGATGACTGGATCTGCGTGACTCCTGCATTCGCATCTATCTACAGAAGCAATAAGACTGAAGTAGTAGAATAGAATGCCCAATTTGGCATTCTAAGCCTCAAACTTTCTAAGTTTGAGCAATAAAAAGAGCAAGCTTTTTATATTATTTTTTACTTTTTCTTGTAAAATGGAAGAAACTAAGGAAGAATCAGCCATAACTGGCGAAATCTGCCCTATATGCAGCCAGAAGACACTCACACTTACAGAGCATGAGATGGATATTCCTTACTTCAATAAAGTCATTCTTTTCGCTATGACTTGTAGCAATTGCAAGTATCACAAATCCGACGTGGAAGCCATAGAGCATCATGAACCAGCTAAATTCACACTAGAGATTGATTCCGAAGAAGATATGAAAATAAGAGTAGTGAAATCCGCAGAAGCGACAGTCAAGATCCCGCATATGATTTCCATGGAACCAGGTGAGAGCTCGAATGGATTTGTGACAAACGTCGAAGGCATACTCAACAGATTGATGAACATCATAGAGATGACAAGAGATTCTGAAGAAGATGAAGACTTAAAGAAGAAAGCCAAGAATATGCTCAAGAAACTTAACAAAGTCCTATGGGGCCAAGAGAAACTTAAGATCATAATCGAAGATCCGAGCGGAAACAGCGCAATAATCTCAGATAAAGCGGTAAAAAGCAAACTTTAAACTTATTCTAATGTCTGCAACCTTTGTAAATTTTATTATTAAATCATAGCACTGACAAGGCTCCAGTCCGCAAGAAGTGCAATCAGCACTTCTATGCATAGAAGTCAATAAGACTTCTAATGCTCAGGAATGTCAGTCATAGCATAAGAAAGTAGAAAATTTACCCGTTGCAGACATATTTTGATTTAATTCTACAAAAACACCCAAAGCCGATAACTTTATATATAAATAAAATCATAATTTAAGTATCATGCAAAAAGAGGGGATTATGGAAACCGATGTAGACTCTTTATTAGCGTTGCTTAATGAACGTAAATCTATTTCTGTCCCTGAAGCAGCAAAGCTTCTAGGAGTCACTCCTGAAGTGGTTGAGGAATGGGCCAGATTCTTTGAAGAAGAAGGTCTTCTAGGTATAAGATACGATTTCACAACGCCGTTCATTGAACTCAAAGAAGGCGGAAAATTAGAACCAGGCGCAAAACCTAAAGAAAAAAAATTCGGATTTGGCGATGTAATTAAAGAATTCATGCCTGCTGAAAAAACAAAAGCAGCTTTACCGCCAGTCTCTGCTAGACAAACTGGAAATCTGAATGTATCATCACCATTATCAGCGCAACCGCAAGTTGCAGATGTTTCTAAACTTATGAATCAAGCTCAGAAATCTGTTCTCGAAGGCGATTTCCTTGAAGCGAAAGAAATGTACAGGAAATTATATGACGCATTCAATAGACTGCCTGGCGCATTCTTAGAAAAATATCAGAATATCGAAGACGATTTAGTAAAACTAAATAATGAGATTGTTGTAAGGCTGGAAAACAAATTGCAAGATGACATGCGATTGAAACATGCCGAGATATTGAAACTATTGAAAGAAGCGCAGTCACAGCTCAAGAATAAAGATTTCGACAATGCGTCAAGCATATACAGCCAGATCAAGATAATATACAAACAACTTCCGCCAGGATTCTTCCACGAAAAGAATGAGATCACAAAAAGAGTTCTGGAATTCTATGAAAATCTTAACAGCCTGAGAGGCAAACTAGCGAACAACCTGCTGAAAGATAAAACTAAAATTATTGAAAACCAGCTTCTGATCGCGAAAGCCGCGCTTAAAGCAGAGAAAGTGGATGAAGCATCCATAGCATACAGCACAGCAAGAGAAGCATACACTGCATTGCCTGACGGATTCTTTGAAGAGAAGATTGCTTTGCAGCAAAAACTATTGGAAGTCCATCAGCAGATAATGGACACCAAAAAGAAAGTCTCTGTCGGCGCAGCGAACTCGAAACTTATCGAGATACAGAATCTATTAGGCGAAATAAAGACACATATCAAGCAAAAAGATATAGTCACATCGGTCCAGAAATATGCAGAAATAAAGACTTTATACAGCCAGATGCCTAAAGGTTTCATCAAGAACGAGCATGACTTACAGAATGATATCCTCAAAACATACAAAGAGATTTCCACTACTAAGAATAATATCGCAATGGACGCCATCAACGATGGCAGGATTAAGATTGAGCATTTCTTGAAAAAAGGCAAAAGCTTTGTAACGAAGAACGATTTCGATATGGGCTTCCAATACTACAAGCAAAGCGTAGAGACCTACAATCTTATGCCTAAAGGTTTTGACAAAACAAAAGTCGAAGTCAGGAATAGGATATATGACGGATATTTCGAAATGGTTTCACATTCAGATGCTATAGTCTTAGGCGAACTCCAAGGCTATGCGAGAGAAAAATATTTCACATTATTGAAGATGATAGTAGATGCTTACGAAGCAGTCGATTCAGGCAGATTCCAATTATTGCCTGACATGTATAAGGGCCTTTATTTGCTATACCAAGAACTGCCGCTGTCAATCGTATCAAAGAATCTAAAACTCAAAGATGGCATCAAGAATGTATACTTGATGTACAAAATCTATTCCTTATTAGAGTCTCTGAAAAGTTCAGAAGAACTTAGGGATTATGCGGCGATACAGGATACGCTCACTGAATTATCCGGTATGATTGAGCAAGTGATCACTGAAGTGCCTAACGCAGATCCGCTTGTGAATTATGCCAGGAATAAATTGACTGGATACAGGAACAAGATGGACGGAATCAAAAGAGAACCATCATTAGAGCTTCCTGCACCTAGCACAAAAGGCGATAAGCAGAAAGTCGACGAATTACTGAATAAAGCAATGAATTATCTCACACTTAAGAATCAGGCGAAAGCATTGGCGCTAATCAATGAGGTCTTGAAGATAGACCCAGAGAATGGCGCAGCTAAAGCCATGATGGACGAAGTTAATCTCGAGACTATAGGCAAAAGCCTCATCTCGCCATCTGAAGTGAACGAGAAGATAAATTCTGCGCTAATTAAGCTTGACGAATTCAACTATGAAGAAGCCATAAAATTGGCAGAAGAAGCGCTTGACCTTGACCCAGAGAATGAAGATGCATATCTTATAATGCAGAAAGCCAAGGCGGCTTTGAGATAAAGGTGAATGCATTGGAGAAAAAAAAGCTAGATTCTTACCAGATCAATGCTGAAGGCATCCTTGTAGATGTCACCATAACCCAAGGCGATCTTGACTTCGTGCCTAATTACGAAATTTCTATTCTTAACATAAGTAAAGCGACAAACATTATTCTTAGTAGAATCAGAGAAAAATTCGTATCAGAAGTAAATGTCGGAACAATCGAAATAACCGGCTTCGAAGGAATGCAGAAAGTAAAAGAAACATTCCGTAAAGAGATGGAAACTCTACTTACAAAATATTTCCCAAGAATTACTAAAGAGAATCTTGACCTTCTTACAACTTACTTAATACAACAAGATCTAGGCTTAGGCCACGTTGAAATCCTTCTCAAAGATTCAAATTTAGAAGAAGTTGTAGTCAACGGCGCAAAAGAACCTATTTGGGTTTACCACAAGAAACATGGCTGGCTAAGGACAAATGTGATTCTAGAATCAGAAGAGCAAGTAAGACATTACTCGACAATGATCGGCAAAGATGTAGGTAAACAGATCACAATTCTAAGGCCTTTGATGGACGCCCACTTGCTAGGCGGCGACAGGGTTAACGCGACATTGACTCCTATCTCGACATTCGGCAACACAATCACAATCAGGAAATTCGCATCAAAACCATGGTCTATCACAGACTTCATCAATGCAGGAACGATTTCATATGAAGCAGCTGCTTACGTCTGGCTTGCTATGCAGCACGAACTTTCAATCCTAATCGCAGGCGGTACTGGTTCAGGTAAAACTTCTATGCTGAACGTATTATGCAACTTCTTACCACCAAATCAAAGGATAATCTCAATCGAAGACACAAGGGAACTTCAATTGCCAAAGACTTTGCACTGGGTGCCTATGGAAACAAGAACGGCTAACCCTGAAGGTAAAGGCGAAGTATCTATGCTAGATTTAGTTGTCAATTCATTAAGAATGAGACCTGACAGAATACTTGTCGGAGAGATTAGGAGACAGAAAGAAGCAGAAGTATTATTCGAAGCTATGCACACAGGTCACTCAGTCTATGCGACAATCCACGCGAATAACGCTAAAGAGACAGTGATGAGACTTACCAATCCACCTATCGACGTACCTAAACTCATGCTTCCGGCACTTTCATTGATACTTGTCCAGAACAGGAATAGGAGAACCGGCAAAAGAAGAACACTGCAGATTGCAGAGATATTAGAAAATGGTGATCCTAACGTTCTATTGCAATGGGATGCTCAATCAGACACTATGAAAAAGATGAACAAATCAAAAACTATGCTTGAGACATTGAACCTTTATACAGGCATGACTGAAAAAGATATCGAAAAGGATCTCGCAGAAAAAATTAAGATGCTTAAAGCTATAGTTGAAAAGAAAATAACAGACATCAACCAGATTGGTATGATTCTTGCCAATTATTACACTCACGGAACAGTATTCGAATAGGGGGTTACATTGATAGAGAAACTTACGCCCAGACTTGCTAAAATGTTTCCGGGCTTGCAGCAAAGCCTAATCATCGCTAGGATGAAGACTACTGCTAACAAGTACATCGCTCAAGCTTTGACTAATTCAGTCATGGTCACAGCAACATTCCTATTTCTTTTGCTATTATTATTCCTACAAATTAAAATATCAATACTATGGCTATTTTTATTAGGACCAGCCATATTCGCATTCTTCATATTCTTTTTCATGAACATACCTTATGTATATATTAATCAAAGAAGCAGAGAGATTGAGAAGAATGTCCTATTCGCAGGCAGATATCTTTTAGTCAAAGTCCAATCTGGAGAACCATTATTCAACTCATTGATTGGTGTAGCAAAAAGTTACGGCGCTACCGGAGAAGTATTTAACGAGATAGTCCAGGATGTTCATTTTGGGGCAAAGATCGAAGATGCGATAGACAAAGCGATAAAGAACAACCCAAACGATAACCTAAAGAAATTGCTCTGGGAAATCTCTAACTCAATTAAGACTGGCTCAGACATGTCTAAATCATTATCAGCCATACTTGAAGGAATTAATGAACAAGTATATACTGAAATAGAAAAATATGGTAGAAAAATCAACTCAATCACATTATTCTACATGGTTCTCGCGATTATCGTACCTTCACTTGGCATGACTATGGTAGCAATTATCTCAAGCTTCATCAGCATCGTGATACCCATGAATATCCTATACTTATTGGCATTCATGATAGCTTTCGTCCAGTTCATGTTCATTTCATTGTACAAATCCATAAGACCGGCGGTGATGGTCTGATGGTGAATGCAGAAGATTGGAAATTAACAACTGAATTCGGTAAATCATTCGTTCCGGAATTCGCAAGACCTAGATTAAGAAAATATCTTGAATTGGCCGGCATCTATGAGATACCTTATACATTATTCGGATTTTTATTCTATGCTAGCCAGATAATCACGCTTATAGTGTATGGCTATTTCTGGACCTCATATTTTGTAAAATTAAGCCCGATAATATTGCTCATATACACATTCGTCTATTGGGCGATTATTGGCATAACATTGGCATTTGTAATGATGGGTGGAGTGTATATCTATTATGACGTGATAATTTTCAAAAGAACGCAGGCCATGGAAACTGTGCTTGCCGATTTCCTTTCATTATTCAACGATAATCTGAAGACAGGCATGACTCTGGATAAAGCATTATGGAGAGCGATTAAACCTGAATTTGGCGTATTGACCAATGAAATTAAAATAGCATCAAAACGTGTCATGACTGGAGAAGACGTGCAAGTCGTTCTCGAAGATTTTGTCAATAAATATGATTCAATAACGCTAAAAAGAGCATTCTCGCTCATAACTGAAAGCATGAGAGGCGGCGGAGAGCTGTCAAATGTAATCGAACGTGTGATTGACGATATCAAGAAGACAACCGCATTGAAAGAAAGAATGATCGCCAACTCAATCAGTTACACAATATTCATCACAATAATCGTGCTAGGCATTGCGCCTATGCTTTTCTCATTATCATACTATCTGCTCGCTATGATAGAGACCTTCTCGAAAAATATATTATCAACGCCATCATTAGGATCTATGATGGGCAACATCAAAATTGCCATAAGTCTTGTAGATTTCACATTGTTCTCTAAAATCTGCCTTAGCGTGATTGCATTCTTCGCAGCAATGATCATATCAATTATCAACAAAGGCGACATTAGAGGCGGCGTTAAATACATACCAGCGTTCATGGCTGGAGCATATCTAGTCTACACATTCGCCATGTGGGTGCTTGGTTGGGCGTTCGCATCGTTCCTCGGCTCATTATAGAATTATAAATTTTCTCCAATATATACATTCAGTAACATTTATATACAAGAAAACCTTAAAATTCTAATATTATAATCAAATTAAAAAAAATAGGTGATAGAAAAATGAATAAAAAAGCACAAGCAGCTATGGAATTTTTAATGACATATGGCTGGGCAATTCTAGTCGTTTTAGTCGTTATCGGATCATTGGCGTATTTCGGAGTATTGAGCCCAACAGCTCTACTGCCTGAGAAATGCTTCATGCCAATCGGATTGAGTTGTACACAACATTTGGTTAGTGCTACAGCAGGCACAGCTAAGTTCCAATTCTTGAATGGATTAGGCGACAAAATTACAATAACCAACTTTTTAATGAAAGATGCAAATGGAATTACTGTTTGTTCAAGTGGCCCTCTTACAACAGAAATATTAAATGGACAAAGTAAAGAAGTTTCATTGGCCTCATGTACAGGTCTAGGCACTGCAAGTGAAAAGGTAAGATTCACAATGCAAGCTACCTACTACAAAGGCAGCGCAACAACTTTCGAACACACTCTAGACGGCGAACTATTAGCTAGACTAGAATAAGGTTAACTCCTTATTTTTTATTTCTTTTTTAGTTACTATTTCTTCATCAATAACATTTATATATTCTAGAAATCATAAAAAGCTAAGGTGATAGATTGAATACTAAAGCGCAATTCGCTATGGAATATCTTCTAGTCATAGCTTTATTATTTACGTTATTAATCCCAGGCATTTCTATTTACTACAGCTATTCACAAAGTTCATTAATTGAAATCAGTACTGCAAAAGTGGCAGACATTGGCAATTCCGTGATAAATAATGCAGAAAACTCATACTATCTAGGACAAGGATCAAGAATTACATTGGATGTGACCATGCCAATGGGAATCACAAATCTGACAATAAATTGTAAAACTGATTCAATTCCCCCTACATATTGCGAACTCATATTCAAAATGGACAATAATGAAATAGTCTATTCTACAGATGCTCCTTTGAAAAGAAAAGGATCAGTGTCCACTTACCCACAATCATTCGACCCTGAAGATTACAGCGCAGGCATAAAAAAGATAATTATTGAGACCTATGACTATGTCGAGATCGATATCCAATAAAGGACAGGCAGCCACTGAGTTCATGGTCATATTCACATTCATGCTAATGGTATTCTTGAGCTATCTTGCAGTTATGCAGCAAAGAGCAATCGACATATCTATAGATGCAGACAGACAGCTTCTGCAGCAGATGGGTGAAGTGATTAAGAATAAGCTAGATACTGCTGCTTTTGTAGAGAATGGGTTCAGGTATAAATTTACATTGCCTAGAACTATCTTAGGTAAAGATTACAATATCATCCTTTGCCCGTATTATGAACAATATACTTCAGACAATATATTCACTAAAGGCACATGTTTAAATGAACAAGGCATAAGACAAAGTGTAATGTACCCCGAGCTTGTATTGTCATATGCTGATATCAATGAAAAGATAGTTGTGAAAATATCGAGATATGTGGCAGGTAAAGATGACATGATCCAAAACGCAATAGATTCGGGTTCAGATATCTGTTTAAGTAAAGAGAACAACGTTGTTTACATGAATTCTGATGTTTATCTCTGTTAAACACTCAATCACAATATTTATATATATTAAAATATAAGAAAACCTAGAGGTGTATAGATTGGAAGCATGCTTTTCTAAGAAATCCCAAACCTGGTCATTCGACCTTATGCTAGGCCTTACCGCATTCATGGTAATATTCATAATGATCTATGGATTCATCACATATTCAACTAATACATCCAGTACAGACGCCCTCAAAAGAGAATCTGAATTAATACTCGCATCCACAGAAGCGCAGAACAGCGCAGCTGGATTCATCGAAAACAACCAGATTATCAAAGAAAGATTATACACCATATCAAACCCTGATGGTTTCGATAAACTTAAGGGCACTATTGGCGCAAGAAACAATTTCTGCATATTCTTAGAAGACGAGGATGGAAAGCTCCTGAATCTCAACGGAGAACCAGCAGACGTTATGACTAACCAAGTGGGAATAGGCGATATTAATCTGCCTGACGAAATTAATATGAAGATAAACGGCGTGCCTTGCGGTAAGCAAGGAACGAGTTAAAAGGTGATTATGATGAAAATGAATTTTAACATAAATATTACTAACAAAATTGCATATCTCGCGATTGGTATACTTACATTACTTATTGTTGCAGGATTAGGTATAGCATACACAAGCGCAGTTCCAATACCTGGCCACGGCGCAGATACTGTGTTAGTATCAGTCAGCGGAACAGAAATGACTCTGCAGCAAGCCATTGACCAACAGAAAATAGGCGGAGGATTGACTTGCATAACTCAAGAATATAAATGTACTACAACTACTGAATGCGCAAGTGTAAAGACTTCCGGGCATGCAATAGCCACATGTCCTAGCGGATATACTGTAACTGGCGGATCTTGCTATATGAAATATAGCACAGGACAGGATACAATTTGGACAACTGATAATGGGTATATAACTTTAAATGGAATGGATTGCCAAACCGGATTCACCCCTAACACAGTTACTATCCCCTACGCTAATGTAGTTGCAAGATGCTGCAAATAAGGTGATACAAAATGAACAACATAACACTAGGGCGCATTAAATTCTTTTCAGGATTATTCATTCTAATTTATAGCTTAATTAATTTATATTATATGATTAAAACGGGAATATTCTTTTCATCATTCACTATGTTCGGGGAAAGAATGTTTCCATTGTTGATTGGAATAATACTTATGCTTGACGGGATGAAAGATGGTGAATAGATGAGAAGAATTATTTTATACTCTTTTTTATTCTTATTATCGCTTAGCATAGCGCAAGCTGCATGCACTGCAGATACTTATCAGAACATCGATTGCGGCAGTTTCCCTACTTATAAATTGTATACTTCAAATTGTGTAGTCCCAAATACAGCGTGCTGGATTAAAAGCTATAATGCAAGCACAAGATCGGATAATATTCTACCAATGAGTGCTTGTTCTAATACATGTGATACTGCTAATGGTTATATAAAAGTCGGATGTCAAGTTGGGAATTCTAATGCTTGCTATAGCGTGCAAGATAGAGCTTATTATTACACAATCAAACCGATATGCAAAAAGCGTGGATCTTACGAAAAATGCGGAAATGGAATAGATGACGATTGTGATAGTCAGATTGACGAAGGATGCAGCGGTTGGATAGGCATACAATCCTGCGCAGCAGATACTGAATGGCACATGGAATGGACCCAAACGCAAAGCACAGGTCAATTCTCAAGCATGTATGAAATAAATCAATACGTATTGAAATGCGGAGCTACACTTATAGAGAATTACCAAAATTGGGGAAGCAGTTATGTTATGCCTTCATCCCAGACAGTTCCTTCATTAGGAACTTATCTAGGTACCTATCCCTATTATACCAACGCCCAATTCCCTCAAAGTTGGGACGTTCCTTTCGATCAATCTAAATGCAAGAAATTCAAGGTAAATTTCAGAGCGAATTATGACTCTGCAGGTTATGATGCATTGCATCCGGGCGATTGGCCTATTGGCGAATATTATCTCGCCAGAAATTTAATCAACAATCCAACAAGGCATAATTTCACTCTGGCAGAATACAATAATCCTGATGGCAGAGTATGTGTTACTGCATGCGGAAATAAATTATATTTAGAGATAAACACAATTAATGATTATATCTCCTCAATTTATGATATTGTCGGAGATTACTCGTCGCATACTGGTGGATCATTATGGGATTTATACTGCTTAAGATGCGATGATAATAAATGGCTATCTAATGGTCAAGGAGACGTGCCACTAATAAATGGAGTTACGCCTGGCAGATGCTGTGAAGGTACAGCAACGTTCAACAATCCAGGCGCAGGTAATTCATGCTGCTATAACGGAAATGTGTACACAAACGGCCAGATAGATCCAGCGAATATGGTCTGTAGAGATGGAGTAAGAATTGCATGCCCAGACAATGACGGCGATGGATACGGCAATCCAGGACAACTGAATTGCATTGGCGGAACGCAAACAGATTGCAATGATGCTAATCCTAATATTTCTCCAGCAAAAACTGAAATTTGCTGGAACGGAATAGATGAAGATTGCGATACACTTATTGATGAAAACTGCGAAACTGCACAAGAAGGAAGTTGTATATTCAGGAACGGGAATTGCCAAACAGGAGAAAATGACATATTCCACATTTCCAGTATAAATAATGCCCACATAGAACTCAACACACAATCCAATTTTGGAATCAAATTATGCTGTATAAATATAACCTCTTCAACAGTTTCAGGAGAAGTTAATGTGATAGGCATTACTTCGGCAACAAATGCTCACGCAGAATATGGCACTACAATGCCTACAAGAATATACTTAAGTTCAGTAAATCCTAACACTAATCTTTCATGCGATATGAAATCATCATGCGCCCCTGAAGAGACATGCTTAGCAGCATTATCTGAACCAGAAAATAACGCTCATGTCGGAACTTGTACAGGCGGTTTACCTAACAAGATATGTTGCGAAGAGATATCGCAACCATTACCACCGCCACCAGTTTGCACAACTATAGGAGAATCATGTATCGCTAATATTAATTATAGCGGAGAAATATTCAACTGCCCTGGAACATATGATAGTTCATGCAACTGCATGGACATATTCAATGACGAATGTCCAGAACCAGCACCTAACTGCCTTAACCAACCATGCGTTTTAGGCAACAATTGCACAGGCATAATGGATGCATTATGCAATTGCTATGATCTAGCGAATGATGGATGCCCAATATTACCAGACGATATCAATTGCGGCAACGGCCATAGAGAACCGGACATGGGCGAAGAATGCGACAGGAACGATATGGGATTTACAAAATGTTCTGATTACACGCTTAAACCATTTGGCACAATCAATTGCAATCATGATTGCGAATATTTCGGATGCTATGCTGAATGCAACCCTTCAATAAATGATATAAAATGCGCAAATCTATGCGGAAACACCAATTTAAGGTGGACACCTAATAATGGCGCATCCTGTTATAAAGATAGCAACTGCATGACTTCTTGCGGAGAAATTACTAATGTTACAATCAATGCGGATAATGTGATCACGCAGAAAAAAATAGCGTTATACAACGGAAAACCGGTTACAGTGAATATCTATTCTTGGAACTGATATCAAAAATGAACAAGAAAGCATACTTTTTCACAATGGATGGTATAATCGCTCTGATTGTATTAACTACCGGCATAATCGTCATGGGTTCTATCCTAGTAGGTCAACCCATATTCCAACCTCCTTACAATTACGGCGAAGACCTGCTTAGAGCAATGTCAAGCAGCAACATATCTAACTTCAAAACCGCTACGAATCCAGGAATAAGTAAATTATTCATTGACAATAAGATAATCAGCAACGAATCTTCAGTGCTTCAGCAGGTAGGATCATTCTATTACGATTATTGTAAGAATAAAGATACATTCCCAAATGTAGCGAATCAAGCGATATCTGATGCCAACACGACAGTTTCAGAGATAATCAGTCTGATTATCCCTAATCCATTTTATGCGGAATTATCTTTTGTCGGATGCGATACTAAAATGGTATACACGAGTTTTATACCCGCAGATTTAGACTTGATCACTGCGAATAAAGCAAAATCCAAAGTGAGTATGGTAACGCAGAAAATAGTTTTCGGCAATAAAGATTCAAGCACACTATTCGGCCCATACATTGCGAAAATGACATTATGGAGATAAAAATGAACAAAAAAGGTATGTTTTTCACATTGATGGCTATGCTCCTCATAAGCCTGTTCGTATTCTCTTTGACGAACCCAAAAAAGAACATAACTGGCATAGAGAATCAAGGTCCAGAAAATACGCGCGTGAAAAGCCTGAACGATTTCGTTACCTCAGTCAATACAATCTATATTCCAAGCATAATCAAAACATGTGTATACAATGAATTAAAAAAGATTTCATTAGGACAACGACAAATGACTGATTTCAACAACGATTTAATGGATAAGACAAACCTAGGCAACGAAAGCGTATATACTTGGTTCTACCTCATGAATCAATCGGCGAACAAAGCATATCATTCATCAATAGATCTAACTAATTTCAATATAATTAATCTCAATCAAGATGTCTTAAATGAAGCGACGCTTCGATTCTCAATCAGCTATATAGTGAACGGAGAAAACAAGAATCTGTATTGGAATGTATTATACCCAAACTATAACGTAACCGTTTCAACTATAGGGATAGCACCATAAAGCTTATATCCTCTGCATATTATACAATAACCATGGATAGATATTATGACGAAATAGCTGCAGGATATGATAATCTGCACAAAGATGAGCAAGAAAAGAAGCTCAAAATTATCAAAGGTTTCATCAAACCAAAAATGTCAGACATTCTTCTAGACATAGGTTGCGGTACAGGCATATCAAGCCAATTCAATTGCAAAACAATCGGCATAGATCCTAGCATGGAACTTCTAAAGATTGCAAAGCACAACTTTCCTGAAAAGATGTTCATACAAGGAAACGCAGAAAACTTACCGCTCAAAGATCATTCTATCCAAAATATTATTAGCCTCACAGCTGCTCAGAACTTCAACAGCATGCAAGACGCGATAGAAGAGATGAACAGAGTGAGAACTGGCAAAGCAGCTATCTCAATCCTAAAAAAGTCTCCGAAAACAATCGAGCTAAAACAACTTCTCAAGAACGCAAAGATGATAGAAGAAGACAAAGATCTGATTTTCATTCAGAACTAATATCTTTTTCTATAATAAAAACCTTCTTTAAATGTAAGCTTATGAAATCTAAAAGAAAAGAGCTTATTAACCTCAACGGCCCGACATAAACCCGTATAGTTATCTGATAGGTAGTTATTTTGATTATATATAAACCAACACATACCCATAATATAAAGAAACCCAGTTGTCAAAAGCCATTTTAAAGAAAGAGACCCTAAAATATTAGTATAATAAATAAAGACATAAATTGCTAAACCCCCAGTAATCAATTTATAAAAAACAAAAGAAAAATCTTTATCCATTAATTCAAGTTCTTGAAGTCTAGTTTTAAAAATTAATTCTTCTTTAAGACTCTTAATCATAAACAGAAATAATGGTTAAATTTATTTAAAGATTTATATTATTTACTTCCAATTTACAAAGACGTCATCGGTACGCCAATAAGGCAATATCGTAGTATCCGTAACAGCTTGCTTCTTTCCAGCTTGGAACTCAAGCAATCCCTGCCAAGCAATCATAGCCGCGTTATCGATATTGAATTGGTTCTCCAGAATGAAACATTTAGCAGAGCGCTCAGCACACATCTTCTTAGCCATATCCTGAAGTCTAAGATTGCAAGCAACGCCACCACCTAACAACAACTCTTTTTTATCGCAATGGGCCATAGCCCTCTCAGCCACTTCTATAAGCATCGAGAACGCGATTTCCTGCGCAGTAAACGCAATATCTTCCTTGGATGCACCTTTAGCATACTTCTGTTTAAGATTCGTTAAAATGCCCCCAAATGAAAGATCCATACCCTTCACTACATAAGGAACGTCAAGTAAATCACGACCTTTCAAAGAAAGTTCGTATATTTTCGGTCCTCCCGGAAAACCTAAACCGAGTTCGCGAGCAAGTGTATCAAGGAAATTGCCAATACCGCAATCAAGTGTTTCACCAAAGATACGATACTTACCAGCTTCGTAAGCGATTATCTGAGTATTAGCGCCAGACGCATAAAGCAAAACTGGATCCTTGACATCAGTCACCATAGAACCAACCGAAAGATGAGCTACGCAATGGTTAACTCCAACAATAGGAAGATTCCATTTAGATGCAAGAGCTCGCGCAAAGAAAGCACCAATACGCAAAGCATGACCTTGCCCAGGTCCTTGTGAAAATGAAATAAGTGAAATATCAGCCATAGTGCAGCCCGCTTTCTCAAGAGCAGTTTTAAACACAGTATCGCAACATGCAACATGATGCTCACCCAACTCAACCGGCACCATACCGCCAGACTCAGTTGTATACAAATCGCGTGCATTGCTCAGTACTTTCTTTTCCTCAATAACAGCTACGCTAAAGGTGTGCGCTGTTGATTCTATGCCTAGTACTTTCATAACACGATAGATAAAGAAGCGATTTTTAAAGATAACGGAATTTACTGGGTCTGCAACCATTTTAAATTTTATAACTAGAGATGAGAATAGCCAAGGCACCACTACGGGGAATGGCTATCATAGCAAAAGAATTAACAAAATTTATCCGTTGCAGACCTTAAATTCCACAGCAATGTTTAATAATAAGATATCCGCACCATCCAACTATGATGCTCCCAGAACTGACCTATGAGGACCTTAGGAAACAGATACTCAACTACAATCCTAAAGCGAACATCCCATTAATCAAGAAAGCGTTCGACTTCGCTAAAGAAGCGCATAAAGGCCAGAAAAGAGCATCCGGAGAAGACTATCTCCAGCACTTAATACGAACAGCATACACATTAGCAGACCTCAAACTAAACTCCGTAACTATAGCCGCAGGCCTACTACATGATATTCTTGAAGACACTAAAACAAGACCAGAACGTCTAGAAGACGAATTTGGAGAAGAAATCCTCGAGCTAGTAAAAGGAGTCACCAAAATCACAAGCATCAAGTTCGAATCTAGAGAAGAAAAACTGGCAGAAAACATACGGAAAGTCCTGTTCGCAACTGCGAAAGATATCAGAGTAATTCTAATCAAACTAGCGGACAGACTGCATAACATGCAAACGTTAGAATTCAATCCGAAAGAGCGTCAAGTAAGCACAGCGCAAGAAACGCTAGACATCTACGTCCCAATAGCGCATAAACTTGGCATATACAAAATAAAGAGCGAAATGGAAGATTTATGCCTGCAGTACCTGCATCCTGAAGATTATAAAATGTTAGTCAAGAAAGTGGAAGGCAATAAGGATGAGCGAGAGAAAAGAGTAAAAGAGCTCATAAAAGAAGTCAAAGATCTCCTCAAAGAATCAAATATTATAACCGAAGCCGTTCAAGGCAGAGCAAAATCGTATTATAGCGTATATAACAAGCTCAACAAGAGAGGCAAGGAATTCGAAGAGATATATGACCTAGTAGCAATTAGGATAATCACAAAAAATATTGAAGATTGTTACAAAGTGTTGGGCATTGTTCATTCCAATTGGCCCTATGTCCAGAGCCAGTTTAAGGACTATATCGCGAATCCGAAACCGAATGGTTATCAAAGTATTCATACACAAATCATGTTCCAGAAGAAACCTGTAGAGATCCAAATAAGAACTCTAGATATGCACAGGGAAGCAGAAGATGGAATAGCCGCTCACTGGAGATATAAAGGAACAGACAGAGACAAGAAATTCGACCGAAAAATAAATTGGCTGAAACAGATCTTCGAATGGAAAGGCCGTTCAGATAATGCAATAGAATTCATCGAAACATTGAAGATAGATTTATTCAAAGATGAAATTGTAGTCATCACCCCGAAAGGAGAACCTATCTCGCTGCCTGAAGGATCCACGCCTGTTGATTATGCCTACGAAATCCACAGCAAGCTCGGTAATTCATGCGCAAGAGCGAAAGTGAACAACGTAATCAAGCCGTTGGATTATAAACTCCAGAGCGGAGACATTGTAGACATAGTCACGCAAAGCAATGCAAAACCTTCAAGACAATGGCTTAATTTCGTCAAGACGAACCATGCCAAAAGCAAGATAAAGCAGGCGCTAGGCATACAAACTACTGAAAAGAAGAAATCAGAATATGAAGATGATAAAATTATCCTCGATAAGATAATATCAAAATTCGAAAAAAAGAATTTAAGTCTATCTAATTGCTGTGAAATAAAGATAGGCGAGCCGATTATAGGTTTCAAGACTAAGGATAATAAGATCCATGTCCACAGCGCAAACTGCCCGAATATGAACGAGTTCGACCAGTCAAAGATATGCAAGATTGATTGGGATATGGAGAAAGGCAACACGCTGACTATCAATATACTTGCAGGAGATAGGATAGGATTGGCAGCCGACGTGCTGAATGTCATCTCCGGTAAAAAGATCAATATCAGATCGATAAACACAAAGGACCGCAAGACCAATGCATTGATTGCCGTCAAAATAGATGGCAAAGAATTAAGCGAACAGCAGCTGAAAATACTCATCGGGAAGATCAAGGCAGTGCCCAATGTGTTGGATGTCAATGTAATATAACGGGTCAGAAATCCGTAATTAAAATGCCAGACTAAAAAATCATAAATAAATCAATTTACTTTTCTTTTTTGTCAGATTAACTATATGCAACGATTTGCCTAGATCATAAAGGTGAAATTTCTTGCGCATAAAATTTATTCGCCGCAAATTGTCATAATAGAACATGATATTACGACTAGAAGGTTCTTCAACCCCTCCATACACTGCAAAACATGTATCAGCATCTGAAAGCAATAATTTGAGTATGCTTTTATAACGCAGATGCCATTTGGAATCATATTCTAAAGCGATTTTTTCTCGGCCATTGTTGCTAACTGCATAAAGATCTAGCTTACCAATATCTAAAGTGTATATTTTTATATCTGGAGGATATTGGATAAGGTATTCTATATGAGAATCGGCGCTATTTTTGAGAATCTCTATCACTCCGGAAATGAAAGGAGTATGCGAACCTTTAAGCGAAGAGGAAATCCATTTGAAATTAGTGACATAATCCAATACTAAATCTGTAAGATGGTGGGGGCGTTCACATATCGGTAACATGATCGTAAGACAGCACTCTGTCTATTGATAAATATTTGTGTGATAAAATAATCAATAATTAAAGTAAAATTTAACCTAGTTATCACTACTAAAGCTTATTTTTAAAAAATAAGAAAAAATTGATCTAGCTCACGCTAGAAAGGATTTTTCAATGTAAAAAAGAAAAATCCGTGCACAGACAATATAATTAGATCCCTGTCGAAACTATTGGTAATTACATGCTTAATATCTCGCCGAAGCTTGATACTTACACACTAATCCCATCAACCGAGTCTTCTGCTCGCGTTTCATTATGTCTCGTTTTGAGGAGGGTTTCATGCTTAGATGCTTTCAGCATTTATCCCTTGGTGCGTGGCTGCCCTGCGTACCTTGTCAGATAACAGGTAGACTAGTGGCACCGAACTTTCGTTCCTTTCGTACTAGAAAGTCCTTCCTCGCAGACATTTATGCATCTCCAGTAGATAATAAACCAACTGTCTCACAACGTTGTGAACCCAGCTCACGATCCCTTTTAATGGGTGAACACCCCCACCCTTGGGCGCTTCTGCACGCCCAGGATAGGAAGAGCCGACATCGACGAAGCAAGCCGCGCCGTCGATATGAACTCTCAGGCGCGACGACTCTATTATCCCCAGGATAGCTTTTCGGTCAATCCAAGCCCTCATCAACAAGGCATTGGAGATCGTTAGGCCAAAATTTCTTTGCTGATTGCCGTCTTATTGGGAAATCAGTCAGGCTGGCATTTACCCTTACACTCTACACCGGATTTCTGACCCGGTTGAGCCAACCATTGGGCCCCGCTGATATCGTTTCAGCGGGCTGCCGCCCCAGCGAAACTGTCCACCTGTAAGTGTCCTAGCGAGAAGATCGCTAGTTAGTAACGTAAATCCAGAAGAGTAGTGTTTCATTGGTGTCTATTCACGACCTAGCAGCCGTAACGTAGCAACTCCTACTTACGCTGTACAACCAAATTCACATCACAATCACAAGCTACAGTAAAGTTCCATGGGGTCTTCACGTCCCACTGGAGATCCCCGACTTTCACACCGGGACAGAGGTTTCAGTGGATTGCGACTGGGGACAGTGGAAATCTCGTTACGTCTTCATGCAAGCCGGCAATCAACCGGCAAGGTATTACGCTACCTTAAGAGAGTTATAGTTACTCCCGCCGTTTACCAGATCTTAGCCCGGTTGGACCCGGGTTTAAATTACTGGCACTGGGCAGACGTCACCCTCTATACACACCATTACTGGCTAGCAGGGGGTTAGGTTTTTGTTAAACAGTCGGAATTCCCTAGTTATTGCACCCTGCGATCGCAAACTTAAGTTCACAAACGCAGGGACCTTTTATACCGAAGGTACAAGGCTAACTTGCCGAGTTCCCTCAATCGCTTTAGCTCCATCACACTTTAGGCTTCTCACCTAGGGGCACCTGTGTTGGTTCTGGGTATAGATACAAAAGATTTTTTTCTTTTCCCTTTTCAAGGAGTCCAGGCATCAGCCGAACGGACTGTACAGCCCGCCATTCATAGGTTTAATCAACTTCTCATCATTATGACACTCCATTGATTTATCCTATTTAGCAAGAACGAAAGTTCTTGTCGATCTAGCCCGAACCGTCAGGAAAAAAACTTGCGTCACCGCACATACTTCTGTAGTAAAGGAATATTAACCTTTTTCCCTTTCCCGGGATCTCCAGTTAGGAGCCGAGTTAGGACTAACTTACTCTTGACTGAACTGCATTGTCAAGAAACCCTTGCCCTTACAGTGATAGAGATTCTCACTCTACTCTGATCTTACTAGCGCCAGGATTCTCATTCTAACAGGATCCATACCCGCTCGCGCGGATACTTCTACTCCTGCCAGACGCCTATCTACCGCACATCTTTCGATGGCCCGTGGTATCGGTAATTGACTTAGCCCCGTCCATTTTCAAGGCCTATAGTCTTGACAAGTAAGCTGTTACGCACTTATTGTAGGGTGGCTGCTTCTAAGCCTACCTCCTCGCTGTCTTAGACTATAGACACTTTTACACCTTTCACACTTAGTCAACATTTTGGGACCTTAACCATGGTTTGGGTTGTTCCCCTCTCGAAGTACAAGCTTACCCCGTACTTCTGTCATCCGAGATCTATGATATGGTGATATTCGGAGTTGGACAGGAAACCGATCCCTTTCGGAACCTAAATCTCCTATCCGTATCTCTACCTTCACAATTATCTCCCTCGGAACTTGACTGCGGCCAATTTCGATAGGAACCAGCTATCGACGGTTTCGATTGGCTTTTCACCCCTTACCCTAAGTTACAAGAACACTTGCACGTAGAACCTCTTCGGACCTCCACGAGATTTTACTCTCGCTTCATCCTACCCAGGGTAAGATCAACCGTCTTCGGGTCGCATCTAAGTGACTAAAGGCAGATTAGTACCTTGCTCCTCGTAAACTGCGAGCTATTGGTTTCCCTATGATTACTCTTAAAAAGATTAATCTCGCCACTCAAATGCACTCCCTGGCACGTTATTCAAAACGGATGGTAGAACACCGTAGTGCCCTACCTGCCTGATGCTGTTAGGTTTCAGGCTCTTTTAAATTCCTGTTGTGGGTACTTTTCAACGTTCCCTCACGGTACTATTTTCGCTATCGGTTTTAGAACGTATTTAAGGTTGGAAGTAGATGACTCCCAAATTCCCGTTTAGTTTCCGGTAAACGGTACTCAAGATACTGCCAAATCCAATCGGCTTTCCTCTACGGGACTTTCACCCTCTAAGGTCTTTTTTTCCAAAAAAGTTTGAGTAGCCGACTTAGGATCGAAAGGCAGTCTGTAACACCACATCTCCTACACATTACTGCAAGGATTCGGTTTGCCTTATGCCACTTTCAGTCGCCCTTACTAATGGTATCTCGATTGATTTCTCTTCCTGCAGGTACTAAGACGCTTCAGTTCCCTGCGTTCTTCGCCCTATTAAGGCTTAAAAGGAAGTCCTATTCGGGGATCTTCGGTTCAATGCGCGCATGCCGCTCGCCGAAGCATTTCGTAGCTTGCCACGCCCTTCTTCATCGTTCTAAACCTAGTCATCCACCTAACAGCGTCGGGGATCTTTGTCTGTGCACGGTATCATCATGATTCAACCCTTGATCCGGTAACGTACGTTACCGAACTGCTAAATTTTACTCGTTTACTCGTAAATGAAATGAATGGACCCGTCGGGACTTTCACCGCCAGCTCAATATGTGCCGGCGAATTTGAACCCAAGACCCCCGCCTTACTTGTAGTAAGTAATGCAAGGGCGGTGCTCTACCGGGCTGAGCTACAGGCCCATATAATTAGGTATGAGGAAAATAAGGTGGTGTTGATTTTCATTCTTCGAAAAAAATGAAATTAAATGCAGCATTCCATACTGCAGATATAAAGTAAAAAGGAGGTGATCCAGCCGCAGGTTCCCCTACGGCTACCTTGTGACGACTTGCCCCGCCTCACTGAGCTTAAGTTCGACATACCCTTAGGATAAGTCTCACTTAAACCCGGCTCGGATGGAATGACGGGCGGTGTGTGCAAGGAGCAGGGACATATTCACCGGACGCTGATAACATCCGATTACTACGAATTCCGGCATCATGAGGGCGAGTTACAGCCCTCAATCAGAACTAAGATAGGATTTTGAGGATTAACTTCTCCTTTCGGAGTCGTAGCCCATTGTGCCTACCATTGTCGCGCGCGTGTTGCCCAGAAGATTCGGAGCATACTGACCTGCCATTGCCTACCCCTTCCTCCCAGTTTCCCGGGCAGTCTCTACAGTGTGCTCGATCCTTCTAATGAAGTCGTTAGCAACTGTAGATGTAGGTCTTGCTCGTTGCCTCACTTAAGAGGACACCTCACGGCACGAGCTTACGACGACCATGCGCTACCTCTCTGCTCGTCAAGTAAGGCCTTCAACCTGACTTTCATCCTGCAGTCGCTTCTGGTGAGATGTACGGTGTAGAATCCAATTGAACCGCACGCTCCACTCGTTGTAGTGCTCCCCCGCCAATTCCTTTAAGTTTCAGCCTTGCGACCGTACTTCCCAGGTGGCGAGCTTAACGTCTTCACTTCGACACTACAGAACCTCTAAGATTCTGTAACGCCTAGCTCGCAGCGTTTACAGCCAGGACTACTCGGGTAATTAGTCGAGAAACTTTGACGCGTACTCTAATGCTTTGTAGAAATTATTCACGATCTAGCATTTCGAGACTGATTATCAAAACAAAGTTTTCGATATCTAATCCGGATCGCTCCCCTGGCTTTCGTCCCTCACAGTCGAATCCGTTATGGTTAGGCGCCTTCGCCACAGGTAGTCTTCTGAGGATTATAGCATTTTACCGCTCCCCCCAGAATACTCCTAACTCCTCCCGGTTCCAAGTTCTGCAGTGTCCCCTGCACGCCGTTTGGTTGAGCCAGACGATTTCACAGAGGATTTACAAAACCTGCTACGGACGCTTTAGACCCAATAAACGAGGCTCCCACTTGTGGCGCGGGTGTTACCGCGGCGGCTGGCACCCGTCTTGCCCACCACTTATTCGCCAAGGTATTTGCCCTTGACAAAAGCCAATGCAAAGCATTGGCACTCTGGATCCCCTTATCACACTTTCGTGTAGTGTAAAGTTTTCGCACCTGCTGCACCCCGTAGGGCTAGGGACAGTATCTCAGTTCCCTTCTCGGGGCAACCTCTTTCAAGGCCCCTACTGATCTTTGGTTTGGTGGGCCGTTACCCCGCCAACAGCCTAATCAGCCGCCAACTCACCCTCAGGCATTACTTTTAAAAGAAGAGGCATTCCAGCCATTATCTCCTATCCAGGTTTACCTTCAGTTTCCCGAAGCTATCCTAGACCTGAGGACAGATTATCGACGTGTTACTGAGCATTCCGCCGGTATCTCCGAAGAGACCCCTTGACTTGCATGGTTAATCCGAATCCAGATAGCAGCAACCCTCCGCAGGATAAACGGAAATTCTGTTAATTCATCCTTTGGAATTATTGTATTAGTTTATTGTATCATGTCGCTTGTCCAAAAATTATTGGAATTTGCTTGGTGTACATATGTACATTTTGCACATCCTTATTTTCCTACATCATACCCAATTGAATTTCATAAGGTACTCATTAATGCACAAATCTATGCATTCAAGTTAAAAGAATAGTTCATTGCTGAACTGGAGGTGATATGTCTATTACAGAAAAAAACGCTAGTATATAAAGCTTATGGATTTGGACCATCTAGTATGCAAAAGCCATTTCTCGAATAGAAATTAAGAATTGAAGAAATAAAAATTAAAAAGTCTCGTCGGAGCTCCCGACGGAGAGAATATAAAGTTATCATTTAGTCTGTTTAGGATCTAGATCTTACCCTTTTCCTTTTTTCTTTCTTGATCCTTTTACGTTGCCATTTCCAGCGCATCTGACGTTTTTTCTTCCAGCGCCTCGAACTTCTTTTCATTGTTAGTTCCTACCTCCTAGTTAAAATTTATATTGAATTATATCGATTTAATGCCCCGATCGGGATTTGAACCCGAGTCTCAACATCGAAAGTGTTGAATGATTGGCCGGACTACACTATCGGGGCAGTATAGCATGAATATAATAAAGTTTTAATTCCCTTTTATAAAGCTTTTTATTTATTTTCAGAATATTATAGTCTCAGCAACCATTATAAATTTTATCGCGAAAGAAGAGAACTGACAGGCTCCGCTTCCAACGGAGGTCAGTAATAGCAGAGGAATGTAGAAAATTTATCTGTTGCTGAGACTAAAAAAAGAGTTATTAGTCAGTAAAGTTTATAACCAAAACGTTGCTCCACAGAAATATGATCAAAGAATTCATCGAAGGACTGACTGAAAAGATTTCAGCTAAATCAATCAGCAAGCTCGTGGCAGAAGGAATTCTGCATTCGACAAAAGATATCGAACAACATTTCGAGCAGAAGATAAACGAAGTCGTCCAGAAGAATATCAATGTCGCCGTAAAGAAATTCAGAAAGCAATTGTTGCAAACTGGATTGCTCACGTTCTCTATAATATTAATAGTCTCAGGATTGTTGATGGTCCTCGGCCAGTATTTCCCGATGAGATACTTGATGCTCGCGACTGGATTCATATTGTTGTCGATAGCGATAATAAGTAAATAAATTTCATCCACCATCATTCTGTTTCCAACGAAACGTTTAAATACGAAACTAAATACTTTCAGACATCTGGAAAGCTAGACGTGGCGGTGTAGCTTAGCCTGGTGGAGCGCCGGTCTTATATGGCCTCGTTCTGCACATATAACACAGGAACTGGCTCCTAAGAGAGCCGGTGGTCAAGGGTTCAAATCCCTTCACCGCCATTTCTTTTTCATTTTTTATTCTAAATAATTTTTTCTTAATCAACCACTAAACTTATATATTAAAAAATCATCAAAATGTACATGGACTACAAAATAATATTTCTGATGCTCACGGCAATGCTATTCCTTACTTCCGGCTGCGAAGATGCAGCAGAGGATATCAAAGACACAATCCAAACACAAGTCAAAGCTGAATTATTAGGGTCGCTCATGTTCTGCCCAGAAGAAAGACCATACAGGACAAGCTTTTTTGGCGACTGCGTTGATGAGTATGGACTAAAGAAATATATTGATAGCCTCAAAGAGACAATCACAAAATGCGAATACGAATCAGACTGCCCATACACTTGTTTCGAAAACAAAAGATGGAAGCAAGGATGCAATCCAAGAACTAATCTCTGCGAACGCACATTCGACTATGAATGTGGGTCAGACACGATCGCGGGTATAGAATTCTCGAAAATTTGCCAGAACGGCGAATGCAAAGAAGATGCTCCATTAATTTTAGCTAAAAAGAATGAACTTAGCCAGCAAGTCAAAGATTTAATTGCCAAGAAACAGACCGCACAGGCAAGAAAGAATGAAGCTTACAACGCGTGCCTGAATGGATTATCAGATGTAACAAACAAATTCATAATAGAGTCTGCATCAAAATTCACTCCCGCAGGTTTATTGGATGTCGCTAGTGACGCCACAATGGGCCTTGTTGATGAACTCACGTCTAACCCAGAGGAACTAACCCCTGAAGAATTCATCGCTATCAATTGCAAACTATCACAATCACTGGAAGGCGATTTCAAGCTATTTGACTTAAAGATTGAAAAATTGCAGGACCAGTATAGGGAATTAGACGCAGTTGTCGGATAGATTAAAAATAGAAAAATACGGCAACCGGGAATCGGACCCGGACCACGACCTTGGGAGGGTCGTATCATACCACTTGACCATTGCCGTGTAATGATTAACAAAGAACAATCAGAAGAAAATATTTAAAGATTATTATTCTGTATTTACAATCCCAAAGAATTAATTATCTCGTTCTTATCGAAAGGTTTCAGATCATCATAGGTCTGGCCCATGCCTAAGAACAATATAGGCTTGCCAGTTACATAAGATATTGATATAGCAGCGCCGCCTTTATCATCGACATCAGCTTTAGTGAGGATTATTCCATCGATTTCTATCTCTGAATTGTATATCTTTGCCTGGTCCACGCAATCATTGCCCGTTATAGCTTCACCAACAAAAATCTTCATGTCTGGTTTTACAACTTTGATTATCTTTTTCAATTCATCCATAAGATTAGAATTACTATGCATACGTCCAGCGGTATCAATCAATACGACATCTGCCTGATGCGCTTGCGCATACTTCACAGCATCAAATGCGACAGCCGCGGAATCTGAGCCGTAATCATGCTTTATCATCTTAATAGCCAAATTATTTGCATGCTCCTCAAGCTGTTGTATAGCCGCCGCTCTGAACGTATCAGCTGCTGCAAATATAGATAAAAGTTTATTTTTCTGCAAGAACGCGCCTAATTTAGCGATTGATGTAGTCTTGCCAGAACCATTCACTCCAAAAAAGCATATAATGAAAGGCTTATCTTTCTTCGCCTTTATCCTATCAACAATATCAATAGTCTCAACATCAAATAAATCATTGATGCTCTTCTTCAAAGAATCTGTTATTACTTCCTCGAACTTACCGCGAGTCACTGGATGATCGACTAACGCTTTTTTCATATCGGATTTTATTTTTTCGATGACTTCCACAGCCACATTGTTCTCAAGCATCGCAAGCTCAAGATCCCAGAACAATTCATCGAACTTCGATTCATCAAGCTTTTTTGTGACAATCGCATCTTTCAGTTTTGAGAAGAATCCTTTCTTCGGCTGACAATTAGGACATAGGTATGTTATATCAACGCCTTCATTCACTTCCTTCCAGCCATTTTGGATAAACTCTTTTTCACCGATTATTGCAGAACATTTATCGCAATTAAATAATTTCGAGAATTTTACTTTAGGCTCAACCTTCTTTTCAATAGGTTTTTGTTCAGTTTTTTTAGGTTCAACTTTCTTTTCAGTTTTCGGTTCAGCTTTCTTTTCAGCCTTCTGCTCAACTTTTTTAGGTTCAGCCTTCTTCTCATGAGTTACTTCCTTGAGTTCTTCAACAGCCTCTTCCACTTTCTTGACTTCAGGCTCTTTAGAAATAATTGATTTAGTTTTAATTTCTTTAAGAATTTCAGCTTTCGGCGTTTCGACTACTTTAGCTTCTTCATCTGCCTTCTTAGTGAAAATAGATACAGCGTCCTTCAGCTTCTGTTTTAGAAATCCGAACATTTTCTAGTGCTCGCACTTTGTGCCAGATATCTCATGCTCGAGATGATGCCCTTCCATTGAAAGGGTCTGGAGATCATTTGTCAATTGCATACGTACTTGCGCAAGCTGTTCTAATTGTGATTCAACCAATTTCTTGGTACTTGCGATATCTTTTTCGACAATCACGCCAGCTCCGACATTTACCAATAATTTGGAACAATCTTTGAGCTCAGCTTTAGCGAATATCCCATTGCATACAGGAACGAATGTTTCAGAACCAGCCTTAGCATTTTTCAAGTTATCAAGCTGTTCAAGAGTGTCAATCATTATCTTATGATGCTGATCAAGCTTATGCAGTTCTTGTTCAGTCGCTTTCAACTGCTGAGACAGCATCTGCAATTGCATATACTTTTCCTGTTGTTCTTTAGTGAGATTCATAGCAAAGACAGAACGAGGGGCGATTTAAAAATGTTATGATTATTTATACGAATTGTTTTGCCATCAATTGTGAGCATTATCTTTCTCAATATGCACCAGCGACAAGGAGGGTTGCCTCATCCGGAGGAATGTCAGCTATCTTCTAGAAGAAGTCGATGCGAACCGATGGCAAAATTTATTCCGTAGGTGCAGCTGCAGGTTGCTCAACAGGCGCGTTCGCAGCCATCCTTATCGATATCTCTCCGAAATGCTCTTTCTGGTCCATATCAATCTTACGCTGAGTTGTCAGATGCAATAATGGGATGAATGTATACACTTTATCCTCTTTAGATGGCTCGTCTGGCAACAATTGAGTGAAGGTCAAGCTTTTCTGCTTGTCATTGAAGAAGAATAATTTTATACGACTCAAAACCTCTCTAATCACTAAAGAAACATCCTTATGCTTCTGTGGCGGCAAGAACGCGCGGACATGATCCGGCAAATCCCTCATGACTCTTCTTTTCTTGACATCCATTGCTTTCTGCAAAGCATTCATCAAATCATAGATAGAGACTTTTCTTTTACGCGGCTGCGGAGTACGAGGCAACAATTTGAACTCTTGCTTATGCTTGTGCCGACTATCGACGCCAGTTATTCCGCAGAATTCTGAGAAGAAATCAAGATCGCAATCAGGCTCATCAAGGTATGCGAACATGCTATCGAGCTTATCCAAATCTTCGCCGACTAAACGATTTGATTTAATTTTAAGTAAAAGCGCAGCAGCAAGAACGACTTTGCCGGAAATACGCAGATCAGTCTCTTTGATCTTCTTGATCATCTCAATATATTTCTGAGAAAGCAATGAAACATTGATATCCCAAGGATCCATCTGTTCCGACTTGATCAATTCCCAGATGATAGACTGCCAAGTAATCTCATCCTGCCTAGCGAGCATATCTATGAGTTTCTCTTCATCCATATACCTATTAGAGAGATTTAGTGATATTTAAAGTTGTTGGGTATTCAAAAAGAAGTTTGCCTTAGATGCATGTTTTGCATTACTAAATCCCACTAAAGAGCACCATTTTCTCAACTCCTCTTTACCATTGATTTGTATCCTTACCTTACCCTTACCAATATTATACGCCTTAAATCTAAATCCTAAATCCGATAATATCTTAATAAATTGCTTTTGCATGGGCGAAGGAGATATTTTCATCTCTAATCTAGGATAAAGTGTTCCATTATTATTAGTCCGGACAACACATCCATCAGTATCAAAATATCCACGTAATACTTGCTTCTCAAAATGTTTTTGGAATATCCAAGTAGGGATTATAGCGCGATCCCATTTAGGAGATGGAATCAATCCAATTTCATTGATTATAGAACGAATAACGTCCCTATTGAATATAAATAGATTCGAAGTATTTTCTGTTTTTCTATTCTCTAATATTATGTTACATCCGAATATTTCTTCAAGAAGAGTATGCACGTAAGATAGATAATCCTTATCTACAATTGAGTCTAAACTTATCTTTATTCTAGGAGTTTTAGGATAGCTAATATAACCATCGCCTAACATAATTCCTACAAATTCGGCTAAGCGTTCATTGAAAATGACCATACTACTTTCCAAAATTACAGATATATAAGTTTCACGGATGTCCAGTGCACTAGGAAAAATGTCCAGTGAAGATAAAAAGAATATAGCGGGGAGAGGACTTTCAGAACGTTTCCGTTCATTTGAACCTCCGACCTGAGGGTTATGAGCCTTCCGTCCAATATTATCAAACAACAATATTGGTCTCCGGGCACTCCTGACTGCCCTACCCCGCTATGGAGAAATAAGAAAAGATAACGATTTATAAAGGTTGCTGTATAGAAACGTTTAAAAACCAACGTTGTCTGCTCATAAATACTTACGTCGCGGTCGCATAACTCGGTATTGCGCAGACATAGTTTAGTAACTGAAATTATGGCGTAAGATTGCTAAGTACAAAGTATTGTGCTTAAGAAACCAGGCAATACCCGCAAAGATCCTGTTTCCTATGGATATCTGGGTTCAAATCCCAGCCGCGACGTTTTTCTTATCGCATAGTTTTATTAATATCGAAGGAATCCCTCAGCGTATGATAAGCTCAATTGTAGATATCATTCTCCATATAGACAAGTATCTCAACATATTGATACTAGCAGGAGGCATCCTCACTTATCTAATATTATTTCTAATAATCTTCATGGAGACTGCTTTTGTACTAACCCCATTCCTGCCCGGCGACTCGTTATTGTTCGTATCAGGCGCATTTGCAGCGGCAAGATCATTAGACATCACAATATTATTCATTATGCTAGCAATAGCTGCTATCATCGGAGACACTTACAACTATTTCATCGGCAACTACTTCGGTGAAAAGATATTTTCCAAATACCTTAACAAAAAATATATGGAAAGGACAAGATTGTTCTATAAGAAACACGGAAAGAAAACAATCGCGTTGGCAAGATTCGTACCAATCGTAAGAACATTTGCTCCGTTCATAGCCGGAATCGGCAAAATGAGATATCTCACATTCCTCAGTTACAATATAATCGGAGGATTAGCATGGGTCGCACTATTCCTATTCGCAGGCTATTTCTTCGGCAACATTCCATTCGTCAAAGACAATCTATCCATATTCATATTCCTGATAATCGCAGTATCGTTCATACCCGTAGTAATTGAATATCTAAAAAGCAGGAAAGAAAATGAACAATCATCCAAAAGAAATCAAAAAGTATGAAGGATCGCTTGATGAATTAGCCAAAGACATCGGCAATCTGCAATATGACATTGAAGCTTCATTATTAGAGAGATTAGCTGACGATATCAAAAGGCAAGCAGACGCAGATCTGGCAAAAGGAAGAACTCAACTTGCAGAACAACTTTACAAAACTGCTGAAGAGTTATACAAGGCTAGAGATAGAATGTACAAAGCATGGAAGATCTGCGAACCTTACATGAACGAAAATAAAGAAAAATAACTGCTTATTTCAGCAGTTTATGCGTATGTCCTCTGAATCCGCCTGGCAACGCTTTCATCTTCTTGAAATCAAGCTTATGCACATGGAATCCGTTAGCTGAAGTGAATTTCGCCTTTGGCTTCCAAGAATGCCTATGCCCATAATCGAAAGAAGTAAACTTTCCGTCAGGAACCAATTGTCTCTTAATCCCTCTGAAAGGAACATATACGAATAAAACCAATTTCAATACTTTTTTTATGATGCCCATTAAGGACCACCTCTAAGAAACCAATGCTTCGGAAGAATATAAACGTTTCTGAATATATATTCCAAAATAGAATAAAAACCGAACATATTATAAATACAAAAAGCAACGATAATTGCGGTGATATGAATGCCAGTCAAAAAAAAGAGCGTAAAGAAAACGAAAAAACAGACTAAGTGCAAATGCTGTTGCCATTAAAGATAATATTATAAAGCAAAAGCTTACACTCTAGACCATGCTTCCTTACAAAACATATTCCACTATTTCTTTAGGATTATTTGATATTCAAGTATGGGGATTAATGAGTGCGATAGGATTAATTATAGGCGCAGTTTATGCCGCCAAGAAAGGCAAGCAGAAAGGATTTGATGAAAACACAATCTACGACTTGGTATTCTACAGTGTGCTTGCCGGATTCGTCGGTTCAAGATTATCATACATATTCGAGCATTGGAGCTTCTATTCCTTAAATCTTTTAGACACTTTAAAAATCTGGCAAGGTGGATTATCATTCGGACCTGGATTCGTGTTTGCAGCAATCGCCGGATATATTTACATCAAAAAGCACAAACTGGATTTCCTGAAATACGCTGATGTGCTCGCTCCGGCGATACCATTGGGCCACATCTTCGGGAGATTGGCATGCTACCTCATTGGCGACCATCTAGGAACTCCAAGTAACTTGCCATGGGCAATATTCCAAGACGGCGCATTACGCCACCCGGTAATTCTCTATGAAATAATTTACCTAATCATCATATTTCTGATAGTGAGAAAAATATCGAAGATGAACGTAGTAAAAGGCACAGCATTCGCATCATACCTAATCCTATACTCAATCGCGAGATTCATCAATGACTTCTTTAGAGTAGATCCTGCGTATTTCGGATTCACAGGAACCCAATATCTTATGGTGCTTATTTTCTTCGGCACAATCATATGGTACAGCAAGGTGAACAAGAAATGGTAGGCGAGATAATTAGTGCAGGCATCCAAGGTTTTGGTGAAGGATTGGCGCAAGCAATAGGGATCGCATTGATCGCAGCCGTTATATTGCTGCTTTCGATATTCGGTATAATCCTAATACTCGACATAATCATTCTAATTCAAGCGTACCGCAAACTTAAACGCAAGCATTTTTATTGGTCATTATTCTGGTTCATTACAACCACATTGGCATCATACGCAATAGGCGCATGGCAAATTTTCATGTTAAGCCCATTGATATTATATCTAGCGTATATAATTCTCAAAAGACAGAAATGATTAATTTATGCAAAAAGAATTTTGATAGACTTGCTGACCGCATCTCTCGCTTTAGCCCAGCTTAGATTATGTTTCAGCTCGATTCTTTTTATGAGTAAATGCATCTCTTCATCTACATCAGATAGAATCTTTTGGTCTTTGGTTGTTTTCATTTTGAAAATTTAAAATATAATGAAAATATGCGACGGCCGGGATTCGAACCCGGGTCACGGCCTTGGCAAGGCCATATCTTAACCACTGGACTACCATCGCATTAAATGGGTCCGGCCGGACTCGAACCGGCGACTACCGCCGTGTAAGGGCGGGGTCATAGCCACTAGACCACGGGCCCGTAAGAGTGGCGTTTAAATACATATAATAACGCATAAAATCGAATTCTGGTATAAAAAGCTTACTGAAATGACACTATAAAAAGAGAGCTAGAAAATACACATCCGCGTCCAACAATCCTTTTATAAGAATCATTCATAAAAAACATCATGCGCATTAAATCACTCAGCCTAGTTAATTTCAGGAGCTACAAGAACGAAAAACTATACTTTCCTGAAGGTTCCATACTTCTCGCAGGCGATATTGGTGCAGGCAAATCCAGCATTCTCTTCGCAATAGAATTTGCATTATTCGGATTGAGAAAAAAACATCTCACAGGACCCGCGCTTCTCAGGAAAGGCTCAAAGCAATGCGAAGTAGAGCTTAATTTTGAAGTGAACAATAAAGATGTGACAATCAAGAGAATCTTGAAAAAAAGTAGCGACAAGGTCGAACAGACTGCCGGACACATCATAATAAACGGCGCAAAGCAAGACCTGACTGCAATCGAGCTGAAAGCGAAAATTCTCGAATTATTGGGATACCCTATGGATCTTCTCAGCAAGACAAAGAATCTAATCTACACATACACAGTCTACACTCCGCAGGAAGAGATGAAAGAGATTCTCACTGAAGAATCAGACATCAGACTAGACGTTCTAAGAAAAGTATTCGGTTTCGACAAGTACAAGAGAGTGAGAGAGAACTGTGCAATCGCAACAAAAGAGATGAAATCGCGTATTAAAATTTTAGAAAGCATGACTTCTGATTATGTAGAGAAGAAACGCTTTGAGACGCAGATATCCGAGCAGATGAAAATACTGAAAGAACAATTAAACAAAACTGATGCAGATATAGAAAAGCTCAAGATTGAGCTCGAAAGCAAGAACATCAATTATCAGATTCTGGAAAAGCAAAAAGACGAGCTTCAAGATCTGAAGAAATCAGTCACAGGAACGATTGCAAGATTCGAAGAGCGTTCAAAAAATCTCAAGTGGCTTCAGGCGCAGATGAAAAGTACGGAAGAAGAATTCGCTATAATCCAAAACAGATTGAAAGATCTCGAGATAAAGACACCTGAAAGCAATGCTGAGCAATTGGAGAAAGATCTCACACAAAATGAAGAGAAAATGTATAGCATGATCAACGAAGAAAACGGCATCAAGAACAGGATGCTCATGCTCGACAATAATATCTCACAGTTGAATAAAGAGATTGCGGAATCAGAAAAAAAGAAAGAGCTTGTTGAACAAAAGAGAGAGCAAGCCGAAAATATTTATGCGGAGATCAAAGCTAAAGAGAATCACCAACAGCACAGAAAAGAACTCGAAGAAAAACTCAAGATAATAACCGAATCGCTTCAAGAGCATAATATCAAGAAGAAAGCATCGCAAGAGACTATCGAAAAAATAGAGAAGCTCGACAACTGTCCGCTATGTCTCCAGCAAGTCAGCCACGACCACAAACAGCAGATACACGGCGCAGAGACTAGCAAGATATTCGTATGCATTGAAGAAATGAACAGATTATTCCTAGAGAAAAGAGCAAACGAAACCGAACTAAAAATTCTCACCGAAAGATTGGATGCAATCGCTATCAAAGAGAAAGAACTGAGCAAATTAGACATCGAAATCAAAATGTTTCAGCAGAGCATAATCCAATTGGATGAAAAACTGAAACTTTACGGCGAATACAGAATGAAGAAAGCGGAATTAGAGCTAAAATTGCAAGAGACGCAGAAGAATGATCTGATAAAGCTAAAAAAAGAAATCGACAATATGAAATTGAAAATCAAAGAATGGCAGAATTATAACCTCAAACTCAAAGAGAAAGATATGTTCCTCAAAAAAACTGATGCATTGGTCATGACGAAAGTGAAGCAATCGGACCAAGAGCTTGAGCTGAAGAAAGAGCTCGACAGCTTAGAACAAACTAAGAAAAATTATCAAGAAAGGATTGATTCATTCCAAGGATTAGAGATGCGCATCAAACTGGCTAAAGAAGAATTGGATATCCTAAAGAAAAATGAAACTACCCATTTAGTGAGGCAGGCATCCATTACGAAAGAACTCCAAGGGAATGAATCGCAGATGAAAATCCTCAAACTTGAAGTCGACAAGAAAGAGAAAGAAAAGAATGAGATGGCCAGATTAGAGCAGATGCACAACTGGATTGAGCAATGTTTCGTCCCATTAACAATTGCGATAGAGCGCCAGATAATGGTGCACGTCTACCAATTATTCAATGAACTCTTCAAGAAATGGCTCAACATGCTCATAGAGGACGATATGCTCACAGTAAGATTGAATCAAGACTTCTCGCCAATCATTGAACAGAACGGCTTCGATGTGTATTATGAGCATCTATCAGGCGGTGAGAAGACTTCAATAGCATTGGCATACAGATTAGCGCTCAACAAAGTCGTCAACGATCTCTACAAAAGCATTGGCACGCATGATTTGATTATCTTAGACGAACCCACAGACGGATTCTCAAGAGAGCATCTGGACAAGCTCAGAGAGGTGTTTGATGAGCTCAATATGAAGCAGTTAATCCTTGTCAGCCATGAAAACAAGATAGAAAGCTTTGTGCAGCATGTTATTAGAATCAACAAGAACGAGCACGTCAGTTCTATCTTCTCTTAAAAATCTTAAATTGACCCTGAAGCTTAGGCAATATCCAATAGACAATCACTGCGCCCATAGCAATAACTGACCAGAACACAACATAGCTTATCTTATTCAACGCAAAAAGAGTCATATTAACTAAAAGAAGAATAATAAGAAAAAAAGAAAAAAGTTTTACTGAGTTCATTTTCTTTTCTTTTTGCCCTTTACTGGTTTCGCTTCAACTAGTACTGATTTTTTGCTGAAGAACAACAAGTAGATTATCGGCAATATTGTCACGCTATTGACAACAAGCAAAGCTATGAACCAATACTTCTGTTTCTGCCTTGCGGATATCCATAAAGAGATGCCTTTCAAAACAATATCAAGCAGCATTAAGACCATAACTAATGGCCAGAAAACGCCGAACATTCCGAATAATGGATTTCCGATCATAAATTCATTGTACATCATAGTAGATCACCTAGCACTTAATTATGATATTAACCTTTATAAAGTATATGTTTTCCCATATAAATATGGACTTGATTAAACAGGCAGAAACGATATATAAAGCGAACTTCAGCGATGAATGCTGGTTCGGCAGATGCATCTTCATCAGCTGGTATTGCGATGTAGGTACGTGCAAGTTCTGCTACAGATCAACGCAGAAATCAAGGATAAAGTTTGCAGAACACGCGAAGAGGAGTAAAGCATCCATCATAGTAGAAGCATTATTATCTAAAAATTTAGGCTGGCGCATCGAATTCCTGACTGGCGGATACAAGATATATCCGACAGAAGAGCTTGTGGAAATCGCAAGACTCGTTTCTGAAATCTACGGCGAGAAAATCTGGCTCAACCTAGGTGCGTTAGAGAAGAAAGACCTCGACAAATTCCGTCCGTACATCGAAGGCATAGTCGCATCCATCGAATGCATCAATCCAGAACTTCATACTCAAATTTGCCCAAACAAACCGATTGCGCCTTACGAGAAAATGTTCGACGAGGCCAAGGGCTTAAAGAAAAGTATGACAATAGTTGTCGGACTCGGAGAGGAAAAAGAAGACTTCGAACTATTGAAGCAATTCATCGCGAAACACAATCTCGATAGAATCACATTCTACGCGCTTAAACCAGTGCCTGGTACTTCGTTCATCGAAGGACCTTCAACCGAAGATTATGTCTGGTGGATAGCGAATACCAGAATAGCATTCCCAAAGCTTGAGATTATCGCAGGAACAACCGCAAGACGTGTCGGCGAAATAAGTCAAATTCTAAAAGCCGGCGCTAACGCAATCACTAAATTCCCGGCGACAAAAAAATTCGGCCAGAAAGAGGCAGTTGAGTTTGAAGCGCAGGTTAAAGCTGCTAAAAGGAAATTCACAAGCTCGCTCACAAAATTGCCGAAAGTAGATTGGGACAAGCAAATCGCTGAACTCAACGTTCCAGAAGAGCTTAAGAAAGAAGTCAAGCAGACGCTGAACATGTATCTGAAGAGGATGCAGAATCCTAGCAAAAGTTCTGATGAAGAAGAATAGATTTAGAAAAAAGAGTTTAATTTCTGATAAACTTTAAGAAAATTTGTTTCCTTATATCCAGTCCTAGGCCAAAGATCTAAACCATCTCCATTATACCTGGGAATTAGATGTATATGAAAATGAGGCACAGATTGCTGCGCAGCTTTTCCGCTTGCATGCAGAATATTGATACCATCAGCACCATATTCATCTTTCAACTTCTGAGCAATTATCTTCACTGCGCCAATAATATGATTTAGATCAGTCTGTGAAATCTCATAAATGTCAGAATAATGCTTTTTCGGAACGACTAGCATATGACCTTTAGCGATTACGTCTTTTTCTAATGGTGCAAAAGCTAATGTCCATTTATCTTCATACACTTTATGCAATGGTTTCTCTCCTGTGACAATCTTGCAGAATGAACAATCTTTCATAATCAATTTAATTAATTCTAAGTATAAATACTTTACTCAAAATTGAATTATAGAGAACTAGGTAGTAATCTTTATAAACAATAATAATTATAGGCATACATTATGGCCAACATAGAGAAAGCTAACCAATTACCTGCAAGAAAAGGCGACCTTTCTGAATGGTATTCACAAGTACTTCTAGTATCAGATATGATCGACAGGAGATACGACTTTAAAGGCGCATTCGTCTGGAAAAGCTACGGCTTCAAAGCGATGCAGAACCTGAAAAGGATGTGGGACGACTTGTACCAAAATGCAGGAATCGAAGAATTATACTTCCCCCTTATAGTGCCTATCCAATACTGCAAGCAAAACGAAGCTTGGTGGAAGAATTTCGAAACAGAAGGCTACAAAGTTATTGCAGGAGCGAATAACGAAATCCAAGGCGCGTTGAGACCAACAGGAGAACCTGCGATTTATCCTATGTTCTCGCTATGGACAAGAGCAAAAACTGATTTGCCTATCAGAATCTATGAGACTGTAAGCAGTTTCAGATACGAGACAAAACATACAAGACCCCTCATCAGGGACAGAGAGATAACAGTCTGGCACGAGATCCATACTGCACACGCAACACGTGAAGATGCAGAAGCAGAGATGGAACTCCACATGGTTATGTGGGACGAGATATGGACTAACTTAGCTATGCCAATATTCAAAGTCAAGAAACCGCAATGGGAATGCTTCCCTGGCGCAATCGGCGCGATTGAATATTACAGCACAACACCTGACGGCAGAGTCATGGAAAACGGCTCTTGCAACAATCTAGGACAGGCATATTCAAAGAAATTCAATATCAAATATACTGATTTAGACGGCATAGAGAAATACGCTTGGCAGATATGCACAGGCAACGGCGCAAGATTGTTAGCCGGCGCATTAATCGTTCATGGCGATGATAAAGGATTAGTTATGCCGCCAAAGATAGCGCCATTCAAAGCAGTCATCATACCTATACTGTTCAAGGACAAGGAAAAACCAGTTTTGAAGAAATGCAAATCAATATTCGATAAACTAAATAAAAAACTCAGTATCAAATTCGATGAAAGGGATAGCACAGCAGGTTCCAAATTCTATGACTGGGAGATCAAAGGAGTGCCTATCAGAATAGAAGTTGGACCAAAAGATGTCGAAAAAGAGCAAGTTGTTCTTGTCAGAAGAGACACGAATGAAAAAATCTTCGTTAAAGAATCTGAATTACAGACTAAACTTGAAGAGACATTAGAAGCTATCCAAACGAATTTATTGAACAAATCAACCGATATGCTCAAATCACAGCTTACTCAAGCTCATTCATTAAAAGATATCAAAGATAACGCAAAGAACGGCAAAATTTCAAAAGTATTCTGGTGCAATGAAGGAGAATGCCATGACCGAATCGGCGAGATAGAAGACGGCTTGGAAGGCTTCGGCACTGATCCAAGCGAATCCGTAAAAGGTAAATGCGTAGTCTGCGGAAAAGACACATTCACCACATTATTCGTAGCGAAGACCTACTAAAATGGCTAAACTGACTTGGCATTACGTTGAGCACAGGATTGGCGGAATTCTATTGTTCTCATTAGCGACGATATTTATCATTCCTATGATTGTCGCTCTTATGTTGCATTCGATAATTATGTTCGCTATATTCCTAACAATAGCCATGATTCTTTTCTTCGCAGGCAATTTCTATTTCAGAACGCACCACCACTAGTTTGCGTTAGATTTATATAGAAAATCCGGTTCTGACTTCTCAGATTACGCTGCGATCGCATAACTCGGTATTGCGCGAGCCTTGAGAGCTCGTTTCCTTCGGGATGTCCCAGTTCAAATCTGGGTCGCAGCGGTTTATTCTTCTTCGTAGGACTTTGCAAAGCAAATGTCCTACTTGCGTTGTTTCCCCAGGGTTTTGCGAGCGAAGCGAGTCAAAAAGCTGTCTGGGTCGCAGCGGTTTATTCTTCCGGCGGCAATAAAACAGCAATTCCATCCCTAATAGGATAAGTATGATTGCACTTCTTGCAGAAAAGAGTATTCAATTCTAGTTTCAAGCTACCTTTACACACTGGACAGGCTAGAATATTCATCAAATCCTTAGGTATTGCGTCTTTCATAAACATCAAATATTTGCTAAAAGTTTATAAATGTTAGCCTTCAAAACCGGAAGCTATATATATAAGTTATTGCATCTTATATATAAACTTATTGTAGTCATTCCATAATCTGGACTAACCAAACAATAAGAATTATGCCGGGAATGGCATATACCGAAAGGCGCAGCCAAGGTGAACCAACATGAGTATGGTCAAAAAATGTCCTGAATGCGGTGGGATTAACTTATTCTGGAATAAAGAAAAAGGCGAAATCATATGCAAAGATTGCGGACTTGTCATTGAAGACAAGATGATTGACTTCTCCCAGGAATGGAGATCCTTCGATAGTGAAGACTCAGAAAGGAAAAGAAGGACAGGCGCGCCAATGACATATACTGAGTACGACCAAGGTCTAGGAACAGAAGTAGGTCAGAAAGGCGATCTATTGAGATTGGAAGGCAAGAACAGGAACAAATTCTTCAGATTAAGAAAATGGCAATACAGGATTAGCACAGCTATCGAAAGAAACCTAAAACTTGCATTAGCCGAACTCAAAAGAGTATCAAGTTTCTTAAAACTGCCAAAATCAGTTGAAGAAGAAGCAGCTAGGATATACACACAAGCAGTCCAAAGAGGTCTCGTGAGAGGCAGGAGCATGGAATCTGTAGTCGCAGGCGCATTATACGCAGCATGCAGGAGACATGAAGTACCAAGGACACTTGACGAACTTGCTGAAGCTTCTAATATCGAGAAAAAAGAGATTGGCAGAACTTACAGATTCGTCACAAGAGAACTAGGCATTTCAATATTGCCAAGCAATCCTGCGGATTATATCGCAAGATTCAGCTCAGCATTGAAACTCAATGCAGAGACCCAATCACAGGCGATTGAGATCCTAGAACTTGCGCAGAAAGCAGAATTGACTTCAGGAAGAGGTCCGACCGGCATAGCTGCAGCATCATTATATGTCTCAGCATTACTGCACGGAGAGAAAAGGACGCAGAGGGAAGTCGCTGATGTAGCGGGCGTGACTGAAGTCACTATCAGGAACAGGTACAAAGAACTATTGGAAAAACTTGATCTTGATAAAGACATAAAAAAAGTCAAGAAGAAGAAGTAAACTTCTTTCTTTTTTATTTTTATTAATTTATTTTTATAATTCTGTCATCTTTAGTGAGTTTCTTCTAGAAAGATATCATCTGCGACAAGGGATGTTGGACCCTTTGCAAGGGAAGGTCAGCAATCACCAAAGAATGTACAAACGAACCGATGACTGAATTAAAGTATGCTCTTAATGATATTATCAAGCACTTTTCTATCGTATGATTTCTTATAATCGCGGGCTAATTCGCGTATACGTGTGATTATGACATGCACATTCTTGCGTTTCAATTCAGGCTTCAATACAGCTAGATATTGACAGAATTGCGTTACATTATGTGGTTTAGCAGTCTTAAGAGATCTTTCGAAATCTATCAACGTAGGATGGCCTTTAGAATCGATTATGATATGCTTGTAAGGATTATGCATCTCTTCTTTATTTACTTTCAATAAATCCATCTCATGGCACTGTTTCAAGATATCGACCAATACCTTCTTGATTGGCTCTTTTGTATTCTCTTGTATATATTTAGGCAAGAATATTCCTTCGATGAATTCGTATACGAAATAATCTTTGCTTGACTTAACCAAATTAGGTCCTATATCCTTTTTATTCAATACTTTCAAGAAATTGACTTCGTTCTGGATACGACCAGAAGCTTTTGATTTAGGATTCTTCAGTTTGATAGCGACTTTCTTTGTACCTATTTTGCCGGTATAGATATAGCCTCTGTGACCTTTTGCAAAGAAACGAAGCTCTTTGATTTTACATAATTCTTTTAGCAAAGAAGTTTTCTCAACAGAATACAGGTATAATTGCTCGAACATAGGCAGCATCTGTGTCTGCAATAGAGTAAAATCGAACAGATTCTTGCTAATGATCTCATCAACCATGTCTTTGTTTGTCAATGAACTGAAAACTAGCAATATCTTGCCGTCATCCTCAAGATGATCATTTACTGAAGCCATGAACTTCTCAATTAATTCATAGCCATGCTTTCCACCGGATGTTATCAGGCTTGATTCCCTATCTTCAGCTTTGTCTTCTGGAAGATATGGCGGATTGAAGATTATCAATTGATATTTTTCTTTGACATTTTGGAAAAGATCAGACTGCTTGAAGATTATTTTCTTATCAGAATTCTTCTTAGCATGATCAAGCGCTTCAGGATTGATATCAACAGCAGTCACTTCTTTGGAATAATTGAATGCTTCTCTCGCAAGAATGCCTGAACCAGTGCCCATATCCAATATAGAGCCTCTAGCATATCGCTTTATAGACTCCTGGACTAGCAATGAATCTTCACGTGGTTCATATATCATATAGCTTGGGAGATAGAGGTCCCTATTTATAGCTTTCGTCTACTTTATGTATGTATTCGCGAACTCTGCTGATTATAGAAGCGAGCAAATATTTCTCTAATTTATCATTGAATACATCACCAAGCTTGTTGAATTCTGTTATCCTGTAATTATTAACTACTTTCTCTACAAGCATCAAATCCCTCAATCGTTTAAGCTGACGACGCACATTAGAAGAAGCAATTCCATTCATTGGCAGATTGTATTTCTTGCGATTCGCGATTACCAGCGCGCGAATCTCATCGCTAGACAATTCTTGCTTCTTATTGCGTTGTCCTAGCAAGACTTCAAAGATATCAACCATCACATCCCTAGAATCTCCTGGCTGAAGCACACCAATTGACAAGCACAATTTACGCACTAGTTCTCGATCAGCGACTCCTTCGGGTTTCTCGTATCTCCTGAGAGTGAGTTCGTTCAAAGGAGTGTCTTTCGCTATGCTTTGGATGTTTATCACCTGTTTTATATTTTAAATGTTTGATTAAAACTTCTTAGCAATATCAGTAATCTCTGCATTTATAAGTCTCACGGATGTCCAGTGGACTATGACAAATGTCCAGTGCACTAGTAAAGCTATAAATATATAAATTAAATAACGAATCTAACCCTATTCAATGATGCGCCATCTGAATAAGAAAAATCTGCTGATACTTTCAATATTGCTGAATATAGCTCTTATCATAGGGATATATCACATAGAGAAATTCGGATTTTGTGATGTTACAAATAATCCTAATATAGATAAATTTGATTTGCTTTCAGAGAAGATCGCATGGATGGATCTCGATGACTTCCTTGAGAAACAGAAGACGATGACTATCTCATACCAACCATTGAAAGAACAGCTGATTCAAGAATTTGATTCTGGAAATTTAAATGATAGATACAGCTTATATTTCGAAGATCTAAACACAGATGCGTGGATTGGGATAAATGAGAAAGAGAAATTTTTGCCAGCTAGTCTATTGAAACTCCCAACAGTTATCGCTATACTCAAAAAAGTGCAGATTGAAGAACTATCATTAGACCAGAAAATAATATTATCAAAAGATGGACTGAATCAACGATCTGGAAAATTATATGAAAAAGGTGCAGGATATGAATTGACATTGAAGCAATTAATGCAAGAAACCTTGAAGAGTTCAGACAATACTGCATTTAGATCCTTAAACAATCTGCTTACAGTTGATGAATATACTAACGCCCGATTAGCTATGGGCTTGCCTAAACCGGATATGGAAAAAGCCACATACCTATCACCAAAAGAATATTCAAACATATTCCGTTCATTATATTTATCCACTTATCTCAAAAGACAATATTCGCAAGCAATTCTGTCGATGCTCGCAGAAACTGAGTATGAAACGCAGATTCCAGAAGAGCTGCCAGAAGAAGTTAAGGTCGCTCACAAGGTAGGATTCTATGGTGAAGGCGGATACGTTCATGATTGCGGTATAATCTATGCGGAAAATCATCCATATATTCTCTGTGTTATGAGCAAAGACAGCACAATGGAAGAAGCCAATGCAGTGATAAGCAAGCTATCGCATATCGTGTATGATTATACCACCAATTAATCACCAAAAGTTATTTAAAAACAATGTTCTTACAGCATGCTATTCGTTAATAGGGGATGATTTCGATGAAAAAAGCTAAAACCGAAGAAAACATTTCAGCATCAACAAGCAGAAAATTTAAAATTAAAGAAATATTAGGATTCACGCAGCCATTTGACAATGTAGCTGTAGAAGGTTGGGTCCGCACAAAACGTGATTCTAAAGCATTGTCATTCATCGAATTGAACGACGGAACTAGTAAGAACATCCAAATCGTAGTAGAAGCAAGCACCCCTAACTATGAAGAAATCAAAAAACTCACAATCGGTTCATCCATAAAAGTAGAAGGCAATCTGGTCGCATCACCTGCAAAAGGTCAGAAATTCGAGATTTCTGCTAAGAATATCAAAATATATGGTTTCGCAAATCCTGAATTGTATCCACTGCAGAAAAAAGAATTGTCAATGGATTATCTAAGGACTATCGCACATCTAAGACCAAGAACGAACATATTCAGCGCGATTTTCAGGATAAGAAGTGAATTAGCGTTCGCAATCAACAAATTTTTCCATGACAAAGGATTCATGTATGTTCATACTCCGATTTTGACCAGTTCAGACTGTGAAGCAGTTGGACACATGTTCAGAGTCACAACATTAGAAATGGAAAAACTGCCTAAGACAAAAGACGGCAAAATTGATTATTCTAAAGAATTGTTCGGCAAAACTTCGTTCCTTACAGGTTCAGGCCAATTGCACGGCGAATTGTTCGCCACTGCATTGGGAAACATCTACACATTCGGACCTACATTCAGAACAGAGAACTCGAACACATTCAGGCATGCATCAGAATTCTGGATGATTGAACCGGAGATGGCATTCTATGACGTAGAAGACTTGATGAAACTCGAAGAGGAATTCATCAAATCATTGATCAAGCAAATTCTAGAGAATTGCAAAGATGATATGGAATACTTGAACGAAAAAGTCGAACCGGGATTGATCGACAAGCTCAAGAAAGTAATGGAATCAGATTTCAAACACGTGACATACACAGAAGCTGTAGAAATACTGAAGAAATCCGGCAAGAAGTTCGAAGTAAAACCAGAATGGGGCACAGACTTAAACTCAGAGCACGAGAAATTCTTGACAGAAGAGCATTTCAAAGGACCTATCATTGCTTACAATTACCCAAAAGAATTCAAATCTTTCTATATGAAACAGAACGATGATAAGAAGACAGTCAGAGGCACAGATGTATTAGTGCCAGGCATCGGCGAGATCATCGGCGGTTCTCAGAGAGAAGATGACATAGAGAAATTAATCAATGCCATAAAAGAAAAAGGCTACGATCCTAAAGACTACGAATGGTTCCTTGACACAAGAAGATTCGGCACAGTACCTCATTCAGGATTCGGCCTTGGCTTTGAAAGGATGCTCATGTTCATCACAGGCGTGCAAAACATCCGAGATGTCATACCATTCCCAAGAACGCCAAAGACTCTGGAATACTGAGAATTAGGATATTTATACATGTCCAGAATGGAACCAATGCCTATACTGAACATATTACCTCTACAGATAATTAGCAGAATCCATTCTGCGGATATATGAAAAGAAGTAGATGTGAGGCGGCATTGGTTGAGTGAAACGAGAATTCTGGACCCCCGATTTATGGAAAAGTATAAATAGGTAAAATGACTTATTTTGACCATGGGTCTGATTTCAGATATAAAACATCTTCTAGGGGGGCATGGCAGTCATGAATATCTTGAATTCAAACTAAAAATGCTCCCGTTGATAACTGAATTGAAAGAGATTGAATCTGACTTAAAAGATAATGCTGTAGAGATTGAAAGCCTGGGCGAATCAAAAGGTCAATTCCGTGATAAATGGAATTACGCCGCCGAATGCATAGGCAAAACTGTCTATTCATATCAACCAATGATTTCCCAGATGAGCAAATGGGGAGTATTTGTGAAAGACCAGAATTTGCCCCAGTACAAAAAAGATCTCAGATTTCTTATCAAAAAAAGCTTTAGCAAGCTATTCATGAAAGAATTCAATAACGTGGTCAAAATAATCAAAAGCTTGAATGATGATTCTCTAAGGTTATTTGGGAAAAACTCCGAAGAAGTAACTTATACAGGAGGCACACTGATCCGATTGAACCAACTTAAGCAGAAAATCGACGAATTAGTGATTAACGCTGAACAATTCTTGAAAGAATAAATTCTATTTATACAGCACAACGATCATACCGAACTGCTGAACTAGTATAGACTTTGTCTTATACGCCATTTCTTGAGCTGCCGCTTTTAAATCGCGGTTCTCAGCGAAAGAACGCAATAGCTTAATCTTTATCAATCTCTTTGCTTTGAGAGTCTTAGCTATCTCAGCAATCATATTATCAGTCAGACCATTCTTGCCAATTCTAAGTATAGGAACGAGATTGTGCGCTTTTGCTCTTAATTCTATTACATCCATAAATGAAGAAAAAGAAAAAGCGGTTTATAAACTTAAGTGTTAAAACCCTATATTTTAGTGGTTTGCAACCTTTGTAAATTTTATCGCGAAAGAAGAGAACTGACAGGCCCCGCTTCCAACGGAGGTCAGTCTTAGCTATGAAAAGAAGAAAATTTACCCGTTGCAAACCATAAGAACGGGTTTTGTAATATCTACTGACTAATTGTGACCTTTTCCATGACAACGTCTTCAAGAGGCGCATCCATATCATCACGTTCAACGTTCGCAATCTCTGTGACAATATCCATGCCTTCTATGACTTTGCCGAATATAGCGTGCTTTCCGTCAAGCCAAGGTGTTGCGATTTCTGTGATGAAGAACTGAGAACCGCCAGTATTAGGGCCGGCATTCGCCATTGACAGAGTCCCAGCGCTATGCTTGAGACCTGGACCGAACTCATCCTTTATAGTATAACCTGGACCGCCAGTGCCGTCTCCTTTAGGATCTCCTGTTTGTATCATGAAGTCAGGAATGACTCTATGGAATTTCAATCCGTTATAATATCCTTTATTAGCTAAGTCCATGAAATTCTTAACTGTTAAAGGCGCCTTATCTTGAAATAATTCCGCTTTGATAATGCCTAGACTTGTTTCGATTGTGACTATTGGATTCTTCATAGTGGTTTCACCTTCGGTTATAGTAGTATCGCATACGTGATTATTGTCTTTATCATCGCAGCATCTGTTATTCTCTTGGTCTATCATTGTCGGTTCCGGACATACCAAGCAACCGGATAATACGATTAAAAGCATTGATAACAATAATATCTTTTTCATGTGCTACCTTTTGCAGACTTTATTTATAAATATTATTATACTCCCCTAATCAAAACCTTTATATTCTTAATTAGTAATAATATAGAGCATGAAACAAAGAGGCCAGATAACCTTATTCATAGTGCTCGGACTAGTCCTTCTGCTTATAGCCGGCTTATATTATATGGTCTCGAACATAATAGCTTCAAGCAATATCGAAACTGAACAGAAGATCGCCCTAGATTTCAATCAGAAAGCCGATAATGTCAACTTCTATACGACTCAATGTATAAAAAAAGCCGCCAGAGATAGTATTGAACTATTCGGCATGATTGGATCAATGATATCACCTGAACAAGGATCTATCGATATCGATAATACTTATCCAGTAACATATCTCAGGATTAATGATAGAAACTATTTACCTACTATAGAAAATTGGGAAGACACATTATCCTATTTATCAGTGATAGGTATGGCTTCCTGCAATTTCAGCGATTTTGAAAAGCAAGGATTGACCATCGAAAAAGGAAAATTAGATTCAAAAGTTATTGCTTCTCTCAACAATATTGTATTCGATATGAGCTATCCGATTACAATCAAACAGGGTAATAACCTCAAAACATATTCTGATTATTCAATAACTTTGCCAATCAGATTAGGATATATACATAATGCGATTGATAATATAATCAAGAAAGAGATAGAAACGCCGGGATATATTCCAGTATCTAAAATCCTAACCTATAATATCAATATCACAACGATTAGATATGATGATAAAAATACTATTATATATATAATCACAGATGATAGCAATAGATTAAAGCCATATACATTCCAATTCGCAGATAAAGATGAGGTGAACCCGCTTGCGCAATAGACTGATAATCCCACTTGTTATATTCACATTGATTCTATCTACAATTAGTTTTGCCGCAGAAGGCGATCCTGTAGCGATTTCAAAAGAAGATACTTCTTCAAAATATCAAGTCACTGCGCCAGATGGCGGAGAGATATATCAAGGTAGACTGGTAATAAAAACGGGAGAAGGCATCATAGTCCCTGCAAATCCATCTATCCCTGTAGAAGTAAATGGCAGGGCAGTAACGGGCATTGCATCAGCTAAAGCAATTAATGGTGGATTGGAAGGCATTGCTGGTGAAGGATGCACTATCGATGGAAAACCATTGACGCCAGGCACCAAATTCAAATTTATTGGTAGCGCAACAGGCACGATTAGCCAAGGCTCTATCACGAATGGAGCTAATACTTTTACTACTAACGGCAATAATGCGCAAGTAGATCTCGGTACCGGCAGAATAACCTTAGAAGATGGTTCCACTATTGAACCCTCTAAAAATGGAGGGATCATTGAATTAAAATATGCAGGCGACAAACTAGACGAGATATTGATGCCAGCAAATGCAGAATTCATAACTAAAGGGGAATTGGGAAATAATAAAATAAGTTCACCTAATGAAGTTATAGTTAAAATCGCTAGAACAGCTGAAATCGATCCTAAAACATTATCCACTAACGCTAAAGTGGGAGTAGTTATAGATTTGCAAAATCTCGCAGTTCCTAAATATATAGCAGATACTAAACCTGGAACAAGCCTAACTATAAATCATCTGAATAATAACAATGAACCAGATTTCAGCATATCATATACGCCGGGTAAAGATACTAATTTAGATCCTACCGGAAAGACCGAAATTGGATTCAGCCGAACACTTATGGGAACAGCTAATCAGTTATACAAAGCTGAAAATATCGAAATAGATACATCCTCTCTTACAGTAAAAGCCTATGATGTATCAGTCACACCAAAAAAAGAAACAGCAAGCTGGGAAGTGAGTGATTGGGATTTTACTGCTTATTATGCAGGAGCTGCGGTTAGTTATGTTGGCAATGTAATATATTCTATTGGAAGTTCTGCAAAAAGCGGAGCAATTAAATTAGGATACGCTATATATGATCCGGTCTATTCAATAATCAGTGGGAAAACTGAAGAACAAATTAGACTCGAAAGAAACCTAATTAAAAATCAATTTAACCAATAAACTTAAAGAAGTAATAATTAATTTATCGTAATCCGTGATCAAAGCCCAAATGCTTGAACTCATTCAACTCGCGGATTATCTTATTTCTTTGCGATTTAAAGCGGGATTTATTCATATCCTTCACTAGAGAAGACACATGATAACCGCCAATAAGGTGAGGAAGTATGACATAATCCGCGCCAGACTCATACAACTGAAGTGCCTCATCAACCTGTGAAGCTGTGACCACAGCTACAGCGTTCTTATTCACTGCGCGCAGATTCTGCAGAAGTAAAGTATTTGTATCTAAAGTAGGTACAGTGGATACAAGCATCTTCACGCTTTTAGGATTAATACGCGTAATTATTTCATAATCGCCTGCATCACCATACAAGCAAGGTATAGATTTAGCTTGAAGACGAGAAATAACATCAGGATTGAAATCAACCACCAGCAGATTATCTTTATTCTCAGATATCAAAGCATTGACTATGCTATGCCCTATGCGATTATACCCACATACTACAATATCATGCTTTTCCTTTGACAAAGGTTCATCAGCGCGCGCTTTGAGCAAAGAAACTTTATCAAATACCGCTAGATACGGATTTAAGTGCTTATACATATAATTTGAATATTTCATAGAATACGAAGTGAATGCGGTAGTTACTATGGCCGCCAATATGGTCATAGTTAAGATGCTGGAAGAAACATGCCCTAAAACAACACCTTGCGCCACAATGACAAGAGAAAACTCGCTTATCTGCGCAAGATACAATGAGACAAGAAGCGATACTCTGCGTTTATATCCAAAAAGACTGCATATGAACAAAGTAACCAAAGGTTTCACGAAAAGCACTATAAAAAACAAAGCAAGCATTAGATAAGTGACTGAAACAAGATCAACGAACACTATCTGAAGACCAAGAGAAACAAAAAAAAGTGTAGCAAAGAAATTCTTCAAAGAAGTCACTTTTCCGATTATCTCGAAATTGTAAGGCAGGTTCGCCAAAGCAACTCCTGCGACAAATGCACCGACAGTCATCGAGAATCCTGCAAGATTGAATGCCATCGCCAACGCGAAACATATCGTCAATGAAGATAAGAACAGCAATTCAGGATTCTTGGCAATTGATTTGAATATCGAATTTAGGAAGAACTTACTGACTAGATATACGAATATCACTAAATCTATACCCTTCACCAATGAAAAGATAAGAGTATTTATCTCGAAATTATTCACTGTAGTCAATACAGTCAGAGCGAATATAGCAATCAAATCCTCTGTAAGCAATATGCCCATGGATATACGGCCATGCAATGTATCAAGCTCACGTTTGTCAGACAGTAACTTCACCACTACCATTGTGCTGCTGAACGCGATTATCAATGCTATATACACCGCGGATAGAGGCGCGAAACCGAACAACCATGCAGTCAGATACCCTAGCCCGAAAAGAGAAGTTATCTGCATAGAACCGCCAAGCAAAGAAACGAATCCAACAGACCTTAACCTGTTGAAATCAAGCTCAAGCCCCGCCAAGAAAAGCAAGAATACAAGACCCATCTCCGACAGCAAAGAAATTGTCTCATCACTGGATATGATGCCAGTCAAAGGACCCATTATCAGGCCGGCCAATATATATGCGGGAATGAACGGCTGCTTCAGCAATTTAGCAATATAAGCCAGTATTGTAGCTACTATAATCAATATCCCTATCTCAGATAATAGATTTATCATCTCTTTCCCCAATATATTCTATACTCTATAATATAAAAAGGTTATTATTTAAAATAAAATATTATTTACCTAATTGCACTTCTTCAGACCCGCGCGTACAGAAATAGCCATGCTTGAACCCTTCGCGTTTATGTACAGGGCATCCGCCGCATATACATCCATTCTCTTCCGTTATGCATTTGCTCTTGCCAGTGAAGCAATAAGCAATCTTCTCGCCGCATTTCTTCCAGCTAGGACATCCTTCGCAGACGCATTCTTTCTTATGTTCAACCATCTTTCTCAACCTCAGTTAGTAGTATAATCATATTTCCAATCGACAGGATTCTTCATACGAGCAAGCTTAGCAGTATTCATAACATTCTCTGCGAGCAATTTAGTTTCTTCGGCATAGCATTCGCTCAAGACTATAGGCTTATCCTCATGAGTGGAATTGCATATGTTAGACATAGCGTACATATGACTGAAAGGCGGGAAGATCATGCCGAAATTATTTAATGTAAGGAATAAGTTTGATATTGCCATAGACGCGCCCTCTTCATGTCCTGTCACAATCACACCAGCGACTTTACCTAAAAATCGCCGCAATAATCCGCTCCCCGGCGCATCATTATCCGCAGTCATCTCAATAAACTTCATATGTTTGATATTAAGAGCCCTATCTTTAGGTACTTTTGGATTAGCAGGAGACAGACTTCCATCCATACTTATGCATCTATCGATGAAAGTAGCTAGAAGAGTGGATATCTTGAAATTATTGACAGGAGTAGCGAATAGAATCACATCAGCCGAATAAAGCTTCTTATAAAGTATTCGTGTCATATCATCCTCATTATTCATGGCCTTTGAATAGCAGCTGCATGGATAATGGCACTGCGTATTGGTTGTTGAATAGCAAGCTTTGCAATATTTGATATCGAATTTGCGTAGAGGAATGATTTCAATGTCAGCCCCAAGCTTCTTGCAATAATCAAGACATGTCTTCAATAATTCTTCAGAATTCGAGGATTCCTGCGCAGTATCCAATACATCGCGCGCAGAACCGGATATGCCTAATACGCGTATCTTCTTGCCGCGCATAAGATACATTTGCTTGGCTTCTTTGATTGCATTAGCTCGAACCGATTTGAACATATCCAAAGTTTTGGAATCTACATGCAACGCCTTCTGTAGCTCTTTATCAGATAGCCTCTTTTTGAGCATGATACTAAACTTATGCAAAAGAAGTTTATATAATTTTGCAATTCAGGGGTATATCCAGAATGGAACCAATGTCTATATTGAGCAAACTACTCTCACATGTATTTGAAAAGATTTATCTTACAAAAAGGATAAAAAAGTGCTTGCGAAACACAAGGAGTACGAAGTACTCCTGTGCACAGAACTGCTTCGCAGTTCTTGTGCGACATTGGCGAACGAAAGTGAGCATTCTGGACATGCCCCATTTCTGGATAGAACAAAGCTTAAATATTAAATAAGCCATAATACAAGGAATGGCAAGCATATGGAAACGCATCTTTTTCTTAGGAACACCTACAGCCGAAGGCTTATTGGTCATGGCTTCAGACCTAAAGAAGAAATCCGCAGAGCAAGAGGTGCAATGGAGCGATAGATTCAGACAATTATGCGAGGATATATCCAAGCTCGAAGCAGATCTGCAAAGGATAGATAATCAGGAATTCAATCTAGTCCTTAGATTAAGGCAAGATATTGACACACTTGGCGCAAGGGAGAGATTAATTGCAGAGAAAGAAAGATTAGAGAATTTATTTGAGAAAAAGGTAATTGAAGAAGAGAAAAAGACAATGCTTCGCAAATATTATGAACTGATAAGCATCTACTTTTCAGAATCATTATCCAAGATAAATCCGAAAACGAATAACATCGAAGCCCGCAAACAAGAACTGGAAGAAGTATTTAGAAGCAAAAAATTCAAGGATGAAAAAAAAGTGGAAGACAAGAACCGGAAACCAACCATATTCAGCCAAATTGAAAAAATCGAAGCGCAACTGAATAAACCTTTCCCAGATTTAGAATCAGATAAGAAAGAAATGAAAGCGCTGATTATAGAACTATGTCAAAAGATAAAAGTAATCCAACAGAATTTTGCGCTGAGAGACTTAGTATACATCTCGCCAAAAAATAGTCAAATATTCAATAATCAAATAGTTACTGAAATAGATGGGATAATCAAATCTAGCATAGAATCATTCCATGAACATAAAATGCCTGAACAAATAAGGCATATCAATAGTAATATTGATAGAGCTTTGAAATTAATTAAGAATGCGCAACCGGCCATAGCAGATGGAGAATTCATCGATACGCATAAAGCATTGCAAAGCGCAAAACAATCGCTAAATCTAGGCCAGTCACAATTAAGCTCGTTATCAAAAGAATATAACAATGAAACAATAAAGAAATCCTTGATAGACTTCGATGAAATGAGCAAAATGTTGAATAAAATAGTTGAAAATATCTAATCCTATTTCTTAATCTGGCAACCGCCTGCAGGCAAAAACCTGATTATATCGTCAAGCTCAACATCAACTTTGAATTTCGCCTTTATCTTCTTCGCGATATCGCTCGCTTTATCCTTGCCCTGCACAATGACTACGAACTGATCAGCGTTCTTTTTCACAGCATCGACAGGCCCACCGATGATAACGCCGTCTTTGACACCGATAGCAAGACCCAATGTAGGATGCACATAAGTAGTCTTCCCACGAATCATGAAAGAACCTTTGCCTAAGAACTCGCCTGTATTCGCGGTCTTGGTCACTTGATCAGGATTGACATAGAATACATCAATAGTAGAAAGACCATTAGCCCATGCATGAGAATTATATGACGCAGTCGCTTGAGCTACTTCTTCGATAGTATCATCACCAATCTCACGCCCTTCAGCTTTCACTATGAAAAATGGCGAACCTGCCATATCAGTATGGAACACAAGATCTCCTGGCGAAGCATGCTTCTTCACGACAATATCATTCGTAGTTGCATCGCGCCCGCCGATTACAAGGAACCCTTCTGAACTGAAGAACCATCTGAACTTCTCGTACCATTCGCGCTTACGTACTTTCTTTTCAACAACAGGTTTCAAAGCCTCAGCAGCCTGCTTAGATTCAATCTCGCCAAGTTTCTTCAGACTGCGTTCGAGAACAGCGAGCACGCCTGCTAACTTCTTCTTAGATTTCTTAGCTTTCTCAAAATAAAGAGCAGCATTCTGTTCAAGAGTCTTATCTATATGCAGTGTGACATCAGTCATTTTTCATCAGTCTAGCAGCGCGATACTTGAGAAATCTGTATCTTAGCTGCATCACATGAGATATACTCGTTATCTTTTTTAATCTTTGGTATGACTTCCACAGATTTGACTGTACCAAAGGTGTCAGAATCATAATCAATCTCTGCATTTACTGAAGAACCGGCATTTATCATTTCATCAAGACTTTTCGTTTTTATGCCTTCCTTAGAGCCGTATATCCATACGCTGAAACCATCTAAAGCAGTGCTACCTGAATTTTTAAGACTCAATTTCACACCAGAAGGACTATAGCATGGCGTTCCAGAAACGCTCAACTGGACTTCAGCGCCGCAATCAGATCCCACAAGACTAGAACCAACCTGCATTACAACTGCGCCAAGTGCCACAGCGAACGCAATAAGAAGTACAGTAGCTATTAACGGCGATACACCTCTTCTTGACGCGAATAAATCCATCATATCATATTATAGAATTATTATATATAAATGTTATTATAATAACAAAGTCAGCATCCTTCGTAAATGAGATTATTTAATCATATAAGTGACAAGGGACCACTACGAGGTAAGAGAAGTCTAGAAGACTTCTATACGCAGAAGTGTAAAAACACTTCTTGCGAATGTCACTCCGCGCAAACAGAAGAACATCATTTTCTCAAGCATGAGAATTGACCTCGCAAGGTCATTTACCTGATGCTGACTTTAAAAAAATCTATCGTATCTCGATAGGTGGATTCTTCTTGACTTCATTCATCGCATACTGCAGTTTTTCTTCAGAATCAGAATAAACGACAAATAGAGTCTGACCCTTCGACACGCGTTCACCAACGTGATAATAAAGGTATATGCCAGCCGCTTTATCCAAAGGAGCTCCAGCGATACGCGCGATACGTGATATTCCATTAGAATTTATTGACTTAATAACGCCAGCCTTAGAAGCGACAATCTTCTCGCTGAAAACACCGACTTTGATACGTTCAGGATTAATATGGCAATCTCCGCCTTGCTCGCGAATTATCGCCTGCATTTTCTTGAAAGCAAGACCTGAATCAAGCATCACGCGTGCAGTTTCTTCAGGACGTTTCATACCCGCCATCTTCATGATCTCAGCCGCCATGAACAAGGATTTTTTACGCAAATCCATTGGAGCGCGCGGATCGTTCTTCAATAACCATAATACATCACGAGCTTCCAAATTAGGACCAATTCCGTGCCCGATTGGTTCTCTGCCGTCAGTCAATATCACATGAACTTTCATACCTAAAGCATGACCTAATTTTTCAAACTCACCTTTCAGATGACTAGCCTGCTTCTCAGATTTGATTTTCGTCTGCGGACCTACCGGTATATCTATCAAGACATGAGTAGCTCCGACTGCAGATTTCTTAGCTAAAATACTTGCAAGCAGCATACCTTCAGGATCAAGAGATAACGGATGTCTGACACGAATCAATTTATCATCTGCAGTCGCAAGATTCACACCGCCGCCCCATGCGATGAATCCGCCGATATTACGGACAATATGACGCAATCTTTTGATGGGCACAGCCACAGGCGCAAGCACTTCCATAGTATCAGCAGTACCTGCTGGAGAAGAAATAGAACGTGATGAAGTCTTAGGCATCTTCAAACCGGCTGCTACGCATATAGGCACTACAACCATAGTTGTCCTATTGCCAGGCACTCCGCCAGAGCAATGTTTATCGACAATAATACCATTACGAAGACCTAACCTTTCACCTGAATTGACAATCGCTTTAGCTAGATAAGTAGTCTCTTGCATAGAAAGTTTGTTAGTATAGCATGCAGATATGAAAAAACTGAGTTCAATCTCAGTCAAACGATTAGAAACAATATCTTCGACAATCTGGTCTATCTCTGATTTGTTCAACTCAATGCCATCGAGCTTTTTTTTGATGAAATTTATACTGAGTGGCTTATCAGTCAACTGGATACGGATTATATCGCCCTGCTTCGCATGCAATGGCTTCAGCACTTCCTCAAAAACGCCGACATGACCTGGAGGTGTGGCTTTATTGCTTTCACCAATATCCAATATGGCGACAGTCTTCTTATCTCCTTTTGTCACTAAAACACGATCGCCATGATGCAGATCAAGTTTACGCGCATCTTTCGCATTCAATAAAACTATCTGAATGCCGCCAGTAGCTATATCCATATCTTTGACTATCAATCTCATATGAAACTTCCCTTTTTCTCGAATTGATTAATCAATACTGTGAAGAATGACATTATCAAAGGACCTATCACTATGCCCGGCAATCCCAACAGATGAAGACCGCCAAAGATGCCTATCAATACAAACACTGGATTCAGATCCAAACTATCGCCTACAATAACTGACCTAAGGAAAGTGTCTATTGCAAATATAGCTAAACTAACAGCGCCCAAAACTGCGACTTTCCACCATATCCCAGTGACCACTTCAAGAATAAGCATAGGTATCAATACTGCAGACGGACCTAGGAAAGGTATGAATATCAGGAATCCGACAACTAAGCCCCATAACACCGGTGAAGACACCCCAATAATTACGAATGCGAGAGTGCTCAATAGGAAATCAATGACTCCGATTATGAACATTCCGTAGACTACGCTATAAGTAACATCAGAGAGATTCTGAATCACAGAATTCATGAATTTGACATGACCCGGGAATACGCGCAATATTTTTTCCTTAAGCTCATCAACCTGCACGAATAGATAGAAAAGAACGAATAATACCATGAACAATTCTAAAACAAGATTAGGTATGGACAATGCGAAATTCGAGAACGAACTTATCATTGAATTAGTCACATTATCCCACGCTTCCTGTATATAGAATCTGGTCTTGGCATCTGAAAAATACATTTGTATATTGCACATGAATCCTTCAGATTCGCAGATGAAAAGAGAACCTGAACCCAATTTCTGCTGCCCCAGATTGTATAAAATATACCCTTCCCTAGACAAAGTATTGACTAGGAACAAGCTAGGAATTGTCACTAACAATATTATTATCACAGAAATCAAAAAAGAAGACACATATTTGTTCTTGATGAATTTATTCGCTTTTAGATACAATGGATAGAAGATATAACAGATTATGAAACTAGTCAATAATGAGGTTATGTACGGCTGGACTACAAGATACACTACGTAGAAGAATAACAGCAAAGCTCCAAAATACAGGAGATCGTTATACTTATTATGCATAATAGCAATACACCTCTTTCAGTTAATTCTTGATTTCTATATTTATAAATGTTTTCTTATATTATATAGTATAGATAAAATGATTTATAATAAGGACCGCAATTACATCAATTAATGGCAAGGATACTATATGGCATATGCGGAGAAGGCATGGGTCATGCTATGCGAAGCAAACCTATACTAGAATATCTTCAGAAGCATCACGAAATCAAGATATATTCTAGCGGAAAAGCCCACGATTATCTATCAAAGATATTCAAGATAGAGCAGATAGATGGCGTATTCATAGAATACAAGGATAATGCGGTTGATGAACTAGGCACGCTCTGGCGCAATGTAAAAAATATAAGGAGTATTATCAGTTCAATAAAAAAAGTCATGCATGAAATAGATAGATTCAAACCAGATTTGATAATAACAGATTTTGAAGCGATCTCATGCTATGCCGGGCTCATCAAAGGCATTCCAATAATCAACATAGACAATCAGCATATCTATACAAAGACTAACCTCAAATTCCCGTTAAAATTGTACTGGAACTATCTAGAAACAATATTTGTCAATAGGTTATTGATTCCAACTGCGAATAAATACATAATCACATCATTCTTCGATTCAAAACCGATATCCAAGAAAACTATCATCGTTCCGCCAATACTAAGGAACGAGATAATCGGGCTAAAACCAAAAGAAAAAGATTTCATCCTAGTATACCAGACATCAAACACAGACAAGAAGTTATTGAAAGAACTTAAAATGGTTCCGGAGAATTTCATAATATATGGATTCAATAAAGATGAAAAGAATGAAAATCTCACATTCAGGAAATTCAATGAAGATCTGTTCTTCAAAGAACTGAAAGATTGCAAAGCTATGATTCTCAACGGAGGATTCACAGCAATCTCAGAGGCATTGTATCTGAAGAAACCAATCCTATCAATTCCAGTCAGAAGACAATTCGAGCAGACAATAAACGCGATATACCTCAACAGATCCGGCTATGGAAAATATGCGAAAACCGCAGAAAGATCAGATTTGCTAGAATTCGTATGCAATCTGAATAAATATAACGAGAAATTGAAAAATTACAAGAAAGAAGACAACTCAAAATTATTCAGTATACTTAATAAGAATATAGAAAAATATAGCAGTTAATTCGCTTTCTTAGCTAAAAGGAACCAATCCATCGGTTGACCTATCACTGACTTGAAAATACCTTTATTTACATAATAAGTGGTCACAAGACCGACAGAGAATGATGCGAGTATCATCTCAAGTGAATACCTTATTCTTTTCGCTTTATACATCGAGTAAAAACTTGCAACAAGCATTCCTGAAGTGAGTGAAATATTGTATAACAAATCACGTGTGAAACTCACCACGTCTGGAGATGCAGTATCATAAGAAATCATCTTCATCGTACCGAATATGAACATGAACATTATCGTTATAGGAAAGAGGTAACCGAAACCTGCGCACATGCTCAGCAATTTACGCTTAAAAGAAATGCCTTTGTTGAATAAAATCCCAGGTATATGAAAGATATAAGCGCCTACAACTCCGTAGGCCCATCTCATCTGCTGCTTATAGAGATCTTTCGCGATATAAGGCACTTCGCTATAACATTCAAGATTTGGCAAATACACCATCTTCTTGTTCGCTTTATGCAGACGCAAAGAATATTCAACATCCTCAGTCAAGCATCCAGATTTCCATCCGCCTAGCTCGACAAGATCTTTTTTCTTCACAGCCTCAGCCGAACCGCATAAAGAACTCGTATCAAACGCATGAAGGAAAGTAAGATTCACATGATGAAAGACATAAATGATGGTTGAAGCCATGATTGTAACTAGATTCTGGCTGAAATTATTGAAATTCCATCTCGCTTGGACAGTGGATACTTTTGGATCGTTCACAAAAGGCGCAATCAATCTTTTCAAAAAATCAGGTTCAGGCGTATAATCCGAATCGAATATCACAATTATCTCGCCTTTCGTATGTTGAAGCAGATTATTGAGATTGCCTGGCTTGAATCCAACATTTTGTTCTCGCTTGAACACTTTAACTCCCTGATGAGAGTTAGCAAATTCCTGCAATTGGTAAGAAACATCCGGCTGATTTGAATCATCTCCAATCAATATCTCGTATTTATCCTTAGGATAATCGAAAGCTAAGCAACATTCTGCGCAACGCAAAGCAATCAACTCATTACGAGTTGGAATCTGAATAGTCACAAAAGGAGCAAGTTTCATATCAAAAGGCAATTCATCATTATCTTTCTTAAAAAAAATAGAAACTAAAGTCATAAAAAAATAAATAATCGTCAGGAATACAGCTAAGTATAGGATAATCGCAAAAACAGGTTCAGCAAAAGCATATACCGGATCAAAGAACCAGCGGTTAGCTGCGATTATCTGTAATATAGGATCTAAAAATGACATAGTGTATGAAACCTCAATCTAATCTATAAAATACCTTTTATTTACCTTCATAATTCTTAGGACACTTATGATTATGATAGTATTTAAAATTATCGTGTATGGAAAATAGAAGAATATCGCGAACAAATTCCTAATCCTCAATCTATCCCCGAAGAAATATATCGCGTATACCATTAATCCGGAAGATATCAATCCAGATATCACTCCGAATATACTGAACGCTGAAATTCCCCATTGCGGAATCATATAGATCACATAGACAGGACCCACCATTGAGAACCATCTGAATAAGTACATGAATACCGAATAGAAACTGCCCGTATTATATGGCAGCCAATAATAGACTTGATAAGCAATCAACGGCAAAGAAATGATTGCATAAAATGACCACCAGTAATGATTTATGAAAAGGAATAATATAGAAGGATTTGCTTTCCAATGAAATAGGTGCTTGTGCTTGCTCAATGCTTGTATCACGCCAATCCACCATCTTTTTCTTTGATTCGCCAATTCTTTGAAAGTTTCAGGCACTACCGTCTTGCCATAAGCATCAGGCACATTTATCGTATTATACCCGAGTGAATACATCTCAAGCGCAGTATCGAAATCTTCAGCCTGCGTATCTTTCTTGAAATATCCTATACGCTCAAGTATGCTTTTACGATAGCAAGCCATAGCTCCGAAGAACCAGATGCCGTTGCTGAAAACTGAAGAGAAACCTTTACGCATCAGATTATTGCTGTGATATTCAACCCTCTGGAACACGCTGAGTATTGTGCCTGGATTTTTGATTGTGCAAGTCCCGTTTGTAGAACCAACATTATCTCTTGAGAACGGCTTTATTATCTTGCGCATTGAATCCTTACGTATGATTGTATCAGCATCAAGAGTCATGACAATTTCATTCTTCGCTTTATTTATACCGAGATTCAATGATTCAGACTTGCCTTCATGCTTGCCTTTGATAACTTGCATATTCTTGTGATGCTTCGCATAAGAACGCAGTATCATGCCGGTCTTGTCAGTCGAACCATCATCAACAACGATAAGCTCGATCTTCTCCTGCGGATAATCAAGATTGAAGATAGAATCTAAAGTCATCTGTATATTCTTCTCTTCATTATATGCGGGAATCACGACAGACACTTCCGGCTCGATATCAGGATACTCTTCTTTCTTGTACGCGGAAATCACAACAGTGATGGCACCGAACAAAAGGAACAGAAATAACACTGAGAAAGGAATAACCGAAAATGCCATTATCATATCCATATGACTTCTGCTTCTACATCCATTTAATAAGATTTCTAGATTATATTCTATATACTAAATAATTATCAAAAGTCTGCAACAACTATAAATTTTATAACTAAAGAAGTGAACAGACAATGGGGTTGTCCCTACGGGAAATGTCTGTCATTGCCTTGGAAAGTAGAAAATTTATCATTTGCAGACTTTATATTCATTTCCAGACTTAATAATCTCTGCAAAACAATAAACTTTAAAAATAAACGTAAGCTTGCTATACCCTATGAACAAGAAACCATCTGCAAAAGAACCAGAAAAACCTAAGCCAGTAACAAAAGAAATGACTTTCGGCGCAGTGCTGGAAAAGCATCCCGGCGCAGCAATGGTCATGCTCAAGTACGGACTACACTGCATTGGTTGCCATGTCGCATACACAGAGACAATAGAGCAAGGCTGTATGGGTCATGGTATGAACGGCGAAGAGATCAAAGAGATGGTTGACGAGATAAACGAACTTATTGAGCATGAATCCGATAAAAAAGAATACGATGAGGATTCAGACTCTGAAGACAGCGAAGATGAGGAAGAAGAATGACTAAATACAAAATCATTTTCAAAAAAGATGAGTGCATTGGTTGCGGAGCATGCACAGTCCAGTGTCCAGAGAATTGGGAGCTTGCAGAAGAAGGCGGAATGTATAAAGCGAAACCAAAAAAACTCGTGCTAGACAATATCGGCAAGAATCAGGAAGCTAAAGAAGTCTGCCCAGTTAACTGCATCGACATCATCAAAGAATAGATATTTCTCTTTCTATATTTATTGTCATTATTCAGTGAAATTCAAAAGGTTAATAAATAAAAGAAATTCCAATCAGATATCTAATTTTGGGGGGTTGATATAAATGACGAACATCACGCTTAAAAAAATCCAGAAACGCAATGGTTCTATAGTTGAATTCAATAAACAAAAGATTGCGGACGCTATTTTCAAAGCCGCATTATCTGTCGGCGGAAAAGACAGAAAAAGAGCAGACCAATTGGCTGAAATCGTTGCAGATCTGATAGAAAAGAAATTTGACGGCCATACTATCCCAAAAGTTGAAGAGATACAAGATATAGTGGAAAAAGTGCTTATGGAAGAAGGCCATGCTAAGACTGCGAAAGCATATATCCTTTATAGACAAAAAAGAAAAGAAGAACGTGAAGCGAAAGTCAAGCTCCTAGGTATGGAAGACGAATTGCATATATCATATAATAGCCTTAAAGTGCTTGTAGAAAGATATTTGAGAAAAGATGAAGATGGCAAGATTATCGAATCGCCAAGATTAATGTTCGAGAGAGTCGCGAACAATATCGCGCAGGCTGATAAATTGTACAACAAAGATGCAGACCTGAGCAAGACTGCCCACGAATTCTATGAAGCGATGTCCACTTTGAAATTCTTGCCTAATAGTCCTACTCTGATGAATGCCGGCAACGAACTGCAGCAATTATCAGCATGCTTCGTGCTTCCTGTCGGCGATTCTATTTCAGAAATATTTGACGGCGTGAAATACGCAGCCATGATCCACAAATCCGGCGGCGGCACAGGATTCTCATTCACAAGACTCAGACCAAAAAACGATATGGTTAAATCAACGCATGGAGTATCATCCGGCCCGATATCATTCATGAAAGTATATAACATCGCCACTGAAGTAATAAAACAAGGCGGCAAAAGGCGTGGCGCTAACATGGGTATACTTCGCGTGGATCATCCAGACATTCTTGAATTCATTAACTGCAAAGAGAAAGAAGGCGCGTTGAACAATTTCAATATCTCAGTTGCATTGACTGAAGTGTTCATGCAGGCAGTAATCCAAGACAAAGAATACGATCTCATCAATCCTAAGACGAAAGACGTGGTAGAAAGATTAAGAGCCAAAGATGTATTCAACCTGATTGTAACTAACGCCTGGAAGAATGGAGAACCAGGTATTGTATTCATCGACAGGATGAACAGAGACAATCCTACTCCGGAAATCGGAGAGATTGAAAGCACAAACCCTTGCGGAGAACAGCCATTGCTTCCATTCGAATCATGCAATCTAGGGTCCATAAATCTGGCTAAGTTTGTGCATAATGACGAGATTGATTTCGACAATCTGAAAAGATATGTGCATCTAGGCGTGCATTTCCTGGACAATGTAATTGATATGAACAAATATCCATTGCCGCAAATAGAGCAGATGACAAAAGGCAACAGGAAGATTGGCCTTGGCATAATGGGTTTCGCAGATATGCTGCTTGAGCTCAATATCCCATACAATTCAGAAGAAGGCATGAAAACTGCCGAAAAAGTAATGAAATTCATTAAAGAAGAAGCTGATAAAGCATCTATCGAACTTGCTGAGAAAAGAGGCTCGTTCCCGAACATCGCAAGAAGCGTCTACAAAAGCAGTAAGATGAGGAACGCGACACGAACAACAATCGCTCCAACAGGCACAATCGGCATGATCGCAGATGCTTCAAATGGCATCGAACCTTTATTCGCATTATCTTTCGCGAAACATGTCATGGATACTCAGAAATTGGTCTATGTCAACAAATATTTTGAAAGAGCTGCTAAGCATAAAGGATTCTATTCTACAGACTTGATGGAGAAGATTGCTTTGTCAGGCACAGTGCATCATATGCCTGAAGTACCAGATGATGTGAAAAAAGTGTTTGTCGTTGCGCATGATATAGACCCAGAATGGCACATCAAGATACAGGCCGCATTCCAGAAATATACTGACAATGCAGTATCGAAGACAGTCAATTTCAGATCCGATGCTACTACTAAAGATGTCGAGAACACTTATCTAATGGCATACAAGCTCGGTTGCAAAGGAGTAACTATTTATCGTGACAGAAGCAGATCTGAGCAAGTGATCAATCTGGACACGACAAAACTCCAGAAGAAAGACGATCTCTGTCCGAATTGCAAATCCAAATTGTACTTTTCAGAAGGATGTTCGACATGTCCAAGCTGCGGATATTCGAAATGTTCGATAGCATGAGGAGATAATGCCAAAGAATCTAGGTCTGGTCCACATTTACACAGGCAATGGTAAAGGCAAGTCTACAACAGCTTTCGGCATGGCGCTTAGAGCAGCGGGCCAGAACCTGAAAGTGAAGATAATCCAGTTCTTGAAAGGCGGACATTACACTGGCGAGTTCGTAGCTATCCAGAACTACATGAACGACTTGATACACATAGAACAGCACGGAAAGCCTTGCCTGAAAGAGAAAGTGCAGATCAAACTCAAGGAATTCAATGAGCCGTATCTCCACAGATTCCATGTGCGTACTGAAGAAGACTGCGGTGATTGCAGATCCTGTTTCACATCAGACGTTGAAGAAAAAGAGTTCGTCAGAACCGCGTTTTCTAAAGCGAAAGAAATCATCAAATCCGGCGATTACAATCTTATATTCCTCGACGAAATCAACAACTGCGTAGCAAAAGGATTAATCCCCTTGGACGACGTGCTTGAACTAATCCAAACCAAGCCCGAGAACACCGAACTAATACTCACCGGCAGAAACGCCCCACAACAGCTCAAAGATGCAGCCGATTTAGTCACAGTAATGAACGAAGAGAAGCACCCATATAACGACGGTGTGTATGCACGACGTGGTATTGAATTCTAATAATATTCATTCAAAACATAATCTTTATATATTCTAATGTCTAGACTATGTATATACATATAAATAAGTAAAAATTCCCATTAACACTAAGGGGTGATTTAATGGGGATAAAGATAAGACTCTACATAGGCGCAGACAATAAGACTAAAGTTATAGATGACGAATACAAGCAAAAGATTGTCGATGTACTTAAGAAATACTGGAAGGGTTTCACTCTTTCCAAAAAGACAGGCTATTATGAAGGACAAGTTGAGGAATCTATTGAAGCAGTGATTATGGTCCTGAATTTAGTATTCAAAGACTTATTCGACTGCATGGATGAGTTGAAGATCAAGCTTGTTCAGAAAGAAATATTGTATGAAGTGGAATACGATGTCGACTTTAAGATGAGATAAATCATAAAAGGAGGTTAAAATGAAAGAAAAAATAACTCAAGGATACAATCTAGATGTTTTGATGAGCAGCAAGATTAGGATAGACCATGCACTAGGAATGTTCACAACTGATGCTAAAGGAGAATCATTATCAGTCAAGAAAAGTGGAAATGGCGCAGTAATACCTTTCCTAAAAAGATATATCGGGAAGAATGTAGTCGTATTTGTAATTAATGATAAGAATGAATAGAATCAGTTCTTATTAAGCTCTTTCCGCCCATACTCAAACAAGAACAATTCAGCATAGCCCGCGTAAGGATCGAAATGATCTTGCGCAAAAGATTTAATTTCAGAATCAGCCACATTCTTCAGCTGAGGATAACAATGTCTCATCACTTGACGGATATGCGTGTCCACAGGGAATGCGTTTGTATGACCGAGTGAGAATAATGCGATGCAATCTGCGACTTTCGGACCGATGCCCGGCAATTGCGTCAATACATTAACAGCCTCGCCGTAATCCATGTTCTGCAGATGTGCGACTTGAGTAGGAGTTATCATTTTATTCAATTCATAAATATAGTTAGCCCTAAAGCCAGTCTTGCATTCCTTAATAGTCGGCAAATGGTCAATATCGCCCACTTCTGGGAATGAATGCGACGCATAACCAGCGACGCGCACAGGTGAACCGAATGATTGTGAAAGAAGATTGACGTTCTTCTGAATCTTTGGAATATTAGAAGCGGACGAACAGACGTATGACATCATGCACTCCCATGGATCCTGACGTATCAAACGAAGTCCAGGATACTTAGCAGTAAGCTTCTTCATTACAGAATCTTTAGATATTGCTTTAACTATTCCAGAATAATCATCATTGAGACCGAAGAAATTGGAAATGAATTTTTTATCAACGCCGTCATAAATCAATTTACCTTCGTTCTGCCCTACGACAAATACTTTGTCCGCCGAATTAACGTAATACATTCCTGCGAACTTCTTGTATCTGAAGAACTGGCCAGACTCTAATGTCAAGCCCAAATCAAAATCTCTGACGCTGAGTTTTTGCATGAATCTAAAGGAAAAAACTCCGTTTATAAAGTTTGCTGAAAAAAACAAGATTTATTTTTTAGCGATTAATGTCACAAGATGCTTCTGGTCAGTCATATGCACATAACTGAACTTCTCAGAATACAAAGAATAGATCCAATCATTATCGAGATTGAAATGATAGGGCTTAGTGCATAAAATAGTCAATTCTCCGCCGGGACGCAACACGCGATAGACTTCAGAGCATCGCAATCTAACATCTCCGTCAAGAAAGTTAGCGTAGGTAGAAAGTGCTATATGAACAGAATCATTACGCAAAGGAATCTCTTCGAAAGTTCCGCGCACATAATCCGCAGAAACACGCAACCGAGCTTTCAGCAATACAGAATCCAACATATCAAGAGCGATTATCTGCTTAGGAGAATGCTTGACGAGCGCCTCAAGCCCAAATCCAGGACCGCAGCCTAGATCAAGAACAATCTTGCCTGAATAATCATGCCGATTTATTATCCGCCTGATCTTAGAATGGTCTACCATTTTGTACGAAGCTTAGAGACTTTACCGAAATCGTATATCTTATCTCCAACCACATACACTTTAAAAGAATTTATATCCTTCAAGAAAGGCGAAAGCAATCTATCCTTCAACACATCAGTCCCTTCGCCGACTAGATTAAAGGACGGCATGACAATTAATTTCTTCGCGCGATAAGTTCCCAAAAGATAGCATTTATACTTCTCAACACGCACTCCGCTGTCCAGATTCACTGCAGGATGCTCATGACCTATAACGACAACCTTAGCTTTCTTGAATGCAGAAGTGGTTGGAATCTTATGCCCATGACAAATATAAACGCCGGAAACAACATACTCATCCACAATAGTTAGATTCTTCACCCTAGCAATCGGCTCCAATATTTTATCATGATTCCCGCGCACTAAAACTATTTTCTTGCAGTGAGTCTCAAGCAATTGCAGGATGTCAAGAGTCTGCTTCCATTCAGTCCTGCTTATCACTCCGAACTCATGCTTCAGATCGCCGTTTATCACAATGGTATCGAATGTGCCAGAACCAAGGATTGATTCAATCCGATTGACGATATCAGCGTACTGGAATCTAGGGATAAGAACGCCCTGCTTATTCAGCGCTTCTTCGTATCCGATATGCACGTCCCCTAGAACTAAAGTCTTACCGATAACAAGCGCCAGATCAACAACCTTGATTCCTTTAATCAATTCCATAGAAAACAACAAATGAAAAAAACTATAAAAATCTACCTATAAAGCTGAGCTATAACAATGCAAATCAATATGACAAAACCAGCAAGCATCTTCTTCCAGCCGGGATGATCTCTGTAATGGAAATACGAATACGTGAACACCAGCACAGGAATTAGATTCAATACAACATTAGTCAGCACAATCCCATTCTTCTCAACGCTCCAAAATACGGCAATGAACTGAATTACATAACTTACTTGTGCCGCAACCAAATACTTCCAGGCCTTCGGCTTCACTGAAGAATACCTTACGCCCCACATGAAAAAGAAAATAACTCCAATTATGAAACAACGAACAAAATAAAGAGTGAACGGATTATACACTTCAAGCAGTTTCTTCATGAACACATATTCAAGACCAAAAAAGATGACTGCAATAAGCACATAAATAGAATTTTTGGTGAATTTCACATGTCCATGCGACACATGCGCCCATACCAAGAAAAGCGTAGCAACAATAGCCATCACTACAGGCACAATATGTCTTTCAACCGGGTAAAAAGCATAAGCGAAACCCGTAGCGAACAGAGGGATAAGTAGCATCAATGATTGAACTTCACTAAGGCGTTCATGCGCGAATCCTTTGAAATAAAAGAAATTGTAGATGCACGCCGTCAATATCAATCCAGCCATATACAGCACAGGCATCTTAAAAAGCATCACGAGAGAGAAATTATTCATCCAGTACAGGAAAGGGAGCATGATAAGGCAGTTCATCCAGAACGCAAGAGACAGATACTCTTTGAAACCGAGCTTGTAAGTAGAAAGCACTTGACGGCTAAACAACACAGCAGAAGCGCCTCCAACTATCGCCAAGAATGGTTCAATCATAGAATAAATACTAATTCCAAGATTTATATACTTTGCTCAGAACATTCAATAGAACTTCTGTCCTTTGAAAGAACGTATGTCTATCTTCACGCCTTTCATAATCAATCCGTAGTAATACGCGTCACGCAAATCTATGCCTGTGCTGAATCCGGAAAGAACTTTTAATAGAATATTTTCACTGAGGATATCCTTGATTCCGGTTTTATCACCAGTATGCATCCTGCTGTACAATTCATCATGAAGCGAATATTCAGTGACGCCGAATTCATCGACTATTCTAGACTTCAAGATAACGCCATAAGGCTCCAACTTTTTCCTCATCGTAGAATGCAGTAATAAATCCGCTAAAGACATCAAAGGAATTTTTTTCTTACCTTCTTTTGTAAACCCTGAAAAAGGATGTATATGATAATCATAAATAACATCGCCTGCCTTTATTCCTTTGAACTTATTATTCATCAAATCCTCTAAATCAGGATTTACTGATACCTCTTTAGGAAGTTCATTGGTGCCAACATCTGCCCATACCCCATTCCAATAAAACCAAGAATCTTCCACTTTAGAAGATAAGACTTGAGCCGCTAGATCTTTCTCACCTTCTTCCTGAGACTTGAAATAAACTTTATCATTCCCACGAACGCATTCTATCGGTACTGGCTTATCAATGGTTTTATCCTTAGCAGAAGAAGAATCACCATAACCTAAAGAAAGCACTGCTGCTAAAGCTAATCCCATCACTGTTTTTTTCATTAAAAAAGAATATAAGTAAGAACTATTTAAAACTTATTCAATCCAATCTTCGCCTGAACAAGTCCGTGCATCTTACGCAAGAACTCGAGCTTGTCATCTATCTTATACAAGTCTGAATAGCCATGCAATACTAAGTTAAACGCAAAAGGAGACGGAATCTTAGTGGTATGCTCGGTAATCTTCAATTTCTTATCCTCAATCATCTGCAGGACAACGCCAGCATTCGCGACATCCATCTGATCTTCAAGGACTTCACGTCTAGCTTCTTTCAGGATTGAGAAATTCTCGGATATACGTTTGACAGCCGCCAATAATATCATTGAACTAACCTGTTGTCTACCAACCATCTTCTTATGCCCCATATAATTGCGCAATATCATCAGCGAACGTCCTGCGCAGTGCCTGAAACGACGACGTAAAACTTCAGTATTATCGATAGCAAGATCCATTATCTTACGCAAATCTTTCGCTTTCAGCATCTCAAACGCTTTCAAAGCATTTATCGGCTTGTCAGAAGCAACATAAAATCCGTTATCAGTCACGCCAATCTCGACATCACGATGCTGTGTGCGCGAAATTGCAAAAGCGACAGCGCGAGCTAAAACGTCATTCACACGCCTTCCGAATAAAGAATGGAACAGACTGAATCTTTTATCGCCTTCATTATAATGCTCTACGAATATCCAACGCAAATTAGGTATGCCTATGAATTCATATTGGTCTCTCATATAATTATAGATTGCTTCAGCCGCAATATCATCAACATACAGATATTCATTGATGAACTTGATTATCTCGAACTTCTTCAGCTTGCTGTTGAATTTATCTTGCATTAGCCATCTGAACCTCTCGATATCAACTGCAAGATCAAAAGACAATGGTAGCATCTCTGAAGACCATGAAGGCACAGTCGGTTTCTTGCCCACAGCGGCGACTACCTGAACGACCATCCCTTTCGAATGCTTGTACTGATAAGTATCTCCGCCTAAAACAAAAATATCTCCCGGCTTCAATCTCTCAAGGAAACTTTCATCGATTGTTCCAATGACAGAAGTGCCTACTTTGACAATCATACCTGATGAATCTGGGATTGTACCGACGTTTGTCATGTACAAGACTTTAGCGAGCTTTCCGCGCTTGCCCATCTTTCCGTCTTCGTACCATATCTTGGCATAAACGTGCCTATCCTCCAAAGAGATAAACTTACCCGCCAGATATTCAACGACTTCAATGAACTCATCCATTGAAAGATTCTCGTAGCAATAAGATTGCTTGACCATCTTATACACATCACGCACCTCGACAACGCCGTCAAGGGATATGCCGAAAACTTGTTGCGCGAGTACGTCAAGGCAATTGGTTGGTATATGTATTCTGTCAATTTTCTTCTCAATAGCATTTTTCAATAGCACAGAGCATTCGACAAGATCGTCGCGGTCCATGACAATGATTCTGCCTTTTGTCACAGAATGCAATTGGTGCCCACTTCTACCGACACGCTGCAATCCGCGCGCCACAGATTTAGGCGAACCTAATAGAATAACTAAATCGATATAACCGATATCAATGCCGAGTTCAAGTGAAGTCGAGCAGACAACTGCTTTCAACTTTCCGTCACGCAGACTATTCTCAATATTCAATCTATGCTCTTTAGATAATGAACCATGATGCGCACCAATTAAGCTCGACATCTTAGTAGGATCACCTTCTTCGATCTCGCAATATTTCTTAGGGAAATTAGTTTTCAGATGATGGACAACTCTTTCAGTGCCGGCTCTGGTATTGGTAAAGACAAGTGTCGTCTTATGCTCCTGAATAAGTTTATCGATAAGCTCGTAAGTTTTTTTGTTCAAAGTCTCATAATTGATATTAATTAAATCTGGCACAGGACTCAATACCTGCAAATCCAGTTCTTTGATGAATTGTACATCGATTATCTTGCAAGGACGTTTCACGCCAACAAGAAACTTTGCGACTTCATCAAGCGGCGAGACTGTCGCGCTAAGTCCAACCCTGCACATACCAGGACTCAGCTTCTGCAATCTTTCCATAGAAAGCGCAAGATGCACGCCTCTTTTATTCTCTGCAAGTGCGTGAACCTCATCGATGATGCACCAATCCACATTATTCAATTTGTCCCTGAAATTCGGACTAGAAAGCAAAATAGCAAGTGACTCTGGCGTAGTAATCAGAATATGCGGAGTATGCTTCATCATCTTGGTACGTTCGGAAGCAGTTGTGTCTCCTGTACGTGTCGCGACACGGATAGGCAATTCCTTGCCCGCAAGCTTAGACATTTCAGCAAGTGGCTCAAGCAAGTTCTTTTCAATATCATTAGATAAAGCCTTCAAAGGCGAAATATAGATGCAATATACTTTGTCCTGCAGAATGCCTTTTTCATCGCAATCAATAAGGCTATTCAGTACAGAAAGAAAACCAGTAAGTGTTTTAGTCGCGCCAGTAGGAGCAGATACTAAAACATTGTTACGTGAATGTATCTCAAGAACGCCATGCAGCTGAGGAAGCGAGAATTCCTTGAATTTCGAGAAGAACCATTTTTTAACTAACGGATTCAGCACTTTCTCAATCTCAGCAGAAGTGTTCGGCTTTTCCTTGAAAGTTATGATTTCAGTCATTTCTCCTTATTTTCCCCTATAATATACAAAATAAATGTGAATACACAATATAGAGCTCTCTTGGCAGTGATTTCACCTAAGAATTGAGTTATATTGTTAAACATATAGCTTCAACAGGTTATTTATAAAGGTTTGGGTAGAGAAGAGTATGTCCAGAATGGTACCAATGCCTATACTGAACATACTACATGTACAGATAATTAGCAGAATCCATTCTGAAGATAGATGAAAAGAAGTAGATGTGAGATGGCATTGATCGAGTGAAACGAGAATTCTGGACGCGCCCGATAGAGAATTTAATGAAAAATCCGAAGTTAGCTTTATAAAAACCAAGTAAATCTCTTTGCCCATGAAAGACCTCTACATATTTTTCGATCTTGATGACACTTTAGTGGATATCTGGGAAGGATACTACATCCCATCAGGTATAGAGAATTACAAAAGATTTGGCATAGATGTTACTAAAGAAGATTTCATGAAAGGTAGAAATTATTTGATGAACTTCCCGATTGATCCGCAAAGATTCTGGCATGAATATAACAAGCACAATGGATTAAAAGAAAGAAGCCAAGCCATCAAAGAAGGAAAGATAAGATTATTTCCTGACACACACGAAGCTTTAAGTGCATTAGAAAAAATTGCGAATCTCTATCTTTTCACTAACACTCCTGAAGATCAAGCCAAAGCTGAGATAGATACATTTGATCTAGCAAAGCATTTCACAGATATTTCTTGTAACAATCTCCGCGACCCGAACAAACCGGATCCATACAGAGGATTAAAAATGATTAATGGAAGATATCAACCGGGACAAGAGAAATGGTTCATAGGAGATGCGCCTGATGATATAGCTACAGGCAAAGCTATGGGTGCCAGAACTATTTTCATGAATTGGAGACAGAAGACGCAGATAAGACCGGATTATGAAGCCAGAAATCTGACTGAAATGGTAGAGATTATCCATAGAGAAGCAAATATCCATCTCCTCTAATAAAATTTGGCCTTTCCTACCATAACCTTTAAATACAACTCGCCAGAAAAACCATCTATCAGGTGATAGTTCTATAACAATACAAAATAATAACTAAACACACAAGGTGATGTCAAAATGAATAACCAAATGCAACCTATCTTCATACTGCCTGAAGGCACTCAAAGAACATCCGGAAAGAGCGCTCAAAGGAATAACATAATGGCCGCAAGAATGGTCGCGGAAGCAGTCAGGACAACTCTAGGTCCAAAAGGAATGGACAAGATGATTGTCGATAGCCTAGGCGATGTGATTATAACAAACGACGGCGTTACAATTCTTCAAGAGATGCAGATCGAGCATCCTGCAGCAAAGATGCTAGTAGAAGTCGCAAAAACGCAAGAGAGCGAAGTCGGTGACGGCACTACAACAGCAGCAGTCCTTGCTGGCGAACTATTGAAAAAAGCTGAATTCTTATTGGACCAAAACATCCATCCAACAGTTCTATCAAAAGGCTACAAAATAGCTTCAGAAAAGGCATTATCATTATTGCATGAAATGGCTGAACCAGTCAACACAAACGACAAAGTGACTCTTACTAAACTAGCTATGACTGCAATGTCAAGCAAAGGCGCAGAAATCGCAAAAGACAAACTAGCGAAAATCGCAGTAGAAGCAGTTTTGAAAGTCACAGTTGAGAAAGACGGTAAGAAAACTATCAGCCTTGACGATATCAAAGTCGACAAAAAAGTCGGCTCAAGCGTAGAAGATTCTGAATTGATTGAAGGTATAATTCTGGACAAAGAAAGAGTCCATCCAGCTATGCCGACAGTAGTTAAAAATGCGAAAATCGCATTGATCGATTCAGCTATCGAAGTGAAAAGCACAGAGACTGACGCAAAAATCCAAATAACTGATCCTAACCAAATGCAGGCTTTCTTGGACCAAGAAGAAAAAATAATCAGAAATATGGTCGAGAAAATCGCAAAGTCAGGCGCAAACGTAGTCATCTGCCAAAAAGGCATTGATGACATCGCTCAACATTTCCTTGCGAAAAAAGGAATCTATGCTGCTAGGAGAGTAAAGAAATCTGACATAGAAAAACTTGCAAGAGCAACAGGCGCGCAAATGGTAACAAACCTAGACGACCTTTCAGAAAAAGAGCTAGGCTTCGCAGGACTTGTAGAAGAGAAAAAAGTCGGCGATGAGATGATGACATTTATTGAGCAATGCTCAAACCCTAAAGCAGTCACAATTCTAGTGAGAGGCGGCACAGACCATGTCGTTGATGAAGTAAAAAGAGCGCTTGACGATTCGTTAGGCGTACTAGCTTCAGCAATCAGGACAGGTAAAGTAGTCGCAGGCGCAGGAGCTATCGAAATCGAGCTAAGCAAAAGATTGAGAGCTTTCGCAGATTCATTGTGCGGCAGAGAACAGCTGGCAGTTAACGCATTCGCAGAAGCAATCGAAATAGTGCCTAGAACTCTAGCAGAGAACGCAGGTCTTGACCCTATTGACATGCTTACAGAAATGAAAGCAGCGCATGACAAAGGCCAGAAATGGGCAGGCGTTGACGTATTCGCAGGCAAAGTCGTAGACGCATGGGCAAACGGCGTAATCGAACCATTGCAGATTAAAACTCAAGCAGTCCAAAGCGCAGCAGAAGTCGCAATCATGATTCTAAGGATTGACGATGTCATCGCAGGTTCAAGCTCAAAGAATCAAGCACCGCCTGGCGGAATGGGCGGCATGGGCGGAATGCCTCCTGAAGGCATGATGTAGATTAATTCTACATTTTTTCTTATTCTTTTAACCCACATATTTATAAGATTGCAATGCTCTCAAAAGAGATATTGAAACAAAATCCAGATATCATCATAAGGAAAGCGCAAACCAAGGATATCCCGCAATTAGTCAGGTTATATTCCAATGTCCATGAGATAATAGATTATTCTAATCAAAAGCATGATAAAAAGTATTTCCTAAACTGCCTAAGATCGAACACATTAAGAATAATTATTGCAGAAATAGAAAAGAAAATCTGCGGAGCGACAGTAGCTGAATTTGAAGAGATTATGAAATACACGTATTGGTCAAAAATAGTGGTATCTCCCAAATGTAGAGGTCAAGGCATCGGCAGCTTGCTAATGAAAGCAGTTGAACAGGAATCTAGAGAAAGGCATATCAAAAGGATATTCGGACTTGTATATGACTGGAACAAGAATATGCAGAAAATCATGAAACATAATAAATTTAAGTCTCAGGGCAAGACAATAGTCTATTCTAAAGAATTATAAGATTTCAATACTCGTTCTATATAAACCCACCAAAACATATATAAATACTAAAATCGCTAATTCCATATAGTATTAGGATAATTTATATTTATAATAATCAAAAAAAGCGGTGATATCATGGCTAAAGATGAAGAAGCATTACCTTTCGAGAAGCTTGATGCTCTGAAAAGAGAGATCGAAGCGTTAAAACTCACAAAAACAGCTGTTTCTAAGAAGAAAGCAAGTCCAGAGAATGTCATGGACACTATGGAGAAGTTAGCGACAACGCTCCAAGATTTCACACAGACATTCGAAGAAGCAACTGAAGAGATGAAACTTGAAGAAAGAGAAGAAGAATTATTCATAAAAGAATTAAAACCTATTCAAGACAAACTTGATCAGGTAGTAGAGCAAAATGAAAAGATCGCAAAAGGCATAATCGCAGTAGCGAACATGCTGAATAGTGACATTCCATACATCAAAAGAATGGTAGGCAATATGGGCGCCTCATCAAAGCCGCAGATGAGCTTTGATATGCCGAAACAGAGTTTTTCGCCTATGCCACCGCCAAGTTTCTCAGCACCAAGACCAATGGAATCAAAACCATTGACAGGAGCGCCAATGCCGCCTCCGCCAAGATTACCTGAGAAAAAGAAGAAAAGCTTCTCTGAATTATTCAAATAAAAATGGCTGAACTGCATCCTCGGAAAGTCAGGAGATTACTTCTACATTTCAAGAGATTGAAACAGGAAGACTTACAACCGAAAATGCCTGAGATAAAAAAAACAGAAAGACCGCATATGACCGATATGCCTGGACCGAAACAGCATTCTGATATAGGCGATACAATCAGGAAATTCAAGGACGATTTCCAACCGATGATGCCTAAGATAATCGTAGAGACTAAAGAGAAAGAAGCTCTTAATCTGCTTAATACGAGAGTAAAAGAGACTGATAATAAAATTGATGAGACTAAAAAAGAGCTCAGCAAAGATGAAAAACGTATCTACGACCTGTTCTCAGAAGTTAACAACATCGAAAGTAAAGTGAAAGAAGATGAAGAATGGGAAGAGGAACAAGAATCCATCAACGAAGAGCAAGAAGATAAAATAGAGGCATTAGCAGATGAACTCAAAGAGCTCAAGCACAGAAGCCCAGTCATAATCAAGAAAGAGATAATCAGACCTACATTAGAAGTAGTTAAAAAAATAGAGCCAATCATGGCTAAAGACAAAAGGGTCGATACTATGCAGAACTCGCTTGCCCAGATGCAGGACAAGCTTAATCAATTGATCGCGATAAAAGTAGCTGAAGAGAATGAGAAAATGGAAGCACACAAAGATAAGATGAAAGAGCTCGACAAGACCATAAAGATGTTCGAGATGAAACTCATAAAGATGCAGAGCAAGCACAGCCAAAGAAGGCTTAAACCATTAATCGAAAAGATCACAGCATTGAAGAACAAATTCAATGAGATGGCTCTGAAATATGAAAGCAGGAAGAACATGAACATAGAACCAATCAAATTCGAAACAATCGGAGAACTTCCGGAATCATTCCCTATGATGGAAGCGCCAAGACCAATGGAACAGAAGCATCATATTCCTAATACATTAGAACTGCCGGACATAACGCAGGAACCAGATGATATGAGGATAGACCTGCCTGAACCAGTCCCGCAAGTGCCTGAATTGGAATTTACCAGACCAACTCCAATGAAAAAGAAAGAAAGCGTCTTCGATTATCTTGAAAACGAGATACTCAAATTCATCGGCGCCAAGTAAATTCTATATATCAATTATAGTAACATTTTTATAAGAGATATCTATACAACAGCCCATGCTCGCGATTTTGTATATCGCAGTATGAAGGTGTAAAAAATGGATAGCGTAAACATAATTTTCCCTGATGGGAGTTCTAAAGATTTCAAAAAAGGAATTACAGGTCTAGAGATAGCTAAAGGTATCGCTGAAGGATTAGCGAGAAATGCAGTAGCCATCAAAGTAGATGAAAATCTATGGGACCTTAGCAGACCGATAAATCACAATGCGAAGATAAAAATCATAACATTCAAAGACCCTGAAGGCGTTGAAGTGTTCAGGCATTCGACAGCGCACATCATGGCTGATGCAGTAGTCCAATTATTCCCCTATGCAAAGCCAACAATCGGCCCAGCGGTGGCTGAAGGATTCTATTACGATTTCGATCACGAACCATTCAAGCCAGAAGACTTGGAAAAAATTGAGAAAAAGATGCAGGAGATAATCAAGCAGGATCTCAAGTTCGAAAGAAGAGAAGTCAGCAAGAAAGAAGCTCTGCTGCTTTTCAAGGACAATCAATACAAGATTGAAATGATCAACGAACTGAAAGAAGACACATTGACAATCTACCAGCACGGCAATTACATCGATTTCTGTAGAGGTCCGCACGTGCAGCACACCGGCCAGATCAAAGCAGTGAAACTCACAAAAATAGCCGGTGCATACTGGAGAGGCGATAATAAGAACAAGATGCTCCAGAGAGTATACGGAATAAGTTTCCCTGACAAGAAAGATTTGAATGGTTACCTGACTTTACTTGAAGAAGCGTCTAAAAGAGATCACAGAAAAATCGGACGTGATATGGATCTTTTCAGCTTCCATGACGAAGCGCCAGGAATGCCGTTCATACACGCTAAAGGCATGGTAATATGGAACGAACTTCTAGATTTCTGGAGAGCTGAACACAAGAAAGCCGGATACGTAGAAATCAAAACGCCAATCATACTTAACAAAGCATTATGGCTACAGTCAGGTCATTGGGACCATTACAAAGAAAACATGTATTTCACTAAGATAGATCAAGCAGATTATGCAGTTAAACCTATGAACTGTCCTGGCGGAATGATTACATATAAATCAAGGATACACAGCTATAAAGAATTGCCTTTGAGAGCGGCTGAAGTCGGATTAGTGCACAGACATGAGCTATCAGGCGTATTATCCGGATTATTCAGGGTAAGATGCTTCCATCAAGATGATGCTCATCTGTATGTTACAGAAGACCAACTTGAAAATGAAATAAAAGGAGTTGTGAAACTTATAGATCATTTCTATAAAGATATATTCGGATTCGAATATCATGTTGAGCTTTCTACAAAACCTGACAAAGCTATGGGCGACCCTAAACTATGGGAACTTGCAGAAAAAACTCTTGAGAAATCGCTGAATGAACTGAAAATGCCGTTCAAGATAAATCCAGGAGACGGCGCATTCTATGGTCCGAAGATCGATTTCCATATCAAGGATTCATTGGGAAGGACATGGCAGTGCGCGACATGCCAGCTTGATTTCCAGATGCCAGAAAGGTTTGACTTGACTTACGAAGGCCAAGATGGCAAAAAGCACAGGCCAGTCATGCTTCATCGCGTTGTTTACGGCAGTATAGAGAGATTCTTAGGCATATTGACAGAACACTTTGCCGGAAGATTCCCGCTATGGTTGAGCCCAATCCAAATCTCTATTTTGACAGTATCCGACAAATTCAACGGCTATGCTGAGAAACTAATGGAGAAAATGAGCGATTATGGATTAAGAGTCGAACTCGACACCAGAGCAGAATCCATACCTAAAAAAGTGAGAGACGCTCAACTTAAGCAGATAAACTATATCCTAGTTGTCGGAGAGAAAGAAGAAGCATCTCACACAGTCGCGGTAAGGACCAGGGAAGGATTGGTCAGCAATGATGTCAAAGCTGATGATTTGATAGAACGCCTGCTCAAAGAGATTAAATCAAAGAAACTGCCTGAGCAGCCGAAACCTGAAATTAAAAAATAAAATAATCAGCCATACCTTAAGTATGCGCTGATGAAACCTGATTTCATCTTTGCTGCCAGATAAGGCAGCTTTTCTATATTTTTACTTTCTGCAGCAGAGCAAAGATTCCTCACGTTTATTTCCTCAGCAGAGACCTGATTCTTGAAATCAATCAGTTTATCGACAGAGAAAGACACTTCCATGTTCTTAATGGCAGCCCATTTCTCAGTAAGTGAAGGGCACAATTCAGAAACGCCGGCTGCATCTTTTATATCAGCAAGAGAGATAACGGATTCCATCGCATCATGGAAATCAGTCATATAATAAGACATCATCCCCACATCATTCCTTTTGAAAAGCAACTGCCAGACCTGACGTATGCTTTCAAGCTCAGCATGCGCTAGAGAATATTCTGATTCCTGTGTGTAGAACAACGCATTCTCTGAAAGCAAAGCAATCGCTTCCATATCGCCGGAGAAAGACATATCTTTAGCGAAATCCTTAGGCGGATTATCTCTATACTTATTGAAGAATATAGTGAAAGCATCATTATACGCAGAAACTTTAGCAAGCGAAGTCTTTGGCGCGCTGCCTGTTGCATAAAGTGCTTCTTTATACTTGGAATTCATCGCATTATAATCATCTGTGAATTGCTTCTGTTTAAGATATGAATAACCGAAATATCCTCCGAATAAAATGAATATAGCAAATGCAGCGAATACCAATCTCCAATACTTGAAATGCTTTAATTTGTGGACAAATCTAGACTGATTCAGTTTAGACAATAAAAGTTTTAATGTTTTCTTAACCATATGAGATTACCTCTTCCCTTTTTTATTTTATTGACTATCCCTTTATGCTCCAATTCAGCGACCATAAGAGAGATTTTAGCTTCAGACAAAGAAGGATAAGCTTTGCGCACATCTTTCTGCGTCACTCGTCCTTCATTCGATTTGATGAAATCCAACAGCTTCTCAAGCTCAGGATCAACGGCAACAGAAGGTTTGATATGCGCGACATGCCTTGCCTCTTCAAGTTTCATGATCTTCAATTTTCTAATCTGCAATTTGCGATAACGTAAATAAATCAAAACCAGCACAAAAATAATTAACGGCGCATAATAATACCAATATGAATCACCATTCAATTCATCAGGGACTTCAACATCATCGATTTCTTCCTCAAGCACTGGAAATAAGACTAAATCAATCACATAATTCCCGTCAGAACCAATTTTCACAGACTCTTCAGCAGTAGATATTAAAATTCTATTTTCATAATATTCCGCCTTCAAAATATATTCGCCTGATGGCAATTCAAATGAATAAGCCCCATCCTTAGATATCAAAGTCTGCGCAGGAGCAGAATTAACCGACATCCTAACATCGCTGACTTTCTCAAGAGAAAGGTCATAGACTGAGCCATGAACAGTTGCTGCCGAAACTAATGAAGTCAAAACAAAGAACATTGCCAGATACAAAAATAATCTATTCATGTCCTTATCTAAATAATATTGATATAAAAAGCTTTGCAATGAAAAAACAAAACAAGCCTGATTCAACCGATTTAAAGATTAAACTGACCATATGAACTTTCCTAAGGTGTTAAACGCCCGTATAAAGCTTCAAACAAAACTAATCTGAAAGTATCTATATAAACAAAATTCGTAAATCATATCTGCAGATCACATTCAAAAACAAACGATGGAGGTTACGAAAATGAAAAAAACATTCGCGATATTGGTTTTATGCATGTTTATGATAAGCATAATACCAACAGCATTCGCAGAAAATGGTAAAAATGGTAAATATAGCACACAAGATGACGAAGAAAACGAAATAGACGAACCAAAGATGATGGCTGATTCCGAAGGAAATACTATCAATTCTATAAGGAAAGCTGTCATGGCTGGAGAAAGGGAAATTGAAAGCTTGAAAGCTGAAGAATTCAGGTTATTTCAGCAAGAGCAATTGAATAAAGCAATAGAACTTTGCAAAGAAACAAGCAACGATTCTACTAAATGTGAAGAGAAACTGCAGAAAAGAACTGAGCTAGTGCAGAAACTTCAAGAGAAGGATCTCACAAGATTGCAGAAACTCGTTGAACTTAAAAACAAAGCAATCGAAAGATTCAATGAAATGAAAGACGAATCTGGATTCCAAGGATTCGATAAAGACAAAGAGTTCAAAGTAAGAGAATTAATCAAAGAGAAGAAAGAGAAATCTAACCTAAATTATCTTAACGCAAAAGCTAGAGTAGACGAAGCTAAAGCAAAACATCTGACATTGAAAGCAGATTTAGCAGCTAAGTTAGCAGAAAGAAAAGTTTGCAAAGAAGCAGATGATTGTGAAGAAAAGGATAAAGAACTGAAAATTAAAGCAAGAGACATGACAAACAACGCAGCAGACCAGACTATCAAAATGCTTGAGAAAGTGCTTGCTAATGTAGAATCTTCAGAGTATATAACTGAAGAGAACACTATTGTCTATAAAGGCTGGCTCGATCAAGAGATAGAAGACATCAATGATGTCAAGGCAAAGATTGCAGCTCTTAACGAAAATTCTACCAAAGAAGAAGTGAATGCGGCGATGAAAGAGATGAAAGGCGCTATTGCTGATGCTAAATTGGTAATCAAATCAGTCAATGCAAGATTAGTCAACTCAAGAATGGGCGGAGTAATCATCAAATCCAAATATCTTGAAGTGAAATTGAACAGGATCATGGAAAGGATGACAGAGAACGGCAAAGACACAACAACTATCCAACCATTGGTAGACCAATTCAAAGTAAAGCTAGATACTGCAAAGACAGAATTCCAAGCAGCTCAGACAGAATTGGATAAAAAAGTCGAAGCTAAACTGGCAGACACCGATAAGAAAGCTATTGACGAATACGTCAAAGCAGCTGAACAGCACATGAAATTGGCTAAGCAAGCATTAGCAGATGCGCAGAAGATACTACAGCAAATTATAAAAAGCGTAGTATCCAATGAAGGCGTTGAAGAGCTTGCAGAATCCAATACAGATGCAGCAGAAGCAGCTGTTGAAGGAACTGCATAAAGGTGAGATGAATGAAAAAAGCAGCAATTTTGATATTAGCGTTGTTATTAGTAGCGACAATGTATGGTTGCGCTAAAGAAACAACAACAGATGCTTCAATGGACTTAAGTTCCGACATATCGGATATCGATTCCATTGACCAAACAAGCGTAGATACATCTGACCTAGACGCATTGGAACAAGACTTAGACACACAAATCTAAGCTTTTTCTTTTTTTTATTTACTTTTTCTTTATATATCATAAAAAACCAATATATTTATTAACAGCGTTCTCAAATAAAAACAATCATAATCATATGAAGGTGAAAATATATGGAAATGGAACAACAAGCAAATCCAGAACCGGCAAAACCGGAAGTGAAACCTGCTTTCATCAATGTCGAAGCAAAGGTTGAACAAAAAGCAAGCAATTTCGATTATAAGAAACTTCTAGTAATCGTAGCAGTTGTTTTCGCAATCGGATATGTAGTCAATTCTAATTATCCTAATCTTTTAGACGGAATAACCGGATTCGCAACAGTAAGTGATAAAGCTAATATCGACCTTTATGTCATGAGCCAATGTCCTTATGGGGTGCAGGCAGAAAACTCATTCAAAGAAGTTGTTGACAAGATGAAAGGCTATGTCAATATGAACATAGAATTCATTGGCCAGACTGATGGAACGAATTTCAACAGCCTTCATGGAGAACCAGAAGTCATAGGCGATTTGATACAAGCTTGTGCAAAAAACCATTATCCAGCAGTATATTTCGATTTTATAGCATGCCAAAACAAAAACAATCCAAGTGATTTAGTCTCATCATTGACAACATGCGCTGATGAAATAGGCATTGATTCAAAAACATTGGAAACTTGCTACCAAGGCGAAGAAGGCAAAGCATTGCTCGCAGCATCATTCCAGAAAGCTCAATCTCTCAATGTCCAAGGCAGCCCTACAATCTATTTGAACGGCGTGCAATATGCTGGTGGAAGAGCACCAAATGATCTAATAAGAGCAATCTGCGAAGCAACAGGCAACAAAGCCCCAGCATGCGCAGAATTGCCTGAGATCAAAGAAGTGAAGATCACAGTATTGAATGACGCAAGATGCAAAGAATGTGATTCAGCGCCAATCATTCAATCATTGAAAAATCAACTATTCCCAAAACTCGCAGTTACAAACCTTGATTATTCAACCGAAGAAGGTAAAGCGTTATACAATGAACTACAATTGACAGCATTGCCAGCTATCCTTTTCACTGAAGAAGTCAAGACAGATGCTAATTATGTGAACATCGAAAGATATTTCGTCCCATCAGGCAAATATCTTAATTTGATGATTGGAGCAAGCTTCGATCCAACTAAAGAAATCTGCGACAACGAAGTGGATGACAACAATAACGAACTTATTGACTGCGCAGACACTGAGTGCAATGACGCATTCGAATGCAGAGAAGAAATCAAGAAAGACCTTCAATTGTTCGTGATGAGCGACTGCCCTTACGGAAAAGAAGCAGTTAAAGCATTGAAAGAAGTAGTCACAAACTTCAAAGAAGACGTCAAATACAGTGTCCATTACATAGCTAATGAACAGAATGGAGAATTCCAAAGCTTACACGGCCAATACGAAGTTGATGAAGATATTGTCCAATTATGCGTTAATAAATACGCATCACAAGAAAAATGGCTTAATTTCATCTATTGCAGATCTACTAATGGCGTGAAAGACTTAGATTGGAAAGACTGCGCATTAGCAGCTAGCATAGATTCCACAAAAGTAGAAACTTGCTCTAAAGGCGATGAAGGCAAAGCATTGCTGAGCGAAGACATCAAGATTGCGCAAGAATTGAATATTGGCGGCAGTCCTACATGGATAGCTAACAATCAGAAACAATTCGGCGGTTTCGATGCTAACACCATCAAGCAAACCTATTGCGAAGCTAATCCCGGTCTAAGCGGATGCACAAGCACATTGAGCACATCTGAAGCTCCAGCCGGCGGTTGCGGTACACCATAGACCGCTTTTTACTTTTCTTTTTCTCCTTTTTTCTTTTGATTATAATGGAACTAAAGATATATATACGAAAACAACTAGTATTACTGATATGGCTAAAAAATTCAATTGGATGGGTTTGTTAGGATTTTTGGGCTTTCTAGGATTCCTTGGGAAAGATAACCCTTGGTTATACCTATTGTTCCTGAATTTCTTGCATTTCCTAATTTTCTGGAATCCAAGAAGTAAATAAGCAAAAAAAGGAGTTATTTTCATTCTTATCATAGTTATATTTATAAATCCGGTTTCAGTCCACTATCCCTATGGTACTAGACTCATTAGGAGAATCATTGAAAGCCACTTTAAGCAAGATTGCAGGCTCGATTTTCGTAGATGAAAAGCTAGTGAATGAACTGGTGAAAGACCTCCAAAAAGCGCTTCTGAAAAGCGACGTTAACGTCAAATTAGTGTTCGAGCTAACTAACAAGATTAAAGACAGAGTCCTTAAAGAAGATACTCCTAAAGGATTATCAAAGAAAGAGCATCTCATCAACGTTCTGTATGAAGAATTAACAAATTTCATGGGCAAAGAACTTTCTGAACCAAAAATCGAAAACAAAAAACCTTTCAAGATCATGCTTGTTGGTTTATTCGGCAACGGAAAAACCACAACCGCAGCTAAACTCGCTAAATTCTATCAGAAACGCGGATACAAAGTCGCATTAATGAGCACAGATACTTGGAGACCTGCTGCATTCAAACAATTGGAGCAATTAGGTGAACAGATTAACGTGCCAGTCTTCGGCAATCCTAAACAAAAGAATCCATTAGATATCTACAAAGAATTCGAAAAGCAATTATCAGAATACAATCTGGTAATAATCGACACTGCGGGAAGAGATGCGCTGAATGAAGAGCTAGTCAAAGAACTGAACGCATTGAACACATACATCAAACCAGATGAAAGGCTATTGGTAATAGCGGCAGATGTCGGACAGGCCGCGCAGAAACAAGCAGAGACATTCCATTCAACATGCAACGTCACAGGCGTTATAATCACAAAATTAGATGGCACAGCTAAAGGCGGCGGAGCATTATCAGCTTGCGCAACCACAGGCGCGCCAGTCAAATTCATAGGCGTCGGAGAGAAAATCGACAGCCTGGAACTGTTCGATCCAAAACGTTTCGTCAGCCGTCTTCTAGGCATGGGTGATCTTCAATCACTATTAGAGAAAGCGAAGGAAGCGATAAGCGAAGAAGATGCTCAGGACCTGAGCAAGAAGCTTATGAAAGGCGAATTCAATCTATTAGACTTATACAGCCAGATGGAAGCCATGAGCAAGATGGGTTCTATCGACAAAATCATGGAAATGATTCCGGGAATGGGCCAGATAAAACTTCCGAAGGAAGCATTAAAAGTCCAGGAAGAAAAACTCAAGAAATGGAAATTCGTAATGCAATCATGCACAAAAGAAGAATTGGAAGATCCTGATATAATTACATCGACAAGAATCACAAGGATTGCGCAAGGCTCAGGCGTGCCAGAATCCGAAGTGAGAGAACTTCTCAAACAATACAAGCAGACCAAGAAGATGATGAAATCATTCGGACCAAACGCATCTGAACGCAACATGAAGAAATTCATGGGCAAGATGAAAGGCAGAATACCTGGGTTTTAGAAAATAACTTAATTTATGCTCCGCAACAACCTACCATAGAAACATGACCATCTTCAGTCATTTTCAAATGACCTGAACATTCTAGAGAAAAAAAAGTATAACTTGTTTCATAAACAACTCTAGAACCGACATTACTTATTTTAACATCATTCAATACCTTATCCCAATTATTTTTCAAATTACCGGATCTTAAAGCCGAATTAAATTCAGTAAGATTTCCATAATTTAGCTTAAAATCGCTAATTAAATCAGAATATATGTACACATTACCTTTGAAAGGTTCTGATAATTCATTTTGTTTCAGAAAATTGATAAAATCTTCTTTTGAATTAATTGTGGCGTCATATTCATATCTACTCTCTCCGCAATTAGGATTAGAGACTCCAGGAGGAGCTCCGAATGGATCAATAGGAGAAGGTATTCCAAATAACAACAACGAATAAAGAGAAATATAATAACCTAAGGTAATTACAATTAAAGATATTATCAATCCATAAACTAATTTTTTATTCATATTCTATTAAATATTGTTCTTATATATAATCACTATCATAGCTTTAATCTTGATTGAAGCTATTTATTCGCCGAACTTCTCGTCAACAATCTCTTTCACTAACTTCTCGAACTGATTCAGAGTCATGAAATTGAACGGCTGCATTCTATCCATATCTGATTTGAACCTGTCAAGCTCTTCAGCTTTCGCAGTGAGATTCAACTGGAATATCAAAGAACCCATATTGCCGGAAATATGATCAATCCTGCGGTTGATTTCATCCATTTCGCCCTGTATTTTATTCATCAACATCTGTATCCTTGTGATTTCGCCTTCCGCATTAAGTTCAGTCTCGCCTATATGCGTGCTCAACTGTATATTCGAAGACTGAAGAACATCAACCCTTTTCTGCAGCAATTTCAGTTGATCCTGAGGTTTCAAACTAAGTTGCTGTATCTGAGACTGGATAACTGGCGCAGTTTTATTTTTCTTGAATAATGCCATGTTTAGATATAAGATAATTATGGTAAGATTGGTTTATCCGCAGCAACCGGTTTAGGTTCAGCAGAATCTTCAGCTTCAACGCTAACGAACTGGCCAAAGAAATTCTTAAAACGTCTGCTTATGGTAAGCGGTTTCTGAAAATCGCTGCCCATCACATTCTCGGCTATACCACGATAAAGATTAGATATTTTAGCCCTTCTTGAATAATTAGATACCGGCGTTCCTTCAGATAGTGCTTTCAATATATTAATATCATCAGGCAATACGCCTAATATAGGAACTTTAGCCAGATTCTCAATAGTCTCCTGGGAAACTTCAAATGATTTTCCACGTCTTTTATTGATGATAAGACCTTTGATAGGCGTATTCTGTTTTTTAGCCGCTTCGACCGCTTCAATTGTGCACATTAAAGTAGGATTGTCAGGGGTAGTAACAACAACCAATTCATCGGACGCAGCCATCGACAAAAGCATCTCATTATTGAGATTAGGTGAAGAATCAATCAAGACATAATCATATTTACTACGAATCGCGTCCAACTTCTCTTTAAGTTTGTATACACTGAACCTTTCAGCATTTGAAGTGAACACAGAAGGCAATACATCAAAACCAAGCTCGTGCTTGAATAAAGCATCTTTAATCGATATCTTATCTAAAAGAACATCTTTGAGAGTGCCTTTAGGTTTACCGATTCCCAAATGCATACCTAGATTAGGCGCCGATAGATTCGCGTCGATAAGAAGCACTTTCTGTTTGTAATCATTCGCTAGAATCGCGCCTAGACTTACTACAGTAGTAGTCTTTCCAACACCGCCTTTTATAGCTATCACTCCTATAGATTTTCCTTTAGCCATCTAGTAAATAATTGAATTTTTGTATTAATAAAGCTTTTGGTTAAGATTTAGATGAAGATATTGCCATCAATTGTGAGCATAATTATTTTCAATGTGCATCAGCGGCAAAGGATGTTGGCTCCTTTACAAGGAAAGGCCAGCTATCATCTATCTGAAGTAGATGCGAACTGATGGCAAAATTACCTTAACCGGACAACGTAAGCCTTATATAGCCCTCTTATAGTCTATAGAATATATGTCATTCCAACACATAATCACAGTAGAGAAAGCAGACTTCTATATAGATTTGGCATTCGCCGCTGCGACTAAGAAAGGCGGTTCTGTCAAATCAAAGCATCACAAAATGCCTAAGGCAGAAGTCATCAGAAAAGTTGAATTGACTAAGATGGGCACAGTCAATAGAAGTGTTGCCGATTCAATGACTAACATAATCAAATCATTCCCTAGGATTGACGCATTAAATCCGTTCTATTTCGAACTTATGAAATGCACATTGGACGTCGGCGCATTGAAAAAAGCGTTAGGCGCATTGGGCTGGATCATCAGGAAAGCTGATGAGATGACTTCCAATTACATAAAACTGCTCAACAGGAACGACAATGCCGAAAGGATGATGCAAATCAGGAGAGAATATTACGGCAGGATCTCTTCATTATTCAGACAGACAAAACATGTTTTCACATATCTTATGGAAGCAAGACGTGTCATCAAGAATTATCCAGTTGTAAAGGAAATGCCTACTGTCGCAATCTGCGGATTCCCGAATATAGGAAAAAGCACTTTATTATCTAAACTCACTGGATCGAAACCAGAGATCGCTAATTATTCATTCACTACAAAAAGCCTGAATCTAGGCTATACTGATATCAATGGAGAGAAAATGCAGTTCTTGGACACTCCTGGAACTTTGAACAGATTCGAAAAAATGAATTATATCGAGATGCAGGCATACTTGGCCGCAAAATACTGCGCGCATGTACTTATCTATATTTTCGACCTGACCGAACCATATCCATTGAGCGACCAGTTCGAATTGCTGAGGAATCTCAGGACATTGAATAAACCGATCATTGTATACTTGAGCAAGACAGACATCTTGCCAAAAGAAGTGACAAACGATTTCAAAAAAGATAAAGATGTAATCACAGACATAACAACTCTCAAAGGAAGGATACATCACACAATGCCTAAGTTCAAGAAAGCTGAAGTCCCTAAAGAAGAATTCGAAGAAGCTGAATAAAACTCTAGTTCTAACAGATAAATTATCACTGATTCGCAAGAAGTTTTATATATCATTTTCAATCCCACTCGATATATGGAAAAGTATGACGTTGTGATTGTCGGTGCAGGTCCGGGCGGATTAAGATGCGCAGAAGTTCTTGCGAAGAGCAAAAGATCAGTTCTGGTTCTAGAGAAGAATAAAACAATCGGAAAGAAAATCTGCGCAGCAGGCGTCACACTAAAAGCCATACGCTATGGCATCCCCAATTCTCTTTTTGAAAAAGAATTCGATAGATTCAGATTCTATCATAAAAGCAGATATATCGAGATAAAAGAAAATAAAATAATCGTAGCTACTCTCAGCAGAGAAAAGCTGGGAAAATGGCAGATGTCCAAAGTTAAGAAGAATGGCGCCAAGATTATTATGTCATCAAGAGTCACAGAAGTCAATAAAGACAATGTGATTGTCAATGGAAAGAAGATATATTTCAATCATCTGGTCGGCGCAGACGGCGTAGGTTCTATAGTCAGAAGATATCTTAAACTAAGTAATGACAAGATGCATCTATGCATGCAATATTTGATAAAAGGTGAGTTCAAGAATTTGGAATTGCATTACAATTCAAAGATAACCAAAGCAGGGTATACTTGGGTATTCCCGCATAAAGGTTATGCGTCAATTGGTTGCGGATTCCACCCTAAATCTGATGATATGATCAAAGTAAAAAAAAGGTTCAATGATTGGTGCAAAAGGATAGGTATACATTATGAAGAGTCAAAATTAGAATCCATGCCAATACTCTATGATTACCAGGGTTACAAATTTGGAAATAAATATCTTATAGGTGAAGCTGCAGGATTAGCCTATGGATTAACAGGTGAAGGCATATATTCAGCAATGGCTTCAGGAGAAGATATAGCAAATATTATTCTAGACAAGAATTACGCTCCAAAATTCATACCAGACATATTGAGGAAGAAAAGATATCAAGAGATAGTAGTATGGCTATTAAGCACTCGATTAGGTAGCATATTGCAAAGGATAGGATTCTGGCTGATGAAAGACAAAAAGTGGCAGAATTGGGGAATCAGACTTACATTAAGTTAAATCAAATATTTATTATATTAAGAAAAAAAGTTTATTTAGCTTTAAGCACGTTTTCTTGCATCGTAATTACATAAGTCAAAGGCAATTTGCATGATGTTTTCTTCAAAGCTCTTTTAGCAACTGCTGCATGAGCCAAAGTGTCAACACCAACCTTGATTACGATATCGCCAGCTCTTACTTGTGCTGCAGAACTGACAGATTTACCAAAGGACGCGCTCATACCCTGTGAAACCCTGTCTGCGCCTGCTCCTGTAGCCATGACGTTTTCCCTAAGAATATGATGAGGATATTTTACAATTTTCAAGTGGAATGATGTTTTGCCGACTTCAAGCTCTAATATCCTGTTGCCGACAGTCCTAGCTGATTCTAAAGCATTATGCCTAATCTGATGATTGCATCTTGAAATCAAGAATAGATTGTATTTGTAATCCTGGAATTGCTTAGCAGTATTGCCTGTATCAAACTTAGCAATGACCATATGTGGCCTGGATCTTACGAAAGATTCTTCTCTATACTTAGAAATACGAGTGTACGCTCTTTCGATTCTCCTGTATGCATGAGCTCTTCTTAATCCCATAGAGCATACTGGAGATTTAAGCTCTTTTTAAAGCTTTTGGTTTATTATACGCCTTAAATAATGATATTCCAGTTATTATGCCATCTGGCTGTGAGCGCTATCGTGCTACATGTAACCAACGGCAAGAGGTGTTGGGCTCCTTACAGGAGAATGCCAGTTATCACGAACAAGAAGCGCACGCGAACCGATGGCAGAACTGATAGCAAAACCTAAGCAAAATAACATCAAATTCGAAGTCATCAAAACATTTATAAACATTATAATCTGTATATATCCTATATATAATTGAGGTGATTATATCATGTATACAATATTCCAAGGTCCAAGACAAAAAAAGGCTGATATCAGCCTATCAGTTAATACCATAGTCATTATAGTTCTCGCCATTACCCTTTTGGGTCTAGGCCTGACATTCATCAGAGGCATAGTAGGCGATTCATTCGGAAGACTCGAGAAATTGATTGAGACTACTGATTTAGAAAAACAGCCTACAGCAGTCGAACCATTGACAATCTCATCAGACATAGAGATCAAAAGAAACTCGCAGACAACTGCGAAAATCGGATTCTACAACAAAGCAAGCATCTCGCTCAGAGAAGTCAAACCAACTATCTCGAAATGTATATCGACTATAGATGGAGAAGACGTTACTGAATTGCCTAAACTCATCACACTCAGCAAGACTGAATTATTGCCTAGTGATAGTGTAGGATTTGAAGCAACAATCGGTGTAGAAGGATTAGCTGAAGGAAGATATGCTTGCAGATTATCTATAGAAGCTGACGGTTCCACAAACCTGCCAGAAGTAGACTTCTACATAACAGTAACAGTCTAAAGACGCACAATGAAAAAATACCTTTCAATGGATCAGGAGTTCCAGATATTGCTACTGGTGCTTGACAAAGTCCTATGGCTAGGTTTCGGCTTGCTTGCATTAGGGCTTTACAAGATATTGTCACAAAACCTGATTTCAGAAGGTATCTTCTATTTCGTGATATCGATAGTTATACTAATACTATTCATCATATCATTGGTGAAAGAATACCACGTAGGACGATGAATAAGAACGCAATGGAGCTATCGATTAATTTTTTTGTTCTTTTGATACTAGCATTAGCAGTATTCGGTTACTCGGTTACATTCCTATACAACATATTCAGCGGTATTTCTGAACTGGAAAAGAAAAGTTTTGACGATCTGGACAATAGAGTGGCTGGATTGACTTGCGGAGCTCAGCAAGTTTGCTTAAGCACTACGAGAGATACAATTGCTAGAGGCTCATTCAAGATATTCGGATTAAGAGTGATGAACTCGAAAAGTGACACTACAAACTTCGAAATCGAAATTAAAAGCAAAATACGTCCGCTAGGTCAAGATACAGACTTATATTTCAAACCCGACAAAAGGTCTATCACTGCATTAGATACTGGAGATGTAAGAGTAGTTGGCATCGGAGTAGAAGTACCTAAAGATGCATTATCAGGAAACTATGTTCTGGATATAGAAGTTAAAGCTAATGGCGAGCTATACGGCGACCAAGATGTCTATAAGTTAAATATAATAGTACCTTAGACGAAACGCTTACTAAAGCAAGGAATCCGAAACTAACGAATATTTTCTCAGTGATATTATAGAAGAACTCGTCTGGGAACATTGCCTTGAGATTGCTAACTGCTGGATCGAATGTCCATGTGCCAGGTTCAAAGAATATTTCATGGAACTTGATAAATGCAGAACTGAAAAACACCAGCAAGACTGCCAATATCACGAACACGAGCAATGACAGCAATCCGCCTTTATAGAATATTGAAGTTATATGCTTCCTGCATATTACTAAGCCAATAAACCATAATACGCTAAATGCAATCCCAAAATACAAGAAAGTCTGTATTAATACACGCACATCATCAAGATGCGCTTTCTCATCAGGAGTATAGAATGCTGAATCAATCAGACCATCTCCGAACTTAAGATAGCTCAAAAGTTTAGAATTCTCATTCAATACGAGATACTCATCAAAACCGAATTGCACATAAACGTCATTTTCCTCAAACTGAGATTCGAAATAATTCTCATTGAACATCCAATACGAGAAACTTGCGAATAGCAATAAGAAAGGCAAACCGATTATCAGCAACGCTTTCAATAATTTATAGGAACCTGAGTTCGACTTCCATTTGATCATGTGTTGGGTACTCCTCTATAATAGCTCTGCAATAGCCTTTGAATAGTTTGACTATACGCGGTGAAGTGATAAGCCTCAGCTTCAAAGGGTCTATTTCTATCTGATCTTCACGAATCTTGAACTCTTTTTTAATCTTTTCCTTCAATTCAAAAAGCCGCGCCATAACTGCCTTCTTATCCGAAGCAGCAATCTTCTTACGATAGCCTACATCAGGCTTAAGATCCTCTAAAAACACAGCTCCGCGCACAAGCATGCCCGATTGTGTAATCACATCAAAAGGACGCGCAATCTGCTTAGAAGTGCGTTTCACACGATTAGCTAACTGCACTTTATCTTTAAGCTGAGAAGTGCAGTAATGTACATCAAATGATTTATTCTGGCAATAATCCATAAGTTTCAAAGCCAATTCCTCAGAACCGCCTATCGCATAGGACACTTCATCTTTGACTGCAAAATTACGCTCGCCAAGCTTGGCAGCATTTGTTTCCGATATCTCCAATTCGTTCAGGTTCAGGAATTTTATCTTGCCGTCCAAGAAATCAATCAACTTTTTTATCTGCGGACTTTTATCAGGGACTACTGGAATCTCTACACCCACATCCCATCTGAATTTCAAAGCTTCTTCAATAAGTTTCCAATCTTTTGTATTATCGAAATCTGGATGGAATCTTATCTCGTCTAGACCTGCTTCAAAAAGCATTTTGAAAGATTCAACAGAAACATTGCAAAGAGGAGCGTAAAGATGTATATGAAAATGTGAACCGAACTCTTTTTTCAGCATACGAATATAATTGCAGGTGCGATCTAAACGCAAAAAAGGATCTCCGCCAGTTATTCCAGCTCCGCGCGCATCCATTGACTTTGCTTCAGTTATGAGATCTTCATCTTTCTCAATAAGCCATTCATTGGCCCATACCTTATCCACATTCTTCTTCTCAGTAGATAAAGGGCAATAATAGCAATTTTTGGCGCAGACACCAGTCACAAACAAGACTAGCTTCTTGCCCTGCACGCAAAGAGTGCATCCTTTGCTAAGGCATCCCATCTTCCTAGAGTAGAACTTTGTATGTTCAATGGCATTCATTTCATATTGAGGGTATTTAAATCGTTTATAAAGCCACCTGTAAGAATATGAACGAATTCTCCAAAACAATCATTTTCCGCCATATACGCTTATAAACAAGGATTTTATCCCAATTCCAACATGAAACGCCCAACATTATCAATGATTGTAGCAGGCCTGATGAGCATGATGCCTGTGAATTCTCAAGCGCAAACAGTGACAACTAGGCCTACAGAATCCGCTGAATACCTCCAGACTGACCCTTCAGTGAAAGCTTTACAGACTAAACAGACTGGCGCAGTCAGGAACAGAACCAATTTTAATTTCAACATAAATGGTACTATGGACAAAGATCTAAGCCTTGTAGATGTCATCCAAACAATTGGCGATTCAGATAAACTATTCGATCTGCTTATCCCTGGATATAAAAATCTAAATAATCTTGATTTTGATAAATATCTGCAGAATGACCTGCATAAACTTCAGTCCAATCTGGACAATTTCATGCACGGCCCAGAAGCGGCAATGGTGAGAAATGCAGAATTCTCATTCAATCAACTGCTTTCTGCATTAGAATCAAAAGATATCGAAGCAGCTAGAACCGCAGGACAGCAACTGTCTCAAGAGCTCAGGCAGTTCCAAGACGCACTAAAGCAATCTGGAATAGAAGATAGATTCAAAGATATATTCGATATCGAATCAGAGACATTGGGCGGAATTAAAAAAATCCCGAATATATTCAACCAATTCGAACGTTACAGCACACCAACTTCTAGGGGCATGAAATTTGAAAGAGAAGTAACTGCTGAAGGCAAATTTTCATTATATTCAGTCATGGAAGCGCCAGAATTCAAATTCGAGCAAGCTAAAATATTGAGAGCGAATGGCACCGGCAAAGGCAAAGCAGATATTGGCGCATCATGGGACCTTGGCAAAATAGTATTCGACTTCGAGAATAGGACTGCTGAATGGACAGGCCATGATATCAGAGCATATGCAGGATATGAATATCTATTGGATTATACACTTGAGGATACTGACGCTAATCAGATGACATTGAAACTCAAACCGAACCTCTATGCAGGTATCGGTATGAACAAGACCAATCTAGAAGTAGGGCATGAAGATTTCCAACTAGGATTCAACGCATCATTGGATGGATTCCATAACATAAACAAAGGCAGTGACCTAGAAGAAATCAGCAACAGTACACTGACGCACATGTTCGTAGACAGGAAAGGAAAGAAAGCATTCTATTTCGTAGATCTCGCTGATGTATATACAGAGACAAAAGGAACTCTTGAAGTGGAGAATGATGGTAAAATCACAACAACAGCCACTGACAGGACATCACGCGATATGCAATTGAATCTTTTCGCAGGGAAAACTTTTGGCAAATACACCCCATTTATCGGAATGAAAGATTCTGAAGGCAATTTAGGCGTATATTTCAATTCAAAACTAGTCACTGCATCAGTCAATTCAAATAACGAGCAAGAGATATATCTGAAACTCGGCAAGAACGATGCAGCTCAATTTCTAGAGCATGTCAAAGAGCTCGACAGATTGAGATACAGCCACTTCGCAGGCAGAGAACATGACCTGGTTGAAGCAAGGCACAAATTGAATGAAGCTATGAGAGGCATCATGCTGAAATATGCAAGCAAACTTGAAGGCAAAGAATATTCAGTCGTAATTGGCAGAGGAAAAGTCAATGTTGAAGCTGGACAATCTGTTGACGAACTTACAAAAACTGACTTCATCAGATTGAATATCGGCGGCGTCAGATTGTTCGCAGAATATGGCAAGCAGATTCATGGCAATGACAGGAAATCCGAGAATTACGGAATCACTATGCCTGCAGGTATCGGCGGACTAGAAGTCGACCTCTACAAGCATGAAGAGCTTGGAATCAGCCAAGAAGATCGTCCTGACATGAACGTCCAGCTCAAGAAAAGATTCAGATTCTGATTCCTTTTTATTTTTATTATTTTATTTATTCTCAATACACCGGAGTCATCACTCGACCAGCATCAGAAGTCTTCGTCTTGAAGAATATCTGACCAAAAAGATTCCTGAACCATCTGCCTATTCCAGAAAGAATGCCTTTAGAAGCACTTGAGTCTTTCACAGTCGTTAGCAATTTACCTAATTCAGATTTTTGTAATGATTCAAGCTCAGCTTTCATAGGTGCATATTTTGCTTCAATCTCTTTCATCGCGAGTTCACTTTCTGCATTACACGCATCAAGGCACGCCTGGAACTCATCTGCGCAATCACCAGTGCAACCGGTATTGCAATTATAACATTCGCTATCCTTAGCGAGCTGAGCCATTTTCTCTTCGAATTCTTTTGCAGATAACTCACCTATAAGCTCAGAATATTTATTTTTCAAAGTGATATACTCTTCGAAATACCTCTGTCCTTTAGCTGTAGCAGTCTCAATCTCTAACTGTTCGATTATCTGCTCAGTTGTAGTAGGAACAGTTTGTGTTGGTGCAGTCACTGGTTCAGTAGTTGTAGCAGGTGCATTGCAATATACGAACTTAGAACCGGATAAACAAATACCCTTGCACGCATCGCCGCTCATCTGCTTGCCTGTATTCGGATCTTGACAGACTTGAATGCCTTCAACAACATCTGCTGAAACAAGACTTGAGAAAAGAATGACCATAACTGAGATTAAGAAGATACAATTTAGTTTTTTATTCATGAATATCACCTATACTTCTCAAGGCACAATCCATATATAAATATTCTGAAAACAAACCTTCTTGCAGAAATGCCCTTTAGTCTCCCTTATCTCTGATAAGCATCATCATGATGTCCGAAGAACAGCAAAGTGACTATCTTTCTAGACTCATCAATTTCATATTTAAGAACAAAACTTTTCATGATATGCACCCTTCTTTCTCCAGCAAGACCATACCTCAACGGCTTGAAATGATATGGATCAGATAATATCTCTTCAATCTTTTTCTTCAAGATTAGTTCAAAAGAAGCATTCTTCCTGCACAATTTACGAATTTGATCCTGGCAAGAAGGTTTTATTTCCAATGCATAATTCATTTGAATATGTTGGAAACTGACTTGACTTTAATAGATTTTTCTTTTCTGACGGATTTCAACTTGTCAGCAAACTCTTTTTTCAACGGAAGTTCATCAGTAGGATGCCAATCCATTTTTTCGCAGAATTCCCATTCTTCATCAGTGATTGTTCCCGCTTTGAGATAATTCTCGAATATCAACTTCTTCAAAGCTTCTTCCCTAGCAATCTCGCTCCAATTTACCCAAGAATAGGCTTTCAACTGATTTTTCATTTCTTCAGAAAGAGATAATGTCAAAGAAGTCATTTCAGTCCCCCTGAAGCTTTCATCTGTTCGAATCTATGAAGCTCATTAAGGCGTAATTCAAATCTTTGCTTAAGGTATTCCGCCCAATTTATCTCTGGGTGCATATCTATCTGTTTCTTTAGATCTTCAGGTATTGACACTGTGAATGTTGCCATATTTAATCACACGAATATTTGTATATATACGAAAAGTAGTGCATATATATAAAGGTTTAGTTTGACAAAGAGAATTATATCTTCTTACTCACATAGACGCCATCTTTCTTATAACCCAATTTCTTGATGTAATACCCACGCACACCTATACCTGAAATGACTACGATTTTGTTCTTGCCGTAGGATTTAGCGATGCCTTCGGCTTCTTTCATAAGACGCGAACCAATGCCATTATGCTGCACAACGCCAACTTCACCCACAGGAACAGCTTCGCCATACACATGAAGCTCACGGATAAGCGCAGAATCCGAAGTTATCTCTTTACGAAGTGATTGTGACGGCAACCTGAGCCTGCAAAACCCTAGCAAGCAATCGCCAGCTTCCGCTGATATAAAATATTCTTTCCCATGCGCAGCATCATACTCACGCACATGGATGTCGTACTTAGGATAATGAACTCCCTCTTTCGGCTGCCTGCATCTTATGCAACGGCAGGTGATATTGTTCTTTAACATGAACTCTGACACGTACTGACGCAGATTGGTCTTGTCAACGCCAGCCGAAGTCACATAAGTAGGAATATCACGTTGAACTCTCATAATCCTGCAATACTCAGGCACAAACGCCTTGAATTTAGCAATCATCTCAGCCGCTTCCGAAGTTGTAATCGGCTTGAACTTGCCGGCTTTCCACAATTTGTACAATTCAGTCTCAGGCATTACCATGCAGGGATATATCTTCAGCATGTCTGGAACGTAATCAGAGTTCCTGAATAGCTCAAGCATGCCTTCGAAATCCTTTTTGCGATTGACGCCCGGAAGTCCAGGCATGTAATGGAAATTCAGTTTGAAACCAAGATCACGTAATGTTCTAATCGATTCTATATTATCGGTGACTGTATGTCCACGGTGGATTGTTTTCAGCACAGAATCATAGACTGACTGAATCCCCAATTCAACTCTAGTAACGCCAAGCTCGAGCAGACGATTGTCGTGCTTCAATTTGCCGTAATCCGCGCGCGTCTCGACAGTCATTCCTATGCACTTGACGAAAGCTTTTTCGTTGCGCAGTTGTTCTGCGATCAAAGTTGATTTGCCTTTCAGCTTCAACAATTTTTTATGAACAGATGATGTGCGTTCTTCATCGCCGACTGGACCTGGCAGCTCGAAGAACTTCTTGAATTTCACATAATCAATAGTGCCTTTTTTCTTGATGAACATCTTAGAAAAATCATTTAACGCTTTCAAAGCAAGCATCACGAAATTCTTCTGATAAGCGTAATTGAAGCTCGGGAAAGTGCCGCCCATGATGATCAATTCGACCTTGTCGAAATTATGGCCCGTGACTACATACTGCTCCAATCTATTGAACACTTGAAGATACGGATCGAAGCAATTCCTTATTGCCCTCATAGTAGCAGGTTCTTTGCCGGTGTATGACTGTGGAACGCCTTTAGAGACATTTGATGGGCACATTATGCACGCGCCGTGCGGGCATTTGTATGGCTTCGACATCACAGCAATCACAGAAACGCCGGACATCGTACGTGTAGGTTTGTTCTGCAATATTCCTAATTTATGAATATCCGAAACAGCGGCATTCATTAGCACTTCAGTATCAGTCGGAATCACTTTAATAGAAAACTTTTTAGCGAGATTATTCTTCAGATTGGTCATATCAATCTTAGCAATCTTGCTAGCTTTCAGCGTCTTGATAATCTCCGCGAAATACTGAGTCTGTGACATATATATCCCAAAGTGACTGGCGATTTATAAAGATTGATGCTATTTCTTCTTGCTTCTGGATTTAGGTCTGAATCTCAGTATCGCCAAGAAAAGAACTAAAATAATCAACAATCCCAATATAGAGAAAATACCTATGTTAGAATTCTCTTCTGCAAAAGAAGATTCACTTATAGCAGATTTTTGTTCAATTGATTCATTGATACTCTCATTGACTATTTCCTTGCGGACTGGAATTTTCTCAAGAGTGGATGATATCGATATATTCGCCCAGTGATTATCAATAATTCCTCCGATATCATTGAGAGAAACCAATAGATCATAATAGCTGTCATTATTCATATCTAGCTTTTTAGTCTCATTGATACCCAGATTGAATGTCTGAGGCTCGCTTGAGATTGTGATAGTCGCATATTCATCAAAGACATTATCCACTTTCAGCTCATGCCCTTCGCCCAATACCTCGAATTTCATTCTCCAATCCTTATACATCTTTTTCTGATAGCCTTCTTTAAACTGCCCAGAAGTCAGTTTGAACGTGGAATAACCGCCACCAGTCGTCGCATAATTTCCGCCACCGGAGGAGGAATCGTCGATTTGAGAGATAATCCCCGTCAAAGTAAAAATTAGTTTAGTATTATTAGTTAATATGATTGATTGATTTTGGGCATTATACCCCGTTCGAGAAGCTGTGATTGTCAAAGTTTCATTTGTAATATTTCCCCCGGTATTAATATATCCAATAAACGCCTCTTCAGAAAAAATCAAATTTCCAGAAGAAGTAACATTTGAATATATTAAATTCCCTGATGAATTTTTAGCTGTGATAGTTATTCCTTCCTGAGTTGAACCTAGGGTTAAATACCATTTCCGAATTAGTTTAGAATTCATATCAACACTTTCATTATCTAAATTATAGGTAACATTTGTCAAAATGACATTTGTAGAGTTGATAACCGTAATATTTTCATTGAAAGATCCATCAATTAAACTTATATTATATATTGTCGCGCCCAATATCTTAATTGAAAGACCGCCTGAAGTATTAACCTTAAACCTATTTATCAAATTATTTCTATATGCTAAATATATCCCTTTTCCAGTTATATTATTGCAAGTAATATCATAACCTGATGATTCAACTTCACTCCAAAAACAACCCGGAGAATCATCTATTACCATATTGTTGATTTCATGATAAGCGACATCATTAGTTGACCCTTCAGCGGCACCATAAAAATAAGCGCCATAAAGACGATTATTTTTCCCATAGATATTATAATAATAAGAAATTGAACTTTGTATATCAACGATTGTTGATTTATAATTATTGCTGCAATTCAAATCCCGAGAAATAGCCCCATGGGCAGTATCATGAAAACTAATGCAATCTCCTGCCGCTGAAGTATGGCTATAGCCGTTATCATGCCCATAAATTGCTTGGAAATTCACATTAATACTATCACCATGAATATTTAAAGCATCATTACTGAAATTCACAATCTCAAAATTAGAATAATTAATATAATCTTCACCTAGAAGTTCTATTCCATTAGATTCGTCAGCGCATGACCCATTTAAAATGGGTTTATTAACACTAGTTTCTCCATTAATCAATATAGGATATAATTCAGTCCCTGAATTAGTTATCGCAATCCCATCACAATATTGTCCATATCGAACTATCATCTCAGAATCGGATTCCACTAATTCAGCTGCCGCTTCAATAGTGCAAAAAGAATGACTCCTATTCATAGCTGAGATAATTGTATTTGAATCAGTACACAAAGAGGATTGATTATCTACATAAAAAGAAAGTTTTGGTGGTTCCAACATCTCTAGGTATGGTCGATTACTAGAATTTTCTGGATCCGCAATTAATTCAGCCAGAATTTGGACCTGTGAACCATTTTGAGATAGATTAAGATAGGCACCATTTGTTTGCAATCTGCAATTCACATAATTGTTCCCCACACACGCATAGATATTTATTGAAGAATTGCCTTGTAAATATGATCTCCATCTAACTGTAGTATCAGTACTTACATTTAAACTATTATTATAGCTCTGAAATATTTGAGAATAATTCCCCGCCGTATGGAATATAGGATATGTATTTGTATATAATAACGAAATATCAGAATCATCTAAAACAGTCTCCCAAACCGCTAATTCATCAACATTGCCAATTAACATATAAGTCCCAGTAAAAGCATAACCTAAACTAGTAATCGCATATCCATTACAAACACCAGTAGTATCAGTTCCAATTAAAGTACCATTGATATAGAACCGAGCTAGATTTCCTGAAACGCTATCCTGGCAAGAAACCGTTATCATAGTCCATTGATTGGCAGGAAGTATATATGAAGTAGGGCAAGTATTGGTAGATCCATCGAATCTAAATGTCCCAGTACTGCTTAATCCTATAAAATCATCTTCCGTTCCAGCTTCACCTATGCCTAAAAACCAACTATGTGAATCCCAAGCAACTCTATACGCCCAAAAATTTATTGTGAAGGAAGTACCATCGGGTATAGTATAATTCAAAGTTACGTTTTTTAGAACACCGCCAGAATTAAGAGTCACGCTATAATTATATTTTGCTTGAGTTGTATTTATAGATGCTCCTTGAATAATACCATTTCGTCCATGACCTGAAAAATCATATATGAAAGTATCATTTTCCCCATATTCACTTTGATTATCAAAATGATAAAGCAAACCTAATTTAGAAGGATAATCATTTAAAGTAATATTACTGCCTTGGAGGTATGTGAACTTATTTGTTCCGACATAATCAAATCTAGTTCTCGAAATAGCAGATACATCGATTAGAAATAATGCTAAGAATATAACTAGATAGATTATAACCAACCACCACTTATTCATGCCCTCTTCACCAGTCCCTCAAACTCATCAATCTTCTTCTCGATCAAGTCAAATCCTTGCTGCCAGAACTTCTCAGACGCAGGATCTATGCCCAATTCCCGTAAAATCGCAACAGGCGCTTTCGACCCGCCGTAAGACAGCATCCGCAAATACTTAGGAACGAATGACTTCCCCTCACGAAGATACATGTTATACAGCGCCAATACAAGTAGATTTCCAAATGCATATGCATAGCAATAGAATGGCGTGGCGAAAATATGCGGAATATACAACCATTCATATCTGAAGAGATCAGGCACTTCAACAGCGCTTCCAAACTGCGCTTTCAATCCTTTCATCCACCTATCCGAAAGCTGTTCAGTTGTCTCACCGCGAACAACAGCCGCATGCGCTTCTTTCTCAAACAGAACGAAATTACACTGACGAATAATAGTAGCGTACATATCCTCAATTTCCTGCGCAAGTAAATTAATCCGTATCTTAGTGTCAGTCTCTTCCTCTAAAAGATAATCATTCAACAACTGCTCTCCGAAAACAGAAGCAGTCTCAGCCAGAGGCAAACAAGAGTGATAAGTGAACACAGAATGCTTGGAAGCCAGCATCGTATGCACAGAATGCCCTAGCTCATGAGCCAAAGTGGAAACATCCCGTAATTGACCGGTATAATTCATCAATACATAAGGCACAACAGAGGGAGTCACACTAGCGCAGAACGCCCCAGACAATTTATTAGGACGTATCTCTGAATCGATATGATTCTTTAAAAAAACATTTTTGATAAGCGAGCACATCTCAGGCGAGAAATCATTGTATGCAGTGAACACCATATTAACCGCTTGATCGTAAGGTATTTTCTTATCAATTGAACCGACAGGCGCATAGATATGATAACGTGACATCTTCTTCATACCCAACAGTTTAGCCTTCAGCTTGAAATACCTCTGGAAAAGCCCGTAATTCTTCTGGCATACATGGAGCAGAGTATCAATAACCTCATCAGGAAGATCATTCGATAAGTTACGTGTGGATATAGGTGATTTATACCCGCGCAGATCAATACTTTCATTCTTCAGATCGCGGACCATTGTCTGGTACACGAAACCGAATTCATCGGATATTTCTTTATATTTTGATAATAATATGTCATAGGCCGCCTTTCTCATAGATGGAGATTTATTGCGCACATACTGCACGACTTCAGACTCACCCAAAATCTTGCGCTTGCCATCCACAACCAAAGTATACTTGAACGAAGTCTTCAACAATTCATACAATTGTATCAAAGAACCAGCGCCGGTAGAATCCTTGATATTGATCACTTTCTCTTCAGGCTCAGACAATGTATAGGGCTTGAACTTACGCGCCTTCTCAAGATAATATCTGTATTCGCCAGAACAAGAGATTAAACGTTGAGCATTCTTCTCATCCAAATCTTTCCACCATAGGGAAAAGAACAGCAATCGATTGGATAGAGGAACTAGAATATCATCGACCTTCGCGCCGAAAGACTTGGCTTCCTGCGATTTCGTATCAGCCGACAGCCACAACCCGCTATATTGCCCTATATGAGCAGAAATATCGCTTATTTCTTCAAGCTCGCGGAATATTTCCAAGAATAGCTCAGATGAGATATTGGGCTTCAATTTTGATTTGTGCGATTCAATAATGCGGACTTTCTTCTCAATGACTTTAAGCAAAGAAAATGCCTTATCGCGTGAGTTTAATATATCCTTCAAATCCCATCTTTCTGGTTTATACATCTACATCACCTTGATTTGAGCGTATACGAAAATAACATATGCTAACAGGTAAAAGAATCCTTGCCATCTGTTAATGGCTTTCCTGCTGCTGAACACAAGCACAGTAGCCAAAAGGAATAATAAAAGCCAAGCGCTTATCATAAAACTATAATACTCAACATAAATAGGAGCGACCGCAGCAGCTATACCTAATACGAGATAGAAATTAAGGATTATACTGCCGACAAGATTGCCTATGCTTATATCCATTGCACCTTCAAGCAAAGCTTTTATGCTGACAAGAAACTCAGGAACAGTATTCCCGATAGCGACCAGAACAAGCCCTATGAAAAAGCTAGGCACTTCCAATATCTCGGCAATCTGACTCGAAGTGATCACAAGCCATCTCGCGCTAAGAAGCAGTGCAGATAAAGCTCCACCGAAAACAACAATATCAGTCCACAAGAATTTGAAAGGTACACTTTTCTTGAGTTTGCCAGTCTGACCTTCTTTCCACACCATTATAAAAACATATATCAAGAAAATAGTCAAGAGAACAAAACCATCTACGCGCGAATAGATTCCGTCAATGCCCAGCATAATCGCGAACATGCTAAGAGTCAGTATCAAGGCCAGAGTCTTTTGGATTGATTTATCGATCTTGACCTTGCCACCGATTATCGCCATGAACCCTAAAACAAATGTCAGGCTAAAAATACTAGCCCCTAAAACTTCACCCAATACAAGCGAACCCTGATTAGCGATAGATGCGAATATTGATGTGCTTATGTCTGGGAAAGTCGTTCCAATTGATACTACCAAGAAACCGATAAGATAATCAGATATGCCAGTCGTCTTGGCATAGCTCGATATAGCTCCAACAGCGTAATTAGCAGATTGAATGATAACAAAAAGAGTAATGGCAGCGATAACAAACAATTTGAAAAGCTGAGTCATCCCTGTAAATGCGCCGAAAGTGAACTCCAGAACAAGCAGCATGAATAGAGCGCTGCCCATTATGTACCAGCTCAATCCCAATTCCGCCTCTTTCAGTTCAGCCATTTTAGTTCTCCATTATCATAGATTCTTCTTTTAATTAACTTTATGGTTTCTCCGAACAAAAGCACAGATGAGGACATCAATGCAATCAGGCCCCAATCCGCAAGAGCCAATGGCACCACCTTGAATATCGATGCGAAGAATGGAGTATACATGATAACCGCTTGCAGTATCAATGACATTGCTATCGCAAGTATAAGATAAGGATTTTCGAACAATCCCTTCTTGAAGAAAGATTGATATTCGGATGTGGCATTGAACACATTGAACATCTGCAGCATGACAAGAGACGTGAAAGCGATAGTCTGCGCATAACGAGTGTTGACTGCAGGATCATAATTGAAAAACATCATAAGAGTGACGACCATCATGATGACAGCCACTCCAGACATTACTGCCATGTTATAGCTATTAATGATATTTTCGCCTTTGGGTCTAGGCTTGCGGGTCATTATATCGGTATCTGCTTTATCCACGCCAAGCGCAAGAGCAGGAAGTCCATCAGTCAACAGATTTATCCATAATATTTGGATAGCAATAAGAGGAACTATAAGGACCCCATCAGCACTATAAGCCCCAATCAATATAGCCATGAACACAGCCAACACTTCCCCTAGATTTGAAGAGACCAGATAGAATACGAATTTCTTGATATTGTCATATATCCCTCTGCCTTCTTCGACAGCGTTCACGATAGAAGCGAAATTATCATCAGTCAGCACCATCTGCGACGCTTCACGCGCCACATCAGTGCCGGTTATTCCCATAGCAATTCCTATATCAGCTTTTTTCAAAGCAGGCGCGTCATTCACGCCGTCTCCGGTCATAGCAACCACATGACCGCGAGCCTGCAAAGCTTGAACAATTTTTAATTTGTGTTCAGGATTAACGCGAGCATAGACGCCAATCTCATCGACAATTTTCTCAAGATTGGTAATCTTCTCAAGTTCATCGCCCGTCATCGCCTTGCCGATAATACCCAATTCATTGGCTATAGCAACAGCAGTATCCTTATGATCTCCGGTAATCATCACTACGCGTATGCCTGCGCTTTTGCATTTCTCAACTGCCTGCTTAGCCTCTTCGCGCGGCGGATCCATCATCGCCTGCAATCCTAAGAATACAAGACCTTCTTCCTTAGAAATATCACCTGCCGATTCACGATAAGCGAAACCAAGGACACGCAAAGCCTTATTCGCGAGAATTATATTGTTCCGCAGAATACTTTGAATGATTGAATCATCAAGTTTCTCTATCCTGCCGTTCACCAAAACTGAATTGCAGCACTTCAAAACATTCTCAGGCGCACCTTTTGTGAACATTATTTTTTTCTCGCCGTCAGAATGTATCGTGCTCATCATCTTGCGCTCAGAATCGAAAGGTATCTCATTCACACGAGGATATTTTTTAGAAAGATCTTCTTTTCGTAATCCTGCTTTGCCAGCGCTGACTATCAATGCGCCTTCAGTTGGATCACCGATTACAGTGCCGTCAAGCAGAGCATCATTACATAACGCCCCGCATTTCAAAAGCATCTCAAAATGCTTCGGATCCTTCGAGAATCTGCCGTCAAGGGAATAACCTGAGCCAGAGACTTCAACAATCTCATTGTTCACATATACTTCCTTCACAGTCATCTCATTCTTTGTGAGAGTCCCAGTCTTATCAGAACATATCACAGTGGTAGAACCTAAAGTCTCCACAGAGGGAAGATTCCTTATCAAAGCATTCTTCTTTATCATCCGTTGCACACCCAATGCCAGAGAGATAGTGACAACTGCGGGCAATCCTTCAGGAACTGCCGCTACGGCTAACGCGACTGCCGCCATGAACATATCATTAATCGCAACGCCTCTAAATATACCCGATAAGAATACTATGAAAACTATGCCTAGCACAATATATCCGACCATCTTACCAAGCTGCTCAAGCTTCTGCTGCAAAGGAGTTATCATAGAATCCTGCTCTTGGATAAGCCGGGCAATCTTGCCCAATTCTGTATGCATACCGGTCGCGCAGACAAGCGCTTTTCCGCGTCCGCGAGTTATAATCGTACCAGAATAAACCATGTTCTTTCGTTCAGCGACACCAACTGTCTTATCTATCACATTACTGATCTTTGCCACAGGCATTGATTCTCCCGTAAGTGGAGCTTCCTGCGTCTCGAGATTAATCGCTTCAATCATACGAGCATCTGCCGGCACCTTATCACCGGTTTCTAATATAATCACATCGCCTGGCACAAGAAGTGAAGCGTCAATATCCTGGGTTTTGCCGTCACGTATAACTGTCGCTTTCAATCCAGCCAACTTCTTCAAAGCTTCAATGGATTTTTCAGCTCGATACTCTTGTATGAAACCAAGCAATGCATTAAGGAATAGAATCACAAAAATAACAAAAGCATCCACATAGCTGTCATATTTATCCTGCGGATCTTCATTGATATAACCCAATGCCAAAGAAATAAACAAAGCCAGCAATAGAATATAGATTATGAACGATTTGAACTGGCTTAAAAAAATTACAAGGGGGTTTATTTTCTTTTTTTGGGTTAATTCGTTTTTACCATGATGCGCTAGAGATATATTCGCGCGTTTTGTAGTTAGGCCTAGTGAAGATGAATTGAATTTCTTGTACAATGGTCCGATCTCTTCTTTATAGAAGTCCATCGATGCCACCTCTGCTGACAATGCTGCTTTCGCTGTTTATCTTCTGCTGCAATAAGAATTCAAGGCCATGACTGCGATTAGCGAAAACCCTTTCATCGACCTTCTTATCGAGCCATTTCAACAACTCTTTGTCGATTGTTATAGTGATCCTTTCTTTGGTCATGGTCTCACGTGAATTAGGAATGAAAAGCTAACCGCCGGGTTTTTGGCATCCCGGCAATGTCAGCAATTTGGCGTATTTGTAATAGTCTGGCTTTTTGACTGTTTCATACTATTACATATTTATACATACACTTACATACTTATATAGCTTTCGGTGGATTAAGCGATGTCTGCAACAATCATGAATTTTATAGCGAAAGATGAGAATAGCCATTATTCAGCAAAAATTAAAAGGAAGAGAGATAATCAAACGCATATGATGCTCAACAAGATCAAACTCGCTATAATCCTGTCAAAGCTCAAGGTATTCGAGAATCCTAGAGCAGACCTGGAGCAATATCCTACTTGGTCAGAGATAGCTGCAGTCATGCTATGGAAATGCTATATGGACGGCAATCTCAAGACAATAGCTGATCTAGGCGCAGGCACAGGCATACTCGGAATAGGGGCGGCGCTACTCGGCGCAAAGAAAGTCTATATGGTAGAGATTGACGAGAATGCGATAAAAATAGCGAAAGAGAATCAAAAAACCATAGAGAAAGAATATGGAATAAAACTCCCAATTACCTACATAAACAAGCCAATTTCTGAATTCAGAACTAAAGTTGACACAATCATCCAGAATCCTCCTTTTGGCGTGCAGAAAGAGCATGCCGACAAAGAATTCTTAGAAAAAGCTATGGAAATAAGCGACAATATCTACTCGCTGCATAAGATTGAAAGCCAGAACTTCGTGCAGAAGCTTGCCAATGACCGCGGTTTCGGACTTGTAGATACAATAGGATTTCACTTCCTAATCAAAAGAAGCATGGAATTCCATACTAAACGAATCAAAGACGTGAAAGTTGCCTGTTTCGTATTAAGAAGGAAAAGCATATAGAATTAGGCAAAACCCTCAGAAAGCTTTATAAATACCAGTCAAATCCATAACAACCATGGAATTCAAAGTAATTGAAGAATCAAAAACCAGGATGATTTTCGAAGTCAAAGGAGAAGATCACACTTTCTGCAATGCTCTAAAACAGCAATTGACTGACAACGAAGATGTAAAGCTAGCGAGCTATAAGATAGACCATCCTCTTATCGGCAGTCCTGTATTCATACTTGAGACCAAATCAAAAGAACCTAAGAAAGTAATTGCAGATGCTGCAAAAGAGCTCCAGAAAGAGCTTGACAAATTTAAAAAATTATTCTAAGTTTTAATTTTATTCTATAAAAGTAACTACTTCGAACTTGTAGATTTTATTCGCTGAATCCGACCAAGCATGCTTAGGCAATCCTGCGCCTTGACACAAAAGATCCAAAGCTTCTTCATGCGTATGCGCGTATTTCCGAAGCAATGATGGCAACAGCAATGATTTGCTTTGCGCAGATATCAGCATCAACCCGTGATTCTCTAGGTCAATCTGCTCGGAATATTTAGAGATAGGTTCAGAAACCAATTCCAATGTAGAAAGTATTGTAATTTCTATCTTCACGTCCTTCAGTTCAACCAAACCAATTGGAGGGAACCTGTTGTCATTGAAAGCAGCAGCCTTAGCGACCTGGACAACAGACTTCCAAAGAGGAAATAATGTCTCTGGATAACCGAAAGTGCCTCTATCCATACCATTCTTGCGCATAGTCACAAACAAACCCTGCGCCTGCTTATACTTGCTCTTAACTGAATCAGAAACAATATACACTTCTTTCTTAAGTTCAGCTTCTATCACTGCACGAGCCAACTTAAGCAATTCTTTTCCGTCTTTATCATTGAACATAGAGAAACTTACGTCTAATTACTTAATAAATATTTGCCATCCTTAGTGAGCAAAATACTGCTTAATACGCATTAATGGCAAGGGAGGTTGTCCCCTATCCGAGGGAAGGCCAATTACAACTAATTCTAAACGCTTGCGAACTGATGGCAAATATTAAATTATAAGAAAAAGAGAATAATAAAAAAGAAAAAAAGAAATTTGTCTCTAGAAGACAAATTTGACTAACAACACTATTAATGCGATAGCCAACACTAGCACAAGTCCGCCCAATAGCACAGTATATATTGTACTGTTCTGGAAATCATTGAAGCTTTCCAATTCTGGGATTATTGTAACTGGTGGTTGCACTGCTGTATTGCCTGTGACTGGTGTAACTACTGGAGTTACTACTGGTGTCACGACTGGTGCAGTTGTTGCGCATGCTGATACGTGCAATGTTGCTATTTCTTCGTTAGATACATCGTCCCTATTGTAATAAGAAGTTATCTGGATGTCATAATCGCCAGGTTTAACATTCTTCAAAGGAATTTGTATTGATCTAGTTACATCATCGCTTGTATCCAGCTCTATGTCGTATTCAATTTTGGATAATCCCAATGCTGGGCTGTCCACTTTGAATGACACTTCATCTTCATTCTTCTTGCCGATATTAGCAAGATCGAATCTCAATGTAGCTGTTTCTTTGCATGTTAGTTCACTAGGTGAAATGCTGATATCTGTTACCAAGATTTCATGGCTTTTTCTTTCAACCATAAGTTCTATGGTGTATTTTTCACCCATTACTGCGCCGTTCTCGTCCTCGCCGGACAATACTGCGTACATGTAGTAATTTGATTCAGTCACTTCGGTTCTGTCCATCTGGAATGAAATAGTATCTTCAGATGTTTCTTCTGCGCCGAGGTCTTCGAAATCAAGGTCTTCATCGACATCTAGGTCGCTGTCATCTACTCTGACATTGAATACGATATCGTTCATCTCTAGATCTTCATTGTCGTTGCTGTCATATTTGTTTTCAGCGATTACTCTTAATTCTACATCGCTGTCAGGTTTGACATCTTCGATTTCTTCTAGGTCTGATACCTTGTTCTCATCGCCATCAACTGAAACATACAATTTCTTAGCAATCAATAGGTTTTCAGCTTCCATGTACAAGTTTGTCTTGAATGCTGATATGCCTGATGTGGTTGTAGCAACGTTCAATTCGCCCAATAGATTCCTTCTATCATTATAGTCAGCTCTTGTTGGGAAGAATGATGGCAAGTCTTTTGGGACAAAGCCTTTTGCTGTAACAGTAAGATCGCTGTTAGCTGGTACTGTAGCCGCTGCTGCTGTACCTGTTGCTGGTGTCAAAGTAACATCATATTCTGATGCTGCTGTGGTTGCCAAGCTTACAACTACGTCTAAATCGCCGTCGTTGTGTATCTTGAACACTTTTTCAGCATATACTGTCTTTCTGCTGTCATCTTCAGCATGTGGATTGCTCCTTTGCTGTGATGGACCACCGATTAAGACATCTGCATCCATAGTCAATGGTTGATAATCGTTGACTGTGACTGCGACATTCAATTCTGGGCTGTCATTTGGGCCTTCAGTTGCTTTGAATTTAATGAAATATACTCCTGATTCTAGGTATTCTGGGATCCAAGTGAATACATTACTTGTCATTGCTCCATTAGATACTCCAGGGATATCTGTACCTGTGATTTGGTAAGCATATACTCCACTTCCGCTTGCTGCGGTTAAACTAATACTTACTTCTGTACCTTCGTTAACTGTTACTGCACTAGGTGTAGCAGTCAAGGTCAAAGAAGTCGCTGCACTTGCACTAACTACAAGCACTAGCATGGCCAAAGCCATTACTAAAAAGTTTTTAAGCGCTTTCATTTGTGATTCCTCCATATATGGTTATTTGATTATGATATATATCGCTAAATCGATATTACTACCTCAAAGTAGTGGTTTTCTTTATAAACCTTATTGTAATATAGTATATAATATAGGTAATTAGAGATATAGTAACGAAATGTTTATAAACCGATATCGCCAGAATTACATTAAGAGTCCCCAATAGTCTATTCTAATTAAAAGAGGCATGAAAGATCGGCTTATAGGGGAAGGTCTAAACATGAACCCAGAACTAGATACAATAAAAGCAAAGATTGCGGAAGTCAAACCTCGTTTAGCTACATTAGATTGGGACTTCAGTAAGAACCAATTGAATGCTGGCAAAGTGAAATACTACGAAGGTTTGAAGAAAGAGTATCAAGAGCTATTGATGAAACTGAACAGCTTGCAAAATGAAGATAACAAACAAATTAATTGAAGAAGTAATAAGCACAGTAGCCGGTGAAGATACTGTTCCGTTGATCCTAGCGATAAAGGACAAGAAGAACATTTCCGAGTTTAAGATAGCTGAGATTCTGAAAGAGCAGATCAATATTACAAGGAATATGCTCTACCGCCTTCTTGACCAAGATCTGGTCCATTTCATAAGAAAGAAAGACAGAGTGAAAGGTTGGTACATCTATTACTGGACATTCAATCCTAATCAAATAAAATATCTTACAATCAAACTGCAGAAAGAAAGACTCACCAAACTCAGAGAAAGGCTTGAACGTGAGAATTCTGCAATATTCTTCGCATGCCCTGAAGGCTGTATCAGGCTGGATTTCGAGCAAGCTATGAATTTTGAATTCAAATGCCCTGAATGCGGTTCGCTTATCCAACAGCAGGACAATTCTCAAGACATAATCAAGATCCAGCACAAAATCAAAGAAGCTGAAGACTTCTTAAAGATCGAAGTTGCGCCATTGATGCCTGAAAAGAAAAAGCTTCACATCCATAAAGAAGCAGGCAAGATGAAAGTCAACGCAAGCAAAAAAAGCGTGAAGAAGAATATAGTTAAAAAAATAATCGCGAAAGTCAAAGCTAAGAAAGTCGCTAAGATTGCGAAAGTTGCAGAAAAAGCAAAAGTATCAACAAAAAAAATCAAACCAATTAAGAAGAAAGCAGTTAAGCTTGTCAAGAATAAAGCTAAATCCTATTATTAGTTCTACGCTTTTCTTATCACAAATACTTTGTCATTGATTCTCGCTAAGAAATTCAGTTTAACAGCGATATGCCTGCCTTTTTTCGCAGATTTTATCTTGTGATGGTTTATCTCAATGGATGACAGCTTCTGCTCTTTTACACCGGTTGTAGGCCCGATTATCATCAGATGATCGCCAACCTTAAGTCCGTTAGATTCTATATTAACTTCTGCCACATTTATTTTGCTGTAGAAATTGCATACATAGCCGATATACTCCTTAACGTAAGTAGCAGCGCTTCCATAAATATCAGTGAAATCATCATTTGTAGGAAGACCAAGATAGAAACCAGATGAAAACTTCCGATTATATACACTCTTCAGCTTAGCAATCAATTCCTTCTTCTGAACTTCACTCAGCGCATTATCAATCGCTTTCCTATACGCAGAAATAACAACCTTCACATATTCAGGACTTCTGCATCTGCCCTCGATCTTAAACGCAGATATCCCCGCATCCTTCAATTTATCAATGAATGGCAGCGCACATAGATCCTTAGCAGACATGACATAATTATTGTCAAGTTTTACTTCTCCGCCAGTCTCCATATCCGTGACTTTATACGCGCGCCTGCATGGTTGAAGGCAGTCCCCGCGATTAGCAGAACGCTTGAATAAAAACTGCGATGTAAAGCAACGTCCAGAAACCGCAACGCACATCGCGCCGTGAACAAAAGTCTCGATTGAAACGTTAAGTTTACGTTTAATAATCTGGTCAGTTATAGACTTAATCTGTGAAAGCGATAGCTCCCTAGCCAAGATAATACGTTTAACCCCCAACTTCGCATAATATTCAACAGCTTCAAAATTACTGACAGAAGCCTGCGTAGAAAGATGAACATCCAATTTGTATTTCTGCGCCAATCTGAGCACAGACATGTCCCAACATATGATTGCATCAATCTTAGCAGATTTCGCAGCTTTCAAAACAGTATCAAGCTCAGCAAGCTCATTATCGTATATGATAGAATTCAGAGTCAAGTAAGCTTTTACTTTATGCGCATGACAATATTTAACAACATCAGGAAGTTCAGAAACCGAGAAATTGCCGGCATTCACTCTCATATTGAACGACTTCACGCCGAAATATACTGAATCGCATCCTGCATCAATAGCCGCAACAAGCATTTCGCGATTTCCAGCTGGCGCTAACAATTCACATTTATGAGATTTTGATTTAGTTGCCATATAGCTACTAGAGAATATAGATTATTTATAAGACTTTGTATCAGAATGGCTTTGTAGAAAAGTCCACCAACCTTCTCAAAATGTTCTCAATTCTAACATCAAGTGCGTTATAGAAGTCTATGACGATATAGCACCCTCACTTTTGAAATAGCAACATTTTCTCAAACATTATTTGAGAATTGACCTAGCAAGGTCAAATTGCTGTTGGTGGCGAGCACAAGAAGCACAAAGTGCTTCTGTGCACAGAACTGCATAGCAGTTCTTGTGTGATAACGAGATTTTCTACAGAGCCCATCAGAACTAAATGAAACCTTTCTCTATAAAATAATCCCTGTATTTGAAATCATGCTTCTTCAAATGATTCTCAAACCAATCTTCCAAGAATTTCAAAAGTTCAGGGACAACTTTACCCCCAATCTTCTCAAACTTCATCTGGTATTTCAACGTATTTATTATCAGTTTTTCATGCTCAATCATATGCTCTTGAGCATAGGGATATTCCCATTTCTCGAAATATTTTTCTTCTGTAGAAAAATGAACCCTTACGAATTCAATCAATTCGGAAAAGATTTCTTTCAATTTCTGTGAATCTATGTTTTTGGGAGTACAGCAAGTGTTCAATATCTTGATGAATTGCTTATGCTGATTATCTATTTCATCAATTCCGATTGCGAGTTTAGTAGTCCATATTATCTTCTTCATATTATCACATCATATACTTTTCAGTTCTTCCGTTAGTATTCAGCTTGATATATCCGCCGGATTTACGCCCAGAGATGTCTCTCGCGATAGAAAGCACATACTTCTTCCCTGCGATATTCAAGATACTGCTATTTATCTCGACAGGTATTGTCTTACCTTTCTTAGTGATATGCTCTCCTTCAAACAATGCTTTGCCAGTGGATAACAAAATTTTCATTATTTTAGGTATGTTCTTTGCACCTTTAGGCGAATCCAATTTCATAGGACTCATCTTAAGGAATTCTGCGCGAGTATAACCCATCCTCTTGCATGCCGCAGAATTGACATCGATGAAATTAGTAGGCTTTCCGTCAGGTTCAAATCCGTGCAAATAAACTGCATCATCCATACTCTCTATGAGTATTTTAAATTTCTGTTCTCCGATTATTGTATTAGATAAATCTCTCACAGTAGCTTGGAGATAGGTTTCCCCGTCCTCATTGACTTTGCTCAACAAAACATTGGCTGCGAAATTCTCGCCTTTGTATCTCTTATGCGTCCATTCAAAGAAATTAGAACCTTTTTTCACGGCAATATCAATCATCTTTTTAGCTTTTGCTGATGAAAGCTGGCCATCAGGTTGCCTTTCAGGAGATAATTCTGCTGGATTCAATAATGCCAACTGCTTCTCACTATTGATGTTAAACATTTTCAAAGTCGCAGGATTTCCAGAAGTGAAATTCCATTTAGGCGGCGCAATAGTCATAATCGCATCCTGAGAAACGTCAAACAATATCTTATATTTTTTTTCAATTTCTTCCTTCGCCTTCACAATTTCCTCAAAACCAAGTTCAGCTTTAGTTAGTCCGGTCCTAAGTACAGCAAGCTTCATGGTAGCCAATATCCTGCTCAATGAATCAGATAAATTTTGCACTTCTTCAAGATTGCTTTTACTAAGTTGCAGATCCAGTTTTCCTTTAGATATCTCAATCACTTCATTTTCCAATCTTTTGATAGGCCTGGTTAAAGACAATGTCATGAATATCGAGAATATCAATGCGAATATCACTACAATTATTGAAAAATAAAAATTAAGCGAATCTAACTGATTGGATTCATCTATAATCTTAGCTCTAAGCTCAGAAGTCGTTCTTATTTCAATTGCTACCCATTCATTGTATAAATTAACAAGCCTTTCCTTAGATTCAGAGTATTGTTCAGAAACAATCAATGAATATGCCGATTCGGTGTCCTTATTCTCGATAGCTTCAAATGCACGCATCTCTAAATCAACCAATTCAATATTCACAATATCCAGTTCATTCAATATCTCGATTACTTTATCCTTATCAATCTGCGGTCTAAAACTTTTTGCAAGCAGCTTTGGGGCATTGAACTTAAGAAGGGTATCCAATTTAGCGCTGGTTTCATCATATTTGACTTTATGCTGCCTAGCATAATTGAATTCGCCTTTTTGTGCATGCAATAAAGATTCGTGTGCAGCACTAGTGAGTATGGCATCATACCCCCTGACTTGTTCAACCATCAGTTCCAAAGGAGCTTCGACATCCCTTATCATCTGAGTATTCTCAAGCCTCTGAGTATTGATCTGAGAGCTCAATCCTATCATGAATACCATCAATACTACAATTGAAAAGAACCCTAAGAAAATCTCAGTGCCTATCTGTATATTATTTTTCTCAGAAACTAGTCCTGAAAGAAGATATATGGCAATCCCTATGAACACGAATAAGAAAGCCGTATGAAGCGCCATCGCAGAGCTAATCCCTTCGATATAGAAATACAATGAAGGGCTGTTTGAGATATATCCTAGCACACTGCTTACACCCAATAATCCGACAATCACAGAAATTATTCTGAATCCCTTCTGTTTATATGAAGATAATGAAATCAGTCCAGCGACTGCGATAAGAACGAAATTAAGCATGGTCGCTGCCGAAGGCATGCCGGGCTTGCTGGTTTTCAATGCACCTGCTGCTTCTTCCACAACTAGATTTTCGATGCCGCTAGTTAAACCCAATAGAGAAGTTACCAGCATATATCCCATGAATATCAATAATAGTGTTGAAAAGAAAAATACGCCTTTATACAAATAAGATATATCTAATAAATTTGACATTCCCAGCAATATTAATCCCACTATTAAGAACGCGACTGCTGTGGAGAACTTCATTGTCACGAAACCGGGAACAATGCTTTTTAGAGTATCTACTCCGAATATCCATCCAATCATAACTAAGATAGCTGCGACAAAAACAATCCCAATCAATCCGCCGATTATTTGTTCATTCTGTTTCATTTTTAGTCTTTGATTTTATATTGAATCCGCAATTTCCATTTGATAATGATGATATTAATAAGCAGAATGCCTTAGCTACTAAAAGATATTGAATCATAAAACAAATATCTGAAATTATGCCTATTGTGCCATAAATTTCTCTCAATGAATAATATGTATATCCAAGATCCCCTACAAAATTGAATATGTATCCCGCAGCTATGAGAATCAATGGTATCTCAATAATTTTTATCTTACGAAAGAAAATATACACAGTTGAAGAAAGCGCAAATAAAATAGCGCTACCTATTGGATAAAAATAGCTTAGAAACATCTCTAATGCCGGCAATTTCTCCACATAACCCGAGACTACAAAGTTTACTGAGAATAACGCGAATAATATGAACAAGCCACCGATTACAGAAACTGAGAAAATCTCTTCAAAAGCTGAATGGGAAAGATTTATTTTAGCGAAATAGATTAAAGCTATTGCGGAGCATAAATAACCGAATAAATAAAAGTATTCGGCAATTCCGAATGCCGGATCTATTCCCATAATAGATAAAATTGCCCATATCGTCTCAGCTGAAGCCCATGATATAAAACTTATCACTAATAATCCAAATATGATATGAATTGTTCTTTGGATAGGACTCTTCTTCTTAGAAAGAATAGCCAGAATAAGGCGTATCCCTAGTATAGCTGTGATTATAGAGAATATACCTGTTAGATTAGCTAAATATAATGATAATTCTGCCATTAGTTTTTGCTGAAAAACTCAGCTACCTCCTGTTGAGGCAAAGTCAATCTCTCTTTCTTTTTCAATTTCTTAACCTCTTTTTCTTCTCTGCCAAATACCATAGCAATCTTGCTTTTAAATTCTTCGGAATTCTCTTTCATAAGTATTCCTTTCTTGGCTAAATCCGATATATATTGATGCACAGATTCATAAGTAATCCCTTTGCTTTTCTGCAATTCCTCGAATTCACGTTCACCTAATGGCCCGATATATTCAATAAATAAATTTTTGACGAGCTCATCCGTCTTCTGTCCGTTCGAGAACAAAATCTTTATGGCCTTAATCTCATGCACTGGTTTCAACGGCACAGTGAAATTAAAAACAGTTCCTTTGCCTTCTTGAGAAACAAGCCAAATCCTCCCGTTCTGACTCTCTACAATGCCCTTACAGATAGCAAGCCCTAGACCAGTACCGCCGGATTTATGCTGATACATATTCTCGACTTGGAAGAACGGCTCGAAAAGATGCTTCTGATCTTTCTCGGATATGCCTACACCCTCATCTTTCACGCTAAACTGAATCATTCCATCTGTGTGCTTCACAGACACTAAAACACGCCCGTTCTGATGCGAGAATTTAATAGAATTTGTCAAAAGATTACGCAGTACTTGTGATACACGGTCAGGATCGCATTCAATAATGGGCAATCTGCCGACATCCAACTCAATCCGAAGTTTCTTCTCAGGCATAAATGATTTAACTTCTTCAACAACAAGATTTATCATTTTAGTTAAATCAGCTTTCACGAAATTGAATTTCAAACGAGCAGCCTCAATACGCGAGATCTCAAGGAAATCGACGATTATCTTGTCAAGACGTTCAGTATTGTTCAGCACAATCTCAAGCGCATTCCTCTGTTCAGCATTAAGTTTCCCGAAATAATCACCGAGCACCATTTGCAATTGCGCCCTCATCGGCGTCATCGGACTTCGCAATTCATGCGACGTGATTGACAAGAACTCAGTCTTCGCCTTATCAATCTGTTTTCTTTCATTCTCAAGATTATCAAGTATCTCTGCAGTAGTATTAAAAGTCCCCGCTAACTGCTCAAGCTCATCATCAGTCTTGATATTCAAATGAACTTTGAAATCATTGTTCTTCAACCTTTCAGCAGCGGATATCAACTCATGTATAGGTTTAATTATACGTAGAGATATTAAAAAGAAAAGCAATGTCAAGACCAGAACTAAGATTAAGCTAACTCTGACGAAAAGAATAATAAGTCTGTCACGTACCGGCAGAATGGCTTCAGCATAATCTATTTTTGATACCAATCCTAATTTAACGCTGTCAATATATTTAGTAGCCGCAATCACCTGCACATCCCTGTAATCATAGGTTTTCTTAAAAAAAGTAGATTCTTTATTTAGAGCAGCTTGCATCGGTAATCCCACAAAATTCATAGATACCGCATCATTCTCAAAACGCCTTGGCAAAGGATATATGGTCTGCCCATTATTATCATTGAATGCAATCAATACTTCACCAGTCTCCCCTAATCCAGCTCTTTCTGTGATGATATCACCAAGCTCTTGCAAACCATACACTACTATTACGACGCCCAATATCTGATTATTTTCATATATCGGACCGGAAATCACAATATTCCAATTGCCTGAATTTTTAAAGAAATAACTGCCTTCTGAAATTTTGCCTTGTGAAAAAAATCTTTCTTGAGAAAAATCAGTTCCGGTGATACTATTATCACTGCAGGCATCTACAATGCCTCCCATATTGATGAAGCAAAGATTTTGTATTTCCTCAATCGACCCTTTAGAATCCTTAAGTTTTAGCACAATCTCATTGTATAAATCCTGATTCGGAGCAGAAATATAATTATTCAAATCCCGCCTCAACTGCGTTCTACTGGTTATCAGCTTGATAAGCTCAGTCTTTTCATCGAAATAGGTTATTACATGATTGGAAGTCAAAGTGGCCGCCAATTCTAATTCAGATTGTATCTGAAAACTCAATGAATCAATGACCACATAATAGATGACTATCCCAAAAGAAGATATTGCGAGAATTAAAAACATGAAAGCTATCATGAATAATTTAATATTCAATTTGCTGAAATAAAATCTAGAAAAAGACCTACTTGAATCAACTCCCTCTTTTTTCGGTTGCTCTTTCATGTTAAACTGATTATGGGAAACAAAATCTTTCCCGATACTGATATGATTGAGATTATTTGCTCGCATCCACAACTTTATCTACAAACATGGACGCTTCCTGTATAAGCTCTTGATGCTGATCGACTTTAAGTGCATAAAACACAGCGCGAGTCTTGCTGGCTTTTATCTTAGTGATCAGATTAGCGACGAATTTAGCGACAGGCCCTTTGCCCTGGTATATCAGCAAATTAGTCAATGAATCAAAGATGATATAATCATATCCTTCCCTTATGAATTCAGTGATTGCTATTGACAACTCAGTCAATGCTCCTGGCGAACTGAGATACATGCAAGAGTCAACTGCCTTAGGCCTGCCGGTAATAGTTTTGGAAATTGCATCAACAAACGTCACACCCTTAGTTTTTATATTCGCTTTCGAAAAGTTCTCGATAATCGAAGGGCACGTCTTGTTCAGAGTCACATAGCACACTTTCTTGCCGAAAAGTTCTTTAGCCACTTTCAAAGAAAGATCATTGTACTCCAATCCCTCAACTAGCAAAAGCACAACCTGATTGTCCTTCAATTCTTTAGTAATATCCATTTCAACCAATCTCATGAAGTTAATTTAGTCACTCTTTTCACTAAGTCTTTGATATCGAAAGGCTTCTGTATGAAATCTACTATATTCTTATTTTTCAAAAGTTGCTCTTTCTCCGCTTCAGTCACTCTGACAACAGTCAGATATGCGATTTTGCCCTTAATCTTAGGCACAATCTCTTTGACAGGAGTCCCCGGCATCATTATGTCAAGAAGTATCAGATCAGGTTTCTCTTTCTTCAGCTTATCAAGGCAATCATCGCCATTTACTGCGGTAATGACTTTGAAACCATTCTTCTCAAGAACTGTTTTTACTGTAGCGCGGATATCCGGCTCATCATCAACAACCATTATTGTTTTTGGCATATTCTATCACACCCTATAATTATAATATATTATGTTATATTATGTTATTAATACATCTAAATTCAGGCAGTTTCAATATATAAATATTTGTAATCAATAAAATCAATATGCATATTCAAAACATTAATATATTATAGAATTCAGTATATTTACAGATGGCATTTTTTGATAAAGATTTCACTGAAATATTAGGCACTCAGATGTTCAGCATAATAGGCGGAATTATAGCTGGCACTATATTAGCCATATATGAAGATAATCTTCTTATAATCCCTGGCATGCTCATAATGATTCCAGGTTTCTTGGAAATGCGCAACAACATAGCTGGGTCTTTCTCATCAAGAATAACTTCGGGACTATTCCTGCATATAATAAAACCTAACCGAATGAAGACCAAGATAATCAAAGGAAATATTATAGCCTCATTCCTCCTAGGAATCTTAGTATCTATTATGCTAGGATTGATAGCATTCACATTCAATTATTACTTGATGGGATTATACTATCCCACAATCATAATCATACCATTGATAGCCGGAATCATATCGAATGGTATCGAAATTCCATTAACGCTCGTATCTATATTATATCTTTTCAAGAAAGGCCATGACCCTAACAACATAATAGGGCCGTTTATAACAGCAGTTGGCGATGTGGTGGGCATACTATCATTATTGGTCGCATTATTAATCTTATAAAATGAAAGAATACTATAATCATCTTTGGAACTACGAAAAGAAAAGGCTTTTCCAGAAACATATTCTTAATGTGACTAAGATAAAAAGACATAAGCACCACCCTATCCTGAACAAAGTCCACACCAAATATAACATTTCTAAAAAAACATTATTCTACATTAAGGAATATGGCCCTCATTCGCATATAATCAAAGTCATAATCATGGAAAGTATAGGTATATTAGCATTTGCTTGCCTATTGAGCTCTCTTGGTGGACTTGCATTAGAAGAAATAAAAGTATTGTTCATGGAGATAATGCCGTTGGTCATCATGTTCCCAACTTTGAACAACATGATCGGAAGCTACGGAACAGTCATCTCTTCAAGATTCTCTACATTGCTGCATCAGAAAAAAGTAGATTCTGAATTTTGGAGAAAGGGCCTTGTTAAAATGTTCCTGCAGATGTTCTTGATATCGATGATTACTGCAGCCATGAGCGGAGGGCTTGCATTATTGATATCGGATTATTCCGGCCATGGCATGAACCTTGAATACAGCATAAAGATCATGATGATTGCGCTCATAGATACAGGAGTGTTGATAACAATTTTATTCTTAGTATCAGTTATAGGCGGATTAATACTATTCCAGAATGAAGAAGACCCTAACAACTTCTTGATACCTATCACAACATCAATCGCAGACTTTGGCAATATGATTATTCTCGCGGTATTGATGACATTATTCTTTTGAAGAAAAATATGTTTATCTAATCCGTACTTGTTCACACTTCTTATCTACGCATTGTATAGCGAATTGCGCAGCTATCCCCGTACAATAATCAGGGCACTGCTCAGACACATCAACGAACGCAGAATTCCCGAAAAAGCAGTCGCCGGAGACAACATGCCGTCCGCATGCGCAATCTGTATCAATAGAACATGATTTCTCGTCAACAACATCACCGCAACCAGAAAAAAGAACTAAAACAAAAAGAAGAAAAAAAGAGATTAACTTCCTCATTTTTTCAGTTTAAGCTGATGCTTTTGATAGAACTGCGTGAAGAAATACATATGGCCGAACGCTAGTCCAGGTATGCCCACCAAAAGCATGCTTGCAAACCAATACACTGTGCAGAATATCGCAGATTGTAAAAGGAACACTAGATATTCTTTCACATTACCGAACACTACATTATATGCTTTCTCTAATTCCCACAATGCCTCGAATTTGCCTTTGACCATGAAATTGATTGTCAACCATGGCATAAGGAAAGCATGCGCTAAAAACGCTATCAATTTGCCTACTATAGGAATCACATTAAGGAATCCAATCGCCAAGAATGTAGGGATCATGAATATGAATATCATGACTCCTTCCTGGAAGTTCTTCCAGAAATCTCCGAACGCAGGAAGCCCTTCTCTTCTACCGGCAACCAATTCAAGTATGATTTTCTTGCCGTAACCGACTAAAGCGAACCAACCGAATATAGGGATTAATGCCCAAAGGATATTCCATTGCCTTTTGGCATGATTCCATGGATATTTCAAACCTAAAACCAAATCATCTCCAAAGCTTGGAGGAAGTATTTCTTTTTTCATGAATTTCACCTTTTTGTATTATTATAAGATAACTAGTACTATTCTAGCAAATGCAGTTTAAAAATATTTGTTTTTACGGGACGTGTCCAGAATGTGTCAAAGCTACGGCTTTGAGCATACTCAGAGCTTCAGCTCTGACAGAACCAATGTCTATACTGAACATACTTAATCTACAAATAATTAGCAGAATCTATTCTGCAGATTATATTAAAGAAATAGATGTGAGGCACAAGGAGTACTAAGTACTCCTGTGCACAGAACTGCAAAGCAGTTCTTGTACGACATTGGCTTGTATCAACAAGCATTCTGGACACGCCCTTTTTACGTGTATGTAATACATATACTGCATATATCTATCACAATATGCCACTTAGAAAGCCATATAAACTTGAGATGCCTCAATTTAGAGTATGGCAGCAACTGCTCAGGCAATCATAGATGAAGCCACTAGAAAGAAACTCATTGATCTTTCAGAGATTAGTTTATGGTTGGACACTTATGATGACATCTTTTCTGATTTCGATCCTAGGCCATACTCAGAGAGAGCATTATCAGACGATTTTGTCACAGAAGCAAAAAGAGCAAGCCGGGACAAGGTTTCAGGCAATCTCGAACTCAATCTATTAATCCCGATTAAAATGAGGAATTTGCATTATGAGAACCTCATCAAAAAGAGATTAAAAGAGCATTTCAAAAAGCATTACCATAGACATCTTAGCGATAAGAGTACTATAGTCAATAGAGGGCTCAAATTCGTAGGGCTCGGCGTAATCACTATGTTAGTGACGACATACATCCTTCACCAAATGCCTGATAGTGAATTCATCTGGAGTTTCCTAGTTGTATTGTTCGAACCGGCCGGCTGGTTCCTATTCTGGGAAGGAATGAATCAAGTTATATTCGAATCAAAGACAATCAGTCCGGATCTCGAATTTTATGAGAAGATGAGCAAATGCGAGATTCAGTTTATTGAGTATTAATTCTGAGTAATTTAAGGACTATCTGAACTAAAAGAAACAATCTTTGCTAAGGATTATTTTTTATTTATCCTGCGCTTTTCCTTTTCGATTCTTTCTTGACGCGCTTCTAAGAAGAAAAGAATGCAGCATCCTGCAAGAGACATTACACCAACAAGCACAAAAGTGTACGTGAATCCCACAAATTCTGCTATAGCGCTCCCGATTGCGGCAGTCAAAGCTACGCCTATGCCGGTGAATACAGAATGTATGCTCCATTCATAGCTTTCCTTATTCTTTGTCAAGTTGACTGACCAAAGACCATACCACGTTGGATACGCTAATCCGCACCCTAGGCCGTAGAGGACCTGTGCGAAATACACGTAGTTCACGTTCTTCGCGTAAAGGTAAATGAATGGTACATTCGCTATGAGGAATGCGCCAAGAACTAGCCATTTCACTTTATCTTCATGGTTATCCACATATTTTGCGAATGGCAGTTGCACTAAACATTTTGTGATGAAAAAAAGCATGCTCGCCAAACCTGCCGCAAAAATAGTACCGCCGACTATATTATCCTTGATATAGATTGCTAAAATCGGATCGATAAGGCCAAATCCAGTGAGTACGAAAACATCCGAGATAAGCAGTATCTTATTGGTGCGATTCATCAATATTATTATGAATTTTTTAAAATATAAATGCTTCGGAAAAATAAGCTAAAATTTAATTATTATCTGCATTCATCTCATTCATAATTATCTCAACAACTTCTATAGGCGGTTCTTTACGCGCGACTTCGACACGTATTCGTGTAATCACATTATGCTTGCGCGAATTCAGATCATTCAAGGTCTCTTTGCGCAAATCTGATGACTTATTCAACACGCTAAAAAGTTTGTCATTCAAAGTAATGCACGAATCTATCGATTTGATAAGAGCTTCATATCGCCATTCTGATTTCGTGTCATTCAGAGATGAAAACAATTCAGACACTTTATCAAGAGAATTCAGTACGCTGATGAAAATAAGCTCAGTATTCACTGGATCCACATTCTTCAGATACCCATCCTTCTCCTGCGGAGATTTGCCCAAGAAAGCAAGAGATTCCATCATATATACCTCCAAAGAAAGAATGTATGTATGCAGATTATTGATCTCCCTTTTCTTAATTACGCCTTCTTCAACCTTGGAGATGATACGATCAAGATTCTGCCTGAATAAGAGAAGTGACGAACGGATCTTATTGACTTTCTCCCCCCAAGAAAGATCGTACAACTCATCAAGAACAATATCCTGTTTGATAGAAAGTATCTTAGAAGCTATCAAAGTGAGAGAGAAGAGCCCGAATATGACTTCAAAAATAGCGAGCGCTTTGAAATATCCTATTGGGATGATATTGCCGAAACCGGTAGCAGTAGCTGCCACAAAACTGAAATACACTGCATCATGCAAATTATCAACTGGCCCCTGTTTAGTTAGATTAAATAGGTAATAATCATCTGCCTGGAAAAAGAAATAAACTGCTCCAAAAGAAATAATTATGATTACCCACAAGCTGAGCAGATATGGAAATTTCAATTTATCGATCCATGTGCGTACTTTACGCTGATCGAATCGCTCAAGTATTTGTTTAAAATCAGGAAAATCAGCCATTTCATCACTTCTTTTGAAAAGAATTCATTTTCAGCGATTTAAATATATTCGGAGATTGTGAAATATATATCGAATACTAAAGATAAGCAAAGAAAATTATTTAGATTCATCAAAGAATAATAAGAACAATATTATTCCCAATAAAAACAATCCTATGCTGATTGCAGCGACCAACCAGCCTAACATAGTCAGCATATAAAATGAGAATACCGCTCCAACCGCAGCAAGAACTGGGAATCTTCCGATGTTGAAAGGCGCTTTGAACTGGCCATGCATGTGATCATGTTTATAACGCAGAACAATGAGCGAAAGATTCACTGCCATGAACACGAACAATGCCCCGAAATCCGTAATTGAAGCGACGAATTTTATATCTTCAAGCATGATGAATCCCGCAGATATGAACGCGACTAAAACTAATGCTAATACCGGAACTCCGCGCCTAGACAATTTCAAGAAAATTGCTGGTAAAGATTTCTTCTCAGCCATACCAAATATCATACGCACATAAGCAAAGATTAATGTGAATACTGTGCTTCCGGTAGCAATCAATGCCAAAAGAGAGACTATGAATGCGCCATTACTGCCCATTGTGATTTTGGCGACAAGAGTCAATGGTGAATTCGACAAAGCCAAAGCTTCCCAAGGTACAACACTGATAGCTACAAGAGAAACTAATGTATATAACAAGCTAGTTGCAAAGATGGATATCATTATGGCCAAAGGCAATACTTTCTTAGGCTCTTTCGATTCTTCACCCAATACAACAATATCCTCAAAACCAAGAAAAGCGAAAAAGATGAGTGCAGCTGCTGTAAATATTCCATTTAAGCCTAAACTGAAATCAAAGTAATCAATAGAACCAATATAACCGACCCCACTTACTATTACCACAAGTAAACCGAGTATCGTAACAATCACCATGAAAGCGTTCACCATTAAGCTATTCTGCACGCTCATTAGATTAACTAAGAAGCAAATCAATAATATCAATAAAGCGCCATAAATTTTACCTATACCAGTGAGTTCAGAAAAATATCCTGCAAAACCAAGAGAGACTGCAGATACTGCGATTATTCCGGAAATAAGTTTCAACCAAGCGATACCGAAAGCCAAATTCTTGCTTCCGAATGATTTTACCGCATAAGTATATTCTGCCGAATCATAGGGCATCTTAGAAGAAAGCTCGCAATAGCTAAGCCCAGTGCATCCTGCGATAAATGCAGCAAATAAGAAAGCCAGCCATGTCGCATTTCCAGCAACTCCTGCAGCCGGACCGATAAGAGCATAAATCCCCGCGCCGATTATCACGCTAAGCCCGTACATAGTAGCTTCGAACAGAGTCACAGTGCGTTTTAATTTGGCCATACCTCATTTTATAGACTTAGAGCAATATAAACCTTACTACTCAGCAATTTCTTATATTATCCACTACATTTATAATATAAGACCGCCAAATAAGCGATATGGAAACAGAATTCCGCGTTCAGAAACTCATAAGCAATTACGGACATTGCTCTAGAAGGAAGGCTGAACAGCTCATTGCCCAAGGCGAAGTCAAAGTCAATGGCAAGCTGATTAAGGTGGGAGACAAAGCGAAAGAATCTGATAAGATCACTGTTTCCGGCAAACTTCTGAAACCTGAGAACAAGGTATATATCATATTCAACAAACCGGTAGGATGTCTCTGCGCAGTCAAGGATGCGAGACTCAAGACAGTCATGGACTACATCAGAGTCAAAGAAAGAGTCTTCCCGATAGGAAGATTGGATTACAACACTTGCGGACTCCTTCTGCTGACAAATGACGGCGATTTTGCCAACAATGTCATGCATCCGAGGTATGAAGTGAGGAAAACTTATTTAGTTGGGATAACAAGGCAGATGAGAGGCTTTGAGATCCAGCAGATTGAGAAAGGCATGATGCTCGAAGACGGCAGAACTGCGCCTGCGAAAGTAAGAGTTGTAAAAAAAGACGAAATAGAGATCACAATCCATGAAGGTAAGAACAGAGTTATCAGGAGAATGTTCGACAAGCTCGGCATACCTATCAGATTCTTGATGCGTGTTAGGATCGGCAAACTTCAGCTAGGCCAGTTAGGCCCAGGCAAATACAAATTCGTGAAACTGCCTCCGGGCAGAGATCCTATGGAAATATTAAGATAAAAAGAGAAATAATAATTCTAAAAAATAAAAAAGTTTAAAGATCTAAATCTGTCCAGTCTCAGTGTATTTCTTCATCATTCTTTCGATGATAATCTGAGGCGCGAATCCTCTATTTGCGCACTGCTTGACAAAAACATCATATATTATTTTATCTACGTTATAATCTAATTTTACTTTTTGTGGACCTTTTGGGGTTGCTGCCATATTTTCACCTTTGTATATTTGAGTATTAAATATACATATAGTTTCGGAATTCGCTATATAAACATTTGGATTTATATATTAAAAGCCATTATCAAAGAAGCATGGCAAAACTAAGACTGCATCAATTCCTGAGCAAGACTGGCGCATTTGATAGCAAGCAACAGATAGTAGACGCAGTCAGGAATAAAGAGATATCAATAAATGACAAAATAGTCACAGATCTCCATTACCAATTCAAGCCAAGCAAAGAAAAAGTATTCTGGAAGAATAAAGAACTCAAAAAATTAAGCGAAAGCATTTACATCCTGATTAACAAGCCTGAAGATTACCTTTCATCAAGGCTGACTGAGAAAGATATCCAGCACAAGAACAAAAGCATATTCAAGATCATCGATGAAGACCAAAAACTGAATGACTCTGAGAAAAAATCATTATTCAGCGTAGGCAGGCTTGACAAGAATAGTTCTGGTCTTTTAATAATAACAAACGACGGCGAACTCGGGTCAAAAATCACTGAACCTAAGAATAACATAAAGAAAACATATGAAGTGAAGCTCGCCAAACCTATCTCCATAGAAGAAATCGCTAAGATTGAACAAGGCGTAATGATTGACTTGGAAGAAAATGGCAAGATCATCCAGCACAAAACAAAGCCCTGCAAAATTACAAAACTAGAGCAAAATAAGATTTTGATAATAATAACCGAAGGCAAGAAACGTGAAGTACGTAGAATCTTCGAGAAGATGAACAACCAAGTTTACAAGCTGAAAAGAGTAGCAATCGGAGATATAATGCTGGGTGAAATGAAACCCGGCGAATATAAAAGAACAACAAAAGAAGATATATTATCAAATCTTTAATCTCTATTATATCTATCTTTAACGCGCACAATATCTTTCTCATCGAATTCTCCGAAAGAAATCTCAAGCACTTGTGCTGCAAAATCCTTAGTCTTTATCTGATGCAGAGTCTCTCGATTTATGAAAAATTCATCGCCGGCCTTAGCGCGAATCTCCTTATCATCAATGAATATAATTGGATTCCCAACAATAATTCTCCAGAACTCATCGCGTTTATGATGATATTGTAAGCTTAGTTCAGAATCAGATTTGACATTTATCAATTTAACAGAGCACTGCTGATTCAGGCAGAACTGCTCAAAATTGCCCCAAGGCCTTTCTTCGCGATATTTTTCCATAAAAATAAAGAGCTTATCGCATATTTAAAAGAATTCCCTAAACGCCTATACTAATTGTATCTTTTTCCATTTCAAAATCCAAAAAAAAGCATATGACACTAAAAAGAGCAGCACGAAATGCACGCCTAAAAATAAGAATACGAAATCCTTTGGATATCCTTCAAGGAAATAGCGTATCTGCAAGAATACCGAGACCGTGAACGAAAATATCAACGACTTCTCAAGAGGATTCTGTTTTCCTAAAAGCAGGAATATGAAGAATCCGAACATTGAACCGAAGATTATCTTGTTTGGGAAATATCTTGAGGGCACCGAATATTCAGTGTCATATTGATGTGCGAGATAATCGAAGAATGCGAAAACTAACACAATCGAAAGAATAAGGAAAAAAGAAAGTATCAGTTTTCGATATCTGGGATCAAGCTTCATTCAACTACCACTTTGCCTTTCATTGATGGATGTATTGCACAGATATACTCGAATGTTCCGGTTTGATCGAACTGCTCATCATATGAATCACCATACTTCAAATCCGGAGAGCTAGACTTAGGGAACTTGATTTTATGTGATACCGAGTCTCGGTTAAGCCAAGTGACTATCGAACCAGCCTTGACAGTAATCGTCGACGGCTGGAACTCTAAATCTTTTATTGTCACAAGATTTGCAGTATTCGACAGATCTTGTTTGTTTTGTGTGACTGTGCCTTGCGCGCATCCTGCTATCAACAAGATGACAGCGACCATTGCAATGATATAATTTAGTTTCATAGAAATAATTCTATCAAACAAACTATTTATACTTTTTCTTTTTAAAAACATTTAAATACAATAAAAACTATAAAATAATCACCGTGCAGGAAAAAATACGCAATAAAACAAATTCTAGTAGCGATAAGTGCGCGATTGGATTAATTTACAGTCGAAAATTCGGAAAAGAAGAGAAGATGTTCCAGAAGATTGCGAAAAAGAAAGGCATGGTCCTCATTCCAATTAACATTTCTAGACAGCAAAGTCATGAAGAATTCGAGCATAACGTCATGAAATGCGACGTTATCTACAACAATTCCGCTGACGATATAGTGGTAGAATACATCAAAACCATCGAAGAGATGGGCAAGAAAGTAATCGACAATTCAAGATTATATTATTACACTGAAGACAAATGGATGTTTTACCTGAAATGCAGAAGAAATAATATTCCTACATTAGAAACTACATTGCTCCCTTTAAATCTAAATGCCGCAAAAAAGCAATTAAGAAAATTCGGCAAATGGCCGGTTGTGCTCAAAAGAGTTATCGGCACATGTGGAGAATATGTTGAGAAAGCAGACGACTTAGACGGCGCAATTAAGATAATACGCAAATTCTGGAATAAAGGCACTGAGAAACTGCCGATAATCGCGCAAGAATTCGTCAATTCACAGTCCTATAGAGTCACAGTATTAGATGGCAAGATAGTCCAGACCGCTAAAAAAAGCTCAACCAGATGGAAAGCCACTGGCATCCATGCCAAAAAAATAGAAAGATTCTTGATAGACAAAGAGCTTGAAAGGATAGTCAAAAAAACAGTTAAAGCTGTCAATATACATATCTGTGGCATAGATCTGTTCAAGAAGAATGATCATTGGGTAGTGCTTGAAGTCAATTCTGAACCTGCATTAGATTTCTTTGATGATGAACAGGCAGAATTAGTGGGATTAGTATTAGACACATTAAAAAAATACGCTAAAAAGTCTTAATCTTCTTTTGAATAGAATTTCCTGAATTTATGCACTTCTTTAAGATTGACTTTCGCAGTTATTACTCCTTCTTTATCTATCAATTCTTTGATAATATGATGAGGACATGAGATCGCAGAATAAGAGACTTGAGCTTCATCATCAGTTAAAGGATTGACTAACGCCACAAAGAATACATTTTCATGGGCGCGAGCTAATAATATTGACCGCAATAAACGAATCTCTTTCTTTTTATGCCCGCAAGTATGAGCTTGTATGTCATAGCTCCAATTCGCAGGACAGAACACGATTTGCGCGCCTTTCTTCTTCATTGCATCGAACAATTTAGGGAAAGTGATATCCCAGCAGATTACTATTCCAATCTTGCCGAAATCAGTATCGAAAACACGAACCTTATGGCCTGGCAAAGTCCTATCGCCATAAAGATTAATCTTCTTGTACTTGCCTCTTATCTTGCCTTCACGATCTACAAGCATTGAGATATTGTACCTTTCATCATTCAGCATGATATCTTCAGTGACAATCGCCCAGATAGAATGTTTCTTGCATTCCGCTTGAATTTCTTTCACATAATGATGCGTAAGAAGCAAAGCCCCTTTCTTGGTTATGCATGATTCAGGGAAACAGATTATATCTGCTCCGCGCCTTTTAGCCCTATGAATGAATTCACGGATTTTAGGTAAATTATCTCCTTTATGGATATCATAATACCGCATTGCCGCAATCGCTATGGTTGGCGTAGGATATCTCATAAATCTATATACTACAATTTCATATATTTAAAGCTATTTTATTGGCTTTTATACCCTCTAAAATTGAAGCCCTAACGCCTTAGAACCCTCAAAATAGAACCAGCAACCCGTATAAACGCTACATCCTATATATAGGAATCAGCGCCTTAAGACCTTCAAAACCTTCTGGTAAGGCAAGGTATTCAGAACATCTTTACTCTCAAGCCAACCTCGCCTAGCCATAGCTACGCCGTACTTCATATTAGCTAATTGGCTTGCTTCATGAGAATCAGTACCAATAGTAAACTTGACCTTGTGACCAAGACCGGATTTGACCAAAACATCATTTAGGTCCATCCGCAAAGGCTGAGCATTTATCTCAAGAGCTATACCTGTATCAGCTGCCTTATCAAATACCTGTTCAAAATCCAACTGATAAGGATTACGCATACCAATCATCCTGCCAGTAGGATGTCCAATCACGCTAAGATACTTGTTATCCATCGCCTTAAGCAGTCTTTCAGTATTATCTTTCTTGAACCCTGAATGGATTGAACCAACAACAAGATCCAATTGCAATAAAACAGAATCCGGATAATCCAAACTGCCATCGGCCTTGATATCGACTTCAGCACTTTTCAATATATGAAAACCAGATAGCTTTGAATTCAGCTTGTCAATCTCATTGATCTGTTTCAACAAAGTCTTAACTTCCATACCATTAGCAATCTTGCTGCTCTGTGAATGATCAGTCATCACTATATACTTACGTCCAAGCCTCTTGGCAGCATTCGCCATCTCCAAGATAGAATTCTCGCCTTCGCTATATGTTGAATGTACATGGAAGTCGCCCAATATATCATTAAGCTCAACAAGAGAAGGTAACTTACCATGCTGTGCCGCTTCAATCTCGCCAGTATTCTCGCGCAATTCTGGCGGAATCCATTTCATGCCTAATTTTTCATAAATACGTTTCTCAGATGCGGATTCAATCAACTTGTCAGTTTTCCTATCAAATAATCCATACTCGCTTAACTTATACCCGCGAGAGATTGCGATGTTCCGCACAGCAACGCCATGCTCTTTCGAACCAGTGAAATACTGCAATGCCGAACCGAACTGCGCCTGAGGAACAACGCGCAAATCCATCTGCAAATTCTCTTTAGTCAATATAGAAGCTTTAGTCGAACCCTGTGCAAGAATCTTCTTCACATGCGGCATCTTAACAAAGTAAGCAATGACTTTCTCAGGAGAAGGCGAAGTAGCAAGAAGATCTAAGTCGCCGATTGTCTCTTTCATGCGCAGAACAGAACCCGCAAGAGACACTTGTTTTACAAAACTCAAATTAGATAATTCAAGCCTAACAGATTCAGCGACAGGATATGCTTCAGCTAGCAACCTTCTTTCCGAACCTTGCTTAACTAACGTCAACCCTTCAGCAATGTCCTGTTCAGATTTCTGACCAAAACCCTTAAGCGCACTTATCTTATGCGAGGAAATCGCTTTCTTCAAATCAGTAATAGTCCGCACTTTCAATTCGTCATAGAGTCGTTTGATCTTTTTGGGCCCCATTGAAGGAATATTCATCAATTTGCTCACGCCGGAAGGCATCTGCGCTTTAAGTTTCTCATATGACTGAAGCCTGCCCGTCTCAAGCAATTCGCGTATCTTCTTAGCGAGATGCTCACCGACACCGGGAATATTCTCGAAAGTATCATTCTCATAGAACTCAGATAAAGGACTAGAAAGCGATTCAATTGAACGCGCCGCCTTGCGATATGCGATTGGCTTGAACGCCACGTCCTGCATCTCCAGGATGTCCGCCATCTCATAGAAAATACGTGCGACGTCCTTATTCGATATCGAATGCAATCGATGTTGTGGCATAGGAAATATCATGACAAAATATGTATATAAAGATTATCTTAAAATATAATCCAATATAAGAAATAATATAAAGAATGCGGTAATAAGCACAATCATGCCAATCATAGCCGATCTTCACATCCATGGTAAATATTCAAGAGCGACAAGCAAAGACCTCACTCTGCCAAATCTAGAAAAGTACGCAAGAATCAAAGGAGTCAACCTCCTCGGCACAGGCGATTTCACACAGCCGAACTGGTTCGCACACATCAAGGAATCTCTCACAGAACGTGACGGAATACATTGCACAAAAACAGGCTTCCCCTTCTTGCTCACATCAGAAATCTCCTTAATCTACACTCAAGACGGCAAAGGAAGACGCGTCCACAACATTCTTCTAGCCCCTAACCTTGAAGTAGTCACACAGATAACAGATTACCTCAAGACGAAAGGAAGAGTAGACTACGACGGACGTCCGATATTCAAGATACCTTGTCCTGAATTCGTTGAGAGCTTAAGACAAATAAGCAAAGATATCGAAATAATCCCCGCGCATTTTTTCACTCCGCACTTCTCAGTTTTCGGCGAGTACAACCAATTCTCAAAAATGGAAGACTGCTTCCAGGACCAAACGAAACACATCCATGCGATAGAGACAGGATTGAGCGCGGATCCCGCGATGATTTGGCGGATGTCGCAGCTGGATAAGTACTCGTTAGTATCATTCTCAGATTCGCATTCATTCTGGCCGTGGAAAATCGGCAGGGAAGCAACTATATTCGACACAGAACTAAATTACAAGGATATAATTCTAGCATTGAAGACAAAAGAAGGCTTGCAAGGCACAGTAGAAGTCGACCCAGCCTACGGCAAATATCATTGGGACGGCCACAGAGCTTGCAACACAGTATTACCTCCAGCAGAAGCGAGAAAGAATAACAACATCTGCCCAGTCTGCAACAAGAAACTGACAATCGGCGTAGAACATCGTGTAGAAGAATTAGCTGACAGAAAAGCGGGATTCAAACCAAAAGACGCAAAACCTTACTATTCACTTCTTCCGCTTGCAGAACTCATCGCAGCCGTCACAAACAAAGGTGTATCGACGCAAGGAACGACAAAAGAGTACTACAACATCCTGAAAACAGAAAATGAATTCAAAATCCTATTGGAAACATCCGAGCAAGATCTCCTCAAGCTCACAAGTAAGAAGATAACAGACGCAATATTAAAAAACAGAAAAGGAGAAATAAAAATAAGTCCAGGTTACGACGGCGTCTATGGCAAAGCCGAACTATAGAATTAATGTTTCTTTATCTTGGCAAGTATGTCTTCCTTGCCTTTCCAAATCAAAGCGTACTGCAATACTTCTTCTATAGTATCTACAGGGATTATCTGTATCTTGCCTTCCTTATTCTTATCTAAGATGATATCCTTAACATTTGATTTAGGAACTAAAACCGCACGAATACCCGCATTGATCGCAGCATCCACTTTAGCAGACACGCCACCTATCGGCAACACTTCACCGCGAACAGATAAAGAGCCAGTCATAGCGATATCTTGGCGAACAGGGATTTCATTAAGCGCAGATATAACTGAAGTAGCAACTGCAATGGATGCAGAATCTCCTTCGACGCCTTCATAGGTCTGCAAGAACTGCACATAAATATCATTTGTCTCTTTGATATCTTTACCAAAATGCTTTTTAATAATCGCAGAGACGTTAGTGATAGCTTCTTTCGCGATATCTCCAAGTTTGCCAGTCGCGATAATTTGATGCTCTTTACCGCCAGGTGTGACCTCAGCTTCAATAGGTAAAATAATGCCAGAATAAGCGCCTTCTGAACCAATCACTGCAAGACCATTAACACGTCCGATTTCTTGACCAGTTGTTTTGATTACTTCATACTCTTTTTTTCGTTCAATAAACTTGTCAGCAATCTGCTTCTCAAGAGTACGCGCAATCGATTTTGCCAATACAATATGCTCAGGAGTTACGATTTTGGATTTCTGCTCAAACGCAACGTCACCGGCAGCACGAATAAGACCGCCAAGCTCACGAAGACGAAGTGTAAGATGCCCCTTGCGCGAAGCCATCTTCTTGGCTTCTTCAACAATCAAATCTACAGCAGCACGATTGAAATGAGGTATCTTGCCATCCTTAGTGACTTCCTGCGCGACAAACTGCGCGATTTTCATGCGATTTTCATCATTATCAATCATAGTATCATCCATATACACTTCATAACCATAACCGCGGATACGCGAACGTAGAGCAGGATGCATATGCTTGATAGTTTCAAGATTGCCAGCAGCAACTAAAATGAATTTGCAAGGCACTGGTTCAGTACGGACCATTGCCCCAGCCGAACGCTCGGACTGACCAGTGATAGGATATTGCCCTTCCTGCAAAGCAGTCAGCAATTCCTGTTGAGTAGAACGGCGTAATGTAGCAATCTCATCAATGAACAAAACGCCCATATTCGCTTTGTGTATCATGCCAGCGACAACTCTTTCATGCGCCGGTGTGCCTAAACCACCTGAATTCTTAGCGAGAATGCCATTGGCAATAAGATTGCCTGAAGAAGTCGTGACATTATAGAGTTTACCAGTATAATGAATTTTTTCAACTTTAGCGATTTTCTCTGAGATTAATTTCATGTTTCAGCCTTTTCAAAATGATTGAGTATCAAGTATAATGAATTGGGCGTAAGATTGAGAACTCCCATTGCATGCTCGGCGCCATAGCCTCTCTGTAATAATTCATTGTATTTACTGATTTTCAACTGAGTCCATTTACCTAGCGCCTGATACAATCGCTCGATTTTATAATTGCAATAATTGAGTTTCACATTAATCATGAAATGAAGGACATTATCCATTTTTTTCTCAACTAATAACCTAAATACCAATGAACCGGGAGTAGGCGATTTGCCTTCATAGATAGAAGTGCATGATACATCATTCCTATGCAGATATTCCCTTAATTGGTTTAAAAAAGTAAGCCTATTCTGTTTGAATTCGGGAGTGCCAGTTATGCCTACTTCTAAAGTAGTTAAATAATTACCCGCTTTATGGATTGTAGGTGTGCCAAGTTCATTGCCCAAATAGGAACCATAAAACTCTTTTTCAAAGGTCGCATTTAATTTTAGCCATTCAGGAACTAATAAATTTATCTTTGTTTTATTGCCTTTTGGGGCGCCCAACGCTAAAAAGAATCGGATTATATTCCGATTAGTATTCTGATAGCACCAAGAATGGCCATATTCTCCACCTTCTATGATTCTGGAATTCTCGTTCAGACCTAATCCGAAAATAGCCTCTATATCCCTTCCGAATTCCTCTACTGCCGCTTTTTCTGAACTAGATAAAAATATGCCATTGAGATTTTCAAAGATTCCGCCATCTCCGAAAGTTGTGCCTAACACTTTAGCGATTAAAGGAAGTTTAGGATTATCAATTGTCAAAGGCAGCAAGCCTTTTTGTTTAAGCCAATCAATAGTCTGTACTGGAACTGGTGCAGAATCATGATCTGACCACCATCTTGTTCTGCCATAAGATACCCCTAGTTTTGTAGCAATCCGTTTATACCCCCAAGAAGAATCTTGCTGTTTTAGACGCAAATAATCAGAGTATGACTTTGCTAATTGCTGTTGTCTTTCATCATATGTATTAATTATATCCTGCTCATCGATTATCAGATTTTCTGATTTGACAACTAATTCATCGTTAATATTCAGATTCTGAGCTTCGACATAATCGATATAATTGTCTTTTTTGACTGCAATCTTATGTTCTGGTGTAACTATCAATTCTTTATTATCAGAGGTTTTTAGTTTTATCATTTTGCCATCATAATCATATCGATTGCATGATAAAACTTCAACCGGAGAGACTTGATTGTTTGTTTCACCAAATATCAACAATTCGTTCTTTGGCAGATGTATAGCTTCATAATTATTCTGCGGTTTTCTGATAATAGTTTCTTTGAATTTCATGAATAATGAATCCAATTCGCTTAGTTCCGCCTTAATAAATTTATTGCCTGCTCGCTTAAAGATTATTGTCTTTGCTAAAAAAGTTTGAAACGGATCATGAAGTACATCGCCTAACAACGCACCAGCATGTGCACCCGTCGCGTCAAAGAACGGCGCATGCTCTTTCTTGAAATTGTCAACGATTGTCCTAGGCGCGCGCACTTGATTAGAAGCACGCTGTCCCATATTCAAGAACAGCATAAAACCAATGATGAACATAACGCCGGTTATCATGGACGCCGCAAAGATTATATCAGTTATCTGTTGAGTCTTCCACATCCAGTAAGGAAGGAGTGAAACTGCAAGGACAACTATCAGCATTATTGTTGATTGATTCTTGAAAGCGTTAGCATTCTGAAGTTTTGAACGCAATGTGATATCACGCCCTTCGCCAGCTTTCACAGTGCGTATCATTGGCTGATTTTCATCATTCGGATTGATGAAAGAAAGGATATCGACAAGCTTTTCTTTAGGCAGAAGCTCAGCTAAAGCCAGACCAAGCATGGATTTACCAGTACCCGGTTCACCAATCAAAAGAACATGACGCCTTTGCAAAGCAGCCTTCTTGATGATCTTGACTGCGCTTTCTTGGCCAACTACCTGATTGATTATTTGCTTATCTACCGCAATCTCCTTAGTAGTCCTAAAATTGAACTTTGACATATATGCTTAAATTATGGAAAACACAATTTATATATGTTATGTTTATTATATATACAGAATGACCAAAATAACTTTAGTAGCAATAGGCAAAGTCAAGGAACGCTACATTCAAGAAGGCATCCAAGAGTTCGAGAAAAGATTAACAAAATTCTGCAAATTAGAGATAGTTGAATTAAAAGAGGACACTAAAGAGAACGAAGCGAAAAAGCTAGAAAAGTATCTCAAAGCCAACACATATGTCTTAGACGAAAAAGGCGCACAGTACACCTCAGAAGGCTTCGCCCAGCTATTGAAACCAACAGAAGACATTACATTCATAATCGGTAACTTCCATGGATTGGATGAATCAATTAAAAAACGTGGAAAACTCCTAGCATTATCAAAATTGACATTCACACACGAAATGTGCAGACTCTTCCTGATTGAACAAATTTACAGAGGATACAACATTCTCAACGGAACCCAATATCATAAGTAATCTGAATCAATACATTTATATATAAAAAAGTCCTAAATTCTACCTATGTATCAAAAAAGAAAAGCGCAAGGCGCAACAGAGTACCTTATTATTCTAGCCGTAGTCATAATCATCGGACTGATTGTCATAGGTATTCTTAGGAACGTTCCGGCATCAGGCGCAGCTGCTAAAGAAAGAGCAAGCAAAGCATACTGGGAAGGCGCAGATGTGGGAGTCACAGATTTTGCTATTGATGGATCAGGTATAGTTCTTTTCATAAGGAACAATTTCGCAAGAGACATGGAAATCACAAATATCAAATTTGATACTACATCAGTCTACACAACAGATACAGTATTCCGTCCGGGAGAAATAAAAAAACTCACAAGCACAGCTATAACTTGCACAGGTGGAAACACTTATTCTTACGAAGTCAGCATAGATTATACTGACTTGACGACAAACAGCGATTTCACATTTGATGGTGCCACTAGTCTTGTAGGCACCTGCGCTGGCTAAATAGAAACAAAGAGGTGTAAAATATGAATAAAAAAGCACAAGGAGCAACAGAATATCTGATAATCCTAGCGATAGTTATTGTCATTGCATTGATAGTTGTAGGAGTTATCGGTGGGATTCCGGGAATAGGGACAAGCGCATCCGCTAGAGCAAGCGCAAGTTTCTGGGCAAGTCAAGATGTAGCGATAACAGATTTCGCAATCTCAGAAGCAGGAACAGATACAATCATAATCAAAAACAATCTAAAAAACGCGATTGATGTCAGTGTCGTTTCTGTCAACTCAGTTGATGTTGAAGCAGGCACAAGTACATTAGGCCCAGGCGGTTCAAAAACATATACTGGCGCTATCGCAGCATGTACTGCAAGCCAAGGATTCAGCTATGATGTCTCATTGACCTATCAGGACAAGAAGACATCTGCCACATACAATAACACTGGCGGCGGAATCAAATTAGAAGGTACTTGCGCAAATTAGATTGATATAATCTGAGCTAAACCCTCAGATTTATATATTTCTTTTTCTTATATTCTTACTATGCATAAAAAAGAGGCAATACTATTAGGATTATTATTCGCAATAAGTCTAGTTTCTGCAGTTGCTATCACAGACCTAGAACCTAACGATATAACAAATGAATACGTGCAATTATACCAAGAGCAACCAATTAACCTCAATGGCAAAATAATCGAATTTATTGATGACGGCGTAAACGAAGCATACATCAAAGTGGATGGCACCAGAGGCACCATAATCGCAAGTGATTTCGTATACATTAATGGCGCAAGCGTTAAACTATTGAATATCTGGGAAAAAAATCAATATCGAGAACTCAGTATTGAAGTGAACATCACATTCTATGGCTCCTGCGGAGATGGCATCTGCCATGACCGCGAGATCTGCTGCAAAGATTGCGGCTGCGAAGCAGGAAAGACATGCACTGACAACCAATGCATCCTCAACACTTCTAACAAATGCATAGCAGACTTAGAATGTTTAGACATGGATACATGCACATGGGATGTATGCACAGGCGTACCGAGAAAATGCGAACATCGTTCGATCATCCAATGCAAATCAGGAGACGGATGCTGCGCAGCCGGATGCACTGCCAACAACGACAAAGATTGCGCGAATCTAGGCTATGAATGCAATGATAACAGCCAATGCGATGATAAGAACGAAAATACAATCGACAAATGTTCAGGCATAACCTACAAATGCTATCACACGACAATAAATGAATCGCAAATAACCATCAATCCAGAATCAGACTACAAATCATGCACATTAGATGTGGAATGCGAAGACAATAATGAATGCACAAGAGATTTCTGTAGGAACCAAGAATGCACATATGGTTATATTGAAAACTGTGTGCCAAAAATAGTGATAAAAGAACCATCCATATTCAATGATTTCCTCAGACAAAACTACAGCGGGTTAATTGTGCTGGTCTTAGAACTAGCAATCATCATCTACCTTCTATTCTACCTAGAACCTCATTCTTGAGCAAGTATTATTTTGCTAGTCCGAGTGAAATTACCCGCCAAAGAATTCAATGTCAAAGTACCGCTTTCTAAATAAACATTAGATGCAGGCAATGTATAAGTTATATCCAGACGCGTAACATTCACATAGGCAGTCAAAGGCAATATAGCTAACACTCCATTGACGCCATCGACCTGACCGAATTTTGTATCGATGCTGCCGGGAGAATTCTTAAGATCCAATTGGAACTGCTTAGTCCCAAGATTGTTATCCGTGGTTGCGCTCAAAGATTTAGTATCAGTGCATGTCCAGCCAGTTGAATCTGTATAAGTTATTGTGACAGATATAGTGCCGGAATTGACCGGAGCGAAACACGCGCTCTTATGCTCAGAACCTATGGACGCCTCAACATTGATGGAAACTATATCAGTATAAGGTGCTTTGAAATAAAGATACATATTTTGCCCGTCAACGCGATATATTGTACCATAAGGTTGTATGGTAAACGAATTGTTGAAACCTGACAAGTCTATTGAAATGCCATTCTGATTAGCATATGTACTCGTAACATAATTCTGATAATTTGTAAAGATTGTCTGATAATTGCGCGCAGCAGTCAATTCTGTGCGGTTGAAAGCTACCAATAATGATGCAGTTCGTGTTATAGCTCGCATATCCACAGTAAGCAAATCAGAGAAAACATTGGATATCACATCATCAGATATGATCCCCATTTTTGTGCCGGCATACAGCATAGTCATAGACTCAGCAAGACCCGCCTCGCGGTACATGAAAGCTTTTGCGAACATCATGACTGAGAAAAGCAGGAAGAATGTCACAACTGTGAAAAGGAATGCGCGTTTATTCATCTGTACCATACCTCCATCACCGCTAGATTTGCAACATTATTCACTACAAAAATACGGCGCCCTGTATTATAGTCAGAAGGCAAAGTCCCGCAACCAGTCCCGGATACTGAATAGAGCAAAGTCTCTGAACTAGAATATAAACTGACACGAGCGCATATCTGCGTAGGCATTGCATTGATATAAGCCAATATCGAAGCAGTGCTTCCTGATTTAACTGCATTGGAAAGCGCAGAACTTTTCTCTAAAGCATTCAACGAATCATCAACCATATTCAATAAATCAATATTATTAAAAGAATTCGCAGAATGGCCCATATATGTGAATATATACGCGAAAAAAGTCATCGCTAAAAGTAACGCGAACAAAGCATCTAAAGTGAATATGAACGCTTTTCTATTCATGCACATGTCGCCCCCTCGCACAATTTCCATACCCGCAATGATAATTTCGCCCAATCATTATTCAATAATGCCATGCGGCCTATGTTTACCACTGAAGTGACATTTAAATATGGCGACGTCCCGATTATGTTTACCTGCGCATAAGCAGTTCCATTCCACCGCGAAACTACGATATAAAAATTTTCGTCATAGCTGAAAACGCCTAATAATTCTTTAGCATAGGAATAGTTCATAGATTGCAGCGCGCTTATCTTTGTTGAGGAAAGAGAGCCGTATCCGCGGTTCATCAGCCCCATTGGCCTAGATTTTAACGATGAATTTTGATTATTGATGCTAAGCGAAGCGGCCAAACCGAGAGACTGCATATTAGAAGAAATGGTCCAATCAGAAGGGTTTCCTTCATCCATCATGAGCTGAGAGATAATATTACGCGCAGAAAGTTCAAGCGATTTCCTTTCGTCAGCTAAATCATTACCTTTCAATGTTGATTCCCATACATTCATCACTATGAAAAGCACACCTATGAATACGATGACTGCGAACATAAGATCCATTGAGAATACTTGACCTTTTTTCATGATATCACAATCGCCCCATTCACATTCCGGATAGTTATCGGTTGATGTATATTGACCAAATTTCCAGAAACCAAAGAAGTCGGAACAAACGCAGAATATCGGCTGTCGATAGTGCCCGCAGTATAATTTATCTCGACAAGATAATAAGCAGGATAAAAATTAATTGAATAATCCAGATTATTCATTAGAGTTACAGGAAGATCGACATGCAATACTGAACCATCGCCCGCATAATATACGGATTTGACTTGCTGCGCAAGCCTATCATTCAATTCTTTTGCGTATACCCTACTCGCTTCTATATCGAACTGCTGCGTTCTGTCAGATGCAGTCTTGAAAAGAAACATGAACATTATCAAAGCTATGGAAAGCACAATCAAGAAATCAACTGAGATTTGAGCTTTTCTCATGCTAAGGCTCCATGTAAGTTACATTAAAATAGAAATTATCCCAAGATATAATGGTTGTTCCAACTGCGCCAGAACGCTGCGCTTCAGATTTGGCCTGCGCTCTTGTGCCTGATGCTCCGAAGAAATTTGAACAAGCCCAGGTTTCGTTTGAAGTTACATCGGCGCAAGTCACTCCGGGATTCGCGACGGCGCCAGGACATACAGAAGTCACAAGCGTATAGCTGACAGCTCCATTCGCATCGACAGATACCGCGCAATTCTGTAATCCGGAACTACGCCACCATTCATGGCATAACTGCACTTTGGTTATGCTTGCGCAATTAGTTATCAATGAATCATAAGAAGAGATATTTATTCCGCCATAATAATAAGTACCTCCAACTCTATTAGCGGTATGCACTTCTACGGAATTATCATTGCATGACAGCCTGTCCGTAGGGCAGGCAGCGGGATAAGTTCCAGTGCATACCTGGTTCAAGACACCTATTGCCGTATTATTCTCAGCATTGCATCTTTGCGCATATACAACCATAGTTACTGCCGTAGCAGGAGGAAGCGTATTTACCGCAAGACTCACATGGCTCGTATTAACATTCCCAGCCATATCCATAGTATACACGGTCAGATTGTAAGATGTACTAGGAGTCAATCCAGTTGCATTGTAAGAATTCGATAGATTGGTTAGATTGACTAGATTTGCTCCATTCAGATATAAAATTACAGAATCGAAATCTGCATCGCTTGGATTAGTCCACGTCCAATATATCCATGTCCTCCCTACAGAAGAATTCGTTAAATTGGAGATTGAGCCCGGCGAAAGAGTGTAACAGCCAGACACATTAAAACTTAGACAATCAGAATTACATGATAATGTACCTGATTCGTATCCTTGACTAGAACAGGTCTGACCATTAAGATTGCTTAAATCGCACTGCTCAATGCCTTCAACCAACGAATTCCCGCAGACCGCAGGCACTGATGCTAGATCTGATACATTACCAATGGCGACAGATGTGCCAAAAGATTGCAATGAAATCCAATTAGCGCCTTCCGGATAATTAATTGTGCCATTGATTAAGAAATTGAAACTACGGAAAACAGATATATCTCCATCAGGCCCGTACAGAACAATAGAAATTGTCTGATTTGTCAATGTGGCAGATTTTATATTTTTAGGAAAATTCGCATAAACCAATGTTTTTGCACCGTATCCTTGCTGATACACCATTTCAACGCCGTTAGCGATTGCATCAAGCGCAGCTTTTGCGCGAGTTACCTCGAATTCAGTCGCAACAGTAGACGCACTCTCCTGAGTATACATGAATATTGCCGAAAAAACAGCCATAGCTACTGCTAACACTATAAGAATCTCTGTTGATGCCTGCGCTTTCAGGCAGATGCCTCTTTTTACCATATACTTTCTATATATACCTTACAAAATAAACTATATAATTGTTTTGATAATGAAGTCTGCATAGCAATAAGTTTTAAATAGAATGGAATCAAAGAAAAAGATATGGAATTCACTGCATTGAAGAAAGAATTAATGGGATTGCCGAACAACTACATAGTCGGCGTCATCTTTCCGAGCAATGATTATGAAAAACACAATCTTGATCTGGTAAAGCTCATGAGTTCCCAAAAAGGCATAGTCGGCAATTATGTTTCAGTGAACAGGCCTTATACTGACCTCATAACGCAATTCAAGAATTCTAATATCTCGCATGAGAACATATTCTTCACCGATTGCATCACCAAAGAGCTTGGTGGAAAGCCAGTAGAAGCGGACAACTGCATTTACATTGATTCACCGAAAGCATTAACTGACATAAGCATAGCCATGCATCAATTCATAGATCATACTCCTAACCACGAGAAATTCATCTATGTCGATTCTATCTCCACATTAGGAATTCACAATAATGCAAATACTATGCTGAAGTTTGTGCACTATCTGACCGGCAAGATGAGATTATGGGGCATCAAAGGCGTGATGGTCGCATTGCATGAAGATTCCGATAGAAAACTTATTGGCGAAGTATCTCAATTCTGTGACAAGATCATAGATATGACTAAATAAAATTAATCTAACTTTTTATCTAGAAAATTGTTTCTTCTGGATAAATTATGATGCCGGTATCATCTATCTTCATAGGGAATATCTTAGCAGAATGCTGAGTTGCTCTCATCTTGAACACTTCAAGCGACCTTTCACGGATATCTCCTTTACGCACATTATACAACAATATAACGCCGTCAACTTCGAACTCCATCAATGTCGATTGATGTTTATCAGGATCCGGCTCTTGTTCAGAAGTGAGAAGTGTGGTGACATTCCATTTGCTCATTGACTCAAAAAGATTAAGCACAGCTTTACGTGTAGCAAGCTCATCTTTAAACAATAATGTGAAAGCAGTAAGCGAATCTATCACAAGACGTTTCGCATCAATCGACTCAATCGTATCGCGGACAATTCCTCCGCCAGATTCTAAGAATTTATTGACTTCTTCAGGGCTGAAATGCAATATGACTAATTTTTTATCTTTGATCTTCTTTTCGATATCCCAATTAAATCTACGGAACTCTTCGATGATATCCTCAATAGTTTCTTCGAATGTGATGTATATGCCTTTCTCATCGAACATATCAATCCCATTTATCAAGAACTGCATACAAAAGATAGTCTTGCCGCAGCCAGCGCCGCCGCCTACAAGAGTGCACGAATTCTTGATTACGCCGCCTTCAATGACTTCATCAAAACCAGATATACCAGTAGCAACGCGTTCCGATTCTTTATGCAAAACTTTTTTATTCTCAGTTAATTTATTCTCAATCTGTTTTTTTATCTTTGAAAAATCCACTTTAGATGATTTTTCAACCTCTTTATGCGCCTTCAATTTATCTTGTATCTTAGGACCAAGACTTTTGAAATCAGGATTAACAAACTTCTTTTCAGGCACTTCTATCTTGCCTGTAGACAATGACACTTTGGTCAAAACCGGTTCATCAGCAATCTTGGGTTTAGAAGATTTAGTAACTTTAGGCGCCTTTATTTTGGGAAGTTTGAGTTTTTTGGGTTTTGCTTCAGCAATGCTTTCAGAAGATTCAGATTTAGAAGACTTGCCTTTTACCTTTCTCTTCATCTTCAAAGCTTTATCTAATAATCCCATATATACAGAATATTTGCTTTTTGAATTATTTAAAGGTTATGCAAAAGAAGGGTATGTCCAGAATGAAACCAATGTCTATATTGAGCAAACTACTCATACATGTATTTGAAAAGATTTGTCTTATAAAAAGGATAAAGAAGTTCTTGCGAAATGACATTGGCGAACGAAAGTGAGCATTCTGGACATGCCCTATAAAGAAACAAGAGAAAAAAAAGAAAAATGAAAAATAAACCTAGTAATTAAGGAATATTTCCGCATCCTTGCCAAACACTTGCTTCAAACTCTCGAACAGAGCAGGTTTCACTGCGACTTTCGGCATCTTCTTCATGGCAGCGAGCTCTTCATCCATCTTCTCGATTGTGATTGGATGCAACGGCCCTAAAGAACCATTCTCAGCGATCACTGCGCGGGATATCTTCTTATCATGATCCACATCTTGGATTATGAAAGCAGCTGTTGGAGTCAATATCACTTCACCGAACATCTCGCCGGATTTGATGCGTATCTTCATCCTTTCAAGCTCTCTCGCAGAAGTCCTCTGCATGTAATCGACGATGTGCTTGATATATTCGCGTGAACTTTTACGAATCTTGTTCAAGTCGAGCTTTGAAGTCTGTTTGCTATGATACTTAGTTTTTGTCTTGAGCAACTCTTTCAGTAAAACGGCGAATTTCGCGCTGATCTTTGAAGTAGAAACAAGATGCTCTTCAAACAATGCTGGAATCTCTTCTTCTTTGGCTTTCTCAACTCCAGCCATTTTCAAGACGTCACGAGTGACATTCACAACTGCTTCATGCATATTCTCCACAGTTTCAAGCTCTTTCTTCTTCTCAAGATCTTCGAATAATTTTTTGATGCGTTTAAGATATTCTTCAGCGGATTTCAACAATTCGTCGATTTCTTTGCCGTCGATATCTTTCTTGATTCCGTATTCGATATCCTTACGCACTTTCAGATTATGCTCAAGTATATCAACGTATTTATCTTCAAGCAATCCTTCTTTCACAAAGACCTCACGCAATAATGGCGGAGTCTCTTTTGGTGATGGCGGTTGCACGCCGTAAAGCATAAGTGCAGCTTGAGTTGGAGTTAATATTGCCAAGAAAATATCATCCATTCCTATATCTTTCAATTTGTATTTGATACGTTGAAGCGCCTGATCTCCAGTGCTCATGAACATCTCGATAGCTTCAGATGATGGCCTAATCTTGCCCATATTAAGCAACTGTTTCCATGGCAGGAACATGCCTCTGTCATACAATGGAATTCCGTCACGCAATGCATCGATAATCACGGGGCTTGATTCTTTCAAAGCTTCCCAATAATCAGTCAATATCCAGACCTGCAGATGCAGTTTGTTAGGGACGCCGGTCATCATGCCAGCTTCTCCGGCCATGCCGTACATTATCGCACGCAACTTATCGCGCAGTTCACCGCGAGTCATCCTTTTGACATCAGTGTCATCAACGATTATGAAAATATCAATATCAGATTCTTCCTTAGAAGTGCCTTTGTAAATAGAACCAAACAAGACGTAAGAAACGATATATTTCTCGAACTTCTTCAAGACCATTGTCTTGTGCACTTCTGTGACTTTGATTGTGCGCAAAAGACCTTTATCAAAAACAGGAGCGCAAAGTGCAATCTTCTGCATCAATTCATATTTGCCATCATAGCAGCTCTGCCAGACTTCGGACAATAACACAGTCTCGACAATAAGATTCTTGTTGACATCGACAGCCATCTTCTCGATTATAACAATGAGCTTGTCCTTCAATTCTTCTTTGGACATCTTCTTGCTATCTGAATCATCTATAGCTACAAGCACGTATATCTTATCCTTGTCTACAGCTTCGCCTTCTTTAGGTTTAGGCGGCGGCAACAACGCTACGCCAAGAATATATTTATCGAACTTCTTTACAATGTGATCTTTGAATTTCTCAACCTGACTTTTTATTTCATCAAGCTTTTCCTTGACTTTTTTCGGCAATTTCATATCAGGAGGTACTTGCATAGAAGGATCTTCATTTTCGAGCTCACCACTTGGTTCTTTAGGCTCAGAAGCTTTAGTATTTTTTGGCATATGTTTCACCTGTTACAATATAAAGCCCTAAACAACGTCTATTTAAAAACATTATGAATATTATATATCATATAAAATAATAAAATACATAATATTTATATAATTTAAGAACTCTTAATTCTGCTATGACAATATTGGTTGCGAACCTTAGCAGCGGCAAAGGCACATGGGGCCATGTCGGCAGGCTTATGAAAGACCAAGAATGGGAAAAAGTGATCCTGATAACGAATCCATTCGGCCAAGAAAACTTCAAATGCGAAAAACCATTTGAGATGATTGTTGTCGATGAACGCAAATCATTGAAAGAGCTTACTTCTGACATTAAGAAAGGATTGACTAGCAAAATAGGTGGAGAGATTGCATTGAACATGGTATCCGGTTCAGGCAAAGAGCATATGGCGCTTCTATCCGCAGTCATGCAATCCGGCGCAGGCTTCAGGATGGTCGCACTGACGAAAGACGGAATATCCGAGATATAGATTTATTCTCCAATAGATACATTTATTAATTATAATTTTGATAATATAGATATGGGATTATATGATTTAGTAAAGAATAACCCTTTAATCTTTCTAGGCAGTAAAGTCTGGCAGTATTCTGAAGGCAATCGTAAAAATGTAGCTTTGTATGTGACATTGTTTATTTTCGCAAACATAATTGGTTTCGCATATCCTTTGATAATGGCGAAAATCCTTAATACAATCCAAACTGGAGGATTAACTGCAGAAAACGTATATACAGTAATCGGATATGCCGCAGCATTCATACTTCTAGAGATCTGTTTTTGGTGCTTCCATGCCCCCGCAAGAGTTATCGAAAAAGCTAACGCATTCAAAGTGAGAATGAACTACAAGAAATTCTTATTAGGCGGAATAATGGTATTGCCTGCTGAATGGCATGCAGATCATCAATCAGGAGATACTATAGACAAAGTGCAGAAAGGAACAGATTCATTATACGACTTTAGCGAAAGCTCACATGAATATATAGAGATAATTATAAAATTCATCACTTCATATTTAGCGCTGATATATTTCAATATCCATTCGGCATATATCGTGATGATTATGGTAATCTTAACAGGACTTATCATAAGAAAATATGATAAAATAATCGTTCCACAATATAAAATATTGAATCATGCAGAAAATGATATCTCCGCAAAAATATTTGATGTGATCAGCAACATAACAACAGTGATAATTCTCAGAATAGACAAACAGGTTATGAAAGCTATTTCGAAGATGATGAGCACGCCTTATACCCTTGATGTCAAAAATAATAAAGTTAACGAAACAAAGTGGGCGATGGTATCGTTAAGTGTTTCATTCCTGACTTTTGCAGTATTAGGCAGCTATCTTTACCAAGCATATCTAAGCAATAATGATGTCATGCTCGGCACAGTATTCATTCTTTATGGCTATGTAGAAAGGATATCCAACATCTTCTATCAAATGGCATGGAAATGGGGAAATATGATAAGGAAGAAAACTAAGATACTTAACGCAGAGGAAATTTCAAATTCATTTAAAGAAAAAAGGAAAATAGAAGAAGTGAAACTCAATGGTTGGGGTAGTCTAAGAATTAAAAATCTCAACTTCTCATACAATTTAGAAAAAGGCAAAGAATCCCATCTCATCAATGTGAATATGGACATCAAAAGGAATGAACACATCGCGCTGATCGGCCACAGCGGAAGCGGAAAAACTACATTCATGAAGATAATCAGGGAATTATATACACCTAAGACAATTGAATTGTATTTAGATAACAAAAAGGTAGAGCACGGCTTCGCATCAATCAGCCATGCCATCTCGCTCATACCACAGGATCCAGAGATATTCTCAACCACAATAAGAGAGAACATCACATTCGGCATAAACTATTCACCCGAAGAACTCAAGAGATTCATCAGGATGGCACAGTTTTCTGATGTAGTAAAGAGATTACCGAAAAAATTAGAATCGTCTATCTTCGAAAAAGGAGTTAATCTATCCGGCGGAGAGAAACAGAGATTAGCATTGGCAAGAGGATTACTCGCATCGCAGGATAAGCAAATATTATTGATGGACGAACCTACCAGCAGTGTAGATACTAGGAATGAATATCTTATCTACCAAAACATATTCAAGGAATTCAATAATAAAACAGTAATCTCATCAATCCACAGGCTTAATCTATTGCCGCTGTTCGACAAGATATATATGTTCAATGAAGGAAAGATCATAGCGCATGGCACTTTCGAAGAACTATTAGAAGATTCTAGGGACTTCCGCAAACTATGGGAAGCTTACGTTAAGAGCGTGCAGAAAGGTAAATTGCATGCATAGATGATTCTCCCATAAACCCAAAGCTTTATAAATGACTCCCTTCTCTCCATAGGTTACAATGGGCAGAATCAAATCAAAACTGATTAAAAGAGCAGCAAAAGAAATCGTATTGAGATATGGCTCAGAATTCGGTAAAGACTATGCTGCAAACAAAAAGATTGTCCCAAAATTCGCAGAAATCCGGTCCAAGAAATTGAAAAACGTCATCACCGGCTACATCACACATCTGCAGAAGATCAAAAAAGATTTCTAGTTCCGGAAAAGACTTTTTTCATAATAATTAAATACACATTAAAGATAATTAGTAATATTAAGTTCATCGTGGGGTTAAATTCATCGTAGGGTTTTGCAAAGCAAATACCCTACTTATTTTGTTTCGCATGAATTGCATAGCAATTCTGCGCGCAGGACTTTAGTCCTTGCGAATCAAACTTTTGCGGAGCGCAGCGCAGTCAAAAGTTTGGGCCTATAGTGCAACGGATAACACGAGCGGCTTCGGACCGCTAAATCCGGGTTCGACTCCTGGTAGGCTCACTTCATTATTCACATGATAGAAAGTTTTATATATAAAGAACCTTTCTAAGAATATGTAATTCTCAAGAGGTTGAATACTAATATGTCAGAACTAAATGAACACCAACTGAAAACCGGCACTACTACTGTAGGCATAAGATGCAAGGACGGCCTGGTTCTAGCGGCAGACACAAGAGCAACAGCTGGCTATATGATTGTTGACAAAAATGCAGTCAAGATCCATAAAGTCATGGACAATCTCGCTTTGACAATAGCGGGCACAGTTTCAGATGTCCAATTGATAATCAAACTTCTCAAAGCAGAACTCACACTTAAGAATATCAAGACTTACAGACCGACCACAATAAAAGAAGCGGCAAACCTATTGGCGAACATGACCTACCAAAACATAAGGAAAATGTCCATGATCCCAGGCATTGCGCAGTTCGTGATGGGCGGATTCGATGACAACGACAAAAGAACATACTCATTATACGACATATTCCCAGACGGCTCATTGTCAGAAGTAGCTGATTATATCAGCTCAGGTTCAGGCAGCGTATTCGCATACGGCGTATTGGAATCGCAATATACTGAAAAAATAACAATCGAAGAAGGTATAGAGCTTGCCAAGAAAGCTGTAGGCGCAGCATTGCAAAGAGATTGCGCGACAGGCAACGGCATAGACATAGTCACAATAACAAAGGAAGGCATTAAAAGACTTCCACCATTAAGAGTAAACACAAAAGCTGAGTAGAACTCAGTTTTCTTTTGTTTATATTTGAAATTTAATTTAAGACTTATGAGGTAATAATCACATGGCAGACATTTTGAAAGAAGTAGCAAAACTGCTACCGCCCGGCAAGATCAGCGACATCTGTTTTGAAGGTGCTAATATAGTAGTTTACACAAAAGATAAAGACTTTTTCTTGAACAACGAAGGCTCAGTCAAAAAAGTCGTTGACGAACTGAAAAAAAGAGTAGAGCTAAGGCCGGATCCAAGCATAACTATGGACATGGAGAAAGCTAAAGCAGTAATCAAGAAACTCATGACTGATGAAGCAGGAGTTTCAGACATTTTCTTTGACGCTCAAAGATCTATGGTAATCATACACGCCGAAAAACCAGGACTGGCAATCGGCAAACAAGGCTCGATATTAAGTGATATCAGAAAAAAGACATTGTGGGTTCCATTAATCAAAAGGACACCTGCAATAAAATCGCAATTGATCGAAGATATCAGGGCAATTCTATACCAAAACAGCGATGAAAGAAGAAAATTCCTTGATAAGACTGGCCACAGAATATACGACGGCTGGCTAAGAGAGAAGAAGCATGAATGGGTAAGGATAACTTATCTAGGCAGCGGAAGAGAAGTAGGCAGATCATGCATATTGCTTTCAACACCAGAATCAAGAATTCTATTAGACTGCGGTATCAACGTAGCATCTGAAGCAGACGCATACCCTATGCTGGAAGTTCCGGAATTCAACATAAATGAACTGGACGCAGTCATAGTTACGCACTCGCACTTTGACCACTCGGGCATGATCCCTTGCTTATACAAATACGGATTCAGAGGCCCAGTGTATTGCACTACTCCAACGAGAGATGTCATGTCATTGATATTGCTTGACGCGATTAAAGTCTCGATGAATGAAGGAAAAGATCCTATCTTCAACGCAGATGACGTCAAGGAAATGATCAAGCACACAATCTGTTTGGATTATGAAGAAGTCACAGATATTACACCAGACGTAAGATTGACATTATACAATTCCGGTCACATCCTAGGTTCTGCAATGGCGCACCTACATGTCGGCAATGGATTACATAACCTAGTCTATTCTGGAGATATCAAACTTATCAGAACAAAACTCCTAGAAGGAGCCGATATGAGATTCCCAAGACTGGAAACTTTGATAATCGAATCCACCTATGGTGGAAAAGATGACATCGCTCCGCCAAGACAAGACGCTGAACAGGAAATGGTTAATATAATCAAAACCACTGTTGAAAGAGGCGGAAAAGTATTGATGCCAGTGCTTTCTTCAGGCAGAGCTCAAGAGATAATGGCAATGATCGAAGAGAAAGTCAGGATGAAAGAGATACCGGAAATTCCAGTATACATCGACGGCATGGTTTGGGACATCACTGCGATACATACAGCATATCCAGAATTCCTTAATGTTAATATCAGGAAACAGATCTTCCACAAAGACAATAATCCTTTCTTATCGCCTATCTTCAGGAAAGTAGGTTCGCAAAAAGAAAGGAAACAGATATTCGAAGAAGCTGGTTCTTGTATAATACTTGCCACATCTGGCATGATGACCGGCGGTCCATCGGTCCAATACTTCAAAGAGCTAGCCAATGACGCAAGACATTCATTAGTATTCTCATGTTACCAAGGCGAAGGTTCATTGGGAAGAAGGATAAAGATGGGTGAACGCGAATTCACATTCAAAGAGAACGGAAAACCTGAGACTGTAGTGATTAAAATGCAGGTGCACGATTCTTTGGAGATATCAGGTCACGCTGACAGGAAAGAATTGACCACATTCGTAGGCAGAGCTACACCAAGACCTAAGAAAGTAATCGTGTCTCACGGAGAAAGTTCAAAATGTTTAGATTTAGCTTCAGGTTTGCACAAATTGTTCAAGATTGAGACATTCGCGCCTAAGAATCTAGAAACAATCAGGCTGAAATAAGCCTATTTTTATTTTCTTATTTTATTAATTAAAAATTAATCAGAATTCTAAGGATTAGCTATTTCATCCCTGCACTTAGAACTATAAAGTTCAGTATACTTCTGCACTTTCAAGATTCCGCCGACTGTATAAATCTCGTTGCAGTTCATTGTGCACGCTGTTTCCAATGCTTTAGGATTGCATTTCGCGCAAGCCATGACGCATGCATTGATCGCTTCATATTTCAAAGAATCATCTTCTAGAGTGATATGTCCAGTGACTACATTTCCAGTAGTGCAGCCTGACAAGACTAGAACAATTGCAATCAATGCTATAAATGCGAATTTCATATCAACAATTAAGTCAAAGCGATATATAAACATTTCTGAATAAGCTTAAAAACCATATGAATTGCCTTAATCATAATGAAACAATTACTGGCAATCATCTTCATATTATTCTTCCTTTCAGGTTGCGCTTCAACAGGCGAAGTCATCAGAGAAGATATCCAGACGCAAGTATACTTCTGTCCAAGGGATGATTGCAGCAGTCATCTAGTCGAAGCGCTGAGCCAAGCTGAACAAAGCATTCATTGCGCATTCTATGATCTAGACTTAGAAAATGTTAAAACTGCATTATTCGACATGAGCAAGAAAGTAGATGTCCTTCTGCTCTTAGATAATGATAACGCAGGCGCGCTCACTAAATATTACTGGATCCGCAAGGACAAGACAGACAAGCTCATGCACAACAAATTCTGCATCATCGATAATAAATATGTCTGGACCGGCAGCATGAATCCTACCGAAAGATGCGACAAGGTGAATAACAATAATGCATTATTACTCAAATCAACATATCTAAGCCAGAATTATGAATCTGAATTCAAAGAGATGTGGTACGGCACATTCAACAGAGGCGAACAAGTCCAATACCCCGTGATCGGTAATTACCAGAATTATTTCTGCCCAGAAGACAACTGCGCGCAGCATGTAATCGAAACGCTGAGCAAAGCGAAGAATTCCATCCGTTTCATGACATTCTCATTCACCGATGATGACATCGGCAACAAACTGATAGAGAAGAGCAAAGACGGAATAGAAGTCAAAGGCGTATTCGAGAAGACGCAGGAGAACGATTACGTTGAATATTATAAGCTGAAAAAAACGGATCTAAACGTAAAGTGGGACAACAACACTGCGAATATGCACCACAAAGTGTTCATAGTGGATGACAATATTGTGATAACCGGCTCATACAATCCTACAGGCAACGGCAACAATAATAATGACGAGAACATCCTGATAATCGAAGACAAAGATATTGCTAAAAAATACTTAGAAGAATTCAGTCTTGTATTCGGCTAAATTTCAAGATATCGCCAGGCAGAGATTTCTTCAGTTTTTTCAATGCGCGTTTTTCTTGCAGCCTTATAGCTTCCCTGCTGACATGATACAGCTCTCCGATCTCAGCCAAAGTTTTAGACACGCCGTCATAGAAACCGAACCTGTGCTTAATGATTTCACGCTGACGTTCAGTAAGTGCATCCAACGCTTTACTGATTTTCTCGCTAAGCAATCCGCCATCCATCTTATCAATCACTTCTTCAGGATTGCTTGAATCGCCAACTAAAGTATCTTCATAAACTTTAGCGCTTCCGCCGTCAAGAGAAGCCGGATTCGAAAGAAGATGATTACGGCATTCCAATTCTTCTTTTGGCATGATTTCTTTAATATCAGCATCCTCTTCAGAAGAATCATCCATTTTCTGCTCTAACGAAGAATCTGCTCTGTTAGCGCGCTCTATACGACTCTGCTCATATAACGGCACATGTATCATCAAAGAATTCCGTATTTCGCGAAGTATAAGCGACCTTATCCAAGTCTGGGCATAAGTTGCGAATTTAGTGCCTTTGCTTGAATCATATTTAGGTATTGCGTGTTCATTCATTGCCATAAGTCCGATATTTATGAGATCGGAAAGTTCAAGCCCTCTAGAATTTGCCCAAGACACATATTTTTTAGCCACATGATAAGCTAATCCTTTATTTGTTTCAATAAGCAAATCACGAGCAGCAATATTACCTGTTTGAGCAATAGCAACCAATTCTTCATTGTATTGCCTAGTATCGCAATAATATTTTGGATCAATCGGCTCAAGCGCTTTCCTATCCACTGGTGCTTCCAATCTTTTCACAGGTTCAGATGATTGCTCGACCTGCGCATCCAAAGATTCAACGGATTTCGTTTTACGTGATTTGTAAGGCTTCTCCAAAAGAGACTTGACTGCCGAATCCAAATAGAGATAGCTTTTGCCATTCTTTATGCGCCCATTCAAGATTTGATCTGCAGCCTCTCCGCCTTTCTTCAAAATAAGATATAATCTCTGCATTAATGCATAATACCCAATATTATGTGATTCTGCAATCTGCTTCAGAGAATAACCCTCAGAAGCAGTAGTCTGTACTCCGGAATAATCTACTTTTGGAAAAAGTTTCTTTAGAAGTTGAACTGGATATTGATAAGCTGAGCCATTCCATACCCTTCTTTGAAGTATCTCTTGAGCTAAATCTCCACCCGCTTTAACGTAACGACTAATACTTGATTGAAAATAAATTGGTTTACGATTCGAATATTCCGCTAGCTCTGTAAGAGAAAGTTTGGATTTAGAATCATCCTTGTAATTAACCTTTACAATCGTTTCTAATTCCTTCTTATCAGTATCTGCCATAGTGAAAATGAGAAAGTCCCGAGTTTAAAAAGCCTCGTACATATATAATATGATTTTGATATTAAAATAGTAATATTTATAATATAAAAAGGCTATAATTTACATGAAAAAGAGGGTTTTACAGATATCTCTAGTTATTTAGAGAAGTATCTATTCAGAATCTTCTCTTTTAGAATGATAATACGCCATCCTTGAATTACGCATACGCATTGAATGCTTAGACATTTGAGTTGATGTGTTAACCGATGGAAAGCTAGTATTTAAAACTGACGAAAATGGAACAACCACCGCAAAACCCTAGCAAAGGATTGAACTTCAGCTATAACATGAAGATATACCTGAACATGTTAGGTGAATACAAATCCTACGTTTTCGGCCTGATTTTCCTTTTATTGATAATCGAAGCCACATTAGTGCTTGACAAATATTTCTTCAAGATAATCGTTGATAATGGCACTGAGTTCATCGCCAACAACTTGCCAAAGGATGACTACATTAACATACTCACAAAACTTATCATATTCTTCATAGCTAACCTAGTCATCAGATTCTTCACTAAATGGTTCAACATGCATCTCATCAACAGATTGGACGCCAACCTTATTATGGATCTCAAAAGGAAATTCTTCAATCATCTCATCGAATTGTCGCACAACTTCCACACATCCAACAAATCCGGCGCAATCATCTCAAAGCTAATGAGGGGCTCAAATTCGATTGTAGAGCTCACAGATGTATTCGTGTTCAACTTCATACCATTAGTCTTTCAACTGATAATCATCGCGGGATCATTGCTTTATCTAGATATAACTTCGTCAATCATCATTGTGCTTGTCTGCATGGCATTCACCGGCTACAGCATATTCATCAACTATTTACAGCAGGAATCCAACTTGCTAGCGAATGACGCAGAAGATGATGAGAAAGCAGCCATAAGCGATATATTCACCAATATCGAAACAATCAAATATTTCGGCAAAGAAACAGCGGTCAAAAGGAAATTCGGCAAAGTTGTAGAATATGTCAGGTATTCATTGCTAAAACATTGGGACTACTTCAGATTCCTTGACAGCGGCCAATCATTAATACTGGGCGCAGGAACATTCCTTTTACTCTATTTCCCGCTCAAAGGTCTTATAGCAGGAACACTTACGTTAGGCACCATGGTATTCATCTACACAGCATATACTACTTTGATGGAATCATTATTCGGTTTTGTGCAAGGCATCAGGAACCTTTACTGGTCCATGGCCGGCTTTGAATCATTATTCCAATACCTCAAGATCAAGAACGAAATAGTTGACGAACCAAACGCGAGAAAACTTCACGTAACCAAAGGAGCCATCGAATTCAAGGATGTATCTTTCACCTATAGAAAAAAACCAGTTTTATTCAATTTCAATCTTTCAATTCCACCTAACATGAATTTAGCAATCGTAGGGCCATCGGGCGCAGGCAAATCCACCATAATCAGACTGCTTTACAGATTATATGACTTAGATGCCGGAGAAATCATAATTGATGGACAGGACATCAAGAAATACAAGCAGGAATCATTGAGAGCAGAACTGAGCATAGTCCCGCAGGAATGTATCCTTTTTGATGACACCATCTACAACAATATCCTATTCTCAAATCCTAAAGCCACGAAAGAAGAAGTCTTCAACGCCATGAGATTCGCGCAATTGGACAAGATAGTCAATAACTTCCCTGATAAAGAAAAAACCATAGTTGGAGAGCGCGGACTGAAACTATCCGGCGGAGAGAAACAGAGAGTATCCATCGCAAGAGCGTTATTGGCAGATAGAAAAATCTTAGTCCTAGACGAAGCGACATCTGCATTGGATTCAGAAACCGAAAGAGAAATCCAGAAGACCTTGGAGCAATTGATGCTCGGCAGGACAACCATAATCATCGCGCACAGATTGTCAACCATAATGATGGCAGATATGATCGTAGTGATGGACAAAGGCCAGATTGTAGAGCAAGGCAAGCATGACGAACTCATCAAGAGAGACGGCTTGTACAAGAAGCTATGGAACCTGCAGAAAGGCGGCTATATACGATAGAAATTGTAATGTCTGCAACAAACATAAATTTTCTAGCCAAAGAAGAAAACTGACAAGGTACCCAGTCCCCGGGAAAGTCAGTAATTACGATTGAATGAACAAAATTTATCCGTTGCAGACATATACGCAACTAACATTTTCAGTTATCTTTTTATATCCAGATTCTAAATAATGAATGAAATGAAGAAAGTAGAACTATTGCTCCCTGCAGGCAACGAACAATGCCTAAGGGCAGCCGTCAATAACGGCGCAGACGCAGTCTATCTAGGCCTCAATAGGTTCAATGCAAGGGCAAGCGCAGGAAACTTTAACGAGCAGAACATAGCAAGCGCAATAGAATACTGCCACAAAAAGAATGTTAAAGTCTATGTTGTTCTCAACACATTAATCAAAAACAGCGAGATTAAGCAATATTTTGAATTGATGGACATCGCGTACCAAGCGAAAGCTGATGCAGTTATCATCCAAGACCAATGCCTGATCCCGATAATCAAGAAGAATTTTCCTAGTCTCCAGATTCATTTGTCAACGCAAGCGACAATCACAAATGCGCAATCAATTCCCGAAGGAATAGACCGCGCAATCCTCGCAAGAGAGCTAACATTAGATGAAATCAAACATATCTCAGAAAAACACGAGACGGAAATATTCGTTCATGGCGCATTATGCTTTTCCTACAGCGGGCAATGCCTATTCTCATCAATAGTAGGCGGACGTTCAGGCAACAGAGGCAGATGCGCGCAGCCATGCAGACTAAATTACAACAACAAATATCCGTTGAGCACAATGGACCTTTGCTTAGTCAACAAAATCCCTGAACTTATCAAAGCCGGAGTCTCATCATTCAAAATCGAAGGCAGATTGAGGACGCCGTTATATGTGGCAACTGCTGCAAGAGTATATAGAAAATATATTGACCAATTCTATGAGAATAAATTCAACATCGACAAAAAAGATATTGAAGACTTGATGATTGCATTCAACCGCGAATTTACCTGCGGATTCGCATTCGAGAACAGCATAGTCGATTCGCGAAAGCCAATGAACAGAGGAATCTATGCCGGACAATTAAAAGACGGCAAGGTCAAGCTCAGAATAGACTTAAAGCTCGGCGATGGAATCGCATACTGGCTGGAAAAAGAAATTGTAAACGAAAAAGTCACAAGCATCTGCAAAGAAGGCTGCGCGGTAAATGAAGCTAATGTCGATGATATCGTAACAATCAACAAACCTAGATTCAAAGAAAGCATTCCTGTTTACAAGACGCATTCCATTGATTTGCGCGCAGATCTCGGCGAAGAGATTAAGCCAATCAAATCTATTTTCAAAAAAAGAGACATCATTATACCAAATACTAAAACACAACCAATTAAAGACCAACCTAAACTAGTCGTGAAAGTCTACAACAAGAAATCCGCGATTGAGGCAGACAAGGACGGCGCTGATATAATCTATTACGATGTATACAAAGAAGATTGCGCAGAGATAAAGAAAGCGTTAAAACACGCTAAATTATTCGTGAGCACGCCGAGGATATTGTCAGATGCGCAGATTGATGAAATCAAAAAGTTAATCGAAAGAATAAAACCAGACGGCGTATTGGTAGGCAACAAAGGCTTGCTTAAAGCATTGAAAGGATATGAAATGCATCTCGATTATTCATTCAATGTCTACAACGATATTGATATTAACTGCCACAAGCAGCTTCCAATAATTTCACCAGAATTAAATTTTGCAGAATTGGAAAATCTCCAAAACAAGAATGTAATAGTATTAGTCCACGGCAATCTCGTCCTGATGACCACGAAAGAGCCGTTGAAAGCGCCTGAATTGGTCGACGCAGAAGGCAGGCATTTCAACGTGAGAAACGCGCACAACGTAAATGAAATCCTGAACTGCAAGCAATTGGGATTGTTCAGCAAAGTGCAGGACCTTATGAAATCCGGATTCAGATACTTCTATCTCGACATAACTGATTCCGATGACGTAGGCAGATTCACAAGAATCTACAAGAAGATAATCGCAGGAGAAAAGTTCGATGATGAAAAGATCAAAAAAGGATTCACCACTGGACATTTCAATAAAGGCGTTGAATAAACAATAATTGAAAATAATTAAAAATTACAGAATTAAAATCTCATCTTATCTATCTCAGCGCAACAATAAGGGCATCTGCCAGGTGTTCTCTTAATAGTATTGTACGCGAACTCATAACTGCACTTCTTGCATTTATAAGAAACTCTCTCATCATCTATTTTCTTGACTTGAGTAGTAGTCTGTTGCTTGAACTTGGCCATCTTCTCAAGATACTCATCTTCTTCATCCCAGCCCGCAGGTTTAGGTTTGACTTCTTTCTGCACTGGAGTAACTACTAATTGACTTGGCGATTTCGCTTTCATGCTGTCGACAATGCTCTTACCTCTTCTTTCCTTGAAACACTTCGAACATACCATCATTCTGAAATAAGGATCTAATACAAAGTCAGAAGCTAGTGCGTCTCTGCCGCAATTCTTGCATTTTACCTTAACATCGCCGAACATGTAAGAAATACGATGCAATTTACTATTTAAAGTTAATTTCTCTGCAATAGATATATTCCGCAAACATCCAGCAAGTTTTTCCCTATGCTAATGATTCGAGTAAAGAAATCTTTATTAATGACCCAAAAACAATTCAATACGCGATTTGAGATGAAAAACAGCTTTTTTTTGGTGATAATGTCATTATTCCTGGTTAGCATGCTAAACTTTGCGCTAGCAAAAGAGAATATTACCACAGAAAACATAACGATCCCAATAGGGCCTTCATGGGTCTGCGACAATACAAAATGTGATTCAGAATGCACAATATGCTCAGACAATAAATGCCATGAGCCATCATTCATCTGCCAAGAAAAACTTTCATTAGAGAAAATCACTCCTGATTCTGTTCAACTAGGTGTATCCCAAACCAACATACTATTGAAGAACGTAGGAAACGTTGATCTGAAAGATATTTACGTTGAGATTACCGGCAACGGCATATCAAGTTCAGACAATGTTCCGATATCTTCTCTAGTTGTTGGTGATAAGGACTACACATTCACAAAGATTACTGCTGAAAAAGCTGGAACAATCGATGTCATACTGAAAATATACATCAACAAGCAATTGAAAGAGACGATTGTCAAGCAACTGATTGTGCAAGAAGCGCCAAAGGAAAATAAACCGCCATTATACAATTCAACTGCGATACTCGCGCAATTCGAAAGCGCAAAACAAGATTATTCTAATCTCGAGAAACAATATCAAGAAAAATTATCACAAGGTTATCAAGTCGATTGGATATCGAAACAACTGGATGAAGGAAATTCATTCATCAAAGAAATACAGATTGCGATAAAGACAGAAGATTACAAAGAGGCAGATGTCGTACTGACTTTGTTGGATAACTCGCTAAAGAATACAGAGACTAATCTCGCCGATGCGAAACTCCCTACAAAAAGCTTCAAAGATAAAGTCAAAGAGAATCTGCTCTACATCGGATCATTAGCGGCAGCAATCGTATCAATCTTCACCGCAAACAATCTTCTGAAAAACTATGTGAACACGCAAAAGCTCGCAGAACTGCAGGACAAACTGAAAAATGCGACCATAAAACCTACACCGCAACCTGCACAGGAAACAGCGCCCCAAGAGAATAAGCAAGAACCAAAATTAGAATCCGAAAATAAACCTTAGAACAACTTCTGATAATTCATATAAAGCAGTTTAGAACATTCTTCAGCATCAAGCTTCTTGATCTCAGCGATTTTCTGCACTGCAAAAAGTACATTCGTAGGATCATTCTTCTCATTGCCCACAGGTCCGAGATAAGGCGAATCTGATTCAGTCAATATTTGCGACATAGGCAGTTCTTCAACAAGACGCTGAAAACCGGTTGCGCGTACTACATTAGTCGGAATAGAAAACATCCAACCATAATCACGGCAACGTTTAGCCAAAGACAAACGTCCGCCGAAGCAATGCATAATCACTTTCTTAAGGCCAGAGGATTCAAGCATAGAAATAACATCTTCCTCAGCCTTACGTGAATGGACAATTATAGGTTTATTTATTTTCTCGCATAATTTAATCACTTTCTCAAATACAACTTGTTGCTCTTTGTTCTTATCAGTCTGCCAATAATAATCAAGACCGACTTCACCAACAGCAACTATCTTTGATTTATTCTTAAGAATAAAATCAAGCTCTTCATCGACTTCAGCCATAGTCATTTCAAGAGCATTCGTTGGATACAAACCTAAAGCAGGCTTCACTATCTTATAGCGTTTAGCCAATTCAAGAGAAGTGCGATTAGTCCTTGGATTTATTCCGTTCGTGATAATAGTCTTCAAACCGACTTTATCAGCCTTCTCCATAATAACGCCCAATTCTGCAGGCTCGAAAACATCCATATGCGCGTGTACATCGACTAGTATCATCTTTTTATCACAGCTATGCCGTTTATGATATTTCTAGGATTTCCTATTATTAAATCATTTCCTTTTTTAGAGGTATCATAAAGTAATTGCACAGAACTGCCAGAATCGAGGCACATCGCATCTTTCGCGCCCATCCGAAGCAAGAATCTAGTCAATTTATCTAGAGTTATCTTCTCAGTGGCGACAAGCATAATATCGCCTTTCTTAGTGACGGCGACAACAGAACGCTTATACGGAGCAAGATAGGCTTTGTCAAACTGTTCGCGAACATACCTTTCGCGCCAAACATCCTTGCCACCTTCAACAAGCATAGGCCCGGCAGCGAAGAAATACTTCGCTTTCGATATATCATTGAAATATCCTATCTTGACTATGCCGGATTGATCTATATAGAGTGATGCTCTATGTTTAAAATCATAATCAGAAAACTGAGCACGATATGAAGTTTTAGATGGTACTTTTTTTGCAGCTTTCGTCCTGAACCTTTGCGATTCAATCACTTCACGCCCAACTGCTTCATAAGGATTGTTCTTCACATCAAAGAAACCGCCATTTATCGCTAATTCGATATCGCGGCCTTCAATTGATTCATATGCTCCAACAATCTGCTCCAGATTTTTGCCTGTAGCAACATAAGTTCCTTCTTTATTCTTCGATGAAAAAACATAAGGCGCAGATATTACTTTAGTTTGATAAGCACGCGGGTTATAACGAAAAGCGTAAACTTTCGCTTTATCAACAGTTTCAGTTATCTGATGTATATGATGAGGAGAATAATTGCTCTTAGCATAGGCAGAATCAGCGCTATACGGACAGAACGCAAGATACGCAGCCATTGCATAATTCAGTATGTTCTTGAACATATAGAGGGGTAGAAGTAGGGCGATTTTAAGCTTTTCTTATTTTATTCTGCATCTTCCCAGAATCTCATGAAAATAGTCTTCAAGTTATTCGCGAGTTCTTTGTTCTCAATGAACAATATACCTCCAAAATGCAGCGGATCCTCATGCACCAATTTGAGCATGACTTTTTTGCCGTCAACTATATCGCAACGCGTAAAATCAAGATCTTTTCTCTTGATATTGAAACGCGCAGATTTTGATTTAGATAACCTCTCCAGAAAATCCGGCAATTTAATCCCTTTCGGATATATTGCTTTGAATAGGACTCCGCGATCAACCGCTTCTCCAATAGCATTCTCCCAAACTGATTTGCTGCCGCGGTTGCTTTTCGGCTTATGATGGATATTGAGTATCTGCAGCACTTCTTTCTCAGCTTCTATGAAAGTGCGCATCTGTATTCTCTTGTTATCTTCAATGGTTGTGCCTATCTCGAAGAATGGAGTTTGCCTTTCAGCATTCCTATCGCAAGAAGTCGCCACTGCCCGCAATAAGCTCATGGTCTTATCCTGCTTGAGCTCATGCTCTTTCATCAACCGCGAGATCACTTCAGATGCATTCGATACGTACAGCTCTTTTGGCCTTATTTCAGTAGAACATATCAATTGCTTATCCAATAATTGTTTTGCTATAGAATAAACTTTTCCCGCAGGGATATCCGCCGTCTTACTTAACTCTTTCAATGTGTGCTTCTTCTTGAAGAGCGCTTCCAGTATCCTGCTCTCGTATGTCGACAATCCCAATGATTTCAGCGCTTCTTTCAATTCACACCACTTAGGTGTGAGATGTACGGAATTCTATATAAAGCTTATGCGAAGTCAGAAGAGATGGTGATGCTGAATGAGTTCAAATGATATTGGTGCATTGTTGGGACAAATAAAGTCAAAGAAAGCAAAAGCAGAAATGATATTCAAATTAGCTGGAGAAGAGGAAATTCCTCTGCCAGATCTAGAAGCAGCTATAGCTTATTATGAAAAGCATTGGGCGCCTAGCGCGGCAGAAATCGCTGAGAAAGCAGGATTAACCGATAAGGCGATTGATATATATGTGAAAAAAGGGAATTTTGAAGACGCTGCGAAAGTTGCATACAAAGCAGGGGATTACAAGAGAGCCGAAGAATTGCATAACAAAGCATTGGCTAATTGTCTGAAGAATAAGGATATAAAAAGCGCGATACATATCGCGCGCGAGCTAAGACTGCCTGAAAAGATTGTAGAAATTTATGAAAAGGCAGGAATGCTGTTAGAAGCCGCGAGAGCGACATTACCAGGCCATATCACAGAAATGCAAGGAGATATTAAAAAAACTGAAATTTATCATGGCGGCCGTTATGGCAGTGTAGTTCTCCAGGACGGAAAAAGAGTCACTGAAAAATCAGACCTAGAAAAAAAAGGAGAAGAGATGTACAAAAAGCTTATCGAAGAATACGAAGCAAAAGGCGATTTCATAAATGCGGCAAAATTAGCCGAGGAAGCGGGTATAATTGATGCAAACTTCACTCACAGAGCAATAACTGATTATAGCAAAGCGAAGAAGTGGCATTTCGGAGCCGAAACAGCAGAACGAGCAGGATTGGCAGCACTAGCACAAGAATTGTATAAGAAAGCCATCGAGAAGAATAGACATTGTGAAAACAAATGTGAGATAGCGGCCAGATGTGCTAGAGAAATCGGCCAATTGGAATTAGCTGTGCAAATCTTTGAAGAGAATGAGCATTATCATCAAGCATTTGAAATTGCTAAAGAAGAAGGTTTGACTGAAAAACTTAAAGAATTATACCCTAAATTAATAGACCAAGAAGAACGAGATGCTAAACGAAGTAAGAGCTCATATGGATTCGCTTATGCCGGGAAATTAGCTAAAGAAGCAGGATTAGATAAACGGGCAAAAAAGCTATATTTGAAAGCAATCAGTATGGCTGAAAAAGAAAGACGAGTTGAAGATGCGATAGGATATGCGCAACAATCAGGGTTGGATGAAGTGTTGCTTGCATTATACGAGAAGCATGGATGGTTTTATGAAGCCGCAAGTTTAGCTCAAAGGATGGGATTGAGTGATAAAGCTAAAGCATATGAACGACTAAATGAGATCTCTCGAGAATATAGGCGTAAGAACGCTCGTCCAGGGTGGAGTCAGCCTTAAAATAGCTGATTTTATTCTTTCCTGATCTTCGCAACAAAGAATCCTTCCGTATTGTTATCCATCGGATAGATACGTAAACATTTACTGACTTCGGGATTAAACGTGACGCCTTCAAACTCTAGCACAGCTGGACTTCGTTTGATATCCAATTTTATCTCTTCGAGTTTGGCATTCGGGAACTTCTCTAAAAGCCAAGAAACTACGCCTTCATTCTCTTCAGGCTCTAGAGTGCAAGTCGAATACACAATCAATCCGCCGTCCTTCAGATTATTGAAAGCAGTGGCGAGCAATTTCTTCTGCTGATTCGACATCATATGGATCGCATTCGGATTCCAATCAGTCACAGTACGTAAAGACTTTCTAATCGTCCCAGTTCCAGAACAAGGCGCATCAACAAGAATCCTGTCGAATGCGAAACCTGAGAAACGCCAGCCTTCCATGAGTGTGATTACTGCGTTAGAAACACCGCATCTTTGCAAATTAATACCAAGAGGTGCAATTCTTTTACCAATAACATCATTGCAAAGTAATATTCCTTTATTTTCCATATATTGCGCCATCTGAGAAGCTTTGCTTCCAGGCGCAGAACACATATCAAGAACAGTCTCGCCAGGCTGAGGATCCAAAACTACTGGCGGAATCATAGACGCAGACTCCTGCACATAGATATAACCGAGAGTATGCTCCACAAGATTGCCGATATCTGTACGTTCGCCGATTATCCAATAACCTTCTTTGCACCACGGCACTTGTTCGAGATTCCAATCCTTACGCAAACGTGAAACTAATTCAGGAACTGCGATTTTCAAAGTATTGACACGTATGCATTTTCGTAAATACGAGAAAGAATAATTGACAAATTCATCATAACGCGGACCGAGAAGAGCCTTATACCTAGCTTCAAACTTCTCCTTGAACTGGAAGTTTTCCCGTCCATGCACTTGTTTTAGCTCCATTTTACGGATAAAAGCGCATTTCAATTAAAAAGCTTGTTATAAATATGAAGAAATCCAGAATATTTAGATTTTATTTCACTTCAATAATCTCATCAACAAGCAATTCAACTTTCTTGAAGAGATCAGAATTGCGATCATCTTCAGAAATAGTCAATAACAATCTGACGTCAGGTTTTGTTCTGAATTTGCTTATCAGATTATGCAGGAAACGGCTCAATACATCGCTCTTATGGTATATCATCAATGTGGACAACGAATCTATTATGACATATTCGCATCCAATATCAACGCAATTTTTTATCCCCAATGAGATCTCAGTCAATGCGTTCGGAGAACTTATATATTTTATTTGAGGTTCATCTTTTATTGCTGAAATAGTCTTGGTTACGCAGTCAAGGAAAAAGAAATCCTTATGCTCCATCTTATTCATCTTCAATTGATCGATTATGGTTCCAGCCTCTTTATTGATAGTCACATAACCAATCTTCTTTGAACTGAGTTCTTTCAATGCATTAAATATACATTTGTTGAAAATGCCACCTGGAAGAACTAAGAGTATTGTTTTTGCATGAAGGCCTTTATCGAAGATATTCATTTTCATCATTTGCTCATCGCTTTTTTTATTCTCTTGACCAGATCTTGATTGTCGAATGGCTTCTCGATGTAATCAGAAATGTTGCCGTCGAATATCTTCATTTTCGTAGCTTCAGATAATTTGACAACAGTCAGCAATATTATAGGAAGAAGTGGATGAGATTTATTGATTTTCTCCACTATTTCTCTGGTAGTGAGACCGGGCATCAATACATCAAGCAATATCAATGAAGGTTCGCATTTTTTTAGTTTTGTCAGGCAGTCTTTGCCGTCATTGGCAGTCTGGACTTCAAATCCGCTGTCTTTAAGGACATCTTTAACTGCTTCCCTTATATCAGGTTCATCATCAACCACCAATATCAATTTGCTTTGTTTCATCTTTCTTACCTCATTTGAATGTGATTCTATTTATTTATATTTTATGATTATCAAATCCTATTGTTTTGCTATTTCTTTTTTTGAACGGAAGCGTGAAACTAAATACAGCCCCTTTACCCAGTTTTGAATCCACCCACATCTTTCCGCCATGCGCTTCTATTATCCCTTTCGAGATGCTCAATCCAAGGCCCATACCGCCATGCCCTATATGTGGCTTGACTCCGCGGAAAAATTTAGTGAACATCTGTTTCTGATCCCCTAAAGATATACCCTTGCCGTCATCCTTGACGCTAATTACTGCCTCATGATCGTTTATCCGCGCGAGAATATCAATATGCCCGCATTCGCTATGCTTAACGGCATTATCTATCAGATTGATGAATACCTGCTCAATCCTCGATCTATCCACTGAATAATTGTGATGATTCGGAATCGGATGAATCTTCAACGCGATATTCCTTTCTTTGAGCAAAGGCCCCATATATTTAGAAACGCTTTCAATTATCTGATTTAATGAATAATCGGACAGATCAAGTACTAATCTATTTGATTCAAGACGCGATACGTCAAGCACCTCATTTATCAGCTTCTCGAGACGTAGGGCATTCCTCAGCACAACCTCTACGCTTCTCATCCGATCGCTTTTATCTAAATCCTGTGAAAGCATTCTCTGCAATTGCGCCCTCATCGGAGTCAAAGGCGTTTTCAATTCATGACTCGTCATGCTCAGGAACTCTGTCTTCATCAAATCTACTTCCTTTAATTTCTGATATGCCTGCTTTAACATATCTTCCGCCTCTTTCTCAATAGAGATATCCCTAAATATTCCTTGCAGAAAATATTTCCCTTGTAGATAATAACCCGAGGTTTTAATTGAAACAGGAATGCGCTTTCCATGTTTAGTGATTACCTCTGTTATCAATGATTGCGAATATTTGCCTTTAGCCTGCAATTCAAAAGTAGCCATAGTACGTTTAAGCACATCTTCAGGATGCAACTTATCTGCAGTCATAGCGCAAAGCTCATTATGGGAATATCCTAGAAGTATTTCAGCAGATTTATTGCATGCCAATAATCTCTTGGTTATGGGATCTGCTATAAAAATCGCATCTACAGCATTATCGAATATCGATCTGTACTTCTCTTCGCTTTCCTTTATCTTGTCCTGAGCGAGCTTCTGCTCAGTGATATCCCTTACAGTTGCCTGAAGCATATCCTTCCCTTTTATGTTAATCTTGCTCAGAAGAATAGTCGCATAGAACTCGCCGTCTTTATATCTCAAATGAGTCCATTCGAAGAAATTCGAACCTTCCTTCATAGCCTTGTCAATCATCTTCTTCGCTTTTACCGAGGACAACTGTCCATCAGGCTGATATTTAGGAGAAAGGTCCCATGGGCCTAGAGAAGTAAACACTTTATGATTCTTAACATTAAAAATCTTTATTGTCGCCGGATTCCCTAGACTGAACTTCCAAGTAGGCGGTTCAAGAATCATAATTGCATCTTTAGAGGAATTATACAATGATTCATACTGCTCTTTCAGATCCCTAAGCTGAATTTCAGTATTTTTCAATGAGGTTATATCGATGCCGGAACTCAACGTACCGATTATCTTTCCAAACTTATTCTTCTCAAGCACATTGTGCCATTTGATATACACTTCTTTGCCGGATTTAGTGAGAATTTTATTCTCATAATATTCGACATTTTTAATTTTGCCGGACATCATCTTAGCAAATACCTGTTTAACTTGCGCCCTTTGAGAAAATGGAATAATAATATCAAGCCAATTCTTACCCTCAAGAGTTCCTTCTTTATAACCCAAAACTTCATACGCCCGTTTATTCAGTTTGAGAATATGTGCATGAGAATCCAGGCTTACTAGGATAGACTGAGATACATTGAGAAATTTTTCAGTTTCCTTTGTCAAATTTGAACAAGATTTAATCAATTTAATCATCTCTTTTTACATGAAATTATTCTTTTTCTGAATATATATAATTATCTAATAATTTAATGATGAAAAAAGAATATCACCCATACATCACATATCTACTACAATCTATATTTTATAAAATAACTATATAATGGTATGACACGTAGCATATTGTATGAGCCTCTGCAAGACAGTCGCATCAATTCTAGCCGCAGGATTCCTTTCATTAGCAATAGGCGCCTCCAATCTTTACACGAATGAACCTCCAAAACAGCAACCAATAGAATCGACCTACAACAAAGGCTACTACAATAAAGTCAGATCAAGTGAACGTCCGAAAGACACCTCAATCGATAAGCTTGTTATCCATTACACCGCAGGCGACACAGTCTGCGGTTCTGTGGAAGCTCTGCAGAAAAAACATTGCAGTTATCACTATATCATCGACAGGAATGGGACAATCTACCAATTAGTCGATAACGAACGCATGGCGTATCATGCCAGAGCAGATCTCGAAGATAAGCTCGCATACAACAAAGACAGCATCGGCATATCATTGGCGAACTACAGCTGGGTCTACAAAGGCAAAGACAAAAAATTCCATAACAGGTACGGCGTATTATACGCAGGAAAAATCCAAGAAGTGAAAGACATCAAGACAATCAAGAAATATGATTGGAAACGTTACTGGGAGCCATACACAGACAAACAGCAGCAAGCATTAAATGATTTGTGCAGAAAACTGACTCTAGATTACAAGATAAAGATAGATCGCGACCATATATACGGCCATGAAGACATCTCAACCAACAACACAGATCCCGGACCAGTATTCAATTGGGAAGAATTCTATCAAAACTTGAAGAAATAACTAATTTATCCTATTTGACTATTGTCCGCCTGCGGGCGGATTGATTTATACCCTACGGGAACGGCCGCCATTAAGGTCTGGATCGAGATTGCCATAGAGATGGAACCCACTATCACTGTAGTTGAGAACCGCCGCCCTTTCAACTAATTGACTTCTAATAGTATAAGTAGCATCAACTAATTTCGGCGTCCACAATTTTATTTCACTGCGTTTCTTACCGCTCAGTTCTTCCATCGCTTGAAGTATTTTATCGCCGTCATCCAAAGTATCGAAATACGCTTGCAAATAAGTCAATCCTTCTTTTTCTTTCAAAGCATCAACAGCTTTAGTATCCCAATATTCCGGGACAATGACTCTTTTCTCTAAAGGAGCTACCATTTTGCTTCCATAATGCTGAGTGATAGTACCATGCAATGTAGGCGGCTCATATTTTATGTGTGTGCTTGTGACTAAATATATTTTGCTGAAATCATCGCGCAGACTCGCCAAAATCTTCTGGTCCAGATTGCCCTGCTTCAGCCATTGATATAAGTCGCCGGTAGAAATCATGATCTCCCTGCGCTGATTGAAATATTCGATCCAATCGTTCTGCACTTTATTTGCACAGCCCTCAGCAGCCAATTCATCGATAGTAATTCTTCCAGAATTGACAATTGATATGATCTTTGGGTGCTTGTGCAAAATTCTAGAATTTGGTGAGGGAATACTGCATCTATCATAAATCTTAACGCGCTTACTGCGCATATCCACGCACAACGCCCTATTTATCCTTTCAATATCATCTTCAGAAAGCACCATAATATCTAAGAAAAATCAGAGAAGTATTATAAAGTTTACTACTAGATAAATAAAAGAATAAAGAAAGAGTTTATTCTCTTTCGTTGTTTTCTTCTTCAGCGCTGTAGTTAGGCACTGCCACTTTATTGATTATCAGTATGTCGCCGACAGATTTGACATATTGATGAGGCACGATTACGCCTTTCGCGCTGCCAAGAACTTTGTTCAAGAATGAATTTTTTGTTGCTCTAATCTTCCAGCCGAACAATTTGTTATTGCTCACGATGGATTCTTCGATTTCGCCGAAATACTCGCCTTCATCGGTATAAACTGGCATATTGTAAGTTTGACTGACTTTTTTAGTTTTTAACATCATTACCACCCTCTATAAAACCTATGGGGAAACGTATGTATACGTTATTTATAAAAGTATCGGAACTCCAATAGACACTTTTTTATACAATATACCAACAATATAGCAAAATGAAACCATTGATCGGCGGACAGGCAGTCATTGAAGGCGTGATGATGAAAGGACCGAGCCATTATGCTATCTCAGTCAGGACTCCTAAAGGAAAGATCAAAACCAAAATAGAATCATTAAAGAAACGCCGATTCAAACCATTCAGATGGCCTATATTCAGAGGATTCCTAGGAATGATAGATATGCTTATCCTCGGCATAAAAAGCCTGGAATGGAGTGCAAATCAAGCTGAAGACGAACCTCAGGAAATGAACTGGAAAGAATTCGTTATCCTTATGATAATCTCAATAGGATTCGCAGTGATTCTCTTCATAGTAGCGCCATTATTTCTAACCGGATTATTCACGGAATCAAACGGAATCACATTCAACATTATAGATGGAATCATCAGGATCATATTCTTCATCATATATCTTCTAGCAATCGGAATGATGTCAGATATCAAAATATTGTTCCAATACCATGGCGCAGAGCACAAGACAGTCAATTGCTATGAAGCAGACCAAGAGTTAACTCTAGAAAATGTAAAGAAATTCACAACAACGCACCCAAGATGCGGTACTTCATTCATTCTGATAGTGATGGTTCTGTCAATAGCATTCTTCTCAATAGTCACAAGTGACTCTTGGCTAATCAAGTTCGCAACAAGACTCGTATTCATTCCGATTATAGCGGGCATCTCATACGAAATCATCCATTACAGCGCGAAACACAAAGACAACACTTATCTAAACGCATTGATTTCGCCAGGCTTATTGCTGCAAAAACTCACTACCAAAGAACCAGACAACAAGCAATTGCAAGTAGCGATCACTGCATTGAAAAGCGTTCTGGACAGGACAAAGTAGAAAGAAGAAATAACAGAATAAAAAACAAAGAGCTAAACCTATTCGTCTTTAAAATCAGTGAATCCGTAATCCTTCAATTCTTCAAGAATATGCTTCTTTATGCCCATAGTACCTTCTGTACCGCAATAAGGGCATTTAGCGAATGGCCTAGTTCTTTCCTTGTTATAAGGCTCTATCTCGAACCCGCATTTTGAACATCTGAACTTAACCATAGGTAAAATCATTGAATCGTTGATTTAAATAATTTTCTCTATAAAAAAAGAAGTATCCAATTATCTAATAATAAAGTCGCTATGAATGCGATAAGAAAACTCGGCACAAAAGGCACGCCTTCCTTCACAACCACATGCTTAATTTTCCCGCGTGAATAAAGTTCAGCCAATTCCTTTATCTGCTTCTTCGAAACGCCTAAATCCGCAGACCCGCAGATCCTTTTGCCATCTACAACCACATCTTCTGCTATCCAATCGCCTTCCGTCAATTGCGAAGGCAACGTCTTCTTCAACATAGCCGCATTTTCAACAACCTTGGTGCATATCCAAAGATAGAACATACCTAGAGTAAAGATAGCTAATGTGAAGAACAGCAAACGGAATTGCATAAAAAAAGCACCAGACACTAATAACAAGATAGAAGAGATATAGACAAAATACTTCGCTAGAATCACCTTTTTGCTTAATATCAATATATGCAATTCATGCACGCATTTAGTCCAATTCTTTAATATCAAATAAATTGTCCACACAACACCATATACTGCGCCAAACATCACCATGTTGATCAAGAACATGAAGAGAGTCTGGAAACTCATAATAGGAGAAAGACCGAACACTGCGCCAAGACCCATGATGATCTTTGCGTCTCCGCCGCCCCACTGTCCAGAATAGTACATCAAGCAGGCGAAAAGATACATCAAACCCAACCCCAGCAACCCTTCAACAAAAATAGAAACATCCTGTGAAGACAAAGCGAAAATCCCGCGCAAGCCCATTACTGCAAAAATCAACCCATAGGAAACAGAATCCGGCACTTCTCTCTTACGTAAATCAGTGTACGAACTTACCAAAAGAACCAGAAAAGCCAATGTGTACAATATCTCTTGATGCATAATAGATAATCATAGCCGAAAAAGTTTATAAATATTCTCATAATAAAAACCCATAATGAACGATTTACTAGCTAAAGTGAAAAAAGTGTTCGGATTCAGCAAGAAAAAGCTGGATGTCCCGGAACATGTCGCATTGAACATAGACGGCATAGAAAGATGGGCGCTAGAAACAAAGAAACCCGTCAATCAAGCATATTCTGATTCATTCTTCAATCTTTATCGTATTATACGAGAGCAAGTCAATTACGAGATAAAGACATTATCAATAGGGATAACTCCGCCATCTAAAGAAAATAGCGGACATTTCACAAAAGAACTAGCTAGTTTCTTGACAGAATTAGAGAAAGATGAAGCTATCATCAAGAATCATATCAATGTGCAGGTCATAGGCAAATGGTATCAGATGTCCCATGAAGTCGTTGAACCAATAAAAAGCGTTATGTCAAAGACAAGCAAATTTGACAAGTTCAAGCTAATCATTTGCTTAAATTATGACGGCAGACAGGAACTGATCGATGCCTGCAAACTAATCGCAAGAAAAGTGAGCGTGAATCATCTCGATCCTCAATCAATCTCAGATGACACGATAAAACAGAATCTATATGCATCAAATCTGCCGCAAGTCAATCTTCTGATAATGAACGGCAAAGAGAATATCAGAGGCAGTTTCCTGCTATGGCTTTCCACAGACGCGATATTTTATCAGACCGATAAATGCTGGCCGGAATTTGCAGAAGAGGACTTCCTCAAAGCAATCGTTGAATATAATCAATAAAGAATGAATATAGGGCTGCCCGGATTCGAACCGGGGATCTTCTCGGTTTTGAAGACAGTATGTATGTCGTATCTGTCTGAGTCAACGAGATGTCATAGCCACTAGACCACAGCCCTGTAATCTATATAGGAGTAATGGCGTTCATTTAAAAAAGTTTCTAAAAGCAAAGGTATTTAAATATCTTAAGTCAACGCAAATTTAGAGGTGCGTAGATGATAGATACGAAGAGATCATATTCTTTATTTCTAGATTGTTTAGTGCTTGAACAGAACGCTGTTCGAGGCTTAGAATTCTCGTGCAATGGAATTCTATTGCTCGACAAAAGGGGTGAATCGTATGCGTCGGAATTATAAGGAAGAAGAAGAGTTTGATGTAGATGAAGTTAAATCCTCAGATGAGGAAATGGAAGAAGGTAAAGAAGAGTCTATATTTGAATGCCCTCTCTGCGGCGCGGAAGTCGAAGATGAAGGTTATTGCGACGATTGCCGTGAGAATCAAGAAATAGATGACGATTTTTAATTGTTGAATTTTTATTTATTTTTTCTTCAGTTTTTCGCTAGCTTTCGCTATAAGCTTTTTACCATGATCCAATATCTTGGTGACAAGATCCTTGTCGAAACCGACTATCTTGTCAAGATTCTTTATGGTCGTGCCCCATTCATCAAAATAGAACAATTCTTTGATATCAAGCAGATGCTTTTCAGCAGGCTTGCTCTTTGAATAGCCCACAGTCAATACACACATCAACTTAGCATCAGTAGGTAAACCTAGGATGCCTGACACTTTCTCATCATTATAAGCCCCGACCCAGCAAGTGGAAAGTCCCATAGATGTTGCCGCAAGTAGAATGTTTTCAGCAGCTGCTGCACAATTCTGTATGTTATACAGATGTACTCCGCGATCAGCGTAATACTTCTCTGCCCTTTTATTCTCAGCGCAGATTGCAATCAACACAGGCGCGTCAGCAATCCAATACTGCTCAACACAAGCTTCAGCTATAGAATTACGTTTATCTTTATCCGTGATAACTATGAACTTCCAATTCTGCAAGTTTCCCGCAGAAGGCGCCATCATTCCGGCCTCAACTAAGCTTGCGACCTTATTGAATTCTACTTCTTTGTCAGAATACTCGCGAATGCACCGCCTATTCTTAATTGCGTCAATTACATCCATATAGAGAATATCAGCGTATAAAGTTTATAAAATTATCTATTGAGAGATAGAACAAAGTCTGCAACAACCATAAATTTTCTAGCAAAAGAAGAGAATAGCCAAGGTGCCCAGTCCCGGGAATGGCTATCATAGCAAAGGAATGAACAAAATTTATCCGTTGCAGACTAATACAGAATAAATAAAAATAAGAAAACGCCCTTATTCGTTCTCTACTCTAGGCGCAAGGATGAATGACAAAAGCACTTTATCCACAACCTTATAATCAAGCTTAAGTGGATAATCATTGCTGAAATTCACATGGACGTCATCAGCTAATTTAGATGCGACAATCATCTTCTTCAAGTACTCGATTGAATACTTAGATTTGACAAGAGTCTCATCTGTAGCGATAGGCATTGCCGCCGAATTAGGCATCTCAATCTTAGCATGAGAAAGATCTCCTTCTGCTTGCACAGTGAACATCTCAGGTGAGACATGGAACTGCACAGAATCGCCGACAATGTCAACGTCTTCTATAGCATCAGTCAACATGGATGAACTCATCTTTATGCCGGAATTGAATGAAAGTTCAGGCACTCTCTGCTCGCGCTCATCAAGTTCGATAATTGGCAAGCTGAATGTACGAGTATGTCCGCCCTGAAGAGAAATCAACAATTTATTCTCTCCGTTCATCTCAAGTGTGATGACATCGTTAGGTTTGACACGCCTAAGAATTTGTTTTAAGTTAGATAAGTTGATAGCAATCTCCACAGGCTCTTCAAGAGTATACTCTGTGAATGCGCTTGAGAATAATTTGAATATGACCATAGCCACGTTGGCAGGATCCATTGCGATAAGTTCTACTCCTTCTGGAGTTACATTGAAAGTGGCTTCATTTACTAATTCAGAAATGATAGAAATGCTTTCTTTAAGATATTTAGTTTCTGCGAGTGTGAGCTTCATTTAGTTATCTACCCCCTGCCGTTCTGTATTAGTATGTGTCTTTATATAGATTTAGGTAATAAAAAAGATAAAATAAAAGAAAGAAGAATAAGGAATTCCCTATTCATCAACGAAATCTTCAAGCTTGATTGACGCTTCTTTTTCAGCATCCAATAAACCTTTTGATTTCAGATACTCTTTAGCCAATATGAAGAACACAAGACCGATTGATTTCTTGCCTTTGTTGTTGCAAGGTATGACTAAATCGATATTGTTTGATTGGTTGTTTGTATCACACAATGCGATTACTGGAATACCTACTTTCAGAGCATCATTGACTGCGTTCCTGTCAGGCCATACATCTGTTACAAGCATGACTTTAGCTTCGATGTAAGTCTTCAAGTTAGGGTTTGTCAAGATACCTGGTGGATATCTGCCTGCGAATGTTTGCACGCCAGTTAGCTTGCCGAACATCTTCACGCATTTCCAGCCATTCTCTCTCCTTGAGACAACAAGAATGTCTTTAGGTTCGTATTGCGCTAAGAATTTGGATAATACTCTAAGTCTTTCATCAATCTTCTGCAGATTCAATACTGAAAGGCCGTCAGTCCTTGTTTTGTAGATGAACTGTTCCATATACTTTGTCTTGAACTTTGTTCCAATATGGATACCGGATTTCAGGTACATATCTGAAGGCACCAAGAACTGCTGATCGTTCACAGTCTGTTCTACTTTGACTTCGTCTATTGGTACTTCTTGCTCTCTTCTTTCATGTCTTTCTTCTTTCATCATTTTTCCACCCAATTATACAGTCCAAGAACAAGTCTTTGAACCGCAATATTATCGCCTTTGCAGTGTGCGTAAGTCCCGATGTTCAGGCTAACCTTACAGCTAGGCTATGTATGATGGAGAGCAGTAAGCTGTTTATAAAGGCTTCGGTAAATCCCAGGTCTGCAACAACTATAAATTTTATAGCGAAAGAAGAGAACAGACAAGGTTCCCTGTCCCCCGGGAGGTATGTCATAGCATTAGAATGTAGAAAATTTATCCGTTGTAGACCTGATTAACAAATTATTCTAAAAAATATTCTTCGACATCCTCGTATATCGGCCCTTCAGGAGTAAGCGTGCTTTTCATCAATTTGAACCCGGAAACCAAGAAACTTTTCTTCTCAAGCTTGATGTTATTCACTTTATCGATAAAGAATTTCGTATTCTTCAGATATTTAATCCTGCAAAGTGTGATATGTGCCTTGAACGGATGATCATTCACAACGCCAAAAGAAGAAAGCGCAGACTCGACAGACTCTTGCAATCTTTTCAACTCGTCTAATGGCTCAACGCCAATCCATACAGAATCCAACCTGGAACGATTCGGAAAATATCCAATTTCGCTAAGCTTCAATTTAAACGAATTGAACTTAACAGACTTCAAACACTTAACAACATCAGAAACCTTAGAATCATCGATCTCGCCAAGAAATTTCAAAGTCAAATGAAAATCATGCACTTTCTTAATGCCGTAATGCGGAAGTTTAGAAGAGACTTCCTCCAGATATTCAGAAATTTCTTCCGGTATATCCAGAGAAACAAAAAGTCTCATAAGAAAAAAAGAATAAACTAAATTTATTCCTCTCCGAAATCTTCAGAATCTTCTGCTTCTTCATATTCTTCAGTTGATTCCTCAGTTGCTTCTTCAGTAGATTCAGCGGATTCAGATTCTTTTTCCGTAGATTTCTTCGCGTTACGTGATGCGACTTCAGCGAAACCTACCTTGCTCAGCACACGAGTGATCCTAATCCTGACTTCATCTCCTTCTTTGACGCCCGATACAAAAAGGACAAAACCCTTGACTTTCACTAAACCATCGCCTTTTTCTCCGACAGCTTCAATCTTGACATCTAATTCATCTCCGACTTTTACCGGAGCAACATTTTTTTCAAAATTATTTCTTTCCATTTCTTATTTCACCTGTATATATTTTACCACGAAGTGGATATCTGCGATATGCTAACATACTATTTAAATTTAATCAATAAGAAAAATAAAAAGACCTATGCGGTCCCGCCAATTGCTTGAATTGCACCCATCAACTGACTTAAGAAATCAATAGCTTCCAACCTCAAATAAAGATATCCTGCGCCAAATGCGAAGAATACCATCATCATGAGAATCGCTGCGAGAAGCATATTTTTCTTTCTCGCCAATGAATTCTGCTCTTTCTGAAGCTTCTGACTATAAGAAATCTCATACTCTTTGCCGTCTGTATCTTTGTATTGCATGAACTTCACCCCGCTATAATCTGAATCTACATTATCGATATGCGATTTAAATACATTTAGATAATGCAATACTAAAATCAAAAGATATATCTTACATAAGGGAATAGAAGATTAAAAATCAACAAGAACACAAAGATAGCAGACAAAGTCTTCCATACTTTAGCGCTGCGCAAAGGAGATAGTATTCTATCCAAGGTGACTTGAACTATACGACCGCCATCTGTTGGACCTAACGGCAACAGATTAGCCAATCCGATACCCAAACTCAGGATAAATATCCATTTCATAAGATCTATCAGATAGAATATTGACCAAGGAAAATAATTGCCAAGATAACGTGTAATGCCTTCTTTCATTTGGTAATTCTGTGAAAGTGTGACTCCCATGTAAGGCAATGATTCATTCTTAGGACTCGCGATAGTAATCAAACTATAACTTTCTTTTCCATTAGATAGCTCAAGCTTATCTCCAACCTTAACCGAAGACATCACTGAATTAAGCAAAGTTGAATTGATGACTGAAACATCATTTATCGAACGCACAATAAAACCGGACTTCAGACCAGCATTCTCCGCAGGATATCCTGGTTCGATTGAATTCAGGAATATGCCGTCAGCATAAACAATGCTGTTCGCTAAAGGAGCTACTGCATAACCCAATAAGAACAGAACGATAATACCGGTCAATACATTTGAGAACGGACCTGCGCAGAATATCGATAACTGCTTCGCCCAAGACAATTTCTTGATCTCGGTTTCATCTGGCTCGACAAAAGCGCCCAATATTGGGCCGAAAAACACTACTCCAGTATTCTTGACCTTGACATTATGCGCGGTGGATACAACGCCGTGCGAGAACTCATGTATTGCCGCGACTATGAATATACCAATTATCCCGTACCAGAACGGAACAAAAAGAGGCGCGCCAGGTATCTTAACTCCAGGTATTACTGGAGACACTACAGGCATAGCATCAGGATTGCTAAGCAATAAAATTGCGCCTTCAGCAAGCACATAAGAAATATATGCCATGCCTAAGAATCCGACAACAATACCGATATAGCCCAGACCTTTGACAATACGAGGAAAATGCCCCGCAAGCCAATGCATGGATTTTATACCGACATGCATCCTATACATGGCGATGATCTTACCATATATCTGGAACCTACTCCTATTAAGATATATTATTAGAATAATTGAAAGATAAAATAAAAGAACTAAGAGCAAGCTTAAATTCATGCTCACTTCTTCCTGACAGCACGCAATGCTTTGCCGCTACATTTCCTGCAGCTGATTTTGCCTTGCAATACTTTCATGTTTGATGCTCTTAATTTACTCTTGCATCTCCTGCATACGAAGATGTCTTTGTATTTCCTTGCTTGTGCTTCTGGGAATTTGACCATAGTTTTACTCCTTGCCCATTACTTGTTTCATTACTCTCTTATCCATGATGAACCAGTACAATACTGTGCATCCTTCGACTAATGTGCCTTTAATATCTTCAGGCACTTTCATCTCGAATGTCTCGAATGTCTCTGTATCCATCACATTGGCTACATCGCCAGAGATTGATAGTACTTGAGCGTTCCTTTTCTCGATGATTGGTATTTCGACCATCGCGTGACCAGGCATGACAACGTTTCTTTTCTTGCCATCGATCAAGCCAACAGCCATAAGATTGATTTTAGCGTGGCCGTGTTTGCCAGGCTTTGAATAATTCAGTTCAACGACTTTACATGCTTCATTATCGATTATGAGGCAGCTGCCTTTTTTAAGTTGTGTAGCTTCTTCTAGTTTTATTTCGCCCATTGAATCTCACCTATGTAATATTCCAATTAACCTTGATTTCTTTTTAAAGCTTTCTCTAATTATTCTTATATGCGAGCTTGATATCCCTTGCCTTCACAGTCTTTCTGCCTGCATGATCTGCAAGTTTCACTGCTTGGACAGCGATGCTATCAGCTATCTCTTCAAGCATTTCCTTCAGAACAAGCTTACTGGACTCAGATACTCTATCCGCTCCAGCTTTCTTAATAAGCTTCTCCATAGCCGCTAAAGGCAATAATTTCTGTGTTGACATGATTCAATAATTATGATGCTACTTATATAAAACTTTCGCAGAATCAGACTTTATTGCAAAAACCAGCCCAAAATAGACCTTTGTTTACGTTTAAACGGCAGATTCCGTATCCTTTGCTCTAATTCACGCGAATTAGGATAAGCTTTCTCAGCAGTCCGAAAATCAGTTGTGTGATACCTGTGCTGATTGCCAGACACTTGGAATTTCATCGCTTTATGCAACATTTCGTGATACATCACATAATCCAGAAGTTCTACATCGCATTCTTTGAATATTGTGCTTACTGAAATTGTGTCTGTATGATAATTATAGCAAGCAAGTTTTCGTCGGGATAAACTCCCCCAGCAAAGATTTGGCGATTCCATCTGATTCAAGAAAAACTTTTCATTCACGCGTTCAAACGAACGAAGCAAGTATGGATCAAGCTCAGTCTTTGCTATCCCAATGTGCAGATTCTTTACAAATCCATTATACAACTGAATGTTCATTGTATCGCGTTTCCCGCCCAATATCTTGAACAGCAGATCCTGAATTAAACCCACAAGAATCTCCTTATCCACTCCGCGCCACGTCTTTGACAAACATACGACCAAATGCGTACCGCGCAGTTTTACATTCGCATTGTACGGCGAGAACTTGCCGGAATACTTTATCTGCGCATCATAAAAGAATTCACGATTAGGATACATCTCGCGGAATGCTCGTTCAATAAGTTCCATAACTAATTAGAATTAATCCCGATTAATAAACTTTAACAATATCTAAAATCTCTTTTTCACTTTTCGATCTCGCAATCCTATCGCGCAACTTCCTAGCGCCAGACATCATCTTAGTAAACCATTGCGCATTCATCTTCAGCTCAACCACAGATTGCCTACAATGTTTTACATACAATTTATACCATTCAGGAAAAGTGTTCTTGCCAGGCAATTCTTCGCCAGTTTCCAAAAAGTGCCTTATCTGTGCAAACACATAAGGATTGCCAATAGCCGCACGTCCAATCATCACAGAATCGCAACCAGTCTCAGAAATCATCCTTTTTGCAGACTTGCCATCGACAACATCTCCATTTCCAATCACTGGAATTGACACTGCGTCTTTCACTTCTTTTATCTTCTTCCAATTTGCAACGCCTGAATAACCCTGCGCCACAGTTCGCGCATGCACAGTAATAGCGCAAGCGCCAGCTGCCTCGCACATCTTAGCGATTTTCACATAATTGCCATCAGCACGTATTTTGACAGAGACAGGAACACTTACAGCAGCACACACCGCTTTGACAATCTCTTCTATTTTATTAGGACGTTTCAATAAAGCAGCGCCAGCGCCTTGCTTCAATATCTGCACAGCTGGACATCCGAAATTAAGATCAATCATATCGACTTTATCTTCGACCATCTTAGCGGCAGCAACAAGATTCTCAGTATTCTGTCCAAAGAGCTGCAATACAAAAGGTCTTTCTTCCGGCAAGAACTTGGTCATCTCCAAAGTCTTATCCTTTTCGCGAACTAAAGCATTTGCAGATACCATCTCGCTGAATATCATATCCGCGCCATACTTTTTACAAAGCAACCTGAACGCGATATTATTTATCTCCGCCATCGGAGCTAGAATCAGTTTATTCTCAAAAAAAATAGTCTTACTCTTCATACTCGTACCTGAGGATAGCCGCTACCCCGCCAATCTCCTTCAGCTGCACTCCTTCACGTGTTTCAACAGAAATAATCCTGACGCTAGAGCCCATCTTCTGCGCTTCAATCTCGAACATCTCTATTTTTTCTTCAGGCAAAGTCTCTGACAATATCACTATGTCAACCATGCCTAATTGTATGAGCTTGATAACTTGATTCTCGCCATAGCTGACTTTCTTCATATTAGTATTCAACAATTCAAAGAATCTATTCATAATTTTTTTTTCAGCAGTGACTTCCTCTTTAGCAAGAATATCGTCTGATCTATCGAGCAATTCCTGCAGTCCGAATTCGCCAGTATAAGAAAGATCTTTAGTTCCGATAATCAACTTCTTGATGTCGCCGGTAAGATAATCTTTATTCAAGAAATCATCAATGGTGACACCAGGGCCTCCGAGAATAATTCCTTTCAGACCAGGACGACCTAGAAATGCTTCTTTCATATATTCTGCGATTTTCTTGTAATGGTCTTTGATAGCGCCAAGCCTAAGACGAGCGAACCTTTGCGAAGACTGACCGCCAGCTTTCATCTTGCCAGGTACTTCTGAATGAGTCTGACGCAATGGAATAAGTGTCTTGCCTTTCAATAACGCAATCATTGCATCTCTCCTGTCGAGAACTACCATGCCATAATATTCCTTGATGTCAATCATATCCATCAAAGGCTCAAGAACGAACTCTTTATCGCATCGGTACAATTTCTGATTGAGTGGGATTGGAGGTTCTAAACTCCAGACTTTCAAATCACTTTGTCCTTCACGTTCAGCTACATTGCCGGAGAATACTGCCAAACCATGATCAGGAGTTTTCTTGAATAAACGTAAATGCTGGATCATCCTTTCCAGTGCAGAAGTGACATTGTTCCTTGTCGCGCTGGACTTTATGTTGGAAGCAGTGCCTTGCTCCTGAGCCAACTGGTTTATGATTTTATTGATATCATATTCTGCAGGAATATATACAGTGACAAGCTCAGTATGCCTGCCTTTGAATTTCTCTAGTTCCTTGATGAACTTCTTTAGATCGAACTTATCTTTCTCAGTAAGTGACATAGTATATGCTTAAAAGAGCATGATTTATAAAGCTTATTGCTACAAATACTAATAACAATTATGTCTGCAACCTTCACAAATTTTATCGCTAAAGAAGAGAACTGCCAAGGTACCCAGTTCCTGGGAATGGCAGTCATAACAAAAGAATGAAGAAAATTTGTCTGTTGCAGACTAAATACTGAGAATTTATTAACTAAATTTATTACATAACATTTATAAATCGTCCAAAATTCTGTATATAGCAGTGGGGATATGGGGTAGCCTGGCTATCCTGCGAGGTTTGGGTCTGTTGAGGCGAAAGCCGATGACTGCAAAAGACCTTGTGACCCCGGTTCGAATCCGGGTATCCTCATTCATTTCATTATCAATACATAAAAAAAAGCAAGCTTTATAAACGGCTCAACGATTAGAAGCTGATTATCGAGGTCAAAAAATGGTAAAACTGACATCTAACTCATTGCCGACAAAGAAATTCGGCGTAAGGTACGGAAGAACAACTAAAGAGAAATACGCAAAGATGGAGAATCTGCAGAAGAAAGAGTACAAATGCCCTTACTGCTCATATCCTAAAGTTAGCAGGATTGCTGTAGGCATATGGAAATGCGACAAATGCGGTTCCACATTCACAGGCAGAGCATACACCATCGAAAAGACAGTTCCTGTTGAAGAAGCGAAAGCTGAAGTTCCAGCAGAGGCAGGTGAGCAATAAAATGACCACCTACAAATGCTTCCAATGCGACAAGAATGTAAGTCAAGATTACTTGCGTAAGAAAATCCGTTGCCCTTATTGCGGCAGCAAAATCTTGTTCAAACCAAGGATTTTGACCACAAAGATCAAATCACGATGAATTATAAAGCTCAAATCGAAGTCCATGAGAACGTGGACAGATTATACGATTGCTTTCTGCCAGAAATTGTTTCAACAGGCAGAGCAAAAGTCAATCTCAAGAAAACAAAGGATTGCTTGACATTGACAGTCGAAGCAAAAGATCCGGTCGCGCTCAGAGCGATGCTTACCGGACTGACTAAATTATTCGAAGTCTATGAGAAGGTACCTGAAAAATGACTAAAGACGCTTCAAAAGAAACGCAAGAGAAAATCGCACAACTCCAAAAGTTGGAACAAGCGATACAGAATTCTGCGCTACAGATGCAACAATTTAATGGTCAACTCGTAGAACTTGATTCTGCATTGAAAGAAATCGATGCTACTGATAAAGCTTACAAGATAGTCGGCAACATAATGGTCGCTGCCGAGAAAAAAGATCTCAAGGAAGAATTGAGCAAGAAAAAAGAAATGGTCGAATTGAGAATCAAGACTCTAGAGAAACAAGAAGAGAGATTCAACGAAAAAGCTAAATCACTTCAAGAAGAAGTTATGAAAGAGCTCAATAAGGAGAAAGAATGATGTTCTCTCCGGCAGCGGACCAGATTCCGTCTATTGTAGAAGTTCTCATTGAATTGAACCAAGACTCAGGCATTCCTAAAAATGTTAAGTTCAAATTGAATAATGTCATCTCTATTCTTAACGGCAAAGAAGATGCTTCTGTAAAAGCGAATAAAGCATTGGTAGTGCTTGACGAAGTCAGCGAAGATTCTAATGTCCAGACTTATCTAAGGACAGATTTGCTTAATGTAGTTAGCATGCTTTCAAAAATCAATTAAGTCTGAATTTATTTCTCGACAAGAATTTATACGGCAGATAAATGCCAGAATTAAGTTTTACGCCTTGAAGATCAGTTGACATTATCTTGCCGGTGATACTCCTGACAGAGATGACTTTCCCAATCTCAATACCAGAATCCATCAACTTTAATCTCGCCCAGAGATTAGGGAACAAGCATAAGAGATAAATTGTCAATGTGACTATCAGAGTAATAGCCAAAATTACTGCGAACAATAACCCCGCCCATCTTAATATGCCTAAAGTATTCAACGCAAATACTAAAAATGAGATATACACTAGATATTGCACGAATGAACTCACAAGTTTGTCAAGCGTGACTCTCATCTTGGTGGCTTTTCTGAACAAGTATGTGACTTCAAGCTCGCTCATGAATCTCAATGTGAGTCTGTATGCCGCATTCCCTAAGATTATGCCTAGAATTATGATTACCAGCGCTTCTAGGAGATTCATATACAATCCGGATAAATCGACCATGTTCTCTATAAAAAGAATTATGTTTATAAATATTGCCTTATATATTATATAGAATACGGATAATAACACAATAATAACTATGTTAGCATCAATTGTGAGGATTATCGTGCTACAGGAGCATCTGTGGCAAGGGTTGTTGGACCCTTTACAAGGGAAGGCCAACAATAATCAATCTAAAGCGCATCCGAACTGATGCTAATTTCACAAAAGAACAATGAACGTCAAACCAACGAAAGCGATGATGCAGACTGAAGCGAAAAAGAAAGTCAGTAACAATGAACAGATCAAAGAGCTAGAAGATAGTCTGTCGAAGACCAAGTATAACAAAAGAACTCAGCACCATTTCGGCTTGGTAAAAGCGAAAATCGCAAGGCTGAAAGAAGCAGGTGAACAGAGAAAGAAAGGCGGTCCTAAATTCGACGGATTCGCAGTAAAAAAGAATGGAGATGCGTCAGTAGTTCTTGTCGGATTCCCTTCGGTAGGTAAATCAACTTTATTGAACAGCTTAACGAACGCGAATTCTAAAGTCGCAGCCTATGAATTCACTACACTTGATGTAGTCCCAGGATTGATGGAATACAAAGGCGCAAAGATCCAAATCTTAGACGTTCCCGGTATCTTGAAAGGCGCAGCTGCTGGAACCGGAAGAGGAAAAGAAGTAATTTCAATAATGCGTAACGCAGATTTATTATTAGTCATAATCGAAGCATCCAATCTAAAACAGCTAGATGTATTGAAAAAAGAAATCTATGATGCGAACATCCGTATAAATCAGAAGAAGCCTGATGTTAAGATAGTGAAGACCACAAAAGGCGGAATTGATCTCGGCACTACTGTCAAAATGAATCATCTCGATAGAGAGACAATCGTTGACATGCTGAAAGAATTCAAAATTATAAATGCGGCAATTGTCATACGTGAAGATATTGACGCAGACCAATTGATTGACATTGTCGAACCGAACAGGGTATATGCGCCGGCAGCAGTCGTTGTCAATAAAATGGATATCGTAAGCGAATCCGAACTGAAAAGAATAGAAAGCGAGATACATCCGGATTTATTTATATCTGGTGAATCTAGGATAAATATCGACAAACTGAAAGATCTTATCTATGATAAACTCACATTCATGAGAGTATATACAAAAGAAGTCAGGAAAGAAGCTGACATGACCGAACCTTTGATCATGAGAAAAGGCGCCACCATAGGTGATGTCTGTAGGAAACTGCACAAAGATTTCGTCAACAAATTCAAGTTCGCAAGAGTTTGGGGCTCATCTAAATTCCCAGGTCAAGACATAAGAAAACTAGAATACATCTTGAAAGACAACGACATACTAGAAATACATCTGAAATAGAATTATCGCCTATTCCTTCTTTCGTGCGAAATCGCTTTCTGCAAAGAATCAATCTCGCGCATAAGCTGAAGTTTATGACTATCCTGCTTGAGCAACTCGTTAGCGAATGTCTTCAACTCAAAGTCCGAAGCTTTAATCTTTGAACTAACATCTCTCAATCTAGCAATCTCCTCTTTCAGCTGATTCAGATTAGAAGTCACCGAACCAAGCTCCTCTTTCAAAGAATTGTAAGTCAATGAATCCGTCTTGATTCTATTCACGTGCGGCGCAAGGCGTTCGTTCAGATCATTGCCAACTCTATCAGCAAGCGTCTCTTCAATGTGCGACTTCAACATCTTGAAATCCGCAATCTCTTTATTGTAATTTATTTTGAAATTTCGCAACTTAAGCAAGTTAGAATCCAACACTTCCTGCAACACCAAATGCTCTTGCTTGAACTTAGCAAGCTCAGAAGTGACATCAACCAAATTTTTAGAGAATTCCGCAAGCAACTCATTCTGTTTCTTGATAAGAGAAGAATGCTCATCTATCTTCGCGCTAATCTGTTCTAGATCTCCGCCGCTCAAGATATTCTTCAGTCTATCTATCATATTATGCACCTGAAAAAATTAAAGGACAAAAGGCCTTATCTAAAGGTCCTTTGCCATTACTGTTCTTCTGCCGTTCGCTTCTGCGCGTTTGCAGGCAGCTTTCACAAGCTCATTCGCTTTAGCGTCTAAAGCTTCAGCGAAATCTCCGCCAATGTTGAATCCCTGTGCTACCTCTTTTATCTGTGACTTGACTACTAACACTTCCAACACCTCTCATAGACTTTAACTATGGTTTTTTCTATATATGAAATACTTTCCGTGATATATAAATATTTGCTAATTGCGGTTTATAGGCTGTATTACGATAGAATTCAAGATATAGGATATTAAATAGAAATAACATTTATATAATGCGAAACTCATAATTGAAACCATGACAAAGATTGCATATCTCACAATCGATGACGGCCCATCGCAGGATATGAAACAAAAAGTTGACTTCTTAGTAAAGAAAAATATTCCAGTAGTATGGTTCTGCAGAGGCGACAGAATAGAGCAAAGACCAGATGATGTAATATACGCGATAAAAAAGGGCCACATAATCGGGAACCATACTTATAGCCACGTTAACTGCGATGAAACTGATTTGAGAATATGCTACAGAGAAATCAAAAAAGCAGATGCAATTATCGAAGACATCTATAACAAAGCAGGCGTCAAAAGGCCGGCTAAATATTTCAGATTCCCGCGCGGCAGATGCGGCGGTATAAGATATAAGAATTATCTTCCTAGCAGCAAACGCGGAATGCTGAGAAAACATAAACTTGAGGAGTGTCTAAAAGAATTAGGATATACTCTTCCAAGATTGCCAGATATAACTTACAAATATTACAATAGAGTTTTTGCAAAAGATCTTAGTTGGTATTGGACATATGATGTGAGAGAATACGCAATCAGGAATCCTAAATATCGTGAAAAATGGGGCATTAGATCTATGAAAGACGTCTATAAATTGATGGAAGAAGATAAACCCGAAGAATTCAAAGGTTTGAACTATCCGCATTCAGCAGAGCTGATATTGCTCCATGATCATCCAGAAACAACCATATTTTTTAAAGAGATAATTGAAAAATTATTATCCAAAGGACTAAAATTCAAATCAGCATTAAAATAATTTACTTATGCGTGAACCAGAAAATCAATTTATCTTTCTCTTTCGCGTCAAGTCTAGCATAACCGAACCTTTCAAGCTGCGCGATATTGTCGATCATCAGTTTCTTCATGCGACCTTCGCCTTTACCGATGCGTTTAGTCCCATCAGGAAGCAACACTTCAACATCAATCAAATCCTCATCAGCAGGCAACCAATGTATAATCTTACCGCCAGCGACTTTCTTGAAATCTTCGTATGATTCTGAATGATAAACGAACTTAGTTCCTTTCTTCTCGAAATTGTAGCAATCCATCAACCTGTAAACATGAGAAGCTTCCAACTTATCGAAATCATCTGAAGTAAGCAAGAATTGTCCGTCAGTCTTGAACTTCCTATGCCCGCGCTTAGGGAAATCAGGATGAACAAGCAATTCAACTTCTTTCGAAGGAGCATCCTCAATCTTTATCTTTTTAGGCTCGTCTATGAAGAAATAACGATTAGCATCTTCTTCAATGACTTCTTTATTGAAAGCGTAAAGTGTTTTGAAATAATCTTCCTGTGATACGGTCTTATCATGTTCAGTGACACCGACAGCTAAAGCATACTTGATGAACGCATCTGGTCTGATTCCGCGTCTTTTCATCGAACGCAGCATAGGCAACCTTATGTCATCCCAACCGCTATAGACTCCCTCTTTGATTAAAGCCTTAGTCTTTGATTTAGAAACATCCAAATCTAAAAAATTTATCCTTCCGACATACATAGTCTCAGGGAAAGGTGTCCATTCCATATAATTGAAAATATAACGCTGACGGATCTCATTATCCATATGCTCTTTCGCACGAAGGACATGAGTCATGCCTAAATCGTGATCATCAACAGCGACAGACAGATTCATCAACGGCCATACGCGATGCTTCTTGCCAGTCTTCGGATGATTATCTTCATTGATACGCATGATGGGGAAATCTCTCATTGCCGGATTCTTGTGCTGCATATCTGTCTTTACACGGACAACAGCTTCTCCTGGCTTGTAATTGATGAACATGTTATGATATCTCTTGATATTATCCTCAACAGAAAGATCCCTGCAAGGGCACGATTCTTTCTTCGCTTTGAAATCCTTGAATTTATCTGGATCGCACACGCAGACATAAGCATGAGTCTTTTTAATCAACTCTTCAGCGCAATCATAATACATGCCCAACCTATCAGATTGAATAATTACCTTAAACACATTGTTCTTTGTTATCCAATTAGCCTCTTCAGGCATAGATTCATAGGAAATAGGATCGACTTTAGTTGAATTGGTATCTTCAATACGCAAAATGAATTTGCCGTTATACATTCTGACATATTCAGAATTCAATGACATGACATAAGCATGACCAATATGGAACGGACCGGATGCGCCAGGCGCAAACCTCATCACGACTTTGCCGCTCTTCGCATTCTTCAATTCTTTAAGCCCTTCGCGCTTCTCAGACTTTTTCTCTTCAAGCAATTCAGGCGCTTTCTTCTCAAGCTCTTCCTTCTGCTTCTCGATAGAAAGTAGATTGACTTTATCCACAGCTTCCTTAATCAACATAGAAGCCTTCTTAGGATCTTTGCGCAACTCTTCAAACTCGCCCATCACTTTGCCCATAAGAGCGCCGGGATTAGCATGCCCATTATACTTCAGAGCATTCTGCAGAGCATACGCATATATCTTGTCTTTCATAGCCTCAATAAAAACGGAATGGGCTTTTAAATCTTACTATGATGAAGATAAATATCCCTCATTTGTTCTCAATCATCTTCTTCCTCTTGCCTTCCACCAAAAACGGACTCGCAGAAATCACCGGCTTACCAGTAACTTTCTCCAACTCAACTCTTGCATGGCTAGCGATACCGCCGCCAATTTGAGCAGCTTCCTTATTCTGATCAAAACCTTGAGAATCCTTGACTTTAGCTATATCCGTAGTCGCTTTCTCACCAATCATTGTGAAAATCAGTTCCCAATCATTCATATGGTCGCGCAGATTCTGGTTATTCAATCCTTTGAATTCCTTATGCTCTTGAACAGTCTTGCCGAAAGTTGCCAAAGATATTTCATCAGTAAGTATCGCGAATTCCTTATCCGCGCCAACATCACGCGCTTTCCATTCATCCACAAGTTCCTGCCTTATAGCTATACCGCGGATACGTTTTTCTATCCATTCCATCGGATACCCTTTCAGTTCGTAATATTTGCGGATACGATTCTGGCCAAGTTCAGGATTCTGTATCTCTTCTATACGTTCTTGTCCTAATTGCGCCAACCATTGTTTGAACGGTTCAGCCTTCGGTGAAGGAATAGACTGAATTATACGAAATAACGATTTAGTGTTAGCGCAATCCGTTTCCCTCATTTTACCATCTTCTGCAACTAATTTCAACTGGTTACAATTTGTAACCGTTTCATTTGATCCTTCTTCCAATAGTCTATGTTTCAATACTTTCCAATAAGTTCTAGAATCTTCACTATCAATCAAAACACCAATTATATCTGCTACAGAATACCACCATTCATCATTATGCCATACTCTTCTGATATTCTTATCTTGAAATACAACTAAAGCTTTTTCTTGTTCCATTTGGAATCACCCCTAGAATTTCTGAAAACTTCAGGTATAAAAGCGTCACCCGTAAATGTCCAGTGCCCAGTGGTACTCGTTTAATCAAAACTTAAATATTTTAATCAAACGCCAATCAAAAGCAACGTTTATAAGCACGCAAATCAAACTAAAACAAATGAAATTCATCTTCGAACTCAGCAAAGAAGACTTGAGATTGGCAGAAGCAGAAGTATTAGCGCAAAATCAACCGAAACAATTCGCATTAATAGGAAACTTGCTGTTCTCGGACACAGCAAAGCATTACAAGACATTGGCTTACACAAAAGCAGTGCACAAATATCTTGGCGAAGATGAAACAAAGATTAACTGGCAAAAGTTATACAAAGGCAGTTTCTGTGTCAGAGCGCACGGAATGGATGAACGAGCAGTAGCTGGCAGAATCTGGCACAAACTCAAGAATCCTAAAGTCAATCTTACAAAACCGAAGACAAAGATAGTAATTCTCAATCAGAAATATTACGCAATAGAATTATTCCATAATGAAGAAGACTTCGAAAAAAGAAAGAATAAATTCAGACCAGAACCGCATCCAAGTTCGATGAATCCAAAATTGGCGAGAGTTATGATCAATTTAACCGGAGCGAAAAAAGGCGACAAACTGCTAGACCCATTCTGCGGTTCAGGCGGAATTCTGATTGAAGCAGGATTCGCAGGGTTAAAACCTGTAGGGAGCGACATAGACCAGATCATGCTAAACAGGGCAAAGATCAACATGAAGCATTACAAGCTTAATGTAAAGCTAAAACGACAAGATGCGACAACCATAAAAGAGCATTACAAGTACATCGCCACTGATTTACCATATGGAAAGAGCACAAAAGTCGGAAATGTGAAAACCTTATTGACAAAATTCCTCAATAACATCAAAGCAGACACAATAGTGTTAGGATTGCCGAATTTCATAAAGCCAGAATCCATCCTTAAAAAAAGCAAATATAAAATAGTCCAACACTTTACTCATTATCATAACAAATCATTATCCAAGGAAATATTCGTGTTGAGAAAATGAACTACATCCTAAGCTCAGAGGAATTGCGAAAGATGAATGACGCAATAAAGCACGGCAAGACACATCTAGAGACATCGCTGGACTTGGGCATAACAAAAGCAAAAGTCACATTCAAAGACGGAAAGATCGTTTTCCCAAACGCTCAAGAAGTCGAACCAATCAAAATCCGGGACGATGACAAGACTTGCTACTTGCTAGACAAAGACAAACTCCTCAAAGTTCAATTCTTCTCAGACGAAACCAATAAATTATACAAATTAGTCCCGACTCAGAACAAACCAATTCTAAAAATCTCAGCCACACCTATGCATAAGATGCTTTTCGTAGAGAAAATCAAGAAAGCGCAACTCAAAGGTGAAATATTAGATTCTGGCACAGGCCTAGGCTACACAGCAATCGCAGCTGCAAATCACGCGAAGCATGTCACGACAATCGAATTAGACCCGAACGTTATAGAAGTGGCGAAACTCAATCCCTGGTCGCAGGAATTATTCACTAAGATCAATATTACGCAGAAGATGGGCGACCTCACGGAAGAAGTAAAGAAATTCAAGAACGAGCAGTTTGATAACATAATCCTAGACGCAGGCACAATTCACGAATCCGGCGACTTCTTCGCTGCGAAGAACTACATCGAAGTATTCAGAGTCCTAAAAAAAGGCGGACATCTGTACCACTATCTTCCGCAAGTAGGTATCAACAAAGGCCGCGACTTCATCGGAGAGATAATGAAGAAACTAAAAGAAGCGGGTTTCAGAGACATCAAAAGAGATGATGAGAGTTCTAGCGTCCAAGCAAGCAAAGCTTAAATATCTAAAACACTCTTGATTATGTATGAATGACATAGTTTCGCATATTCCTTCTATGATAAATGAAGTATTTGTATTGCCTACAAGAGCAACAATACTATTTCATAAAGTAAATCAAGACATGTCATTAGGTCCAGAGATTTTGGGTAAAGTCGGAGAATACAATAACCCTTCTATCGCGTGGGAAAATGTCAATTCCTATCTAAAGGATAGAACCCCCTTATCTAATAACACTAGATTAAGATGCGATCTCCAAAAAGGATTCCTTAAACCGAAAGGTATGCAGATAATTGTCATGAATTACAAACTGCCATGGAATACTAAGATTGGAAATACAAATCTTCTTAAAGATGAAAAAGTGGAGATTAGGATAGTTTTAGAACGGATTTAGCAAAACCTTTTTATATATCAACTTCTATATATATACTAGAAAAAAGAGGTGTTATTAGAATGGTAGATGTCTGGATAGCAAATATATTCTCATGCATATTCATAGTCATAGGCGGATGGTTCATGATCACAAAAATATTCCCTATGGTCGATGACTTATTATCAACCGTGATGAAGGACAAGAAAGCATTAGGCGCATTCATGGGATTATTGAACATAATCTTGCTATGGATGATCGCTCAAGGCGTAATTAATTATTTATTGAAAATAAACAATCAATATCTTAATTATTTGGATACAATCTCATCTGGATTGGATGTCATATTAGAATTCATGCCTTACTTCAAATGGGTAATATTCGGCTGGTTCATACTATTGGCAGTCCAGAGTTTCCATAAAAGGTGATAATTTCACCTAATTTTATTCTTTCTTTTTCTATTGCTCCATCAGCTAATTCTATAACGTATCTCGCTTTATGCACGGGATTATAGAATCTAAATGGCATAAGATGTCTCTTCACCTCTACAACATGATAAGATGAATCCAAGAACAATACATCTATAGGAAAGAACACAAACATCATATGCAACGGCACTTTACGCTCAGATGGGAATGTAAAAACAAGATTCTTTGGTTTAAGATGGAACATCAGACCAAACGCTTTAGAAAACAACCCTGAACATACCTTGTAATTGCGTAATTCCATTACTTATTTGATAGTTTAATTGAATAAATATCTTTCTATATGTTAAACAAAAGAAATCCTTTTATAATGCAAAAAACATGAAAAATACCATTAGGAGGTCAGATACAATGGCAAAAGATGACGAATATGATGAAGATGATACTTTTTCAGATGATGAAGAACCAGATTCAAAGAAAAAACTAAGCGAAGATGAAGAAGAAGATCTTGCGCTAGACACTGGCAAAGAAGACGAAGACGTCTACAAGCACAAAGGAAGAGCTAAAATGCTTGAAGATGACGAGATAAGCGCAGAAGAAGAAGGCTTCATGGAAGGCGAAGAAAAAGAAGGCAGAGGCGCGAAATGCAAGAACTGTGGCAAAGCCCTATTAGAGAACGTAATCGAGAAAGAGATCGATGAAGAAGTCGAAAGGTTCTGCTCAGAGAAATGCCTGAAGAAGTACGAAAAGAAAGTACACGAAGAAGAATCTGAGGACTAAACGCCTCATTTTTATTTTCTTTATTTTATTCTGTTTCTTAACAAAACCTTTATATAACTAAAAATCCATAATCAAGACGAATGAATCACATTTCTGAAAGAGAGGAAGAATTGCCTGAAGCAGTCATTGGCAAGCTCATGAAGATAGCTTCTGAAGACAAAAGCATAGCTTCTGTCGGACCAGGCGAACCAGACTTCCCATTGCCTAAACCATTAATCAATGAAATAAAAAGAGTAGCAAGCAATTGCAACCATTATTCTTCACCAGCAGGCAGGACTGACTTGAGAGAAGCGATAGTCAAGAAACTCAAGAAAGAGAACAAGATTGAAGTTGAACCAGAGAACGTGATAGTCGCATGCGGCAGTCAAGAAGCGCTATTATTAGCGAGCATGGCGACACTAGATGTTGGCGAACAAGTAGTATTACCATCACCATGTTTCATGGGATATCTTCCGATGTTCGAACTGATTGATGCGCAAGTCGTGCCAGTCGAACTCAAGGAAGAGAGCAATTACCAACTAAACCCAGACGACTTGAAAAAAGCAATTGACAAGAAGAAAACAAAAGTATTGATGCTCAACAGCCCGTCAAACCCGACAGGCACAGTTATGAAAAAGAAAATTCTCGAAGAAGTGGCAGACATTGCGATTGAGAATGATCTATTGATATTCTCAGATGAAGCTTACGAAAAAATAGTATACGACGCGAAGCATATCTCAATAGGTAGTTTAAACGGAATGAAGAAACATGTAGTTACGTTCCAATCATTCTCCAAATCATATGCTATGTGCGGTTTCAGAGTAGGTTACGCAGTAGCTAATGAAGAATTAGCGAAAGCAATGTCTAAAGTGCATACTTACTCTAGCTTAACAGCACCGACAATATCGCAGTTACTAGCAATCAAAGCATTGAGTCTGCCAAGGAAATACACAGACAATATGGTTAAGGAATACAGGACAAGAAGAGATTTCATAGTTAAGAGATTGAATGAAATGGGTCTATCAACACCGATGCCGCAAGGCGCGTTCTACACATTCTCCAATATAGAAAATTACTCAAAAGATAGCTACAAATTCGCATCAAACTTATTGAAACAGAAAGTCGCAGTAGTCCCGGGAATAGAGTTCGGCGCTTCAGGCGAAGGCCACATCCGTTGCTCATACGCGACAAAGCTCGACACGATCAAGATAGCCATGGACAGATTGGAAAAGCACCTGCAGAAGCAGGCCTGGAAACAATAAATCTATTTCTTCCCGAACGTCGCAGCTACAATCAGAGGGAATACTAAAGTAGCATCTGCATGCACTTTAACGCCGACAGCATCTGGTTTGATCTTGCTCCATGAAACTGCTTCATCAATTTTCGCGCCCGAATCGCAACCATCATATTCCTGCGCAGTGTTCACATACACTGCATAATCAAGCCCTTCGCGGAATATGTTAGCGTTCAATATGTAATGCTTTGATACGCCGCCTCCGAGTATGATTGCGCCAGTCTTCTCGGAATTCATTGATAAATCAACAATCTTCTTCATGTCGCCAGACACATCAAGAACAAAATCTTTTTTCTGATTCTTGAAAAAATAAATCATATCGCCCAGAGAACCATCAGTTATAGCCGGACAGAACACTGGAATGTTATTTTTGAAAGCCCAATACAAGATAGATTCTTCATTATTTATTTCGCGACCCAATTCAGAAATGAACTCAACAGTACTCCATTGTTTCTTCTCAGCGTAAATCCTTGCGAAGAATTTGTCCATAAACATCTCGAAATAAGTATACCTATCGTTAGGAACAAAAATGTTGCCGATCCTATTCACGCCTTTCTCATTCAACATCTTGCCTGATGCATCAAAACTGCCAAGCACAAATGGCTTCAAGCATTTGATAATATCCTCTTCAATGCCACCAGCCGAAGTGACAAAGCAATGCACCATTTTATTCTTCACAAGATACTTGATTATGTCGCGTAATCCTGAACTCACAAGATTAGAAGTGCATCCTAAAAATATAGTCGCCTTATCTTCTCTCATTAAATCCACAATCTCAATCGCCTTGCCTAAATTAGACGCCTGGAAACCAGTATTGCCAAACGAGGAAATGAATTTATCGAAATCGAACTTCTGTTCGAAATCATAACCGCGGATATGCGGCAGATGATCTAGATTGATTGTAGGAGTTACTTGATAACCTTCAACTGATTGTTTTACCATTTTATTCACCTTTGAAAACGAAATATGAGCGTTGTGAAAATGTCTGAAAAATGTACGAGAAATCTAGCTATATCTATCGGCCTGAATGACTAACCGAATCAAATAAAGTTTTAGCGTTCATAAACCTATATCCTCAAGTATCTATTTAAAAACCTTATGGTTTTTTACCTACAAGGATTTCAAGTTCAGAAAGATCGCTCAAGAGCTCACGTTTTTCAGAATGGGGCATGTCTGGACCATCTTCAAGAAATTTATGTATTTGTTCAATGGAAAGCGTGCATCCACTATCTGCTTTATCAGGACGTTTCATACCATGACATTTGAAATTGCATGTTTTATAGCAAGTATCTAACACATATTCGAGATAATGTTCATCAAATCGTTCACGGAAATGCTCAGCATAACCGAACTGCGTCCAATGATTCATTACGCCTAAAAGTGTTAACCCAGTGATTTCACGTTCATACTTAACAACGAATTTAGCTCTAATGAAATATTCGTGTTCCTCAATCTCCTTCTGCTGTATGGTCATGAAAAGCTTATCATACAAAGGAGTTTGTCTGCAGAGTTTATGTATGCCTTCCATAACTAACGCATTCAAATCAAGATTTTATATAGATTGCGGTTAAATAATCCACCTACAAAACATTTATAAACTTCCAGACTCTTAATTCTAATCATCAAAAGAGGCCGAAAATGAAAGAAGACGTTCTGAAACCTAAAGGGAAAACAATCCTCTTAGGCAATGAAGCCATAGTCAGAGGCGCGCTGGAATCAGGCATAGGCCTAGCCGCATCATACCCAGGAACTCCTTCTTCAGAAATAGGCCAGACATTCTCAGAGATTGCGAAAGAAGCAGGCATATACTTTGAATACGCCACAAACGAGAAAGTAGCCACAGAAGTGGCCGCTGGCGCAGCATTCGCAGGCGTCCGTTCAATGACAAGCATGAAGCATTTCGGGATGAATGTCGCATCCGATTCCATTCTTCCTATTGTCTATCACAGCGTGAAAGGCGGGATGATAATAGTGTGCGCAGATGATCCAGGCTGCCATTCATCCGGCCAATCTGAGCAGGATTCAAGATTCTTCGCAAGAATGGGCCATATTCCAGTTCTTGAGCCGTCAGATCCGCAAGATTGTAAAGATTTCGTTAAATTTGGCTATAAAATTTCTGAAAAATTCAGACTCCCAATCATATTAAGGACTACTACGAGAGTATCTCATGCCAGCGGAATAGTCAAACTTGATCCAATAATAAAAGGCAAAACTATTGGAAAATATACTAAAGATTACAAGACAAGAAACATGCCGCCAGACATACTCTGCGTCCATGAAGAATTGAATATGAACATGGATAAGCTGAAAAAAATCACTGATTTAAATAAGATAATTCCCGGCAAAGGAAAAATAGGCGTTATAACCACGGGAGTCGCATTCTGTCATGTTATGGAAGCATTGGAAAGATTAGACTTGAAAATCCCAATATTTAAATTAGGAATGACCAATCCGCTCCCCGAAGAGCAAATCAAGAAATTCTTAAAAGAATTAGAGACTGCTATAGTGGTAGAAGAGCTTGAACCTATTATGGAACAAGAAATTTCATTTATCGCTCAACAGGCCAATATCAAGACCAAAATAATTGGTAAAAATCATCTTCCAGGCACATGCGAGCTTAATCAAGAAATAGTGACTTTAGCGTTTAGTGAGATATTCAAGATTAAAATCGAATATGTCGAACAGAAAGAAATTAAGACGGCAAGAAGATTGCCTACATTCTGCCCAGGCTGCCCGCACAGAGCATCGTTCTGGTCAGTCAAGCAGTCAGTGCCGCCAGAAACCGTATTGGCAGGAGACATCGGATGCTACATCTTAGGCATATATCCACCAACACAGATGGAAGATTTCGTGATATCTATGGGTGCCGCGCAAGGAATAGCACATGGAATTGCCAAATCAACACAACAGAAACCCGTCTCATTCATCGGAGACAGCACATTCTTCCACGCAGGTATACCTGCGTTAGTTAATGACGTATTCAATAAAGCTAATTCATTGCTGATTGCATTAGACAATCGCTGGACAGCCATGACTGGCCACCAGCCTAATCCTACTACAGGAATTACCGCAATGGGCGAACCGACAAAAGCATTGAGAATAGAAGATGTCGGAAGAGCTTGCGGAGTAGATAACGTAGTTATTGCCAATTGCTATAATCTAAGAGAGACTACTCAGAAAATTAAAGATGCCTATGCTAAACCAGGTACTTCTCTGCTAGTATCAAAAGGCGAATGCAGATTGCAGTATATGAGAAGATCCAGGAAAGAAGGATTTAAAGTTCCTATATTTGAGATTGATCAAAAGAAATGCATAAGGTGCAATACTTGCGTAGAAAAATACGCATGTCCTGCAATAGAAAAAGAGAAAGACGGCAAAGTATTTATCGATCCAAGCCTATGCTGGGGCTGCAGCGCATGTTCGCAAGTATGCCCAGTATCAGCTATATCTGCGAGAAAAGAAACATGAAAAAAGAGATATATGACACAATCATTGTAGGAGTAGGCGGTCAAGGCGTATTAACTATAGCAGCAATTCTAGCGAGAGCTGCAGTCAAGCAAGGCTTCGATGTTAAAGCAAGCGAACTGCATGGATTGGCAGTGCGTTTCGGATCATTATCAGTCCATCTCAGGATTGGAAAGAAGAAAATAATGTCGCCTATGGTAGGCGGCGGCAATGCTGATCTATTGATTGCCCACGAGCCATTGGAAGCATTGAAAGCTCTGAAATTCGCAAATAAGGATACTGTTATAATGTTCGACACAAAAAGGCAAATCCCAAATATAACTTATCGTGATGAAATACATTATCCGCTTATAACTGAAGTTAAGAAGACATTGAAGAGCGTATCTAAGAAAGTGATTGAAATGGATGCGACTTATGCAACTGAAAAAGAGACCAAGTACACAATGCTCGCAAATGCTTATATTTTAGGCAGAGTCACTAAAGAGAAAGTATTACCTTTGAGCAGAGAAGCTGTCCTTTATGCGATGAAATCAGTTGTGCCTGAGAAATCATTGGCTGACAATATTAAGATATTCAATTTAGGCTACAAAAGTAAATGAACAAGCTTGATTCTATCAAGAAAGCCTGCAAGATAACAGACAAAGTATATTCCAACGTATTAAAAAATTTTAGCAGATTTCATTCTGAAAAAGATGTTGAAAGATTCATTAGGAACGAATTCAAAAAACTCAGAGTAAAACCCGCATTCCCGCCGATAGTTTCTATAGGGAAATTGCCTTATCCCAAAAGCATCCATCACAAACCTGAAAACAGATGGCAGAAAGGATTCTGCATAATCGATATGGGTGCGAAATACAATGGATACTGCTCGGATATGACTAGGATGGTTTACATCGGCAAACCTACCAAATACGAACTAAAATTCTATAATTTCCTCAAGCAAGTGCAAGAGAATGATATTAAACACGTAAAACCCGGAATGACCAACAAAGAGCTCGCATTATTCAACAAGAAGCAATTGAAAAGTTATTTCGAGCATCAATATCACAGTCTAGGCCACGGCGTGAGCAAACTAATCCACGACAAGCCAAGACTATCGATGAGAAAGAAAGTCCCAGTCCAAACGCTGAACAAGGGCGACATCATAACGATAGAACCCGGCATCTACTTCAGCAATAAGTTCGGAATCAGGATAGAAGACACGTTAGAAGTCGGCGGTAAAGTCTTGACAAAAAGTTCTAAGAAATTATCTATTTTTTCAGATTAGAATTTATCATTTGTTTTGCTTTATTATATCTCACTATACTTTCAGAAGAGCTTATACTTGTAGCAAGTAATATTTTGTCAATTTGAGATAATTCTATTTTGTCAGCTAATTCCCAGATCTTCTTCTCATGCTCAAGAGATTGCATAACTATTTTATTCTTAAGTTCTAAATCCATTAAATTTTGTTTATCTTTCCAATTATTCATACCAAAATAAAACATTAAAGCCCCTAAAAATAATAAAAATAGGTCAAATAGTTCTAAAACTCTTAAGTAATTGGGAGAATATAGCTTAAATTTAACACTATACATTTGTTGTTCAATTTTAATCAATGATGAAGTCATATTATAATTAGAATTGGATTCATTTATCTGAGATAATAAGTTTATATTCTCAAAAGTAGTTTCTTTTAAATCTTTAAATTCGTTCAAGATATTATTGGTAAATACTGTAGGAAAAAATGCTGCAAAAATAAATAGAATTAAACCCAATGAAACTTGAAATTTATAATATGAATCATAATTTAAAGGTAAATCCATAATTTAATCAAAAAATAATTCTTTTTTAAATATATCTCTTCTCTAAGATAATAATCACTAATAGAATAAAAGTTACTTAACTTCAAAAGTTTTTTCAGTACTAACTAGATATTGCTTATCAAATAACCATCCATCATAAGCTGTAATTTTAAGAATTTTAGGGCCATTCCCCGAAAAACTAATTGGTTGAGGGATATTCTTAATCACATGCTGGCCAACGCCTAATCCTAATACCTCTAAATCAATAACCGCTAAATCTTCAGATCTATCTTTAGCATCAGCATTTGGTGAATAAACTCTAACTGTAATAGTTGGACTAATAGTATTAACACCCTTATTTAGGAGAGTCATTTCTAATTTAGTTATTTTTCCCCAAGTACCCTTATTTTCAAATTCAAATTTATCAATAGATAAAGATATTCCATTTTCAGTATTAATTATACTTTCAGGTAAAAATGGAGATTCATCTGCGGGTGGGGGAGTTGTTTGAATAGTTGGTAATTGTTCACGTTCTGAAAGTGATGTTTGAGCACTATCTGCGCTATTCAAGACATAAAATCCATACATTCCAACTACAACCGATAATACAAAGAAAAATGCAAAAGCGCCCGCCATAAATTTAAAACCATGACTAAAATAATCGAAATGAACCTCATGAGGTTTATCATTAGATTTATGTTCTTTAGTCATTGTATTAATAATAAGAATTTACATTTAAATAACTTTCTAATTACAACCAATAATCGCAAAGCGCCTTAATCGCTTTTACAGCTTCATTCGGGAATGTAAACGTAGGCACGCCCTTACGAGAAAGCTTCTCTTGCAATTCGCGCGTATAATCGCCGCCAGTGGAAATCGTGACAATCGGCTTCTTCTGACGTTCAGTCAACTCAGATACAATCGATACAATCTCAGAAGTAATCAAAGGAGTCTGGAAAAGCAACACAACTAAAACAATATCCACGTTCTTGTCATTCAAAGCAGCAGTGATAGACAATCTATAACGCTCATTATCAGCGTCACCAATCAGATCAATAGGATTGTTCACAATCACAAGCTCAGAGAAATGCTTCTTCAATTCAGCCTGAGTCTTAGCATCCATATGTGCCATCTCTAAACCATATCTTTCAATAGCATCCGTGCAGAGTATTCCGTAACCACCGCCGTTAGTGATTATCTGTATCCTTTTACCTGCAGGCTTAACAGAAGTTTCAAGTATTCTAGCGTAAGAGAACATATCGCGCAAGAAAGGAACTTGTAAAACGCCGGCCTGCTTGAACACACCTTCGTAAACCGCAGCAGAACCCGCTAAAGACCCAGTGTGCGACATGGCAGCCGCTGCTCCAGCCTCACTAACGCCACCTTTGATTGCGACAATCGGCTTCTTCAAAGAGACTTTCTGACAGACATCAATGAAACGACGTCCGGCTTTCACGCCTTCAACATAAAGGCAAATCACTTTAGTATCAGGATCATTCCCGAGATATTCGATTATGTCAGTCTCATTAACATTAACAGCATTCCCATAGCTGATGAATTTAGCGAATCCGTAATTCTCATACGCCGCAAGATCAAGTAATGCAGAACCAGCCGCGCCTGACTGACAAACAAATGAAATTCCGCCCGCAGAAGGACGTTGTAGTCTATCCGCAGGTAAAAATAAAGAATCTAATTTAGTATGCGCGTCATAAACACCTAAGCAATTCGGTCCGATCACGCGTATCTTATACTGGTCCAACAATTTTTTCATATCAGCAGCCAAAGAATGATTGCCAATCTCATCAAAACCAGATGTAATGATAACGAGATCATGTATTCCTTTCTTCCCGCATTCCTTAATAGTAGACAAAATTATCTTCGCAGGAATCGCTACAATGCCTAACTCAACTTCGCCGGGTATATCAAGAACTGATTTATAGCAAGTATATCCTAAGATTGATTCAAGATTAGGATTGACTGGATAGACTTTACCAGAAAAACCTTCTTCTATGAAATTACGAAATATAACATGCCCCACCTTACTAGGATTCTCAGAAACGCCGATTACTGCTACAGTTTTCGCCTTGAAGAATTTATCTAAGTCCATCTTGCCTCTTTTTACTAATAAGACTATAGAGATTAAGCTATATAAAGATTATGCCAGAAATTAATCACTTTCTGAGTTTAGCGATTTTAGCCAATGCTTTCTGCTTTGCCGCCTTAGCGATTTCTTTCTCTTGTTTTTGTTTAACACAAGCTTTACAATATACCGGCTTTCCTTCACTAGGCTTGAAAGGCAAATAAAATGGAGCACCGCAATCTGCGCATGTTACTTTATTTTTTCCGCCAAATAAAATATCAATGATTCCCATAACATTTCAATGACTCAGAAGTATATAAATTTATTCCTTGTCTAGATCCGCAAACCTTTCGTACCAATCAATGCTCTTCTTTATTCCGTCTTCAATCGTGATAGATGGCAAATACCCCAGGAATTGCCGTGCCTTGGTCAAGTCCGCCACATACCTGATGACTTCACCAGCGCGAGGCACTCCTAAGATAATCTTAGAATGAGAACGCAGATTCTCAGTGATCAATTCAGCAACGCGCAATATAGGCGTAGGCTGTCCGCCAGATAAATTAAAAGTATTATTAGGGAATGAATCAAACTTCTTGATGCAAAGTAGAATACCATTCATCAAATCATCAATGTGCGTGAAATCAAGCAATTTATCTTTGCCGAACACAGTGAGGTCATCACTGCGCTTAGCCCTACGAATGAACTTAGGAATCAACCTATCGCTCTCATCGTACATGCCATAAACGTTAGAGAAACGCAATATCATGTGATGCAAATCATAGCATTTCGTGTAAGAATGTATCAAAGCCTCTCCGCCTATCTTAGTTGCAGTGTAAGGACTCTCACAATGCTTGACATAAGAATCCTCTTCAGTCAATATCTCCTTCTGAGTATTGCCATACACTTCACGGCTTGAAGAGAACATGAATCTAGGAACTTTTCTTTTGCGTGCGAATTCAAGAGCTTCATACACCAACTGGAAATTCTCATAAGCCAAATTCGGATTAACAACAGAATTGAAAACATAAGGATTCGCCGCTAAATGTATTATCAGGTCAAAATCCTGATTCAAAGCATCCAACGAATTATGCACGCGGAGATCTATCAGCTTAGTGATGGCATCCACTTTAGGATTCCAAGCATTTCGTTTGATATCTACCCCAACAACTTCATAACCCCGATTTAGCAAAGTTTCGCACAATCTGGTACCTATGCATCCGTTGGAGCCAGTCACAAGAATTCTTTTGATGCTATTCATTACACCATTAAATAGAAGAATTATCTTAAAAGCATTTCTATACACAGAAACATATAAATACCCAAAAATCCATTATTCTCTATATGTTCAGCAGATTATTCGGTAAGAAAAAAGAAGTGTTCGCAGAGAAAAAAGCAGAAGACTTTCTGAAGAAGTACCTGCCGGTAGCGAAGAGCGAGCTAACTAAGAATGCCGAACAAGCATTGAAATTCGCGAAAAAGTATCCTATTGTTCTAAAAATCATATCACCGCAAGCTCTCCACAAGACCGAAATAAAAGGAATCAGAATAGTCAACAACAAAACAGACTTAGTGATTCAATATCAAGAGCTTGAAAAAATAGTCAAAGCAAATAAGCTAAAATTAGAAGGAATTCTCGCTCAAGAATACATCAAAGGCAAAGAAGTTATCGTAGGCATAAAAAAGGATGCGACATTCGGTCATGTGATAATGTTCGGCACTGGCGGAATCTACACAGAAATGCTCAAAGACGTCCAATTCAGATCTTGTCCAATCACAGAAAAAGACGCAGAACAAATGATAGCGGATTTAAAATTAAATAAATTACTAACAGGATTCAGGAATGAAAAGCCAGTCAATCTAAGGCTTCTGAAAGAGATTCTAGTCAAAGCATCCAAGATACCTAAAACGCATCCGAAGATAGAAGAGCTTGACATCAATCCATTGATGATAAACTCAAAAGACGCGAAAGTAGTAGATGCAAGAATAGTTTTTAGTTAACCTTCTTCCCGCTTTCTATATGCCAACCGCCTTCAGGGCATTTCTCAAAAAATTCAACAAGCACTTCATTATGCGAGAAATCATGGCCAATTACTTTTTTCTTATCAATTCTATGCTTACCGCATTTGCAATGCTCAATATTATAATCCAGTTTGGAATCTACCTCGACATGCTTCCCCCCGCAATGATGAACAACATGCCCTTCCTGATTATGATGTATGTGATGGAATAAATCCAACATTTCTGAATGTGCCATAATTCTAGATTTAGCGCGATTATATTTAAATTTGTTGACAAAAGCCAGTCAAACTTTATATACAACGGATTACTACCTAGAGAGAATGCTATACCTAGACGGATCACAAGGTGAAGGCGGCGGACAGATACTCAGGACAGCGCTAGCCCTATCAACATTAACCAAAACATCGTTCGAGATGCAGCATATAAGGAAAGGACGCAAAGATGCAGGCATCAAAAACCAACATCTGTTCTGCATTAAAGCATTGGAAAAGCTCTGCAATGCGAAAACAACTAATGCCAAATTAGGATCATCAAATGTCATGTACATGCCTGGGGAAGTCAAAGGTGGAATAATCACAATCGATATAGAAACTGCAGGCTCAATCACACTCTTATTGCAATCAACAATTCTTCCGGCATTGTTCGCAGAGAAAAGGACGAAATTCAGGCTAACGGGAGGAACAGACGTCCAATGGTCAATGTCAATCGATTACTTCCGTCATGTTGTGATGCCGCATCTTGTTAAATACGCAGATTTAGAGCTCAAACTTGAGAAAAGAGGATATTATCCAGAAGGCGGCGGCCATATCGAGCTCACAATCAAGCCGAAGTATCACCTGAAAGAATACGAAAGTTTCCTTTCTATGATGGACGACTTCAGGAAGAACAAATCAAAGATTGATTTATTAGAGCAAGGCAAAATAGTAAACATCAGCGGAATATCGCACGCATCCATGAACCTGCAGAATGCGAATGTCGCAGAAAGACAGGCGAAAGCTGCAAGAACCATATTATCAAAATTCAATTGCCCAGTTAATATTGACACAATATATTGCGATACACATGGCATAGGCTCAGGAATAACAGTCTGGGCAAGATTCTCAAAAGGCAATGAAGAAAAAGATTATGCCAACCCAGTCATACTAGGCGCAGATGCATTCGGCGAGAAAGGCTTGCCTTCAGAAGACGTCGGAAGGATCGCTGCAGAGAAGCTAGCTAAAGAGATAGACTCCGGCGCTTGTGTTGACCAACATCTCGCAGACAACCTCATCCCGTTCCTAGCATTCGGCGGCGAAATGAAAGTCGTGAACATGACCGAGCACACAAAGACGAACATCTGGACTACTGAGCAATTCCTAGGCAAGATATTCAAGGTAGACGGGAATATAATCCGTGTATAAATAAGCGATACCTTTATAAACAAACTTCTAATTCAAATACTAAAATGAAATCACAACTAATATGCAATTCATGCAAAACAGAACTTACTAACAATATAGGCAGTGTGCAGTTCAAATGCCCAAATTGCGGCAAATTCGAACTAATCAGATGCGCACATTGCAGAGAGATTGTTGCTAAGTACAAATGCCCTGAATGCGGTTTCACAGGTCCAAACTAAGATGGCAAGAGCGATCGTCACATTAAGAGTGATGCCTACAAGCCCAGACGTGGATCTTGTTAAGCTAGAGAATGATGTAAAGCAAAAGATTTACAAGTTCGCAGGCCAGACCGAAACCAGGACTACTGTTGAACCTATAGCTTTTGGCTTGAAATCAGTCAATATCATCTTTGTTATGGAAGAAAGCCAAGGAACTACTGATCCTTTAGAAAAAGATATTTCTACATTAGAAGACGTCAATTCCGTAGAAGTGATAGACGTAAGAAGAGCGATTGGCTAGATGGATATAAAAAAACTCTTCAGAAATTTCATTGTTCTCGCGATATTATTATTCTTTCTTTATGGTTTGATATGGTATATTTTCTCGTTAATTAAAGTGCCAGTAGAACTATCAGTATTGGTGGCAGCTATTGCTTTAGGAGTATTCTACGGGATTGTTTTCAAAGAACCTATGCCAAGAGCCACAATGCTAAAAGTCACTACCAGCTATACTGTGATTGAAGTGGTATTCGTGACATTGATGCTCTATACCATCAACACACCTGCATGGATAATCGCATTAGTGCACGGAATGACTTTATTCTTATCATTCCTAGTTTATCTAACAATGGGAATCAGCAACAGAATGTATCTAAGACTTATCAAGAAAAATTCTTCATTGCTTCGCAGAACTCTTCAATAGGCATATCTGTCTTGATTCCATAATTCGAAAAATGCGTCAAGCTTGCAGAATATCCTTTTTTATGAACCAATTCTAAAATCTCAACCATCTTATGCAGCTTGAACTTATGTTTCTTAGCCAATTGATGCACATCATAGAAACCGACAACATCAATTTTAGCTTCATCAGTGATAATAGACAACGAACCTAAGTCCATCTTAGCTACAAGCTCAGCATCCCAAAGTTTGCCTAACCACATCGGACCGGAATTAGACAACATTCCATGCAATTTCAACATAGCATCGACTTTAGTCTTGCCTTTGATACATCTGAAATACACTCTCATGTAATGCAGAGTAGAATTACAGAATATCGGAATTAGTGCCTTATCATACTGCGCCCCAATCAATTGCACTTTACGGATTAGTATACGCATGCCTACTTCATGCATGAGAGAATCGTGTGAAGGCACTGCCCAATACTTACGTATGCAAGCATTCCGTGAAGAGCCAGCAAGAGAAGATGTATCCGTAGCAGTAACTGCAAGGATACCATCGCGAGAAATGCGTTTGACAGAAGCATCTAGGAACTGATTAGGAGAACCGAACGGGTCAATATCGATATAATCAAAACCTTTTGACTCAAGCAAGAATTTTTCAGCATCTTCGCAATGGACTTCTGCTTTGAGACCATTAAGAGAAAGATTGGAATTGATCATCTCAACCGCTTTAGGATTGTAATCATTGAAAGTTACTGATTCAATAGATGGACATTCAAGCAACATACGGATGCCGCGAACACCGCAGCCGGCAAGAAAATCTGCTACACGCGGCGATTTGCCTGAAGCGTTTATCAAAGAGATGGCTATGTCTCTGTTCAGCTTCATCACAGGATTATAGAACACAGGCAGTTTCTTAGAAATCTTGCCTAAGTGAACGTTCAGCTTCGCTTTGCCTTCTGTTATTGAATCCATGCACTATAGAGAAAAAAGCCAATATATAAAGAAAACGGAAAAAAAGAAAAAAGAACTGAATCTCAGTTCGTTGTTTCTAACACTGGTTCTATGCAAGCGCCATTAACGCATCTGCCTGGGCAGGTGAAAGAATTAAAGGTAAGATACCCATCATTTGTGCAATAGAACTCTTTCAATGTATTTAGATTTATACCACTGCATGAATCATTGAATTGTTGGAACACTGCAGAAGACCTATCAAAAGTAGTATCTTCTCCGATGAAATAGCCAGAGTTAATCCCCATCAAATAATGATCTTGACCTAGATCGGAGTCAGTGCAGGCAGGCATTTGTATGCATTCGCCAGTTATATGGCAACCATTTTCATCGTATGTTGGATTCTCAATCATTCCGTCAGGACATACTGCTTTGACATACTCGATAGGACATCCAGCCAAGCAAGCTCCTTCTTTGCATCCGTAAGGGCATGTATACCTTTCTTTGACTATATAACCAGTATATTTGTTCCATGTTCTTGTGCATGAAAACTCCAGAAGAGGACAATCCACGCTGCCTTCGCAAGATTCTTTAGTATCAGGATTCTCACATAGATCAGTGAGTGTTGTTACTATGCTTGGAATGCTACCAGTGACAGTTCCTTTCATATAGAATTTATCCGCGCCATCATCAGTATCAGCGCAATCATATGGCGGTATGAAATTAGGTGCAGTTTTACACACGCCCATTTCACACCCATATCTGCAATAAGTTGTTTTGGTATGCCTGCAATTTTCAGACTGATAAACTAAAGTATTTTTTGAAATGCACTTATAACCTTCTGTGCATTGGTGCCAGTTAAGCGCAATACGATTACTCTCAAATTGATTTCGAATTGCATCGCCTACAATGGTATTCTCCACCAAAGGAGAACCAAAACCTATAATCACAACAAAAAGAACCGCTAAAGAAATCGAAATGAATTTTAATGAATTATCCATATATCACACCTCTTTTGAATAATACTGCTATTATTTAGGAAATATTAGTATATAAATGATACGAATTAGTATTCTCGGAAATGCCTTATTTATAAACACAACCTTTAAAAAGAGCCTATTTTATCGTTTTCACTATGAAACGCAGTCTGATATTGTCGGTGCTCGGTCATGTTGACCATGGGAAAAGCTCTTTACTAGACAAGATTAGGAACAGCGCTATCACAGCCACAGAAGCCGGCGGTATCACACAGGCAATCGGTGCTTCTATCATCCCTATCTCAACAATCAAGAAGATCTGCGGAAAACTTCTAGATTCTCTAAAAACAGACATAACATTACCAGGATTCCTGACAATTGATACGCCAGGACACGCAGCTTTCACAAACCTGAGAAAAAGAGGCGGCAACTTAGCAGACATCGCGATTCTAGTCGTTGACATCAACGAAGGACTTATGCCGCAGACATTAGAATCTATCAATATCCTAAGAGATTATAAGACTCCGTTCGTGATTGCAGCCAACAAAGTCGACTTGATTCACGGTTGGCAGAACAAAGACCAAATTTTAGCGAAAAGTATTGAAAAACAATCCCCTGAAGTCATCGCAAAATTTGAGACAAAAATGTACGAGATGGTAGGTCAGCTCCAAGAGAATGGACTTGATGCAGAACGCTTCGACAGAGTTGAAGATTTCACAAAGAAAATCACAATCATACCAGTATCAGCAAAGACTGGAGAAGGCATTCCAGAATTGTTGATGATAATCACAGCGCTTGCGCAAAAATATCTGAACGCATGCCTTGAATGCAATACGGAAAACGCAGGCAAAGGAACAATTCTTGAAGTCAAGGAAGACAAAGGATTAGGCACTACAATTGATGTTATTCTTTACGAAGGCAATCTCAAAGTCAATGACATGATAGTCATCGGCGGAATTGACAAACCAATCGTGACAAAAGTCAGAGCATTGCTTCAGCCTACGCCATTAGCAGAGATGCGCGACAAGAAGAGCAAATACGACAATGTCAAAGAAGTATATGCTGCGACCGGAGTCAAAATCTCAGCGCCAGACATGAACGGCGTCATCGCAGGCATGCCAATAAGAGTTGCTACAAAGCTAACATTGGAAAAAGTATCTGAAGAGATACAGAAAGAAGTCAACGAAGTCCTTATTGAAACAGACAAAGAAGGCGTTGTAATCAAAGCAGACACTCTAGGCGCATTAGAAGCATTATCAAAATTATTGAAAGACAAGAAGATTCCGATAAGAAAAGCGGCAATCGGGAACATCACTAAGAAAGATGTTGTTGAAGCAGAATCAAACTTAGAAAAGAATCCATTGCACGCAGTAATCCTTGGATTCAATGTGAAAGCTGAATTAGATTCTTGTTCTTATATTAAAATCATAATGAACCAAGTCGTTTACAGACTTATCGAAGAGTACGACGCATGGGTTCTTGATATGGAAAAAAATAAGGAAAAGAGAGAATTGGATTTAATAATCAGACCATGCAAAGTTCAACTGATGACTGGCTATGTATTCAGGCAAAACAATCCAGCAGTCTGCGGAACAGATATAATTGCAGGCGTATTGAAAACAGGCACTCCATTGATGAACAAGGAAGGAATGACCATAACGACCGCGAAAGAGATGCAAGAGAACAAAGAAAATATCTGCGAAGCGAAACAAGGCAAGCAAGTGGCTGTATCTTACGACAAGATCACCATGGGCAGACAAGCCATGGAAGGCGATTTCTTATACTCAGCAATGCCTGAAGAGGATTTCAGGAAACTCAAAAAACTCAAGAAATATCTCACTGCTAAAGAAGTCGAATGCATCAAAGAAATCATGGAGATAATGAGAGTTAGAACTCCGCTTTGGGGCATATAGAATGGAATACACTAACATCGCTGTTTTTATCTTATTCTTTGGGATAGCATTGATAGAAGCATTCCAAAAACAGAACTGGATTGAAGCATTGTTATTTCTAGCATTGGGAATAATGTCCTTCTATGCAGACTTTAAGAAAAGATGATATCTGATTCTATAGTTTTATAAATTTCAATTATTTATTAAATGTCATGGAAATAGGCAAAACGCTGTATGTCACCAACAGAACACAATGGCGCTCATGGCTAAAGAACAATTCTAAGAAAGAGAAATGTATCTGGCTGATATATTACCGGAAATCCAGCAACAAGCCCAGGATCCCGTACAATGATGCAGTGGAAGAAGCGTTGAATTATGGCTGGATTGACAGCATCGTAAAAAGAATTGATGACGAAAAGTTCGCGCAGAGATTCACGCCAAGGAAACCGACAAGCGTGCTCTCGGAAATGAACAAAGAACGCATCCGCAGGCTAATTAAGAACAAAAGGATGACGAAGATAGGGCTCGAAGCAGTGAAGCACGCATTCGATAAGGATAAAGATGAAAAATTCATCATCGCCAAAGATATCCTCAAAGCGTTGAAAGCGGATAAAGAAGCATGGAAACATTTCCAAAACTTCTCAGACGGCTACAAAAGAGTACGTATTGGTTATATTGAGCATTCAAGGGCTCAAGGCAAGAGAATCTTCCAGAACAGATTGGACAACTTCGTCAAGATGACAAAGAAGAATAAGAAATTCGGCATGGTGCAATAAAATTTATTCGCCTTCTTCAAACTTATACTTGAACAAACCCACGCCCAGCAACCCTACCAAGCTCAGGAACATTGGCACAGCTTTCTTCTGCAGTAATGCGTCCGACTAGTACACAATTCCATCAGAAATAACATCGCTTGCGACATTCTCATAACCAAAGCCCGCTTTCGCGCCAGACATGACAATCTCTTTCGAAACCGATTTTTCCGCAGAAGAACACGTCGGACACACTGCGCAAGTCTTATTCTCCGCGACAGGTATTGCGAAAATAGAAATGTCCGAAGTCAGTTCCTGATTAGTCTTCTGATCCTTCTTATTGATTAAGACTTTAAGCTTGTAATCGCCAGATAAAGCATCTTCAACAGTATTCTTCAATTCGATAATCTTCTCATCGCCAGAATCGAGATCGAAAGAAATCATGTTCTCTTCGCGTTCGCCGGAATACGTCTTCGAACCGCGATACACATAACTCCAGACTTTCACAGGAATCTCATAATCGTAATTATTCACAATCTTAACCAACGTCTTGAATTCCAAACCGACAAGAACTGCTGTAGGATAACCTACAAGAGAATACTCGAAGCTAGAAGTAGCGGGACAAGAAGAACCGGTTGTCTTCGTCACAGTCTTCTCAACAACCTTGCACAGCTTAGTATTGATTCCAGACACATGCACAGAAGCATTCACTTCAACACCAAGACCAGATATTCGTAAAGTATAATCGCCTTCATCGTAGCGGCCATCGCAATTAGGGCGCAATTGCACAGGGATAGTGAAAGTGCCATCTGAAAGTTTGGTATACATATTTACCTGCGATTTGTCGCTCGCGCCATCCACCCACACATAAACGGCATACTTCGAAGTATCGCCTTTATGTGCAGTGAACTTCACATCCAGAACTGAACCAAACGTTACATTCGCATCAACCTTATCAATCTTAATGAAAGAAACTGATTCGTTCACAGCTTCCGGCAATGTTTCGTTTGGTACTTCAGTCTTTAAGCCCAAATAACCCGGAGATGCAACACCCGAAACCCACTCAGATGAAATGAACTGCAAAGTATCGCCTTCCAGAGCAATATCCGTATAATTCACAAAAGCGATAGTAATGCCATCACAAACAAAACTCAAAGCCTCGCCAGTATTAGACAAAGAGAATGCTGAATCATACAAAGTGCCATTATAGCTATAGTTCCCCAAGAACTTTGAAGGCACGTCCGCAATCACAAAATAAGATGAAGTACCATTAGAACTCAAAGTAATGCCGTGATTCACACCAGCTTCCAAAAACTTACAAGAAGTAATCTCTAAAGAATCATTACTATAAACCTCAACCCATTCAAAACCAGTATCAGATCCCAATGGATTATACATCACTTCTGAGAAATAAGTCTCAGCGCAAGCAAACGGCATTAAAACCAATAAAACCAATAACCACCATCTCATGCACTCGAAAACAAAAAGTCGTTTTATAAGCATTTATAGAGAGTAATAATACAATTAGAGTAGCACTGGACATCCTCCATAGTGCACTGGTCACCCGTGAGATTTATATACTCCATTCCCCACATAAAATCTATGCTAAGCGTAACTGCACTGACCAGCTACCTATATTGCCCTAGAAAACTCTATCTTACTAAAGTATTAGGATTCATCGAACCGCCAAGGGAAGCCACAATCATCGGCTCATTAAGGCATGACATCTATGACAAAATCAATAAGATGGAGAAAAGCATAGTCCTATCAATAAAAGACCAGAACATAAACACTATTCAGAATCATTACAAGCAAAAATATTCTCTGACTGTAAGAGAATCCATTATCAAGTTCAAACCTTCACTAAAAGATGTGAATCTTGATCTAGGCGAGACTTTCAAGACAATCTGGCCGTTTATGGAAAAAGAGTACAAGTTCAGATCCCAGAATATCTGCGAATTCATCAAAGAAAATAACCTTCTAGGCGAACAATTATGGGAAAAGCTTACGCCTAAAATAGAATCTGAAGTAAGGGTTGAATCCCAAAAACTCGAACTAATGGGAGTCATAGATAGAGTAGAGATCTACAAAGGCAACATTATACCCGCCGAATTAAAGACAGGCAAAGCGCCGACAGACACATTATGGGAGGGTCACAGGATACAATTAGCGGCATACATGCTCCTTCTAGAAGAGAAATACGGCCTTGAAGTCAAAGGCGGATACATCCATTACCTTAACGAAGACATCAAATACGATGTCATAATGAACCCTTTCTTGAAGCAAGACATCCTAGCGTTAATAAAAAAAGTAAAAGAAACCTTGGATTCAAGTGAAATACCTGAACCAATTCATTCTGAGAACAAATGCAATGCCTGCAGCCTGAAAGGCGAATGCCAAAACAAAGTGTTACTGAACGAAAAAATTGGTATTAAAGCTAAATAGGGTTTATCCAGAATAGTGTCAATGTCTATACTGAACATACTTATTCTACATTTAAATACAAGATTTATCTTGAAATCAATAAAAAGTAGTAGATGTGAAGCCGCATTGACCGAACGATAGTGAGTATTCTGGACAAATCCTTAAAATAGCTATAGTTTTATAGATAAATCACTACCAAAAAGTTTAAATAGAAACAGGATTAATAGAGTATAGTCATAATTATAATATTATAATATATAGTGAGGGGATAAGATGGCTGACGATAAAACTTTCGCAAGAAACCTAATGGGTAAAACAGTAGTTAGCAAGACCGGCAAAAGATTCGGCGAAGTCGGCGACATAATTTTCGAGACTAAATCTGGTGAACTGATTCACATTGAATTAGCAAACCCAACTTCATACACCGAGAAGCTTGAACTGGAAAAAAGCAAAGAAGGTAAAATACTAATACCTTATAGCGCAGTAATCGCTTCAGGAGATTTCTTAGTCATTGCAGAAGAAGACATAATTTAAGGTCTTCTTATTATTTCTATTTTCTTAGAATTTAACAAAAATAATTAAAAAGAAAAATAAAAAATGGACTTAGCTAGTCCAATTTGTGAAATAGTTCTTGACTAAGACAATAGGTGTTCCCCTATCTCCAGAACCCGAAGTCAAGTCAGCCAAACTGCCAATCAGATTACGGACATACCTTGGAGTTGTTCCCTGAGATTCAAACCTTTTCTCAAGATCCGCTTCCTTATGGTCAATATCATGCCTGATCTGCGCAGCAATCTGTTCATGGCTCATACCTTGTGCAGTATACTTATCTGCAAGATACTTGAATTTAAGCTCTTTTGGCACTCTGTCTTTGATTTCAGGTGTGCATCCAGCGGCCACTTCAGGATCTGCCAATTCCCAGACTTGCGAAGTTGGATCTTTGTATGCGCCGTCACCATAGATGATTACATGCATCTTTTTGCCGTATTCTGCAAGCAATCTGTCTTGAATCCTTTTAGCATACAGGTCGCCATCACGCGGGAACAATTTCAATTGTTCAATCGCTGGATTCGATATATTTGAACCAAGCAAACCGAACTGAGGATTGTATCCATGCGCTGTGCTAGGCTCATTGCATACTTCATCAAGAGTAATCACATGCTGAGCGCCAGCTTCTTTCAATTTCTCTTTGTCAGAGAACCTTCCAGGGATATTAGATACTAATATCTTATTCGCAAATCTCATTATCTGCAAAGGATCATTCCCTAGATAAACTGCGCCATTGGTTCCTTCTTGAGCCATTATCTCCCTATAATAATCCACATAATTCATGTGAGTGAATGGGTGCAGGAATTTTGGAGCCAATGAATCATATTCAGCCATATCAATCAAGTCTGTATACGGATTCTTGCCCAATTGCTTGATCTGCTCTTCGCTCATCAACTGATTGCCCTGCTCATCCCTAGGATAACCCAATAATAGAGTTAAATTAGGCGCAGCTCTAGCGAATGCATGCAGCATCATGGAATATCTATTCCTGCTAAGGATAGGAAACACAATACCCACATTATCATCAGCAGATATCTGCAGCTTTCTTGCAAAATCTTCTGCGATATTATCAAGTGTGACATAGTTCTGCTGCGATCTCGCAACTACCGATTCTGTAACGCATACGATATCATCATCGCCTAAAGCGCCGCTCTCGTAGAATGGTTTCAATGCGTCGATTACGAAATCTTCTATGCTATCTCCGGATTTCAGGACAGGAGCAGTTACGCCTATAGAAGATGCGCCGCAGCTCTGGCCAGGTATTGTATATCCATTTTTCATATTTACACCTCATTAAATTTTTACGTGATTTTTTCAATGTGTAACAGAAAAAGCTTTCTATTACCAATAACATAGGCGTGAACTTATTTAAATATTTTTAGTGATTGCAGAATATAGATTAATCAAAAATATCAATTCAAAATCTTTTTTCCCGCTTCAGGATGCGGCACAGCAAAGACTTTCATCAACCTACCATCGCGCTGTATAATATCCGTCGCTATATTCTCAGACAGATCGGAAAGACGTTTAGTCCTATCTTCAAGACAAGCATCAACCATCTCGCGATAAAATTCCCAATTATAGGTTTGCAATCCGTTCTTCACGCTTTCAGGCACCCAAAGATATTCTGCAGGGCTTTTCCTCATTCTATACAATGGCCCTTCTTTTTTCATATCTAATTTAGAAACCTGATTAAGCAAGAAATGATAAACATTAGCATTAACATCCAATGAAAAATCAGGAAGTATATCCATCTTGATATACTGATCTTTTGCGCACAACGGCATCCAGCATTCTAATACTATCTTGTCTAAGAAAGAAATCTCTTCATCTTTAGGCATAGGAAAACCTAACGATTTTATCCCTGAATGGTTTTTGAAACAGAAATCAATGGCATCTTTCACTTCTTCTTTAGAGCCACCTAAATAGCGCACCCATGGCCCGCATTGGTAATTGAAGTATCCCATAACAAAACTAAAAACAACCTTCTTTTTTAAACATTACGTATGAGTCAAGATAACTTTATAAAGAATCATCCCATCCCAAAACATCATGGAATCCACCATCTGGACCGAGAAATACAGGCCATCAAACTTCGAGGATATGAAGGGCCAGCAGCATGTAGTGAATAGAATCAAATCATTCGTAGAGCAGAAGAACATGCCGCACTTATTATTCAGCGGACCAGCCGGAGTGGGAAAAACCACATTATCATTAATCATAGCCAAACAATTATTCGGCGAATCATGGAGATCCAACTTCTTAGAACTAAATGCATCGGACGAAAGAGGCATTGACATTGTCAGAATAAAAGTCAAAGATTTCGCAAGGACAAGAGCCATCGGAGACGTCCCATTCAAAATCATTTACTTAGACGAATGTGATGCACTCACAAAAGAAGCACAGCAAGCGTTAAGGAGAACTATGGAGAACTTCACAAAGACTTGCAGGTTCGTACTCAGCTGCAATTACAGCTCAAAGATAATCGATCCTATCCAAAGCAGATGCGCAGTATTCAAATTTAAACCATTGCCGAAGGAAGATATAAAAGTAATGGTTGATAAAATTGCGAAATCAGAAGAATTTAGAATATGGGATGATGCTTTTGACGCATTGTATCTAGCATCCAACGGAGACGCAAGGAAAGTCACCAATATATTGCAATCATGCCTAGCAGTAGCTGAACCTTCAAAAGATTTGGCATATAAGGACATCACTGCAGATCTCGTTTATTCATTAGCGTCACAAGCACGCCCGCAAGAAGTTAGAGAATTCTTAGATCTAGCGTTAAAACAAAACTTTCAAGACGCAAGAAGAAAACTATTAGACACAATGTTGAACTACGGACTTTCAGGTTTAGACATCATCAAACAGATTGAAACTGGTGTATGGGACCTAGACTTAGACAACAGAAAGAAAGTAGAGCTCATAGACAAATGTGGAGAAGTAGAATTCAGATTAGTTGAAGGCTCTGACGAATATATACAATTAGAAGCATTGTTAGCTTTCGTAATGTTATTGAAAATAAAATAGAAATCATACTAGCTAAATTCTTTTAAATAAAACAAATAATCTCAAAAACCATGAATAAGTATGGAGAAACATTGCTGATAGTCCTTATCGGCGCTTTGGTTCCACTAGTTTTAGAGAAATATTTCCAATTGAACGAATACTGGATAGGATTGATCATAATATGTGGACTAATGCTGATTATCAGTTGGGCAATTTCGTGGCTACAAGATAGGACCAAAAAAGTAAAGAAGAATACAATAGACATTAAAGGAATATTCCAAAGACTAGATAAAATAGAAGATAAGATGAATGTGTTATCCATTCTTCATGATCATGATAAGAAGATAGAACTCTTAAAACAGAAGGTAGATACCAATGAAAAGATATATAAACCTAAAAAATAGAAATCTCTACAGAGGTGAGATTATGTCAAAAAAAGCTCAAATAGAATTCTTCTTTCTCAAGATAGGAGTAGGCATGGTCTTAGGCGGAATATTAGCTATTTGTATTAGAACTATTATTTAAGAAATAATATAAATAAAAAAAGCAGCCTTAACTGCTGCCAGTATCCTGTATTTCTATTGTCTTATCAAGGAATTGATTATATCTGTAATACAGATCGACATTGAATAAGTCCTCGTAGACACTATCAACAGCCGCTAAGTCAAGCACGCAAGTAATTGCTCTGTTCTTGCCGCCGAACAATGTGACATAGCCTTCAGACCCGCTAACTGCAGATTCAAGACCTGAACATTGCGCAGTTGCACCATTCACATCAGATGTGACTTTCACAAGCACTTTATATCTGTCTGTATTTGTCAATGCATCATCGCAAGCAGTGCCCATTTTATAGAACAGATTGTTTGCAGAACCTTTATGTCCAATCTCGAAAAGCAATTGAATTTTGTTATTGCCTAGAGGGCTTTCCTTGACTTTCACAATTTGAATAGGGCCGCCTGAATTATAGACTGTTTTATCAGCAGAAACTTTGCAAATTGCTTCTCCAAGACCTGCTAAAGGATTCTTGTTCAAGCAAATCTTTGAACTTGTCTGCGTCACATAATCATAACATAGATTAGCACGGAACTTGAATTCAACATCTCCTTTTAGATCTGGAAGATATTTCATATCCGAGAAATCCATATAGACTGAATCGCCTTCAAGTGTGGTGCCGTCAAGATTCTTTTTAGCGCCTCTGATATCAGAGACAAAAGATTTTTTCAAATCAACTTGTGAACCAAGACCAAAGTCTTGCGCATTCAAACCAAGAATCTCCACATAACCATCAGTAGCTAATACAGTATGCTCACCTACATTATCCAATTTAAGACCGATAGCAAACGCTGAACTGCCTGAGTCATATATTTGTGCAGGTGGAGTTCCTTCGACAAAGCTTACTTTCAAAGCATCGCTTCCGCCAATGAAAGGCGTGACTGCTGCTTTAGTAGGCGTTTTAGAACCGGTGCATCCTGACATGCACACCATCATCGCAATAACAATTAATGTGATTATTTTATTCATTATGATACCTCCTTATTTGAAAAGATTATTCAGATCCAATGTATCTGAAGGGAGATCTATCTGGAAATCATCATCCCTATATCTCACAGAGCCGTCTGGATTCAATTCTACTCTCTTGCCGTTCTTATCATAAACGAATCTGATACCACCGGCGCCGTATGCAGAATTATATTGATCGATATTGACTATCTCTATATTCTTCTGGACCGCATGCATATATCCATATTCCAATGTTATCTGCAGAGGAGTCTGGAATGCATAAGCATTTCCGCTGTAATCGATGACCTTAGTGATTACTCCTTGGCCGTTGTTCAATCTGATTACATCCTCAGAATATGCATAGTTTGACTTAGGATTGAAATTTATCCTGAAATTAGAATCAGTATAAGACAATCCGATAGCTCTGCCAGTTATATCAGCAATTGCATTGCCTACAAACACTGATCCACCGTTAGCAGATACCGTAATACCCGTTCTTGTATTCGCAGGCGTTCCTATTCTGTATCTAACTTTACCTACATCGCTAGGTTTCAGCTCATAAGGCGCTTTCATATAGTCGACAACTTCTCCTTCGCCCATGTTCTGGATATAAATTCTATAAAGTATCTGGCCGCCACCTATGGCAGTCGGTTCTATCTTAGTAATTCCGAGAGGCGCCCCTTGTCCGGAACCTGATGAGAACGCGCTCATTGTGCAAGCTCTTTGCGCAGGTGATACGTGATACACGTCAGGATCTACGCACATGACAATGCTAGCATCTGTTATATATTTATAGACTGCCTGAGCGAAAATATTCGCTGAATATGAATCAGTGATTGAATCAAGATTAAGTTTGCCTTTGAATTCTTCAACGCAAGCTCCGCCAGGAGGATTCAATTTAGATCTTGGAATTATCTCTTTAAAACCGCAATTTGATGATGGGAAAGAATAACCTTGATCCATTCCTAGTTTAGAGAAACTGATTATGTTAGGATCAAAACCTGAGAAATAAATCTTGCCGTATACTGGATAAGTGCCTTCATTCTTCAATTCGATAGCCATCTCATACTCATCACCTGTGCTAGCAAAAGTCTCAGTAGGCGGCACATCCTGCAAAAAATTCATTGTCAATGCTCTAGTGCCCCTATATATCTCTTCATCGAGATTAGGTGTTGTGGAACTTGTGCATCCAGAACTGAAAATGACTATAAGAATCGATAATACTGCCAATAGTTTAGGTACTTTCATGCTATCATCTCTTTTTCGATACTATATATTATATAAATTGCTGTATATAAATATTTTGCTAACTAGTACGTTCAATAGTTAGTTTCTTAGTCAATGTCTGTGTATAATCATAAAATGCTTTGACTGTGAATGGCGTTGTATAAGCAACTCCGCTAGGACTTGTCGATTCGCATACGACTTCAGCTTTCCCGCCCTTTAATCTTACCAACCAGTAACTATCTCCCAATACTGTAGTCTTAGGCACTCTGCATTCTATCTCCTTATCGCCAAGGAAAGCAGCCATTATGAAATAATTCCATATCTTCTCTTCACCCATAGGTTTAGATGAACAGACCAATCTGCCGGTATTCCAGTTCAATACATCGCCTATGCCTTTATTCTCGAAATATATTTTAAATAAGGTCTTTATCTGTTTGTTAGTTGTCAATGTGCTTTTCACTTCGACTTTATTCACAACAAGAGGCGCGCCTTGACTAGAGAAAGTCAAATCTTTAGGTACGCATGCTGCTTGCAATCCGATCACCGAAACAGATGGCTGGATGCACACTTCATCTTCTGCTACAGTACCATATTCATAGCACAATATAGCGCTCAATAAAGTGTCTTGATATTTGCTAAGAGTTATCTTTTTCGTAGTGAGTTCCGCATCATATTCAGCATAATCACCGACAACAGTTTTCAAAGATTTGCCTTTGAACAGATTCTCAGGCAGATAGGTCGTGAGCTGACCTTGCTTGTCTTCCTGTTTACCCTCTCCTCCGTTGAAATAAGTCTTTCCGAGAGTCACATAATCGCTTTCAGTGCCCAGCAGGAAATACATATGCCCTACATCGAACGCGCCGTCATTCTTCAACTGCACAGAAACAGTACGGCTCTCTTCTTCCATCATAGGTATATCTCCCTGAGGAAGGAACACCATAGATATTCCGTCAGTGCCTGTACGTATCTTCTTGATATCGATATACGAAGGATTTGTAGAAGTACAGCTAGATATGAACATTAAGATACAGATTATCGCTATATATTTGTAGATCATTGTGTTATCGTCGCAGCAGCTGCTTGTTCTGCTTTCAATTTTTCATATGCAGCTACGCATCCAGGATAGAGATATGCTTTCGGGAATTGGGATGGATGTGTTTCTTTAGAAAACCCTCTAAAAAGATCTAGATGATTGCCTTGGATTGCACTTCCAGTATCTTGAACTTTATAACATCCATTCCAAGAACTCTTTACGCCAAAGAAAAGGTATATTTCTCTGCCTTGAAGGCTGCTTGGTCCAGCCAAAGTATATCTAGGGGTATAGGAAAGACCAGTACCGGATAAGGGAGTAGCTCCAGCAGTTTCATCCTCTATCCTGATTGTCGCATAGCTATAAGCTAATTTTTTCTGATTATCCACACCCTCACCTTGGCATTGCACTTCTTCATAGAATCCTTTCGGAGAAATTACGCACCATCTGAAGGAGTTATCACGTCCTATTTTAGTGAAGTAAGCATCAGTCAATAACTCTCTGCCTTTACTATCTGTGTACATATAATCCTTATAATCTGCTGTTTGTTTGAAAGTAGACCAAACGCTAAAATCACTTCTAACTGGAGTATAATAAGAAGTGACATAAGTTCTCCCATCTGCAAACTCTGTAGCATGAGCAGAATTGAATCCAGAGGAAGGTTCATTAGGCACAGTCGTTCCTGTGATCGAAGATACTGGACTCAAACCAGTAGTATCCGCATCCCAGCTATAAGGTTTCTCGCCAGAAGTAATCGTTCCGGTCCCAGTACCGCTCGTAGTAGTCATAACAGCTTCAGGAATAGCCACATACTTTCCATTGCAATTATACTCACGACTGACTTCTGACAAATAATTACCTGCAGGACATCCTTCCGTGCAATAACATCCGTCATAATCCCCGCAAGGTGTAGAAGTATCAGTACAACCCGAACTCAAATCAGATTTTATACCATCACCTTGCCTTAATGTAATGGAAGTCGACTCAGATATTTCATATTTATAGGATGCAGTCACTTGCACATACTTAGTGGCTAACGGAACATTATTCAATAATTCACGCGCAGCTAGAATTGTTTTAGGCAGTATCCTGCAATTATAGGTCTTTGATTCTTTGAACCCTTTCTCAGCTATTACTTGCTTCTTGCTGAAATCAGTCAAGATATATTTATTGCTTTCAATAGGATCCGCTTCGAAATAAGGAGGACATCTCAATTCAAGTTGTGGTGGAAGCACAACTACAATATCCATCAATTCAGCGATCTTGCCAGTCCATTTATTATCAAGGGTTATACCCAAGCTGTACGATCTAATTGGTTCAGGAGAATCTATATCGGTGATAAGTGTCAAAGGAAGCACATCATTTATGCCAATCCCAATCATAACAGGACCGCCGGTATAAACCGCAATAGGTTTTGTATCTGTTATTTTATAATAGGTCAAAGGATCAAGTTTCTGAAGTTTCATATCACGGAACCTTTTCAGATCCATGAAATAAGTTTTCAAATAAGATTTTGTGACGAAGGGGAAATTTGCAGTGATATCAACAAGCTCAGAACTAGGCTTTGTAAGTTTAGCCTTATCAAAATTGCATTCAAGCATCGCAAAACCATTCTGTATTTCGAATAAAGAAATCGTAGAAGGATTCACTGTGCCGTTTATTCTTTTATTACTGATTGCGCAACCTAATTTGACTTTTTGATTGAGTTCGCAATCTCCTTTATTTTTATACAATATGTTTGCATAATAAGCTTTTTCCTGCTCAGCAGTAAGCTGATTTTTCTTAATTTCAAAATCAGTTTCAGCTTCGGTCAAGTATTGCTCGCAATCATCCACATCAATCGCCGCACCCTCAACGCTCGCCATTATTTGGATAGCTGGAACTTGATAAGTGGATTCATCTAGATAGAACCATCTTTCAGTTGGTTTCACTTCACGCAAATAAACGCCAAGATCTTTATTGGCATACTTATCGACCTGACCCATGTAATATCCGCCAGTCGCTACATTGATTTGTGTAGTGAACCACGATTTGACTGAAGTAACTGGATAAGAAACAGTCTTCTTAATGCTGTTAATTGCGGCAGTATAAGCAGTTCTAGGATCTAGCATCTGCCTCAAAGTAATAACCTGCGCCTGATACTCAGGCAATGCTTTTTCATATAGAGGCTGCGCGATTACACCTGGCAAATTGCCCATCAGAACATTCGCTGAATTTGTCATATTGCCTAAAACAACCACACAAAGCATAATCCCGGCAATGACTCTGAAAACAATCGCCCAGAATGGATAAGTCTTCTTCGCCCCAGCAAGTATACCGATGAATTTGCCAGCCGCATCAGATGCCTCGCCTTGTATGGAATTGAGGTAATTAGTCAGGATAATTGTTGTGAATATCGGAAAGATATACACAATAGGAACAAATTTGAAAAAGAACAAAATTGAATAAGTAACACCAAAATATCCCCATGCGATAAAAAACAATATTGTCATAAACATAATCTGATTATAATCAGGGAAGAAAGCGATGAAACTAGACCCGAATAAATCTTTTAAAAATGATATCCCAAAAATAAAACTAAAAAAAGGAGTGAGATCTGCGATAAGAGCAACAGTTAAAGGCACCTCAAACTCCATATTTTTCTCTTTGAAAGGTGCTACTATAAGATTGATTATGGTGATCAACAAAGACTTCAGTTTGCTCTCTTCAGCCATCACTCGACCTCTTTTTTTATCGCGAAAAGGCTCACTTCTTGAGCCAGACTTTAATTTCGTCTATTTCATAGGAAGCTTCAGGCACTATCCTGACCGAGTTGAATCCTTCCCTAACGAAATCTGTTATTTTGTACTGGAATATTGAATCAGATGTATCATATGATTTTATATCAGAATTGATATAGAGCTTGCCTTCCCTTCTTTCATAATCCAAAGGGAACTTAAGAGATACATACACATCATAATCTCTATCAGTGATATTCACATATTGCTTATCACTTATTTCGAAATGATATATGGTATTCTTCTTAGCTTTCAATTCAGTATTGATTTTCAATTGTGTAATAGTATATGACCCGCCCGCAATATCGAATTCTACATTATTCTCTCCGGACTGCAATTGCTCAGGCGATAATTCAAACCTGTTGCTGTATCCGCATTGAGGAGTTCCTCTGAATACTTGATTGCCGTTTATCTTCATAGTCATAGTATCAGCATTAGCTCCGCAATAAGGGAAGAAGTATAATAAAGCGCTTCTGAGACTAGATTTCTCTTCAGAATCGATATAGAATTGCGTTGTAGCTTTCTTATGCTCGGTGTCAGTGACATCTGCTCGCAAAGCAACAGCTGATAATTCATAATCATTCTTTGCCCAGAATCTCCAGCCTGGATAAGTCACATCAAAATCAAGCAGATTATTCTCTTTAAGCAAACCTTTTGCAATGACTATAGGTTCAACTGAACCAGTCACTTGCTTATTCAATATTTCAACGCCATTCAATTTAACTATCAAATTGCCTTCAGAAGTGATTACATTGAAAGTCAACATCACATTATTGACATTACCTAGATTGGATATAGTGAAAGGATAGCTTTTCAAAGTTGAGCTGAAATCAGAACGAGCAATCGCAACTCCGCCTAGATTCTCAAGCACTTTGCCTTCGCTTTTAGTATACAAGTTCAATGATGGCATGCTATGCGATAAAGAAGTGCTTCCTTCTTCAACAACTGAACCAGGATTCTCACGCAATAGTACAGCTCCATTTACAGTGACTTCATCATCAGAACTATCAGTTTCAGTACCATCTCCTTCTAATATCTCAAGCCTTACGCTTGGTGGTACGAATAAAAGATATACGAGAATGAACAATGCAATCAATGCGACTAAAATAGCAGCAGATCCGCCGCCTTCCTGAGCTTTTCTATTGAACATGCCATATCACCTGTTTATTATAGTATAAAGTATAATAGCAAACATTAATTTTTGAAACCTTGCTAGTATATTAGAAGGATTTTACCACTAAATTAACCCTTCTATAATATCTTTATATTATATATTCTATTGATACTAAAGGTATATAAATGTTATCTTTCCTTATATATGTCATGAAAATCATTTCAAAGAGCCTAAACCATGGCACAGCCACAGTACAGGTGACAAACCCTGATGACCTTTGGTATCTAAGCCAACTGATATCAGAAAAGGATTTTGTCAGCGGAAGAACGTTTAGGAAAATAAAACTTGAAGGCGGAAGCGATGAGCGTAAAGCAAACGTAATTAAAAAACCAGCTTTCATCAAGATCCAAGTTGAAAAGATAGAATACGAAACAAACCAATTAAGAATACTCGGACCAATTACAGAAGGCCCGGATGATGTTCCAAGGGGAAGCTACCATTCATTCACATTAGAAGAAAACTCAGTAATCACAATTGAAAAGGAAAGATGGCTTACTTACCAGATAAAAAAACTGCAGGAAGCTGCTGAACCTAAACTCCCAAAGATACTCATATGCGTGATGGACCGAGAAGAAGCTTTCTTCGCGTTATCAAGCCAATCCGGATACACGCTACTTACAAGCCTGCAAGGCGATGTTGAGAAAAAGCAGGAAAGCGCAGCATCAAGGAACACTTTCTATCAAGACATAATCAAGCAAATGACTGAGTACACCAAAAGATATGAAATTGAAAAAATCCTGCTGGCAAGCCCCGCATTCTGGAAAGAAGACTTATTGAAACTAATCACAGACAGCATGATAAAACAAAAGATAACATTGGTCACTTGCTCAAGCGCGAGCGAAACTGCTATTAATGAAGTCCTAAGAAGACCGGAAACGCAAACAGTACTAAGACAAGACAGAGCCGCAAAAGAAATAAATCTTGTGGAAAACCTGCTCAAAGAAATATCAATTGATGGCAAAGCAGCATATGGCTTGAAAGAAGTCCAAGAAAAAGCTCATGCCGGCGCAGTTGAGCAGTTATTGATTACAGACAATTTCATTGAAAAGACAAGATTGGATAATGTATACAATGAAATCGACAAGATAATGAAAATTGTTGACCAGACGAACGGAGACATCACAATCATATCATCGCTCCATGACGGCGGAAAAAAGTTAGACGGACTTGGCGGCATAGGTGCGATATTGCGTTACAAAACTAGTTACTGATTCTAATTAAGTCTGCAACCATTATAAATTTTATAGCATAATAAGAGAATAGCCAAGGTACCGGTCCCGGGAATGGCTATCATCGCAATTAGAAGTAGAAAATTTATCCGTTGCAGACTTAAAACTCAATCGTTGAATTTGTTTCGATACCTTTATATAATAATAGTTGCTATAAATTCTTAGTAAAATCGGAGGGGTAGACAAGTGATAGTAAAAGAAGAATTTTTGAACAAACTTCGTCGATATTTTTCTCTTAACCTGTACGAAGCAAAAGTTTGGGCAGCTCTTCTTTCACGCGGAGTATCTACCGCCGGCGAACTTTCTGATATCGCAAACGTTCCGAGATCGAGATCATACGACATTCTAGAAACGCTTGAGAAAAAAGGTTTCGTAGTGATGAAACTTGGCAAGCCGATAAAATATCTAGCAGTGCCGCCTACTGAAGTAGTATCTAGGGTCAAGAAAAATATGAAAGAAGAAGCCGATGAAAAAGTCAAAAGGCTTGAATCATTGAATGACTCTGATTTAATGAAAGAGCTTAGCTCGCTCCATAATCAAGGCATAGAACTTGTCGAACCAACAGATTATGCTGGTTCATTGAAAGGAAGGAGAAATCTTTACGATCATCTTGAACAAACTCTAAAATCTGCGGAGAAAAATGTTAATATTGTCACAACTGCGCAAGGCTTCCTGAGAAAAGCTGAAGGAATGAAACATATATTCCAGCAATTGAAAGACAAAGGCGTTACAATTAGGATAGCAGCGCCAATCAGCAGCAAGCAAGAGAAAGATATGGCTTCTGACCTTAAAGGATTGGTTGAAGTGAAAAATTCAAAAGGATTGAATGCCAGATTCTGCACAGTTGATGGCAAGCATGTCACATTCATGGTTCTTGATGACAAAGATGTGCATCCTAATTACGATGTTGGCATCTGGAGCCACGGCGCATATTTCGCAGGCGCATTAGATCATCTTTTCAATCACGCATGGAAAGACATGGAATAGGATTCCAAACTAATTCTTAAAAATTTAACAAAGAAAAAGAAAGAGTAGAATCTCTACTCAGTATAATAAATATCGATCTTGGCTTTGCTCTTTAACTGCGCCATATAAGTATCGAATATCTTCTGTTGCTTCTCCGAAATAACAAGCTCTTCAACTTGTGAAGATACATCCTTGAAAGCGATGACTTGCGAAGGAACATTCTCTTCGACAAATATCAGATGATAGCCGAAACTGGTCTTGATTGGCTGAGACACTTGACCAACCGCAGTGACAAACGCCGCATCAGCAAATTCTTTTACCATTTGATCGCGGGTAAAATAGCCGAGATCTCCGCCGTTAACTGCGCTAGGGCATTCGGAATAAGTCTTGGCCAAATCCTCGAACTTAGCGCCGGCTTTGTACTCATCAAAAAGATCATTTATTTTTGCCAAAGCTTCATCCTCTTTGCGATTATCAGTCTTCAATAGAATATGCCTTGCCTTGACTTTTTCAGGTTCAGTGAATAATTTAAGATTCTCATTGTATTTCGCCAACATCTCTGATTCGCTCGCAGAAATATCTCCGAACAATTCAGAATCCAGGAATCTGTCGCTCAATAATTTGCTCTTCAATGCAATCAAGAATTGATCCAATTGCACTCCTTCTGTCTCTAGATATTGCAAGAACTCGTCATCAGACATTGCAGCCTGCACTTTGAAATCTGCGAAAGCGGTTTTTAGCTCCTCATCAGAAACAGTATACCCTTTCGCATCAAGATCTTGATGGAACAGATACTCCTCAATCATTTTGTCAAGCAAATCTGTTTTTGTGAATACCGCTTGATAATATTCAGGAAGCTGAGCAAATCTTGCTTCTACGTCAGAAATTAAAATCTTATGATCATCAACAACTGCAGCGACATCGCCAGTGAAAAGACTACCGAATACTGAGGCGCCGGTATACCCGTTTGAAAAGAATACTGCCGCCGCAACTAATAATAAAAGAAATATTAATCTTCCGTATCTAAGTTTCATTTTCCTGTTCACAGGATGTTTTTGTTCTTCTTCAAATATGAGATTTGGTGGATGACTATTCATTGTATCCCCTCCTTGCACAAAATGATGAAACTTACGCTTTTAAAGATTTATATACAATAAAATAGGATATCAAAGAAGAATGAAAGAAACCGAAGATTTATATTATTAGAGAACATCAAAAAAGGCAATGGTCTACGACATAATCATAGGCAGGAAGAAATCCGACATAGAAAAATATGGCAAGTCAGGAACAGTCTTTCTAGCCAGGCAATTCGTGCATATGGGCCAAATTACTTCATTGGCAAACAATCTTTACTTAGATGTAGCGAGATCGCACGTTGTATTCGTCTGCGGAAAAAGAGGCGGTGGTAAATCATATACAATGGGTGTCATCGCCGAAGGCATCACTGGACTCGATTCTGATATATCCAAAAATCTCAGCTGTGTAATTTTAGATACAATGGGCGTTTACTGGACCATGAAATATCCTAATCATAAAGATGAGGCAATGCTCAAAGAGTGGAATCTTGAAGGCAAAGCTCTTGACGTACAGATATTCACGCCAATCGGATACTACAAAGAATACAAAGAGAAAGGCATACCAACAGATTTCCCCTACGCGATAAGGCCGAGCGATTTAACTGCGCAGGATTGGATACTGACATTCAAACTGGCGAGTAATGATCCAATCGCAATACTCATCGAAACCATACTTAATGACCTTTTAATCGAAAAAGAGAATTATTCTATACACGATATCATCCAGAAATTTCAAGAAGATAAATCCAATGAACCGCATGTGATACAAGCAGCAATAAACCATTTCAAGAATGCGGACATGTGGGGCTTGTTCAGCCCTGAAGGAACTCCATTCAAAGATTTAGTCATTGGCGGAAAAGTCAGCATCATAGATGTTAGTTGTTATGCGACAGCGCCAAACGGCTGGGAAATTAAATCATTGGTAATTGGTCTTGTTGCTCAAAAGCTATTCATTGAGAGAATGGCAGCCAGAAAAAATGAAGAATTCAAAGCAATCCAAGAATCTGAGCATTATTTCAGAGAAATTGCAGCTGAAGAACAGAATCCATTGGTCTGGCTCATAATCGATGAAGCGCATGAATTCCTCCCAAATGTAGGCAAGACTACTGCGACAGATGCATTGATCACTATCCTAAGAGAAGGCAGGCAGCCAGGCATTTCATTAGTTCTGGCAAGTCAACAGCCCGGTAAAATTCATACTGATGTTATGACACAATCTGATGTCGTCATCAGCCACAGGATAACCGCAAGACTTGATGTTGATGCATTGGGCATGCTGACGCAATCCTATATGAGAGAGAATCTCGGCCAACAGTTTGAGAATTTGCCGAGATCAAAAGGTTCAGCCGTGATTCTAGATGACGAGAACGAAAGATTGTATCAAGTCATGATCCGTCCGAGATTCACATGGCACGGCGGAGAAGCGCCAAGCGCATTATCCGGAACGCCTGAGAAACGTAACGTCAAAGACGAGAAAATCAATTTCTGAGAAAAATAAAATTAATATAAAAATAAAGAAAAGAAAGAATCTATTTCCTTCTTTTGACTACTTTCTTAGCTTTTTTCTTTAATGGCTTTTTAACCATTTCAACTTTTTTGCTTTTGCTCTCTTCGAATGACCTCAATGCAGCCACTGCGAATATCGCAAACATCAGCATGAAAAGCAGACCATAAGTAAGATTAAGCATTCCAAACCATGTATAATAAAGACTGACCAAAAAACCAACAACGCCTATCAGTAGAAAAGACGCAGAGAAAGGTTGTCTCACAAATCCTGTATCATTCATTATATTGCACCTCTTTTTTAGATTGAAATAAACTAATATATACCAAGAATCTCATTTATATATACCTTTCTATGTTTTATTCGAAAGTCAGCGACAATTGTGAAGATTATCAAACAAAAAATAAAACTGCCAAGGTCCCCAGTCCCCGGGAATGGCAGTCATCATATTTAAGATGCGCAATCTGAACCAGCCGCTGACTTATATCTTCGGTTTCTTATCAATATAATCCTTGACCAGAAGATTGCCGACAGGCTTGGCATTTTCGCCCAGAGAATAATAGATTTTCTCTGCAGAAGTTCCCCAAGAATAATCGCCGGATTCCGTCTTAACTTCCTTCACCTTGAACACGCCTAAAGCAGCGCCTTTGTTCAGATGGTAATACACAGAACGCATAGTGACTTTCGGAAATATCTCGCGATACGTTTTATACACCTCATAGGCATATCCTTGCCCCATGAAAAAAAGTATTTCGATGATATTAGAACGAATCTCAGAACCGACCGGACGTCCGCGTGTTTCCATGGGATTAAGATAGAGATATCACTATAAATAAATTTCTATATGAAAAATAATAAAAAGAAAAAAAGAGAGTTGAACTCTCTATAAGTCATTGATTGTGAAAACGTTCACTGAAGTCTCGCTTGGTTTCACGGTCGAATGCATAGCGACAATATGGGTCACTGGAATCTTCTCGCTTACGTTAGCAAGAACCTTGTCAATCGCGCCGTCGAACACAACAGCATATACTGCAGTATTCAAGCTCTTCAATGTTGGCATCAACTCAGATACTGGCACTTTACCCAGTATGGTCAATTCCTTGTTCAAGATATATCCGCCTCTTGTGCCTATCAATGATTCAAGCATTTCCTTGAATTTCTGCTTTTCTTCAGCAGTTATCACTGTTTTAGGCGCAGATACGCTCATTGGAGCACTAGCTGAGATTGGCCTTGATACAGGCGCTGATCTCTGGAAACTAGAGCTGGAACTTGAACTCATGCTTGAGCTAGGGCTTGAAGAAGTACTAGATACTGGCCTTGAGGAAGGTGTTGCACTTGTTTGCGGCCTTCTCTGCATAACGCCGGTGTACAAGTTCTGTGAATTTCTTTTGCCTTCGATAGAGAGCAATTTCTCGACCTCTACTTTAGCTTGTTCTACAGATACTCTTGACCTAAGCGCTTTATGCAATTCTTTCTTAGCCAATTCTTCAACTTCTTTTCCGTCTGGAGCTCTGGTCACGAAATCTAGATCAACCTGAGCGAACAATTCTCTCAAGATTAATACTCCGCCTCTGTCTCCATCAACGAAAGCTGTCAAGACTTTCTTCTTCGAAAGCTCGATTATAGTCTCTGGAATTGAATTTCCGTTCAATGCGATGCAGTTCTTGAAACCATGTTTCAATAATGTCAATACATCCGCACGACCTTCTACAACTATGACTTCATCAGAATCTTCGATTGAAGGACCGCATGGAAGTTTATCTTTTCCGTATTCACCAATTTCGGTTACTCTTACGGAATGAGCTACTTCTTCTGCCAATTCCTGTGAATCTGGCATCACATTATCCATCAAAGTTTTCAAAAGCTCTTTAGCTCTTTCAACAACGAATGAACGTTTTGAGATCCTGACATCTTCTATGTTAGCTACTAAGATTTTAGCATTACATGGACCAATCCTTTGGATTATCTCTAAAGATGCTCCAACGATTGCAGTCTCCGCTTTATCTAATGAAGAAGGAATTACAATATTACCTACTGATTTTCCGGTCTTTGTGTCTACGTTTACTTCTATCCTGCCGATTCTGCCTGACCTTTGAAGCTCTCTTAACTCTAAGTCAGAGCCTAATAGGCCTTCAGTCTGGCCGAATATTGCGCCGATTACGTCCGGCCTATCTACTACTCCATCAATGTTGATTGATGCGTTGATTATGTATTTTGCTGATACTGGGCTTATTTTTCCCATTTTAATCGCCTCCGAATGGATTGCTAGAATAAGTATTTTAACACAATCATGCACTACCTAATTGCTATCCGATACCCCTTTTGACTCTTGATTTGTGATGATCTGTGAAATTGAACTTATTCTGCGTTTGTTTTGTGTGATATATGATTTGTTGAATGTGAAATGAATGTTGCCCGTAACACTAACTCCCAATTATCATGGCCTGCTTTTAGCGTGTGCTCCTTTGAGTACTCTCGTGACGGGCTGGATTGCATAAGAGTGTCTCTTTTTTCACCGCCAAAACATTTAGTAGTTTCAGCTCAAAAGAGGACCCATTCACGCAATTCTTCTGTAGCTGAACAGAACTAGGGGTTATTTATAAAGCTTTCTGATTATTATATATGAAATATATAGTAGATGAAATAGAGCGATACCCTTATAAATAAGGCTATTTATAAAGGAAATATGGTCAAAAAGACAAAAGAAGCCTGGAAGACATACCAAGGGGTATTTGACGGATTCATAAATAGAGATCTATTCGAGCTTTCCAGCAAAGGCCATTTCATTGAACTTAAAAGCCCTATTAGCATAGGCAAGGAATCCCACATATTCTCAGCAAGCACTAAAAGTGGCGAAAGGGTCATAGTCAAGATCCATAGGCTTGAAACCTGCGATTTCAATAAGATGTATGATTACATTAGGTCAGATCCAAGATATCTCTGGCTAAAGAAGCACAAAAGGAAGATCATATTCGCTTGGACCCAAAGGGAATTCAGGAACCTTATGAAAGCAAGAGAAGCAGGAGTATCAATCCCGAAACCTATTGTGATTAAAGACAATATACTTATCATGGAATTCATAGGCGATGACGATGTAGCGCCAAAACTCAAAGATTATCCGCCTGAAAATCCTAAGAAATTCTTAGAAATGGTCATTTCGAACATGAAAAAGCTGTACCAAGCAGGACTTGTGCACGGCGATTTGTCTTCATTCAATATCCTAAATTATAATGAGAAACCAGTATTCATAGACTTTTCACAGGCAATGCCGGTAAGCACGCAGAACGCCAAAGAACTGCTCGACAAGGATGTGCATAACATTGCTACATTCTTCACAAAGCACGGAGCGAAAATAACGTCTGAAGAACTAAAAAAACAAGTCACCGGAAAATAACTGGCTTTTTAAAATAGCAAGCCTTTTAAATAGAGCATCAGCTTTTTAAATTAATCATATACAATCGTATATAATGTCTGCAAAAGACATATCACCACCATGGAATACTCCTACGAAACCAAAGCGCCGAAAATCAGAATCGCAGTTCTAATTGGCAAATCAGGTGAAACCAAGAAGAAGATCGAGGAGACAACCCATACTAAACTCATAATTGATTCTAAAGAAGGCGATGTTACTATCGAAGGTTCTGACCCATTAGGTCTGCTTTCTGCAAGAGAAATAGTCAAAGCAGTAGGTCGCGGTTTCAATCCCGAAGTGGCATTATTATTACTAAAACCGGATTATATTCTTAACATGATAAATTTGAATGACTTCACCAAGAATGCTAACACATTGAACAGGATCAAAGGAAGAGTCATCGGAAAAGACGGCAAGACAAGGAACATAATTGAAGATCACACTGAAACTTATATTTCGGTCTATGGAAAAACCATCGCTATAATCGGAGAGCCTGAAAATGTGACAACCGCAAGGAAAGCAGTCGAAGCATTGCTGACAGGAAGTCCTCATGCATCCGTTTACAAATGGCTTGAGAAAAAAAGAGCGCAGTTACACGAATCAAAGATAACAAATAACGAAGAATTCAGAGAGAATCTTAAAATTAAAGAAGATACGAAAGAAGAATAATTGCTAATTCTAAGTCCACATTATCCGTTGCAGACTTAAAGATTAAGAACCGATAATAACTAAAAATTTATAAAGTCTCGATTTTTTATTCTATACGATGGAACAAAAGACACTCAACGATGCTAAACCTTCTAAAGAGCCGAAAGAGACTCCAATAGCTCAAGAGCTCGCTAAAAAACAGCGTGATATCGGCGTAGCAGAATTCTTCGCGAAGAACAGGCACTTGCTTGGCTTCGATAACAAAAGAAAAGCATTGATGACCGCAATTAAAGAAGCAGTCGACAACTCGTTGGACGCGTGCGAAGAGGCTAATATCCTGCCAGAAATCATTGTTGAAGTCATTGACATGCAAAATGATAGATTCCGTGTTGTCATAGAAGATAATGGCCCAGGAATTGTCAAAGACCAGATTCCTAAGATTTTCGCTAAACTATTGTACGGAAGCAAATTCCATTCAATGAAACAGTCAAGAGGCCAGCAAGGCATAGGTATAAGCGCAGCAGTCATGTACGGACAGCTCACAACCGGAAGAGCTGCAAAAATAACATCCACAATTGGAAAAAATTATCCATCTAATTTCGTAGAACTCATGCTTGACACGCAGAAGAACGCGCCGAAAGTATTGAAAGAAGAAGTTGTTGAATGGGAAAAGGATCACGGCACAAGAGTAGAGATAGACCTAGAAGCGACCTACCAGAAAGGCAATCAATCAATCGACGAATATCTGAAGCAGACAGCAATTACTAATCCTCACGCTACTATAATTTACACAACACCTAAAGCAGAACAGATAATTTTTGCAAGATCAACAGACAAGCTCCCGAAAAAGCCGTTAGAGATCAAACCGCACCCATATGGTGTAGAACTTGGCTTGATGCAGAAGATGTTAGAAAACACAGAATCAAGGACGCTTCAAGCATTCTTGACTGCAGAATTCAGTAGAGTAGGTGCAGGAGCCGCGAAAACCATCTGCGAGAATTCAGCGCTATTGCCTAACACAAAACCTAAATCATTATCCAGAGAGATGATTGAAAAACTCATGGAAGGCATCAAAAATACAAAACTATTCTCACCACCTTCAGATTGCATCTCGCCGATTGGCGCAGAAACATTGAAGGGCGGATTGAAAAAAGAGATTGAAGCAGAATTTTACACTTCTAACACAAGACCTCCTGCAGTTTACAGGGGAAATCCGTTCCAGATCGAAGTAGGATTGGCATACGGCGGAAATCAATCATCCGAAGAGCCGATGAGGTTGTTGAGATTCGCTAACAGAGTTCCTTTACTATTCCAGCAATCAGGATGTTCTACATTCAAAGCTATTTCAGGTATGAATTGGAGACAGTACGGACTTAGTCAGAGTCAAGGCTCATTGCCAGTCGGACCAGTCTCGGTCGTGATTCACATAGCATCAGTCTGGGTTCCGTTCACATCTGAAAGCAAAGAAGCGATTGCACATTATCCTGAGATCATCAAAGAGATGAGATTAGGATTGCAGGAATGCGGCAGAGAACTCGCCAGTTATGTAAGAAAGAAAAGAAAAATGAAAGAACAGCTGGAAAGAGTGAACATATTTGAGAAATACTTGCCGATTGTAGCGGAATCCATCGCATACTTATCAGATACTAAAATGCAAGAACTTCTTGCAGATTTCCAAAAGATGGTCAAGAAACCTGAATTCCAGGAACAGATTAATACCATCGATGAAGAAGATCAGAAATATAAATTAGGCGATTACAAAGAAGATGAAGAGGAAGAAGTGAAAGATAAAAAAGGTGATTCAGATGAGTGAAAAGAAAGCATTATCTGAATTGCAAAAACTCGGTAAAGGACTACTGAAAGATGTAAAGAGCGCGAAAAATCCTACAATAGAATTCGGAACGCGCGCATTATCAAACGTCCAATTTGACGAAAAGAAGAAAAGATTGATGCTAGGCGAAAACCTTGCTAAAAGAAGTTTCTTCAATGTCGGTCATGCGAAGAAATTCATGCAGACGCTAGAGGTAGCGAAAATCGCAAAACAGCTCCTAGAGATATCCAAACACGCCAGCTTAAGGGATGTGTTCTACATGGCCAAAAGGAATATACCTGGCACTAATGCTAACATTGTTGACGATCAGTCAGAATCAGACAAATCATTGGAAGATCTAGAATTGATGACAGACTGCTCAAGGGAAGAATTGAACATCAACGCAAACAAAATGGGTTCAGTTGCAGGAAACGTCACAATCATAGACGGAGAAGATACAATCAACTGGTCAAAACTAGGTTCAGGTGGTTGGTCAATCCCGTCAAATGTTGAAAATATCGAATTCAAAGAAGTCAAAGCAGATTACGTGATTTACATGGAGAAACAGGCAGTCTGGGAACGTCTTCATGAAGATAAATTCTGGAAGAAACAGAACTGTATCATTGTAACATCTCAAGGCCAGACTACGAGAGGCATCAGAAGATTGCTCCAGAGATTAGCGAAAGAGCACAAGCTCCCGATCTATGTGCTTGCAGATTTTGATCCATGGGGTTTCTACATATACTCAGTATTGAAATTCGGTTCCATCAGTCTTGCTCACATGTCAGAGAAACTAGCTATACCTGAAGCCAAATTCCTAGGCATCATGGCAGAAGATATTGAAGATTACGGACTTCAAAAACATTTCATCAAACTAAAAGACGTTGACATCAGCAGGCTTAAACAGATGTCAGAATATCCTTGGTTTAAGGACAATGCAGCATGGCAGAAACAGTTCAAGAAGATGAAAGACTTCAAGGCAAAAGCCGAGATTCAGGCTATGAGCGCAAGAGGTATCACATTCATCTCAGATACATATCTGCCTGAAAAGATCAAGAAAAAGAAGTTCTTGGATTAGATTTACCGCTATATTTATAAATCGCTTATTTCTTTCGTTTATATATGCACTCGTAGCCTAGCCTGGATAAGGCGACAAAATGGCAGTAAATAATTGCCTTTTCGCTAGAGCCTTCTAAGCTGTAGATCGGGGGTTCAAATCCTCCCGAGTGCGTTTTTTATATTCACCAAAGACAATAAATCGTTATAAATATGAAGAATTAACTCTTCGTGGGGTTTACGTAGTAATACCCCACTTGCGTTGTTTTCCCAGGTTTTTGCGGAGCGCAGCGGAGTCAAAAAGCTGGAGGTATCGCCAAATCCGGTAAGGCAATCGGCTGCAACCCGATAACCTCTGGGTTCAAATCCCAGTACCTCCTTTTTATATTTAGGCATCTTTTTATATCTAATTATAATATTTCCTAATATGTTACCTGGTGCTAAAGTTTTTCTGAAAAATCCAAAATTGGATAAATATCTATTCGTCTTACGAGATAATAAACCAACTATTCCCAACCCTAATAAATGGTCAATACTCGGCGGAGGGATTGAAGAAGGAGAGAATCCTACAGAAGCATTGATCAGGGAAATTAGAGAAGAAATTGGTACTGACATTTATAATGTTGATTTGGTCACAAAGATTCAACATACGCAAAGAATTCAAGAAAAGGATTATAACATCGATATTTACATATTTAAAGCATTGATTGATGCAGAACTGCATGAGATTAATTTAAATGAAGGACAAAAGGTAAGCTATTTCTCAATTGACGAAATATTAGAAAAAGATTTAGTTTTAGGCGTACGTGAATTAATTATCAAATATAAAAATAGATTATAAGAATTCAACAATTATAATAGTTAAATTACTTCTTCAGCCAATCAACTTCTTCCGAACTCAGATCAAGCTCTTCAGAAACAGATTTGCACATATTAGCATCATTCTTAAAAGCGACTTGTAAATAAGGCATAACATCGCGAATCACAACCTTCTTGGAAGTGTGTGTATGTTCAGCGATTTTCTCAGCAATCGCTTTCTTTTTCGCGTTTCTCATATTCGCGCCCCATATCTTCAAGATACGCGAAGTCGGTTTGTATCCTACGAACTTGTACTTCTCATCCTTCGCCACAGCGACACCTGCAGTCATCAAAGCGCCGACATATACAAGATATCTCCAATGCATCCATCGTCTAATACGATGACTAAATATGTCAGCCTTCGCAAGTGAAGTATAAGCGCGATACAAATCCTCAGCTTTTGTATATTCCATGCCAAGATTATAATCGACCCACATCATCTGCTCATCCACATCCTCATTCACATTCTCGAATGCAGTAAGTGCAATTTTCGGATCAGTCGTTTTCAATACCTTAGTCAGAGCAGTCGGCATTGATTCAGTCTGCTTCCTCCCTTCAAGATCATCAAGAGCGTTCTTATCGAAAACGCCGCCGACAGTTGTCAATATCTGCAAATCAGTGATCGCTCCGCGCAAATCGCCGCCAGAACGTCGAGCGAGTGATTTCAGATCAGCATCTTCGCATTTCAACTTTTCGGCGTCAGCTATCTTTCGTAAAATCGCAAATGCATTATTGCAATCCATCTCAACAAACTCCGTTGAATCGCACACCTTGCGCAGAGATGAAAACTTCTCATCGAAAGGATTATTCGCAGTAATTACGATAGGAAATGAAGTTGTTTTCACAATATCGGCTATTGCAGCCACTCCACCGCGATCATTCATGCCGGATACTCCGTCAAGCTCATCCACAAGTATAATCTTGCCCCTGAAAAAAAGAGAAGTCTGCTTCGAAGCAGAACCAACAACCGCATCAATCGCATCTTTATTTCTGCAATCTGAAGCATTCACTTCAATGATTTCTTTAGCAAGTTCATTAGCAATTGCATAAACTGAAGAAGTCTTTCCGCAACCAGGCGGACCATACAGAATAAGACCGCGACGTTTAGCGTTCTTAAAATTGACAACGAAAGTCTTCAGTGCAGTAATCGCCTTATCCTGACCTACAACTTCCGCGCCTTTCTTAGGCGCATACTTCTTAGTCCATGTGTCTGCGGCCATAATATAGAATTACTCTTTACTCATATTTATACATTTATGATTGCTACCCTATATATGAATTCTAGTAACCTTTTTAAATCCGCCATGTATACACCGATGCTATGGATAACGTAGTCAATTATGACGCGAAAGTGGACGAACCTAGGATTCAGAAGCTCTGGCAAGAGAAAGGAATCTACAAATTCAATCCTAACTCAACCAGGCCAGTTTATTCTGTAGATACACCTCCACCAACAGTGTCAGGCGCGATGCATTTGGGCCATTCATTCTCATACTCACAACAGGACTTCATAGTCAGATATCATAGGATGACAGGAAAGAACGTATTCTATCCGTTCGGAACAGATGATAACGGACTTCCAACTGAAAGATTAATCGAAAAGACAAAAAAAGTCAAAGCTAGCATGATGAAAAGAGAAGAATTCATCCAGCTCTGCATAGAAACATTAAAAGAAATAAGACCGAAATTCGTAGACGACTGGAAAAGAATCGGAATCTCATGTGATTGGGACATATTCTACTCAACTATCAATGATCATAGCAGAAGGATCTCTCAAAGGTCTTTCATCCAATTATACAAAGACGGAAGGGAGTACAGGAAAGAGTCGCCGACAATTTGGTGCCCTGAATGCCAGACTGCTATTGCGCAGGTAGAGTTAGAAGACAAAGAACTTACCTCACATTTCAACGATATCATATTCAAAATAGGTGGCAAAGAACTCACCGTCGCAACAACAAGACCGGAAATGCTACCTGCATGCGTAGCACTATTCGCAAATCCAACTGACACAAGATACAAAGATATAATCGGCAAAAAAGCTAAAGTCCCATTAATGAACTTCGAAGTCCCTATTTTAGCAGACGAAAGAGCAGACCCTGAAAAAGGAACTGGCTTAGTCATGTGCTGCACATTCGGAGACCAAACTGACATCGAATGGTACAAGGCTCACAATCTCCCATTAAAAATCGCAATCACAAAAGACGGCAAGATGACAGATCTTACCGGCAAATACAAAGGCATGAAGATTGCCGAAGCAAGGAAAGAAGTCATCGAAGACCTTAAAGCCGAAAATCTATTGACTGGACAAAAACAAATATCCCATACAGTGAATGTGCACGAAAGATGTGGAACACCTATTGAAATCCTAGAGACTAAGCAATGGTTCATCAAATATCTTGACTTAAGAGAAAAATTTCTAGAAGCAGGCAGGCAGATGAATTGGTATCCGCCTTATATGAAATCAAGATTAGACAACTGGATACTTGGCTTGCAATGGGACTGGTGCATCTCTAGACAAAGATATTTCGGAGTTCCATTTCCAGTATGGTACTGCAAGAAATGCGAGAATGTGATTCTAGCGGACGAAAAAGACTTACCAATAGATCCATTAACTAGTAATCCGAAAACGCCTTGCCCAAAATGCGGATCGAAAGAATTTATCCCTGAAAAAGATGTCTTGGATACATGGGCGACGTCATCACTATCACCGCAGTTATCAACAGAACTTTTCAAAGACCATAAGATATTCACAAAACTTTATCCAATGTCATTGAGACCTCAGGCGCACGACATCATTAGCTTCTGGTTATTCAACACAATGGTAAAGAGCCAAATGCACAACAATGTCAATCCTTGGGAGAACATCGTCATCTCAGGTTGGGCACTTGACCCGCACGGGAAGAAGATGTCCAAATCCAAAGGCAATACCATAGAACCGCAGCTGATGGTTGACAAATACGGCGCTGACGCATTGAGATACTGGGCAGCAGGCTCCAAACTAGGCGAAGATATGCCGTTCCAAGAAAAAGATCTAATGACTGGCAAGAAAACAGTCACCAAATTATGGAACGCATCTAAATTCGCATTCATGCATTTACAGGATTACCATTTATCAAAACCAAAGCTCCAGATAATGGACAAATGGATATTAAGCAAACTACAAAAACTTATAGCGACGTCAACAGAAGCATTTGAATCCTACGATTATTCAAAACCTAAATCCGAAGTGGACATATTCTTCTGGCACACCTTGTGTGACAATTATCTAGAAATTGTAAAAGAAAGATTGTACAATCCAGAGATAAGGGGCGTAGAAGAAAGGAACGCGGCACAATATGCATTATATACAAGTTTGCTGAACGTATTGAAACTTTTCGCTCCAATCATGCCGCATATTACAGAATCAGTCTACTTATCATATTTCGCAGAAAAAGAAAGATGCGACAGTATCCATATCTCGCAATGGCCTAAGGCAGATAACGCATTGGTCGACGAAAAAGCAGAACTCGCTGGCGACATGATGATTGATATAATCAATGTAGTCAGGAAATTCAAGGCGCAGGCAAGCCTATCAATCAAAGCAGATTTAGAAAGCATTACAATTAACTGTGAACAATCAGATCATGAAAAACTTATACTCGCAGGCGCAGAAGATTTGAAGGCTGTTATTAAAACAAAAGCGATAAAATTCGGCAAGCACGAACCAGACATGATCAAATGTGAGAATTTCCCAATATCAATTAAGATAATTTTAGCAAAAGTTATAGAACCAACTAATTAATTATATCTTCTTAACCTTAACGCCGTCTTTAGAATCTTCTACTAAATATCCGTGCTTCTTAACTTCATCACGCAGATGATCGGACTTCTTCCAGTCTTTAGCAGCACGCGCAGTCTCGCGTTCATGCACTAGTTTCATGACTGCGGCAGGAACAGTCTCTGCGTGAATCATATCCAATTTAAGACCGAATACAGAGTCAAATAGCAATAAAGCGTTATACTTATCCTTAGAAGAAACGCTTTCATCTTTCACAAGCTCCCACATGACTGCAAGCGCTCTAGGCATATTCAAATCGTCATTGATGTACTCCTCGAACTGAGAGACGTAATTCTTGCCATCGCTTCCAGGAAGATCCAAACCGCGTATCTCCAAAACTTTATTCTTCAGATTGTGATAAGCATTCTTCGCACCATCAAGACCTTCATAACTGAAAGTCAACGGCGTTCTATAATGCGAACCTAAACAGAAATACCTATATGCGAGAGGATCATATCCTTTTTCAATAATAGTAGAAAGCGTAATGAAACTATCTCCTGACTTAGACATCTTACCCTTATCCATCACAAGGAATTCGCCATGCAACCAATAATTAACCCACTTTTTACCTGTAGCCGCTTCCGATTGCGCAATCTCATTGGTATGATGCACAGGAATATGATCGATTCCGCCGGTATGTATATCAAAATGAGTGCCGAGATATTTCATAGACATAGCTGAGCATTCAATATGCCAACCAGGATAACCAACGCCCCAAGGGCTATTCCATTTCATCTCTTGATCTTCAAACTTGGATTTTGTAAACCAAAGAGCGAAATCGCGTGGATTCTTTTTCTCGACATCAACATCAATTCTAGCGCCAGCTTTCAGATCATCCAATTTCAGACCAGCTAATTTTCCATATTTCTTAAACTTTGAAGTATCAAAATAAACATTTCCACCGGCAGTGTAAGCATAACCTTTTGCTTCAATCTTCTTGATCAACTCAACCATTTCTTTAATATGATCAGTCGCTTTGCACCATACAGTCGGATCTAAAATATTCAATTTATGTATGTCATCCTTGAACGCATTGGTATAGAACTCAGCTATATCCCATACTGATTTATGCTCGCGCTTAGCTCCTTTCAACATCTTGTCTTCGCCAGAATCCGCATCAGAAGTAAGATGTCCGACATCTGTGATATTCATTACGTGACTTACATTGAAACCATCATACATCAAGACACGTTTCAAAGTATCATTGAATATGTATGTACGAAGATTGCCTATATGTGCATAATTGTAAACAGTAGGCCCGCAGCTATAGAAACCAACTTCATTCTTATGTATCGGTTTGAAATCCTGTTTCTTGCGCGTAAGCGTATTGTATAGCTTTAATGTCATTTTCTCACAATCACGAAATAATGATCCTTCTCAAAAGGTTCAAGAGAAGTATAACTTACAATCTTTAAATGCTTTTCTAATTCAGACTTTACAGATGAGAATACTTTAGCAGGATCTGCAGCAACATCAATGCTTCTGCACTTAACAGCCAAAAGACCATACCCGCCTTTCTTCAAGAACAGATTAATATTCTTAACAAATATCCCAACCTGATTCTTCTGCGCGATATCCTGATATACAATATCAACACCAGAAACGCGCCTGAAATAAGTAAGTGGCTTGGAAGCATCCGCAAGAATTGGTGCAATATTCCCCGCCTTCTTGCAAACAGAAATAAGTGCGTCAACCACGTATTGCGAAAACTCAACTGCGAAAACAAACGCAGACATCTCAGCTACAAACGAAGGAGTGTACCCATGCGACGCGCCAAGATAAAGTACAACATCAGTTTTTTTAATCGGATTCTTCAATCCGTTCTTCATGGCCGCAGCAAGCTTGCTATGGCACGCGTCGAACAAACGTCCGTCCAGATAATATTCTCCTTCCTTTTTAATCAATTTTTTGCTCAATCTCTTCCCTCAGCTTGTCACCTATAAATTCCCCCTTGAAAAAATCAACACGCGCAGCAATCACAATCTTATCTGAAAGCAGACGCGAAGCCTTGCCTTTATTCAATGAACGTTTGACCAATGAATGATTGAATATGATTCCAAACATAGGCGCATCACGCCTCTGCGATTTCAAGAACCTGAAAAATGCCGATTCCGCGCCGATTATCTGTATCTTGCGCGCAGTCATCCTAGAAAGTTTCTCCAGAGAACCAGCCGCATGTATTAACTTGCCTCCAACAAAAGCATCCGCAACTGCAAGCAAATTCGGACAATACTTTTCCATTAAGCTTTCAAGATATATCTCTTTCTCGACAATCACTTCATCAAGATGCTTCAGCAATATCTCATCCTTCAGAGTATTGCGAGCTCGATACATCGGATCAAGCTCTTTGATAATCTCACGTATCAAAAAGTCGTAATCCTTCTTTGCGCCAAGAGCTAATGTAGTCAATTTAAGATTCTCAGCGAAGAACTTAGAAAAATACTTCTTATTCTTGAAATGGAACAGCACTTTAGAATATTTATCTATATTGGATTCATCAATAACAAGATCAGCTTTCTTCTTAGATACTTTGTACTTATCAGTGAAAGAGAACTCGCCAATCACGTTTTTGAACCCTAAAATTGCCATATTCCGGAAATACGTCAAAACGTTTTTAAAGTTTGCTTATTTAATAGACTAATATGTTGTTCCAATCAACCGAAATATTTGATATTCTAGTCATGGCTGCAGTCATCGGCTATCTCTTCAAGGATATATTCAATAGGTATGGAAAGCAAGCTTATGACCCACTGAACCAAACTACGGACTATAGACCATTCATGTACGCAGTGATCACAGTTGGCTCATCCATCCTGCTTCACGAACTATTCCACAAATTCATAGCAATGTCATTAGGATTAACTGCGACATTCCATGCAGCATACAATTTCCTATTTTTTGGATTATTGTTAAGACTGATGGGAGTCGGATACATATTCTTCGTTCCAGCATATGTAAGCCACACTGCGACAACAGGACTAAACAGCGCATTAATCGCGTTCGGCGGACCTCTAGCAAACCTATTAATCTGGCTAGCATGTTATGTAATAATAAAAGAAAACATGGCAAAAAAGAAATATCTTCCATTAATCTATTTCACCAAATACATCAACGGATTCCTATTCGTAGTCAACATGCTTCCGATTCCAGGATTAGACGGCTTCTGGGTATATACCGGGCTACTAAGTTTATTCTGAACAGAATAATCCCTCCGATTACAAACATATATATAGTATTGTAACTTTGATTTTTCATGGCAGACGAACAACAACCTGAACCTCAGGAGCCAGCTCCTGATGGTGATAAACCAAAAGAACCTGAACCTACTTCTGAATAGATGCAATCTATCGGAAATATGTTCAGAACATCAAGGCAAAACTGATAAGCCTTGTTGACAAAACTATTTTTATCAGGGCGAAGGAGGGTGGGTTTTTTTAATTTTTAAATGATTTTAGACTTGAGATAAAATTCAAATAATATGAATAAGATATAGGACAAGATTAAGAACAAAGAAGCCATTATGGACAATCCCTTTTTACTTCTTACCAGCATAATGAATATGAATGTGATAATCACCATGAATACTCCGCTAGTCTCGAACAAAGAAAAACTCAACGTAGTAATTGGATAGATTAGAGCAGTCACGCCTAATACTAAAGTAGAATTGCAAACGACACTACCCATTGCATCTCCCAAAGCCAAATCCCCCTTCCTATCCTGCATAGATCTTATTTCAAAGACTAATTCTGGTAAAGAAGTCCCGAATGCTACCAAGAATAAACCAATAAGTATTGGCGGCATGGATAAGCCCAAAGCTAGTTCTGTAGCATATTTAACTACGAAATGTGCGCTGAAGAAAAGTATTAGTAGACATAAAATGAAAAATAAAGTCGTAACAAAAATATGATTATGCCCCTCTTGAACAAATTGTTTTTTAATTTCCTTTCTTTCATTAACTAAATATATTGAATAAGCAATAAAAACACCAATTAAAAGAACCCCATCCAAACGTGACAAACTTTGATTGATTGCCATAAGCACCATCGGTATCAGAACCACTATAAACATGAATAAACTATCCCTTTTAATGAATGGATTTTTTACCTTCAACCCTTTACCTAACAATGCCGCCGAGCCTATGACTAATGTCAAATCAGCAATATTCGAACCAATAACATTTCCGAGAGATAATCCGGGGTTTTTATTCAATGCTGCGCTGATTCCTACAAAAAGTTCAGGGATTGATGTGGAAAAAGCCATTATAATGAACGCAACTACAAATTCGCTTAATTTCAAAAATGTAGCTATTTTAATGATTAATTTAACCAGATAACCTCCACTAATGACTAATATTAAACAAGAAACTGCAAAAAAGAAAAATGAAGTCAATACCATATATTATTTAATGTATAAATCATATATAAATATTCCTTAATAGCTAAAGTTAATACCATATAAAAGAACCATCATATTTATAAATCAAAACCAACTCCGAATAGCTTAATCATGTCACAACATATTTCAGATTTATACACAAAGAATTACAAGTACCTAATCATATTCTCTATGTTGATTCTTATTGCAGGATTAGCGCAATTAGGTTACCAATATTCTACTACAGGAGACTTTTTCACAAAAGGCGTTTCACTAAAAGGCGGCCTTACAATCAAAGTATTAGAACCTACTGCAGATGAAAACGGAATATCAGAAATCCTGAAACAAGAATTCCCTAAATCTGATATCGAAGTACGTACATTATCATCATCCGGACAAGTACTAGGACTTGCGGTCAAAATTGATCTTGATATAAATGACCAAAAAGAAATCCAAAGATTCAAAGAAGTTTTATTAAAAGCAGTCCCGACTTTAACCCAAGAACAACTAGAAGAGAACACACAGGCAATAAGCCCGCAACTAGGAAGTTCATTCTTCCAAGCAACATTCAGATCAATGATATTGGCGTTCTTATTCATGGCTCTTGTAGTTTATTTATACTTCAAAGTTCCAATACCTAGCGTTGCAGTTATACTATGCGCATTCGCAGATGTAAGTGTGACAATGGCAATCACGAACCTCTTAGGGATAAAGATCTCAACTGCAGGTATTGCAGCATTCCTCATGCTCATCGGTTATTCAGTCGATACAGACATCCTTCTCACAACTTATTTATTGAAAGCAAGAAAAGAAGACAGAGTGCATAACGTTTACAGAGCATTCAAGACAGGCTGCATGATGAATGGCACTACATTAGTAGCAGTCACGATGGGCATATTATTGACAATGTCTCCGGACATTCAACAGATATTGACAATCATCTTAATAGGAATATTAATAGACCAGATTATGACTTGGGTACAGAACGCAGGAATTATGATGTGGTATTTAGAATGGACAGATAAGAAGAAAGAGGCGAAGAATGTCCAAGCTTAATCAGATATTCAAGAATGCAAGAGTGATAATCCTTATCATAGCAGTCATACTCGCGTTAGTATCAATTAATCCTGATCCGTTCAGAGAAGGCGTAGCCATTAGAAGCATTGCCGCAAACAGCTCAGCGAATTTCGCAGGCATGGCTAATCCTAATCCTGCAATTGCGCCCATGGCAAGAGAAAGAATTATTGAAATAAACAGCAAACCTATAGCTAATGTAGAAGAATATAATGCAATTGTTAGCGCATTAGCGATAAACACAAGCGCAAAGATAACAACAAATCTCAAAACATATTACCTTATCGTTCAACCAAATATAAAAACCACCATCCTTCCAGAACTGGAAGCTAAAGAAGTGACTGAAACAGTCACTGATGATATAACCAATGTGACAAGCAATGTCACAAAGACTATTTATGTAAACAAAATTAAAACTGAGATTCTCGGCCCTAAAGAACTGGGTATAGAAATATATAACGCGCCAACAAACAATATCAAAAAAGGTCTCGATCTTCAAGGCGGCACCAGAGTATTGCTAGCCCCAGAATACCAATTATCAGCAGACAACATGACTTTATTGATTGACAATCTCAAACAAAGATTGAATGTATATGGCCTAAGTGATATAGTTGTAACGCAAGCTAACGATCTTCCAACATATCTAGGCGGTTCAGGAAAACAATATGTCCTTATCGAAATAGCTGGCGCTTCAAAAAGCGAAGTTACAGAACTATTGTCTAAGCAAGGCAAATTCGAAGCTAAAGTAGGCGACGAAACTGTATTCATAGGCGGTAGAGATATCACATTCGTATGCAGGGATGCAACATGCTCTGGCATTGATCCGCAATATGGCTGCCAGCAAGTAAGCGCAGGAGAAGCAGTTTGCAGATTCAGATTCAGCATAGCCATGACTCCGGAAGCAGCAGAGAGGCAAGCGAGAGTTACAGATAAACTAGACATAGTTGCAGAAAACAATCAAGAATATCTATCCAAATCATTAGAACTATATTTAGACGATTCTAAAGTCGATGAATTAAGAATTGCTGCAGACCTGAAAGGAAGAGCGACTACTGATATCCAAATAACTGGCGCAGGTTCTGGAAGAACACAGCAGGAAGCAATGTCCAATGCATTGGAACAGATGAAAAAGCTTCAGACTGTATTGAAAACAGGCAGCTTACCTATAAAATTAGAAATGACAAATGTTGAAGCTATCTCGCCTACATTGGGTAAAGAATTCGTTAATAATTCGTTGGAAATAGGCATATTAGTTATAATAGCAGTCAGTCTATTGATTGGATTCTGGTACAGAAAAGCGAAAATTATCACGCCAATTGTATGCACGTTAATTGCAGAAACAATCTTATTGCTTGGTATGGCCGCATTGATTGGCTGGAATATTGATCTAGCAGCAATCGCAGGTATCCTGATTGCAATAGGTACAGGTGTTGATAACCTTATTGTTATAACTGATCAAGTCTTGTATGGTGATGCAGCGAAACAAACAGCGACTTGGAAAGAGCGCATCAAAGAAAGCTTCAGCATAATTATGGGTTCGTATCTGACATTGACTGTTGCGATGCTACCATTGATGTTCGCTGGCGCAGGTATGCTTAAAGGCTTTGCGATAACAACAATTCTCGGCGCATCATTCGGCGTATTTATAGCAAGACCTGCTTACGCAGCGATGATCGAGATAATTCTTAAAGAATAGATTTCTGTCGTATTATTGAGCAAAGCGAAATAATACTTGAGTTCGGGATCAAGGAACGAAACCCTTGATTGAAATTATATTAAAAGAATAAAACCTCTTTCTGAGTTTTCGCTAAAGTAATTAAATTACTTACCACCTTATAATGAATCATATCAAAATTAGATTTTATGTATTTATCTATCGAAGGAATACGAGATTTATATAATTGCGGGAAAAATTGTATAATCTCATTAGTCCGATTCAAAGATTGCGCCAGAAGATAATTCTGCGAACTTGTTCTGAAACGATTCAATTCTATTTTATTTTTATCAGTAAAATCTTGATGTAATTCTAAACGTTTCAATAATTCAATTAAACCATTTTCATTACAATAGATTTTAGCAGCTAATAAATGCACATAACCTTTGTCTCGCAATAACTCACGATGAGCGCCGCTAGAAAAATCTAATTGACTTTGCATATGTGCCATAGTATTATCCCCTAAAGTTGGATCTATAGAAACCGCATAAGGTCCTTTTTTAGTCAATGTTACAAAAAGATTCCACATATGCGTCTGATTAACCACAGATATACAATAAGTATTCTTAAGATTTGGATTAATATCCTTAGTGCAATCAAAAACCATCTGAAGTAAAGGACTTATATTCCGACAGATCAAAAAAGTCTTTCCCTTTTTGCCGTTAACGGCATACAACAGCTCGTCTAAATGAGCCCCATCAACTTTAGCAGCTATTTCAGGAGATTTCAACATCTCATTATAATAAGAATGCCAATACATCACAAGATTTGCGTTCCATCTGATGAATTCAGCTATAGACATCTTATCAAAATTCTTATAACCTATTTTTTTAGAAGTATCATATATCAATTTTGTGAATCTTTGTTTATCTTTTAAAATATAATTATTACTTGTTTTCTCAGTATAAAGATAAGACATTCGCAATATCTCTTCCAATTCCTTAATTCTAGAATCCTCTATCTTATCTGATTCTAATTTAATACGTCGACATCTATCAAACGGAACATATTTTATTCCCGCGGCGAACTCTTCAATCTTATCTATATCCATTCTATTCAATCGCTCAACATTCTGATTAGCAGTAGTTGTAACAGCTGGTGAAACTGATTTAACATCGTCCGCACGAGAATCAACCGGATAAAAAATACTTCCTAAAGACACAGCAAGACCTAGAGCAAGAGATTTTACGCAAGAACCTATCCTCTTTTCCAGATTCATGCAATATTGCTAGGCATCCCACCTATAAAAACATATATAAAAAAGAGACAAAAAATAAAATTAATTGGGTTTCGAAGAACCCACATTCGCGATATTCTCAGGATAATGCTTTAACAAAGTATTGCCTAGCACGAAATGCCATGCGTGATATACGCCGGTATTCTCTCCGACCAACCCATAATGCATCATGAAACCAGGTATGGTTGAGAAATAACCCGCCACATCAGGATACAAAGCATTTTGCAATCCAGGAGGGATTGTATATGCTGTGCCATCTGCATAACCGCATTCTCCTTGATGGACATGATATAGCACGAATTGTCCTGCATCATTAGCCGTTCCAAGAGCTTTCTTCATTGAAGAGACTACTGAATCTTTTCCGCCTCTTGGTGGTACGTGACAGAAGTATGTTTTCTTGCCATCTTTGTCTTTGATGACGCCTGAACCGCCAAGACCTGAACTTTGCCCTTCAACAATCCTGACTTGATCCTTGTATTGCTCTTGCAAACCAAGAACCGCACGTCGAAGTTCTTTTGCTTCATCATAGCCCGGAATCTTGTTAGGGTGATTTCCAGAAACGAATACAAGCTCTCCGCCTGCGCCAAGGACGTCAGTGAATATCTGTTTCAAACGAGCGACAGCTTCATCCATCTGCAGACTTATGCTTGCGATAGGTCTTGTTCTATAAGCATCGATTGCTTCTTTAGCGATATCATGCACTAATTCTTTCAATCCTTTATTCTGCTTATTCACAGATAAATCATCCATCGCAGCCATCCTTTCATCAAGAGTTTTCTGAAGCTTCTGTTCGAATGCTGCAGGAGTATCGCCCCATTCACTATAATGGCTTTGAATGTTTGGAAGATCCCCATTAATAACTTCGCTCAATGCTGCACGATCATTCTGAGTCCAGACATAATTCAACAAAACATAATTTTTCATCATCTCAAGATATTCGTAATTAGAAGGTTTGTCAGGCAGATTACCCGCACCTACGTGCAGATCTCCTGCAATCAAAGACTTACGAATAGTCTGTTTAGATAACAAAACTTTTGAATCAAGCGATTGTTTCAATGTCTTATACTCTTCAGATTTCTTATCCATGCCTTCCAACTGAGTCAGAGATTCTCCGATTTCAGCAAGATAGCTTGAATCAACATATTCGATTACATGCGAACCATCTTCCAACACTGTATGGATAGTTGCGCCAGAAGCATTCAATTTTTTAGATTGCCTGATTGTAGAAGGTGTTTTCAAACCTTTGTCCCTCATAATCTGCAATTTAACTAGGTCTTCAAGACCTGGAATCTTGACTGCCATACATATCTCAGGAATAGGCGCGCGTTCTGTCGAGCCGACTTCGCTGACTTCATCTCTTTTCTTGGGTAATGCTTTTACCCTAAGTCCGCCAGCGCCATGCTGAGTTATGAATATGTCTGGGACTTTGCCCATCTTTGATTTGTAATTAGCAGCCATTTTCTCAAGATAAGAATTCTCCAAAGCTATCAATTCAATATCATTCAAACCAGCGCTATTGCTGGAACGATTCATATTGTGCATGACTGCGATAAGCAATTTCTGACCGCCGCATTCGACCTCGTGAGCGCTAAATTCTCCGTCCATCTCATAAATCTGTCCGGCTTTGCCTACATCTTCGCCAGCAATTTTTGCCTTGGTGCTTACGCCGGAATCAAGCTCAACATCTGCTTTTGAACTAGTGTGCACGTGGAAATTCAATCCTTGGAACAAGTCATAAAGCCTGCCGTTATATGCATCTTTTACCATTTTGAAAATAAACTCTTCTTCCCCAGGCGCGGTTGAATACTGCCCAGTAAGATGCGCTAACTTCTCCAAAGGTCTTTCCAATGAAGCTTTCCTCGCTTCAAGATCAGCAATCTCAGCTTGACCTTTATTCATCGCATCAGTATTAGCGACAGCTTCAGCGTCTATCTCCATAAGACGCTTATCAATTTCAACAATCTGCTCTGCCATCTGCGCTTGCACTTCATCCACAGTATGATGAGTTAGATTGAGCATATCTTCCACATTGCCTTTCTCGCCGTGTGGAATAGTGCTACGATTAGCAGGAGTCTTCAACCATTTCATGATATAATCTTTCTTCTGTGAATCATCATTGAGTCCTTGCAATCCAACAGATATTCCTGAAAGCACAGTCTTGAGCTGCGCATGATATAACTTCTCTCTTTCCAATTCTGTATTCGATGAAACAAGATCATCTAATGTTCCTTTCATTTGGCTAATTTTTTCTTTTTGAGCTTCAGCTTCTGCTTTTCTCTGCTCATGCATACGCTGCCTTTCCATCTCTTCAGCCATTCTCATATTTAGCTTGTCTTCATCACCATGATAGTAATCGATTCTTGCGCCAGGCAACTTATTGAAGAATTCAGTCATATACCTCTGGACCATATCTTCTGCTTCTTTTGGGGTGGATACTTTTCCTTTCCAATATTTTTCAGCATACTTCTTAAGCTCGTCTACAAGATCCTTGCATTCTTCAATGACACGTCCGACTTCACCATAATCATTCCTTTCGGGATCATTGCCTAAAAATCTCATCAAATCTCCATAACGTACTGACCAGAATAAAGGAATAGCCGGTTTCAGACCACCAGCGATAATCACTTGCTTTATTTTTTTATCATAACCATTTGATTCAAGGAAATAGCCTAATCCTTTCAATATGTCGGGGTTGAATACTTTCGTGCCTATGGCCAGGTCACCTATCTCTAATATAGAAGTCGTCGCTCTTTGCTCTAAAGAAACTTGTTCACCTTCAGATGCAGTAGAATTAAATTGTGATTTTGCAGTTAAACTCTCTTTTTCAATAATATCTATCAATGTTGCCGGTGAGTTAGCAGACTTCCTATCCTTCTTTTTCTTTTCAGCCATTTACCCCAACCTCCCTGTCAATTTTCTGACATCTTAATTTTAAATACTTTACTAATCCATAAAGGATATATTGGATAATAATAGATTATGCTGTATAGTAAAAATAGGAACCTATGAGATATATTCTCATTCAGGCAATAACTTTTTCTTTTCAATCTCTTTGTCAACTACATCTCTGATGTGTTGCAGAATAAAATCGGGTCTGCTCCTGAAGCTGTTAGACTCGTCTGCTATAATCTGATCGATCTTGTCCACCAATGGTTTTGGTAACGGAACGTTTACATATAGCATGGGATCACCCTGTTGAACCAATCAAGGGTCAACACTTTACAGGAGTGATACTGCATAGGTAGCTTAACCATATTACCTATCACTCCTTGTATAATTATATAGTAAAACTAGTATATTAATGTTTCTTCAAAAGATATTTAGTAAAATATATACTTCAGAACACTGATTTGAAACCATCAACATCTTAATAAATATGCTCTGAAATGATATGAATGTCAATCACAAACAGCTAAGAAACAATTAATGGCACATTTCTTTCAAGAAATCAACTATCTTCTTACCATCAGCCTTACCTTTAAGCTTACCCATGGCTTTGCCAATCAATGCATTGAATGGAAGAGCTTTATTATGCGCAACAATCGCTTCTAGCTCTTTGCGTAATTCAACGTCAGACATCATCTTGAAATCATCTATCACTGACTTGACAGGTTTGTTCAATTTCAATATCTCAAGCACAGAATCCTTTGCAATAAGGCCGGAATCAAGCGATTCGAATAACAGATGGAAATCTTCAACACTTGGAGAAATATCAACGCCGAACATGCTACGCACAGTCTTGACAGAACCTAACAAAATCTCAGCGATAAAAGCAGGTTTAACATTCACAAACTTACGGCAATAATCTTCATAAGTATCAGAAAGCTCAGACTTAGCAGCAAGCTCAGCAAGATCCTTACCAAGCCCATATTTCTTCTCGAAACGCAAAGATTTATCTGAAATAAGCTCAGCAGTTTCAATGCCCGAAAGAACAGGACGAACGCTAAGAACATCAGTCTCTGGATACATACGCGCAGCGCCAGGCATGAGCCTCATGAAACTTGAAGTGCCGTCCGCATTGACCTTACGCACTTCTTTCACAATCCCGCGTTCTAGCATTTTAGCGCGATCAATAACGCCGTGCAAAGCCTTCTGGCTTTTATCAGCAGTATCCGCAATCATGACGAAAGCATCTTCTTTGGAACATTCCAATTTGTTGCGCAGATTCTCAACATCCAATGCAGTAATGCCATACTTCGGAAGCTCATCTGAGTGGAATATCCCGCCGACGCCTGCCCGAGCCTTAGCCCAATCCGATAGCTCCGTACCGACGCGACGGCCAGGCTGTATCTCAAGACCAAGCAGACCATGCAATTTAGGTAATTTCACCGCAAGAACAACGCCTGAATTATCAAGCGCAGACTTAACAACTTTTGATTCGGACGATTTAAAAAATGAAGTTACATCAACAACAGCACCAATCTTGATATCCTTATGCACCTTTTTAGCCACATCCAGCAAATTCTTCTGACGCACAACTTCTAGTTCTACAATTTTCGGCAACATCTTCAAATCTTGCGCACCTTTCAATTCAACACGTTGCGCGCCTTCGATATTTACGTTCAAGTCCTGACGGATAGTGCCAAGCCCGTGCTTTACTTTGCCAGTGCTACGAAGGACCATGCCGATATAAGCAGCAACTTCTTTAGCTTGCTCAGGAGTATGTATGTCAGGAGTGGTGGCTAATTCGATTAATGGAATTCCAAGACGATCAAGACGCCAAGTGACGACATCAGGAGTGCTTGACACTTCTTTGGCAGCATCTTCTTCTACCATTATAGTAGGAACGCCCACAGAACCGAAATCAAATTTCATATGCCCACCAGTTGCAACAAGAGAAGTACGCTGGAATCCGGAAGTGACAGAACCATTCGCAATTGTCTTCCTCATTACTTGTATCTCATCGACAACGTGAGCATTCAGCATCTTAGCTACTTGTAAAGCAATATTAAGAGCCTCTTTATTCATATCATGCGGCGGCTCTTCATCAAGCTCAACAAGGCAATTAGTATCAGAATATGCTTCATATACAAAAGTAATGTCCTTATCTTTTTCCATCTCAGCGGCGATGTCGACCTTACCAGACTCGCCGGCGGCTGCGCGGATTTTGCGCCGTACGATTATGTCCGGCTTATCCTCGCGTAATTCAGAAGGACAGCTACAAAAAAGCTTGTGCGTATCAAGCTGTTGATGTATCTCAAGCCCGACTTTCAATCCTAATTTTTTGTAGTCTAATTCCATTTGAATCAACTTATTTAATCATCTTTGAATAATGAATAGCATAATGTACCCATACTTCCGATTATCAATGCAAGTGTAAATGTCAGGAAGATATCCGCGGTGTAATAGAATATTCCCATAACTAATAATATAAAAATCAGCCTGCTCGCAGCAAGTATCATCTCTCTCATGAATATGAAATTGAAAGCGCCCTCGCGGTTTGCTTTATTATAGAATATTGATGCGTATGGCACGTCAAGGAATGCAAAAGATATAGCACCAAAACAAGTGACAATGGTCGCTGAAAATATGGTGCTCATGAAACCTCGAACAAATATTGATGCAGCGTGCGACACTGAACCTATTTTCAATATTTTTTCAGGAGTATATCTCAGGCACAATCTGCCCACATACAATCCGAAAAATGCGCCAACCAAATTGACGACAGAGTATATCCCGCCAAGCCCGACATAGCCTGCGCCAATTAAGAATATGAAAAATGGCCAGATAATACCGGTCGCCCATGATCTAAGGCCGTCGCCCATGAAAACACCTAATTCATTGAACCTTTTCTCCCCGCGAAATGACAATTTGGTTACTTCAAGAGGGATTTCCAAATCCTTTGAGAAAAGCAAGGGCATTGCTGCCAAGAACAACAATGATGAACTCAACAAGAATAGCCAATCGAATGATAAATAATAGAGTATTAAACCGCCAAGCAACGGCGCAACTACGCTTAGTGTCGTGACAATCATATAATTCATGCTGACGGATTTCGATCTGGATTCCTGGCATGATGACTGCGTGAATTCAGCATGGAATGCTACCCAATACATATTCTCAGCCAATGCATAGACGAACGCAATAAGCAGCAATGGCCAGCCGTAAATCTCAATTGAATAAATCATGCCGAATGTAATTATCATCAAAGGCATGCTCAACAGTATATTATATCGAGGACCGATTCTAACTGCGAGCCTAGTGACAAAGTAAAGTAGCACTAATGAAAACATTGCATAATAAGTATAGAAAATAAATATCTGCATAAGAGTGAACGCTTTCTCGAAAAAGAATATCGGGATGAATAATCCAATAAGCGACAATGCAAATGAACGCAGCGCGTTCGCGACATATACTTCACTCATCTTATCATGCGCGAAATAACGGAACATATTCACCAGGTTTTCTTTCGTTTGCATATTTTACCTCTATATTCTCAATACAAAAAAGTATTCGGATCAGTCTGCTCAGTGATTTCACCGCGCAGATTCTGTAAAAGTAATTCTTTTGCCTTATCGTGATTATGATTCGAGAGCAGCCATGCTAATTTTATGAAAGTAGTTTCAGGAGTCATGTCAGAGAAACAACCGACAACACCGATCTCCTGCGCCTGACGCTGATCTGAATAAACATTTAAAACAAGACGTCCGTAGATTGTCTGCGGTGCTTCAACGACAACCACTTTATTTTTGATAAGCGTTTTCACGGCGTCGAATATCTTGCCAGATTCAGAAGTTGATTCATCTTTTTCAGTTATCGGAAGACAGCCAAGACCAGTCGACTCAATGACCAAACCAGAATAACCTTTGTACGAAAGGAATTGTTCAGCATACATATTTGTTGTCTGCTTCAGTATCGCGACTTTAATATCCTCTTTGAATAATTTAAGTGTTAATTTACTATTAGCAGAACCATTCGATTCCGCTTTATGATAATCATTCTTCAAATAAGTTATTTCTTTGCCAGCATAATTCACGCGCGCCCATGGCAAAGTATTGATTGGACGGAATGCGTCTCTACGCGAAGTGTGCATCTTGCGCGATTTTGTAGCCGGAAGTATCAGGCAATTATTGTCATCCATATTCTCATGCATGCATATTCCGACTTCGCCGAAATCAGAATGCGCAATGAAATATACCGCATTTATCAAATTCATATAAGCGTCAGAGCTTCCTCGGTCAGAACTACGTTGCGCGCCAACCAAGATAACCGGAGAAGAAAGACCCTCAAGAACAAACGCGAGTCCTGCGCTTGTATAATGCATTGTATCAGTCCCCTGCGTGACTATCACACCTTTGGCGCCCGCCTTCAATTCTTTCTCAACTTCTTTCGCGATAAGATTGTAATGCTCAAACCTCATATCCTGCGACCACATGTTCTTGATCAATCTGCTACGGATATTCGCATATTGTTTGAGTTCAGGGAACATCGCAAGCAATTCTTCTGGTGTAAACCTTGATACAGTTCCGCCAGTTTGATAATCTACCTTAGAAGCGATTGTTCCGCCAGTATGAAGAATTGAAACAAAAGGTAAAGTAGGATTTATCGCAGGTTTATCCACTTTAACAGAAAAATGCTCTTTATCCTTAGCCACAACTTTAATTTCAGTGACATTCTCCTTGTCAATGCCTATATTGTAGCCAGAATCCAGCTTGATTACTTCAACGTCTTTGTTCGCAGAAGGCATATAGATTCCTTCATGTGAGCCATTCTTAGACTTAACAATCACCTTATCTCCAACTTCTATTTGCATAGGCATTCATTATCAATTATCATTTATAAAACTGATGGTTAACCCATATTACAAATGCTACCAACCATCTCAAAATGTTATCAATTCTGAAATCACGTGCGTTATAGAAGCCTACGGCGATATAGCACAATCACAATAGAACTCGCTACATTTTGCTGTTGGTAGCATATAAGTATCACAAAAGAAACATTTATATTACAAAATAATAATAAAATAAGCAGAGAATGGTGATAGAAGAACCAGTTAACAATAGTTCTAAGATTATACTAGGTTTGTTCATAGCGATTTTTATTGGATTCGGTATCTACTTCGAGCCAAAGATAACCGGTTTCGGCATCTACGAAATGATGGAATCTACTCCGCCAATTGTGCAACTAATATCACCATCAAATAATACTACAGCCTCTTCCCTTAGTCAAACATTCACTTGCAATATAACTGATGAAACTCAAGTAACCAATCTAGAATTATATGTTTGGGATTCATCCGGTAATTACATTACAGGCGATAATATTCAGATTTGGAATAAAACTTTAACTGGAGATTCGCCTACATTAGGTTCAGGATATTTCACTAGCCCTCAAGATGTGGCTACAGATTCAGATGGAAATGTATACTTCATTGGAACGGTAAGATACCAATCAGGACCAACAACATGGTATCCTTTTGATATTTGGATTGAAAAAGATGATTCTTCTGGAAATCAGCTATGGAATAAAACTATAGGGGAAACATCATATGATGAATACGCCCGGCGCATTATCACTGATGATCTAGGGAATATTTATGCGATTGGATACACGAATTCTTCAGGCAATATAGATTTTTGGACAATTAAGTATAACTCAAATGGCGTTCAAATTTGGAATAAAACCGCAGGGGGAAGTGACAATGATTATGGCTATGCTATTTCAAAAGATAATTCCGGAAATATTTTAGTGACTGGTGCAACAAATTCATTTGGTGCAGGAGATTCGGATGTATGGACCATAAAATACTACCCAAATGGAACTCAAATATGGAATAATACTATAGGAGGTACTGGATCCGATATTGGTTCGGGAATTGCTACAGATAGTAGTGGAAATATTTACATTGTTGGAACAACTTCATCATTTGAAACGGGAGGTCTCTGGATTGTAAAATATTATTCAAATGGGACTCAAATTTCAAATACAACCATGGGGGAGTTATCTGACAATGGAGTGGACATATCCTTTGACTATGCAGGAAATTATTATGTAGCTGGAATTACAAATCAGTCAGGCGCAGGAATGGATGATTATTGGACAATTAAGTTTAATTCTAATGGTAATCAATTGTGGAACAGAACATTCGGCTCACCTTATTCAGATACAGCTTTAGCCGGCGCTACAGACTCTGCAGGGAATTTTTATATCACTGGCCAGGCACCAACTTATGGATGGACAGTTAAATATGATTCAAATGGCAATAACATCTGGAACAAAACAGTAGGTTATCTTTCTGAGACCGGAAGTTGGGGTTCAGGCATTGCCTCAGATAAATTAGGTAATATCTATGTAGCTTCTCACCTTCCGGCAGTAGTAGACAAATCAGGATTATTGAAATATGAAGGGTATTCTTCATCTTTATCAGGAACTTCTAACTTAAGTTCTTGGAATATAAATTTGTCCTCTTATGGAAATTATACATGGAACTGCTTAGGATATGACAATTCTTCAAATCTAGCATGGAGCTCAGAAGGAAATTATAGCCTATTTATAGTTGATTCAATCGCACCAGGAATTTCAAATGTAAAGAATTATAGTAATGACTGGCAAACATTCATATTTTCTGCGCAATCTAACGAAACTGGATCATGCAGTTTATTCGGTAATTGGTCAGGATCATGGGCAATCAATGAAACAAAAGCAGTTACCGCAAATACAAGATTCAATTTCACATCAATTACATTCCCGCCGAATGGCTTTGCGTATTCATGGGGAATTAACTGCTCAGATATTTCCGGAAATGTAGTATGGAGTATCAATAGTTCTACAAGTCAGGTATATGTCCCAAATAAAACAATCACAACCTGTATTACGATGAGTATTCCAAATACAGTTTATTATCTTAATGCAGATATAATGAATCAAGCGAGTACATGTATGAGGATAACTGCAAGCAATATCACGTTAGACTGCAGAGGCTACCGAATTGATAGTAATTTAGCTGGCAATTATGATGGAATAGATGTATACACCTCACCGACTGCATGGATATCTGATATCAAAATAGTTAATTGTACAATAAGTGAATTCAGTAATATGGGGATATATGCTCAATATGTAAATGGTTTGAGATTTGAATCATTAAACGTAACCACTACTGGAGATCATGGATTTTTTACAACAGTTGTTAAGAACGTAACTATAATTAATTCTCAATTCTATCTAAACGACGGCAATTGGATTGAATTAGGCGATAATAATTCCATTATCAATTCTCTTTTTGCCAACTCAACAAGATATGGACTTCAATTGAAATTTACCAACCATACCAATGTATTCGATTCTAATTTCAGTGGAAATGACGACAATGGTATGTATTTTGATGGAATAATAGATGTAAAAGTAATCAATGTCATAGATAGTCATAATGTTGATGGTCCTTGGCTTGAAGGATATAACAACTATTTTGAAAGATTAACCATAGATACGAGTGGAGATGGAGCATTTATGACTACTTTATACGGCAATGGAAACAATAATGCATTTGTCAATTGCAATTTCATCAATAACGCGTATTATGGCCTTTATTTTAGCACTAATCCAATGTATAATCAGACCATTACCGGATGCACCTTCACAAACAATCAATATGCCGGACTTAGTTTAGTTGACTATATGTCAGTCACAAACTCTACATTTTTAGATAATTATTATGAGGGGGTAGAGATGTATGGCGATTACAATAACATTACAGATTGCACATTTGACGGCACTCTTATTGATCCTGAAAGTCATGCGATATACGCTGAAGGAAATTATAACAAAATAATAAACAACACAATAAGAAATAATTCTATTGGAATTTATATGAATGGGTATAACAATGAAATTTCATTTAATATTATAATCAATAATACTTATGCATTAGAACCATATTATTGCGAAAATTGTAATGTATATAACAACTATTTCAATAGTTCTTTAGACAATTTCTATTACTATCTAGGGAATGGTGTAACTCACGGGTATTATAACGCATGGAACACATCATATACGCTACGCACGAATATAAAGAATGACGATTACATTGGTGGTAATTATTGGACGCTTACGAATGGCTCGGGCTTCAGCGAATTATGTGCAGATACAAATGGCAACGGAATATGTGATACAACTTATTCAATAAATGGAGATCCAAATAATACTGATTATCTTCCGCTGACAATAACAGGAACTATAGCATTAAACGTAACCAATTTGGTCAATTACACTAATGACAGATTATCATACACATTCTCAGCAATATCCACAAAAACTGGAAGCTGTACATTATACGGAACTTGGCCGACAATTTGGACGCAAAATGAAACAAAATCAGTTACTGCAAGCACAAGATTCAATTTCACATCAATTGCATTCGCGCAGAACGGCGCATCATACCTTTGGGGAGTTAATTGCTCTCAAGCAGATGGTTCCAATGTAACCAGTTCTAACATCACATTCATAGTAAAATCTGCAGACACTCCAGCAGCACCATCAGGAGACACAACCGGCGGAACTGGCGGTAGCAGTGGAGGGGGCGGAGCGCCAGCAGATAATCCCGTGGCAATCTCTATCACGGAAGATACTGTTAATATTCCAGTAACGCCGCCTGAAACTATCCAAATCATAGACGAAACAGTGGTAGAGACAATTACTCAAGAAGAATCTGTAATGACGATCACAAATCCATCATCACCAGTCACAAGCATCTCAATCTCAGGAAGTAATGGCAATTCCATCTCAAATTTAATAGACATAAAAGATATCGCTGAATCAAGTTCAAAATTCACGAAATTTGACGAATTGTTCGCATATAAACCAAAACTAGCATTCACAAATATTACCCTGGGCTTAGGTTACGTCTGCGCAGGTCCGAGATACGCGGTATTGAAATGCGTTGACTGGAATTACGACAATGGAACATGCAATGATAACACGAACTGGAGCATACATTCATGGGTGGAACCAGGATTGAGGCAGATTAGCATAACATTGACGCCGGAAGATCCAGGTTTAGGACTTGGACCTAATCCCTACATATCATATTGCGGAGATAATTATTGCGACGTTGGAGAGAACCTAGATACATGCTCAGTAGACTGCGGCGGCGGAATACCTAGATCACCAATAGAGAACTTCATAGATATATTCACTGGCCAATCAATCACAGGCAATGTGGTAGGCAACAGATATTGCCAGGAATACTGGGAATGCGGTAAATGGACGCAATGGAACAGCACAGGGTACAGAAGCAGAGATTGCGTTGACTTGAACAAATGCAACAAATTCAAGCAACGTCCTATAATGATTGAGAAATGCCAATATATGGGACTTGAAAGCATAAAGACTGACGCTACTTTAGAATTGCCATCAACCACATTCAAAGTTCCTTGGTTATTACTACTAATCGCATTACTATCATCAGTCATTATGTACGGCGGATACTTATTCCATGAAAGGCAAGATTCAATAATAAGCCAGTACAGGCATTGGTTCAACTCACTATTCGACAGAACAAGCAGAGCAGTATTCCCAAAACCTACTGCTAAGAAACTAAAAAAGAAAGATGAAATCACTCTATTGAAGCTCAGTTTCATATCAATCGAATTCATTACCTATCTGATTCTATTGCCATTCAAGATAATAAGATGGATCTTTAGCAAATTACTTGAGATTCTAGAGACATTCGATAAATACATTTCTAAGCAGAATAAAAAATAAGCTCTGTCCAGAGAGTCCACCAACTATCCCTAAATGCAATTATAAAATCATCAAAAGCGTTACTGAAGCTTATGGCGAAGTAGCTTCTTAGAATAATAAATAACTGCATTTTGCTGTTGGTGGAGAGCGAAGCGAGATATCTGGACAGAGCTAATAAAAAATAAGCTTTATATATTATAAAAATTATAATTATAGTGAGGGATAGATATGAGAATATACAAGACAGCGTTTATCATACTAGTGGCATTGGCTGGGATTATATCTATATACATTTATAATCCACCAACAGAAATAATCTTAATCGCACTTATCGGATTTATGATTGCCTATGGATTATACCTTTCTTATTTCGTCTTGAACTATGCCGTATTCCAATACAGATCAATTCTTAATTTTATTTTTGAAAAAATTAATGGATTGCTGTTCAAGAAAGAAGTTGTAAAGCAAGGCCATGAAATCACATTAATGAAATTTTTATTCATGTTCATTGAACTGATAAGTTACCTTCTGCTAGTCCCGCTAAGAATCATCAAATGGTTCTTCAATGGAATTCTCTCGCTATTAAAAAATACAGAAATCAAAATTAATAGACGGAAAGCAATCGTAAAGCTCCAAGAGAGTGAAAAGAAACTCAAAATCAAAAAACTTAACAAACTCAAAGAAGAGAAAAAGAAGTAGAAACCTTTATATTATTCTAAATACCATATTATAATAGAAAAAAGAGGTAATAATGGATTTGTTTAGCGCAATTTTGGATCTAGCAATCATAATCTCATTAGGTGTATGCTGCAAAATTATAGCGAAAATGTATAGAATGCCTACATCATTATTGCTTATAGCTTCAGGCATAATCCTTAGGATATTCTTTGATTTCTTCAAAGCAGAATTGCTTCCAGCAAATTTCATAGAGCTATTGAGCATGTTCGCATTAGCAATCCTAATCTTCGAAAGCGCACTAAAAATCCGCCATAAAGAATTCGACGATTTCTACATTTCCGCATTAAAATTCACAGGACTGGCTTTCATATTGACATTCATTGTGTTATCGCCAATCATAGACTACCTTTTCTCAATAAATTTCATATCAGCTTCAATATTCGCCGCATTGGTCTGCGGAACTTCATTGCCCGTTCTTAGCCCTCTGTTCAAAAATTCTAAAAATGAAATCAGCAAATTCCTAACAATTGAATCAATGTTCAATACCATAATAGTACTATTAGTGCCGTTCATATTATTTGATCTTACTAGCTCATTCAACACATCATTCACCACTTTCCTAGAGTTCAGGATGCTATTATCGCCATTCCTTGAGAAGATGATCATAGGCATCGGCGCAGGATTCATAATTGGATTATTGATAGTGAAACTATTGAACAGACATTACTTAAAAACGAAATCGCATCTGGCTTTCCTATTCTTCTCATTCATTGCATATTTATTAGCTGACCGCCTCGAAGGGCAAGGCATATATGCAGTAGCAGTTGTAGGAATCATGTTCGGCAACATTGTGATAAAACAGAAAACACAATTGCATGAATACACTTCGATAATATCAAACGTCTTCGAAAGCATATTATTCATACTGCTCGGCTATATGATAAACTTAGAATTTAACATATTCATGTTTGTATACTCGTTCCTCATATTTGCCACATATATCGTGCTGAGGTATATCGCATTATGGCTCGTACTAAAAAGTCCGCATTATACACAAGAAGAAAGAAAAGTAGCTGCAATCCTATCGCCTAAAGGCTTGCCTACAGCTATAGTCATTATAGTACTGATAAGCAAAGGCAGTCTACCTACAATTACCACATTAGCATTCTTAGTGATGGTCTACTCGATTATAGTTTCAGCTTATTCTTTAAATGAATCAAAGAAAATACTGAAAACTGCAGTATAGTATCATTCGTAGAACTTGATTTTCTCAGGAGGAATATTCACGACAGACGCTTCTCTCATCGTAAAATTCGGATTCTTTTCTTTGCCTACATCATGACAAAATATCACGCTACCGCGATCGACATGATAAAGACCCAATACACTGAAATTCCTTTCAGCATGCTGAGGGACTACTACTGAACCTGAATAATCTAACTCGTATTCCGGAGTTTTTCCAATCTCAAAAGAATTCATCCTGCTATAGGCAACTACAACTAAATCAAAAGCCCGTACTTCCCGAGCATCAAATGGTATTGGAACAATAGGTATCTCTAACTTGATATGGCTATAACCTTTAGCTATGCCTTCTCTTTTACCTTGCTGAACATGATACAAAACAACTTCTTCGCAGATTTCCAATGTTTTATGGTTCAACATTCTGCGCCTATTCTCTTCATCGCGTTGCTTAATCTGCTCATCACTTGTAGAAATCACTTCCGTAAGAGACTCCAGACCAGGCATTTCAGTAACCTTAGAAACAACAACCTCACCAATTTTTTGCTCAAAAGCAAGCCTTTCAGGAGTTTTCCGAACTATTTCCATATATTCCTGTCCGCTATTGTTCTTAACATACAGCCTTGGTTCTTCAGACTTAGCATGATTTATGCCAATCAATATCCATGAATCCATAATCTTTGGCTCTAAAGCTCCTTCTTTAGATGGAGACAAAGTGATAGTATACGTGTATTTCGCATTAAATGCTTGATAATTTACTCTTTTAGGCCCGTCAATGACCAGCTGCTGCGCAGGTCTCTCTTCATAAGTGATGTCCTGCTTGACCAATTCTTCGCCTTTCACAGGCGAACAAGCCAATTGCGCAGTCAATAATGAAGAAAACAGCAATTTTCGGCTATTTTTCCATATACCGCCTATTATATCGCATAATGCCATATACAAGGCAAGTTTCATCACCATATAAAAATATTTATAAACTTTAATTATAGTATTATAGAATATATGAAGACTGAGGCGAAGATTCCGTTAGAATATCTTATAGTCTTGATACTAGTCATTCTTTTCGTTATAGCAATGATTGCACTGATCTATTCAAGAACAGATATATTGAGAAACGCGGTGATCTGATGGATAAAAGAGGATTGGACAACACGATCATCTTCGAAGTCATATTAGCCATAGTAGTGGCTATTGTGCTCATAATTTTCGCAGTAGAATTGGTGACAATGTCCAAATCTGAATCAATCATCGATTCGTGCCGATTATCTATTCTAGCCAATTCAAAACTTCATGAATCGCTTGAAAATAGTGCTACAAAAATAGCATACACTAAAGACATCACAGTACGTTGCCCTGCGCCAACCACACAAATAAAAGGAGAATCTCTACCAGAACAATATAGGCAAGTAGCTGAAGATATGCGTTCTTGCTGGTACAAGATGGGCGAAGGCAAACTGAAAGTATTCGGCACTGATTATGTGCAAGGTACACTTGATACAAAGCAAAAAGGGATATGCTTAATCTGTTCAGAATTCAGCACTCAAGATATATTAGATACAGATAAACTCGGAACATTCATCGAAACAAAGAATTTTTCTAATTCTGGAGAGACCTATCTGCAGTATCTTAACAGCGCAAAAAGCTATAACAATGTCGGACTTCAATTCTTCCGAGAGTACGATAATGAAAACTTCGTTCTTGCACCCTCTATTAAGAAAGATTCCGGATATTTCATAGTATTCGTGAGAGCGCCAGTATCTTATTTCAAAAAATATCTTAGTCAACTCGTACTATCTGAAGGTATTACAGAATCCCAGACCATAATGGTCATGCCTAAAGAAGATCTAGCTAAATCAGGATCCTGCGAGAAACTCTTCTGGCAGAAGGCGCAAGCATGAACAAAAAAGCATTGTCATTGCCGATAACGTACATCATGGTATTGATAATTTGCCTAGTCACCCTTATAGTCTTGATAATGTTTCAATCAAGCATAATCAATTTAATCAAATCAACAACGACAGACAACGCCTGCAAAGCAAGCGTATATCTTCAGTCTAAACTGCAATTAGAAGGTAAAAATTTCATAGAGACAGGCAATCTTGAATGCCCAACTAGAGTTATAGAACTTACAAAAGAAGCACAAATTAAACCTACTATTGCAAACGAATTATATTCTTGCTGGGACAACTTCGGACAAGGCAAATGGGAGATATTCAAAGCGGATAGTCAAACCTATTGTGTCATCTGCTCCAATATCCAATTCAAAGGCCTCGAAGGCAGATTACCTGGAATAATCAAATATCTCGCTAACACAAAAATACCCGGAGAAAGCCAAACCTATTTCGAAGGATTAAATGGCGTAAGATTCAATGAGAACACCATATCTAGTTTTGATAATTTCATAACTCCCGAATTCGATTATATCGATTTGACTAAACCATTGAGCATAGTCTTTGTCTACAGCAAACGCGCAGCAGAAAGCAAACTGAGCAGCACATTCCAAGGCATAATCGGAAGCACACCTTTAGGAATGGTTTCGGGAACTGTTGTAGGACTCTATACTTGGTCTAGTTTAGCAGGAGTTACTATCCTAGGCTTCGGAGTGCCTGCAGTGACATTAGGAATGACTGCAGCGGCCGGAACAATAACAGCTATGGCAATTGCCGGCGGAGCAATCGGCTATATGCTAGGCTCGACATCAAGCGCGAACTGGTATGCTCACGTCATGGCAGTTCCATTCGATAAAGATAATATTGATAAATTAGGATGCACATATATGCCAGTTAGAGGTGAAGTGATAAATGTTAAAGAATGATAAGCGAGGAGATGCGGTAAGCCCAGCAGGAACTTTACTGATAGAAATAATAATAGGTTTAATCATATTAGCTTTGCTAATTAGTTGGATAACTGGATTAATAGATACAAAAAGTATAATCAGTACAATTAGTAATGCATTTAGAGGACAATAGATCAATGAGATTAAATAAAAAAGGAACAGAAGCAATAACAACCTTGATAATAATAATTCTATTAGTATTATTTATGTTCGTAGTAATACCTGGTATATGGGACTTCAAGAATACGTTATCATCATTCAAGCAATTTGTTGGAATAACCGCACCCGAGAAGATTGAAATAGTCCCTACATCCGATTATACGGAATTGGGCTGTGATGGTTTGATCAAATATATGGATCAGCAGATGGATTCAGATAAACGTATTCAAGTATACGAGCAATATCTATCACAAAAATGCAGTGCCGATTCATTGTCAGGATTTGTATTACTAGAAACCGGAAAAGCGTATCGAAACATAATGGGAAATCTTCCCGATATCTATGAAAAAGCAAACTCGTTAATAACATCAGGGAACGACAAATTGCATAACGAAGAGTCAGAATATTACTTGGCTTTGATCAAAAGAGAGCATGATTTGATATATCAAGATAAAATCATTGCCGGTACTAAAACGCCGGAATTCAATAATGCCCAAAAACTATTTGAAAATTTCAAGACAAAATATCCTAAATCAACATATGTGTCAGAAGCCACTTTCTATCTCGGAGAAATGGAGATTAAGTTTGGAATAACAAATGAAGGCCAAGGCGGCAATACTCAGACACCTATTAAAAAAGAATTTTATCTATTGAAAAGAGAATTCACTCTAATAGACTTTAATTGTAACGGGAATCTTGAAACTCAGCAATTCAGATGCTCGAACATGGACTCAGCGATAAAATTATTAGAAGATTATCTTAAATATGATTCAAGCATATTTCTTGTAAAGAATGAAGAAGAAGCAAGAAAGTATCTCTCGTTGATGAAAGGAGATTTGAACTATCTGGAAAGCGAATATGCCAAAACCAAAAGCAGGACTGATTTAGGCAAAATATTATTCATGTATTCCCAGAAATTGCATCCAAATAAAGTAACTGATGGAAATATTGTCTATAATAAATTCCTCAATTTTCTAACAGATAATTTAATCACACACACTACAATTACAGAATCCAACTCAAATTACAATCCACATCTTACTGCCACGACTTTGGCAGAATCCCATTACAGAGCTTATCTATATTATACTAAAATTAATAATAAAGAAAATGCTGACAAAGCACTGAATGAAGCTATGTCAATAGCGAATAGCTACGGGATTGAAGACTTCAAAACGAAATTAAGCACATTAACATATAACTCATTGATCTATCCAGATTCGCCCGAAGAATTGCGAAATCCTTCATTCCTAAAATATCTTAATGCGAAATGGCCATCTCCACCAGCACCAATTGTGGAGCCAGAAAAACAATTATCCCTCTATGAATCTGCAAAGAAAAATTATAATGAAGTCCAAGAAATGTTGAACGAAATCTTGGATGATGGTAAAATAGATGACATTGAACGTTCACTATATGCTAATGATATTAATACTAAAATTACCGAAGCAATCGCTAAATGTGATGCTGCGATTAAAGAAAATATAATTTCTCCTGAGCAAAAACTAGAATTATATGGGGATATGGCGCAGATGTATGAACAAAAAAACCAATTGACACTTAACGCTGATGAGAAAAGACAATTGACTATAAACGCGCTAGAAAAATATGCTTTCGCATATAATAATTTCAAAGAATACTCTACTTCTACAAATTACAAGAGGATTATCAAACCATATAGCACTCTTATGTCCCAGTTAGTTATACAAATAAGGACTGATTTGAATGAAGCCATAACATTATTTAATAAATTCGATGTAGCTATAAAAGAAGCAGGAAAGGATGATATCAAAATAGATAATGCTAAATTAATCCAAGATTCTGCGAGGTCAATGTTAGCCAAAGATGATGAAGATTTAAAATTTTCAATTTCCCCAGAATCTACCACGTTAAAAAAAGAAATGGCTCAAATAGCGAGCGCAAGACTCGATTGCGAGATTTGGTTACCTGGTGGAGCGAATTGGATACCAACTCGTACTTATTCAAGTACAGAAGCCACTAACGCCATTAATAGATGCAATAATGCATATGATACTCTTACTGGAAAATGTAAACATATAGGTGGAAATTCAGTATTAGGTATTGATATGTATATAGGCCAATGCATTCCCGCATAACATTTATATAGCAAAAGAATAGTGAGACAATCATGAGAAAGAAAGCGCAAATGTCAGCGATGGAAATCATTATCGCCGCAACAATCGGATTGGTCGTATTATTTAGCATATTATACTTATTCAGCGGAAAGGTATCTACATTCAATAAAGATATAGAAGATTGCAAGACCAAAAATGGTTCAATCGAGAAGACTGAAAATGATTGTCTAGCCAAAGATGGAATTATAATCGGCAGAATCAAAGATAGTGAAGGAAAATATACTAATGAAGTTTGCTGTATGGCGAGAACGAAATGAGATCAAAAAAAGCTGAATATGGTATAGAAGATATAGTGAAAATGGTCCTATTATTACTTTTAATGGCAATAATTATCTTTGCTATATATCCAAAGATTAGTGAAACATTCAAACCTATAAAAGACACTGGAGAACAAGCAAGCATGAGTCTATGTAAAACAAAATCATTGTTAGGCGCATTATTTACTTCTAAAAGCGAAGATGTCGATAATGATATGTACCCTGATTCTTGTGATAATTGTGTATGCCTAGAAAAATGCGGAATTGCCGGAAAAGAGACTTTCTCAGCATGCAACAATGATGAATGCCCTTCTTCGGATTCTAATATCCCTTCAGGATGCTATGATGAGAATACTAAAAACTGGAAAGGCCAATGTACTGACCAAATTGTTGAACAAAGAAAACTACATAAACCTGAACAATGCAAATTAATATCTGCTTAATTAAGGTCTAAACATGAACAAAAAAGCCAGTCTCGAACTCATCCTTTCTTCGACTATACAGATATTCTTATCAGTCATACTCATAGTAGGAGCAATCTATGTGCTCGCTCAATTAGTAGACACTGCATTCGGCTCAAAAGAAGCGCAGATCACAACCACAAATGTAGAAGGATTGAATAATGCTCTCAACCAAATTTTAACTGATAAATCAGAATACAAAGTAGAACAGAATTATCCTTTTTACATCGAACCGGGATATGTAATCATAGGTTTTGGAAAAACCCTTGGCGCTAACAAAGGCGATACTACTTGTTTAAACGATATAGTTTTCTCTAAACCGCTAGGCGATTGCGGTGATAGTGCTTGTCTATGCCTATACAAATATACGCCTCGTGAAGATGAACCAGTCAACAAAGCATTGAACTACAATTTAGTAACTGCCGGATGTACTGTCTATCCAGACATAGAAGAATTCCAGACAATGGATTCAGCAAGTAAAGCCCTAAGTCAACAAGGTAAACGTAATACTGCAGTCTATGGCGTATGCCTTCCCGAAGAATTAGACAAAGAAATGAGCGTAACTAACCTTTATATTGAGAAATATACGCAAAGTGACAAAAAATACTTAATGCTAATCCTGAATAAGTAACCATAAGTAATATAAATCATAAATATAATATATTCTATATATGTTTAATAAAAGAGGTGCTGAATATCTTACTTACTTTATGATGATAGATATAATGCTGCTATTGATAGTTACAGCATCATTCGGCATATTCATCAGCAATCTAAGCAGCAGCACTACTTTTGAAAGAAGCTACCTTGCAAGAGACATAGCTCTACTGCAAGAATCAATATACGCAAGTCCGGGAGATCTGGAATATTCCTACCAACCGGCTACAATCAAAGAAGAAAGCTGGACAGGCCAACCGATCACAAAAATTGACCTGCAATTATTTGATTTCGGAATCCAACCGGATTCTGTCAAAGTAATGGACACTAAGACAGAACCGAATATCAAACAGAGCCCTCTTTCATATTACGCATACAATCCAGGATTCAACCAGATAACGATTGTAAGCCCTGAAATAATCTATTTCACATACAGACAGAATCAACTATCATTAGGCAAGAAATGAACAAGAAAGCCCAGATATTGGATATGATGGCACACATCCCTAAGATGATTATCTTAGCAGTCATTATCTTCGTAGTATACTCATTGATCACATCAGGCATAAGGAACGAAATCAATGTATTCAATGCAGAATCTGAGCTTATCATTCAGCGCTTATTATATTCAAAAGAAGGTTTATCCTATTATGATCCAGACATAAACAGACTCATGATAGGAACAATTGACATAAACAAATTCAACGACAATTCGCTCCAATCAATGCTGGGGTTCAACACACTTGACCAACACCTCGCAGCAAGATTCACGCTAACAACAGAGAAAGAAAAGAAATATGCATTCATCAACCAAGAATGGTTCTTCAAATGGCTCCCATTGACCGGTAAATTAGGCGTCGGCGGTAAAGGGCTCCAGAAAGAAGATTTCCCTGTGATGATAAGAAACGCAGAAGGAACTCAGGAATATGGCCGATTATTGATTGAGGTAATCCTTCCAAATGCTTAAGAACAAGAAAGGAGGAATTGATGAATTCATAATATTGTATGTATTCCTGCCAGCCGCTTTAATCACAGTATTCATCGTATTCTACTACTTTTTCGCGATATCGACAAAAACAAGCATCCTAACAATCACATCAGAGAAAGCAGATGATCTCAATCTAAACACCCAACTACTAGGACTACTCAAAAGCCCCGCAACAATAAACGGAACGCAATTCACATTAGCAGACCTTGCATTGATAGCATCTGATGACTATTGCACTAATAGACCAGAAACTGAAATCAAGAAAACTGACCAGATAGATTATTGTGTAGAACTATACAAAACAGTTGACAATGCATTGAAAGAATTCAATGACAATAAAGCGTGGTCATTCCAAATAAATACAAAAGAGAATCAAGCACTAGGTTCAGGCTTATCGCCATGCCAGACAGCCAAACTTCCATGGCATGAAGGCAAAATAGTAGAGGTAGAGCTTTGCGCAAAGAAATAAGCAAGCGAGGACAAGTATTCAATATTGGATTAATCTTTGTAGTCCTATTCGTATTAACAACAGCAGGCATAGTCCTCCAAGGCAAAGCCAACAAATTCCAAGGCGTGATAGGCGAACAGCAGTTTGAGCTAATCAAAGGCTACCAAGCAGTTGAGAAAGCGCAATATTTCATAGAAAGATTAGGAATACTATCATTATCCGATTCAATCACTAAACTAGCAGAGCAAGGCGGTTTCTCAGAAGCTTCAGAATGCGGCATGCAAAGCGATACTAAACTGAACCTCTGGTCAATGCCGGAAGAAGTCAAAAGCATGGAAGGCTCAACTGAAGTATCGACAATATCAATCAAAACATGCTTCCCGTTCACTAAAGACAAGAAAGAAAGCATATCTACACTCTTAAAACAAGAGTTAAAAAAAGAGATACAAGATCCGATTCTCACATTATTCGTTCCAAACTCAGAACCAATTATTGAAGTGAAAGAAAAAAGCATAGCATACAAAAGCATAAACACGAAACCGATAACATTCGACATAGGCGTCCTAAAAACAACTGGCAAAACCGCAGAAAAACCGATTGCATATCAGACAGATGAAAGAGTTGGCAAATACACAATAAAGCCGACATTTAAGGTAGAACTTCCCTATTCATTCGCAGAATACGAGCAAGCGAAAGAATTAGCGCAACAAGCCATAGATAAATGTGCGAAAGAACCGCCTTTATCCATAATAGGCTGCATCTACATTGCAGAAGAGGGCAAAGAACATCTATACGGCAAAGACTGCGAAGAAGTAAACGTAAAAGATTATCTCAAATACAATAAAAATAGAGTATATCCTATCTGCTACAGATCAAAGCAGTTCCTGCTCAAAGGCGCGCCTAACATAAAATTCGGATTGATGCTGCCAGACCAGACAAAACCAGAATTAGGCCTTGAAACGTTATTCACTGGCGGAATACTCAATATCAAAAATCTGTTCAACCTTAACCTAGTGAGGTTCGATATCAAAGAATTAAACCTTTATGATATGCTTGGTAGTCAAGGCGAATTTAAGAGATTGCTAGAAAATGATCTCTTTGAAATACCTAATTATAACCCTGATAAAGAATATATATATGAATTGGATATCTTGACAAGCACCAGTACGTATAAATCAAAAATAGTAGTCAAAGACGGACAGGCTACAATAGTTAAATAAAATATAATCAGAGTATCCTGATTATATTTGAAGGATATAATAATTTGATTATGTCCTTCATTATACTATACAATCTAAAACACAAATCCTTTTAAAACGCAGACATCTATTTTTTTAATATGTTCAAGCTACCTCTTCCAGAGATTATCGAAAAGATAAAATCTAATTCTCAATTGCCGGAAGATGAGATATACAAAAGAATTGACAATAAACTTACGCAATTGTCAGGCCTGATCTCAAGAGAAGGTGCAGCGCATATTATAGCGAATGAACTCGGCATAAAATTATTCGAACAGACAACTGGCCAATTAAAAGTCAAAAACATCCTGGCGGGCATGCGCAATGTAGAGACTGTCGGAAAAGTATTGAAAAAATATGAACTCAGAGAATTCGTAAGAGACGAAAGAACCAGTAAAGTTGCCAGCTTTTTGATGGGCGATGAATCAGGCATAATCAGAGCAGTATTATGGGGCATGCAAACAGACGGATTCAACCAATTCAAAGAAGGCGACGTTATCAAAATAGAAAGCGCATATGTAAAAGAGAATACCATGGGGAGAAAAGAATTGCATCTTAACGATAAGAGCAAGGTGATAGTCAACCCGATAGGCATTACGATAAACGCTATATCTGGTAACGAAATAAAAAGAAAGCAGATCAAGGATTTGCAAGACGCAGATGCTAATGTAGAACTCATGGGCACAATCGTTCAAGTCTTTGAACCTAAATTCTATGAAGTATGCCCAGAATGCCAGAAACGCATAAAGAGTTCAGAGAATGGACTGGAATGCCAAATCCATGGCGTAGTGAAACCTGATTATGGTTATGTATTGAATATTGTATTAGATGACGGCACAGGCACAACAAGATTGGTATTATTCAGGAACCAAATGGACGATTTATTGAAAAAGACAAAAGAGCAAGTATTGCATTTCAAAGACCATCCAGTCGACTTCGAAGGCGTCAAATATGATCTTCTAGGACACATTGTCAAAGTAAGCGGAAGAGCTGCAAAGAATACAATGTTCGACAGAATCGAATTCGTATCGCAATCCATAACGCTTGATCCTAATCCAGACGAAGAAATAAAACGTCTAGACAAAGAGATTGAGATGTTCACGCAGTAAGCATACTGCACAACCTTTATATTCTTCTAAAACAGATATTGAATGGGGAGGCAGAGGTAACTATATGCTGTTTTACACACATCTGGCCTTTGCACTGCTTACGGCGTTATATCTGATGCCACAGCAGATCTTTCTAGTGTTATTAGGCTCAATGATACCTGATATCGACAATGTTCATAGCAAAATAAATGAAAAACTTAAAATCACAAAATTATTCGGTTATTTATTCAAACACAGAGGATTCTGTCACAGCCTTTGGTTTGCGCTATTGCTATTCATAACAATAAGCTATCTCGCCCCAAGCATTGTAGGACCTATTCTAGTGGGCTATATTTCGCATCTAATCATCGATTCAATCACAAAGCAAGGCATAGACTATCTAGCGCCAATCGCTTCATTTAAAGTCAAAGGCTTCATCGAGACAGGCATGGCTGGTGAGAAGATTGTGCTTATCAGTATAATCTTGACAATCGCATTAAAATTGTTCTAGAAAATTAGGGTGTGTCCAGAATAGTACCAATGTCTATACTGAACATACTTAACCTAATTATAATCGACAGAATTTATTCTGCAAATAGATACACAAAAGTAGATGTGAAGCGACATTGGCGAGTATAACGAGTATTCTGGACACGCCATAAACTTATTCTACTTTCAATCCTTTAGCAACCAAAATCTTCGTCACAGATGAATCAATCTGCGCCAAAGGAATTTCGCCCATTTTAACAGCAGTTGCAACGCCATCCAGCATGAAATCCAATTCTTTCGGTTTAATCGCTAAATCAATCACGATATCATTGCCCGCCTTGAACAAGTCGATATACATCTGCTCCTTTGACACATAATGTTTTTTCAACCCTAACATCGCAGCATCATCAGATATAATCAATCCAGAATATCTTTCCTTGAGTGAAGAAATCACTTCTTTAGATACTGTTGCAGGCCTTTCGCCAGATTTGACTAAACCATCTACAAGTAAATGCGACACCATTATGGCGCCAACATTCGAACCGATGGATACATCAAAAAGATGAAGATCATCAGAACCAATAGTAGCGTAAGCGAGTGAACTATGAGGATCATTCGAAGAAAGAGTTTTGCCAGGATAATGCTTAGATGTTGCAATGATACCAGCATCCTGCAATCCTTTGATATAAGAAGAGATTTTAAGTGATTTATCTTCAAGAGTTCCAGTAAAACTTCTGCATTTCCATATATTGTCTTCTATATCGACAACAGGCGCAAAATCCATATTCACGCCTAAAGATTTCATAAAAACGCCTTCTTCATATCCCACATTATACGCTTGTTCAGCGGAAGTTATATCTTTCAAAGCTGGAAACTTCTGGAACTTGACGAAAGGATTCCAGCACCCTTCTAAATCAATAGTTTTGAATAAAGGGATTATTGCATTGACTTCATAATTAGATATCGCCGAATTGAAATTATCGCGTGATTCCATCGCGCCAAAATAAACACCGCCAACAAGCAAATCATTGAAATCATCCCTATTCTCGGGATTGCCAGTCACTACAACCATCTGAGCAATCTTCTGCTTCAGTGTAAGAGAATCTAATTTAACAACACCATCATTAATTACAACATTAGTAGGGGTCTCGACATCCAACGGCCCGTAAGTCTGATAATTTATGAAAAGAAGCGAGATTATTGAAAAAACAAGAAGTATTGTCAGGATATATTCATTTGATCTTGCCATCATATCCCTCTTTTTCGCAATACATGTACGCCTTGCTGTTCAAGATATACGATCTATCAACTGAATCAGTATAACAAGAAAATAATCCTTCGGATTCAACGCATTCTAACTGCTTGCTCATTTCAACGCAGCATACATCAACAGATATCTCCGCATCACCATAACTGCAATAAGGTTCGCTAGAATCCATTTCATAAGCGATATTCCCGGTGATTGAATTCAACGGATAATAAAGATTCAAAAGAAGCAATATAGAGACTATCGCTAATCCTACATTCAAGAGCCTGAGTGCCTGCATGATTCTAGGTATTTTTCTTATTTAATAAGCTTATCGATGATTTATGTAGCGATAAAGACAATAAGACAATAGCGCCGCCCAAGAAAAGTCCGCCAAGAACGTCAGTGAACCAATGTACATTCAGATACAAACGACTCAAACCAATCACAAAAACCATGATTGCGCATAATTTGATTATCAGCCATTTCATAAAGAAAGATTTCTTTTTCTTCAATAATAAATATGCTAACAATGAAAAGAACACGACAGCAGAAGTCGTATGCCCGCTAGGGAAAGCGTAATCATTCGCGAAAATCAACGAATTGAAAGGACGCGGACGAGCAACGATTATCTTGATTATAAAAAGAAGCGCGGCATTCAAAGCCATCACTGAGATAAAGAACAACGAATCTTTCCTAGAACGTCTTATCCATAAGATAGCTGACAAAATCAATGACCATAAAACCATCATCTTAGTATCGAACAATACATCTATCCATTGAGCAAGAGAAGTTAAGCAATCAGTCCTAAAAGACGAAAAGAATGAATTCACCATCCAATCAGCATTCCATGAAGAGAATGAAACAATCAATCCTATTGTAATGAACAAAACTAGACTGATTATTCCGAATATTGATAACTTCTTCATACGATATAAAAGAATTCACCAGAATAAAAAGCTTATGATTCGAAAATAATATATAGAGATATAATCTATAAAATGCAGGTGATGCACATGGACAAAACAAAAATGAATTATTGGATAGATATTGCGATGGCATTCTCATTCGTGGTAACGGGAATCACAGGATTAGCGATATTCTTCTTCATGCCGCAAGGTCAAAAAAGCGGACAATCTGCTTTCTTGAGCATATCAAAACAAGTATGGGGAGATTGGCATAATTGGTTCGGCCTGTTAATGATCATATTGATGCTAGTTCACCTTATCCTGCATTGGGATTGGCTAATTTGCATGACAAAAAATATGTTAAATCATAAAAAAATATGCGATAACAACAAAAATTAACTTTTTTCTTATTTTTTGATATATATACTGGAGTAGCACTGGACATGCCTTTTTCTAGGGTAAAAAATAATGTTAAACTGCCGAATTACTATAGTAAATCCTGCAAAATCCCATAATTTTAACCCCTATTTTCAATGAGCACTGGACACTGGACATTTACGGGTGAGACTTATAAATGACCGGCGTTATAATAGATGTTAGTGGTCCTTGGCCAAGACTCAAGACCTAATGGTCTGAGCCCAGAGTAAAATCTGGGAAACCACCTCCCAGCGGTTCGAAACGAATGCGCTGATGAAACAAAATGCGAAAAGCAACGGAGGTGTTCGAAATGAACAACCAAAATAAATACGAAAATACATTTGGACAGAATGTCCCAGAACGAAAATTTACAACAGGCGCGATACAGGCAACTGTATGGCGCAACAATGGCAAAGCCAAATCAGGCGAAGCCGTGGAGTACAGGACAATCTCTTTTGATAAGAGATACAAAGATCCTGAAGGAAATTGGAAATCCACTAGTTCTCTGAGGATAACAGATCTTCCTAAAGCCATAGTCGTACTTAACAAAGCGTTTGAATACGCGGTGTTGAAAGACAGTCTAGCAGCGGACGAGAATGCTGCATACTAGGTAGGCCGTATGGCCTAACCTCCTTTTTATCCGGATTATAGGATAAAGACCATAAAGAAATATAAGAAAGGTGATACTTATGAAAGCTAAATCATTACCAACTGAAGATGACGAATTAATCCCAAGAATGGGAGAACAAATGGAAGACATACCAGACACAACACCAAAGGTTGAAAAGAACACAGGCGAGATGACTTTGTCAGATTTACCGGGTATAGGCCCAGCAACTCAAGAAAAGCTTGAGATGGCTGGCTACGCAGATCTCATGGCGCTAGCAGTTGCCACACCTGGAGAATTGATAGATGCCACAGGCATGAACGAAGCGAGCGCGAAGAAAATTATCAACTGCGCGAGAACCAATCTCAAGATGGGTTTCCAATCAGGTGAAGATCTATTGAAAAAAAGAGCACGAGTTATCAAGATAACTACAGGTTCAACAGCATTCGATCAATTGCTTGGCGGCGGTTTCGAATCTGGTTCTATCACAGAATGCTTCGGCGAATTCGGATCAGGCAAGACACAGATGGCGCACATTCTAGCAGTTAACGTGCAGAAGATGTACCCTGGATGTTACGCAGTATATCTTGATACTGAGAACACATTCAGACCTGAAAGGATCAAACAGATCGCAGAAGGACTGAACATGAATGTGGATGACGTCCTTGCGCACATTAAAGTGGCAAGAGCATACAACTCAGACCATCAGATGCTGTTGGCGGAAAAAGTTGAAGATCTCATCAAAAAAGAAGGGCTTGATGTAAAGCTGGCGATAGTTGATTCACTGACTGCTCATTTCAGAGCAGAATTCATCGGCCGTGGAACTCTGGCAGAAAGACAGCAGAAGATTAACAAGCACATGCACATACTGCTGAAACTTGCCGATACGCACAATCTCGCAGTCTATGTCACGAACCAAGTGTCAAGCGATCCTGCGCAATTCTTTGGCGACCCAACAAAACCGATTGGCGGGAATATCGTAGCTCACGCTTCAACATTCAGGATCTACCTGAGAAAAGGCAAGAAAGGCTCAAGAGTCGCTAAACTGATTGACTCGCCAAACTTACCTGACGGCGAAATCGCATTCATGGTAGAAACCACGGGAATAAAAGATATTTAGATAGGTTTTACCCCTATCTTTATATATTTCTTTTTCTTATTTTTATTTGATGAAGCACACCATAATTATAACTTCGATTCTGATTTTCTTCTTTTTCATATCGCAAGTGCTTGGATTATTCATCATTAGCAGATATATTGACATACCAAAAACTGCAGAGACAGGCGTGATTGAGCACAAGCCACTGCCATACGACCTGCAACCGCCAGCAGTCGATAAAGACATCTCTTTCGTATACGTTTTCATCTCGATACTATTTGGAACTCTAATACTATTCGCATTGATGAGATACGGCCAGACCATGCTCTGGAAATTGTGGTACCTATTAGCCATATTCTTCTCGCTATTAGTGGCGTTCAGCGCATTCATCACACAAGGATATGCCGCGATCGCAGCAATAATAATAGCAACGTTGAAAACATTCAGACCATCAATCATCGTTCACAACTTCGCAGAACTTTTCATCTACGGAGGACTCGCATCATTCTTCGTCTGGATCTTCAATGTGAAAAGCGCAATCATATTACTAATCCTAATCTCAATCTACGACATGTATGCAGTCTGGAGTTCAAAGCACATGATTAAATTAGCGAAATATCAAGCGAAGAGCAATATGTTCGCTGGACTATTCGTGCCGTACAAACTCGGGGGAATGAGCAAACCAAAACAAAATGACCACACGCAAAAAGTCAAAGTAAAGAACGCAATCTTAGGCGGCGGCGACATCGCATTCCCATTGATATTCGCAGGCACAGTTCTGGAAAGCGCAATCATCACAATGCCGCTAGCGCAGGCAATCCAGCAAACGATGCTAATACCAATCTTCGCGACAATCGCATTATCACTATTGTTCTACTTCAGCGAAGACAAGAAATTCTATCCTGCGATGCCATTCATAAGTGCAGGATGCTTCATAGGATATGCGATAATGAGTTTAATTTAGAAATCAATACAAATCTTCAGAATCAAGATTCTTGACGTTTATCTTCTCTTCAAACACTTGCTCGACATCAAGCAGAGTCTTCTGGCGGGAAACATGCTCGTAGTTTACGGGCGAGAAAACAAAGCCATCTTTCGCAGCGATAGTCTGTACCTGCGTCAATCGTTGTACTTCACGCGCTTCATACATAGGGTCGGCTTTCATCATCTTGATGCCGAAATGGGTTAATACCGCGAGTTTCGGTTTAATCGTATTCACAATCTGAACCGCGTCATTTATGTTCAATTCGTTCTTCTCAACCACATTAGTAGGATTATTAACATTCAATATCAAGATATTGCAGTCCTTGTACTGATCAACCACTTCTGGAACATTTCCAGTTGTTCCTGAATAACCAACAACAAAATCCGGAGTATAAACTTTGTAACCGAAATGATCTTCACGTGTTGTCTTCAGAATCTGAATATCGACATTCTCTATGCCCAATAGTTTGCCAGGGGTAGCAGTTATTATCTTAGATATCTGATCCCTGTGTCTATCGACAAGATGCTTGTCAATCACATGTTGCGGCGCGATAAGCACGCCTTTCTTGTCCATACCTGCATATGTCATTGCTTCAATAACTGCATTAATGTCATTGCAATCAATTAAATTATCGGAAGACACAAGAAGGGCGATATTTTGCCGCAGATTCACATTGAACTGCTGCGCGCGCACCAATGAACCTGGACCTGGATTGATATGATACATATTATCATCCACTTCAATGACAATACCACCGGAAGCTCTCATCTGCTTGCCAGCCACAATGCCGTCTCCTGCAGTTCCTAAGAATACGATTCTTGATGCCATGATAACTATAGGTTTAGTCTCCTATGGTTATAAAGATTATTATACTCCAATATGACAGTAAGCTTTTTAAATACCCTATATGTAGGCATATTTGGGTAAGCTAGATCGGACAGCCAGTCCCTGTCTATAACTGCAAGCGGACTTACGGCAGGATTGAAGCTCATCGAGCGGTATAAGCCATAGGCAATTGGTCTTGAATGTACTGCAGACGCTCTGTCCTTTAGGATCGTCTTTTCAGGGAAACGGGTCAGGTCAGGAATGAAGCAGCCCTAACTTAGATTGATGATGTTTAGAGGGTAACAGAGTCGAGGGAAACTCAAGGTAGCTGATTGTTTATGATTATATCCATCCTTGGGCGTGCTTACCCGCTTCTTTTCACGAACTTAACAGCATACACAAATAATGCGCCAACAGAGTCAGATATCCAATCCCATAAATCCATCGCTCTACCCGGAACGAAATATTGATGCCACTCATCCAATGCGCCATATGAAATAGAAAAAAACAAAGCGAAAACAATCGCATATCTTCTGAAAGCAGTCACATTGAAAGCGCGATAAGTCAAGAAAGAAAGCCCTAAATAAAGCGCTCCATGTTTTATCTTATCAGAGACAAGAGGCGTACCAAACGGACCTGCAACAAAAGAGAGCGAAGAAAGATAATATATCAAAATGCAATATAAAAGAAGTGGAAGAACATACAACAGATAGAATCTGACGGATTTCATTCTACAATAATCGCCGGCTTTCCAGGCGCAGCATTGCCCGCCTTCGGATGCTTAGAATTCTCTGCATCTACAACTTCAAGATGACAATTGAATTCAGTCTCAATCAATTTCTTGGCAGAAATTATAGCATCATGCTCAGTTCCTTGATCAAGAACAATAAGTGGAACCTTAGAAGGATCCTTAAGTAGATTAGGCACCATCTTAGTGATATCCTGCCCGTATCGTTTAAGCTCAGTCTGCATGATAGAGCCCATAATGGCTTTCATATCACGAGACTGCGCAACAATCTGCTTGAAAGTGATAAAGAACTGATATTTCCATTTCGGACTGACAATTATAGTGATCTTCGAAGGCGATTCTATTTTAATAAGTTGTAACACCTTACGGATGTCCCCAGACAAATCTTCAGCAAGTGTCGCTTTATACTCAGCGACCGCATCAATCTTATCCATATCATATTTAGGCCAATGAACAACAGAGACAAATCCTTTATTGCAGCCAAGCTCCCATAGCTCTTCAGCGTAATGCGGAACAAGAGGCGCAAGCAATTTCACCCAATCACCGAATATATGATGATTCACGGCAGCAAGCTCTGTAGAAGTAGCAGTCTTCTGCAATTTCTTATAGTGTGAATAAATCTCGAATAAAGCCACATTCGAATAATCACGCAGATTCATATCAGCTATTGCTTCAGTAGCGCGTTTCACACACGCATTGTACTTTGAGATGAACCAAGCATGTTTCGAATCAACATCTGCTTTAGATCGATTATTATTGACCTCAACCAGAACATTGAAAAGATTGTCCAGATGATTTTTCATTACTCGAACTTCTTCGCTCTTCCAATTCAAAGTAGAATCAACGCTAGTCGAATTACAGAGGAACGCGCGGAAAGCGTCTGCGCCATAATCTCTATTCAGGTCAAGCAAAGTCACGACATTGCCCTTTGATTTCGACATCTTCTGCCCTTCAGATATGACCATACCATGGAAAGACACTTTCTTAGGCCATTTCGCTTTATCAAAACAGGCAGTATGCGCGAATATCATGAATGAAAGATGATTTGGCAGATGCGCAGTGAAAGTATGACGTTGATCGATAGGATACCAATAATCAAAATCATCATGCAAAATGTGAAGATGCTCTTTAGGCACTTTCAATTTCTTCTCAAGTGCATTAAGCTCGCCGGAACCATTGAACACGTAATCGAAGAACTCTTTAGTCATCTGCTCGCCAGTGATTCCGAACTCACGCATCTTATGGATGATAGGATAAAGTGTCATGTAAATAGTAGAATCCGAAAGTGATTCAATAACCCAATTCTTATCAAATGGCAACTGGGTGCCAAGACCGCGTTTCCTTGCGCAAGGTCTCTTATCAAGCCATTCAAAGACATCCTCGAACATCTTTCTGTATTTATCAGGCTCAATCTTCATCTCTTTCAAACAACTATGCGCTTTTGATTTCCAACCACGCGCATTGAAATCTATGAACCATTGATTATCAAGAACTGCGACTATTATATCTCCGCCGTCACGCGATTTAGCCGGACGTGAAGTCTCATGGAAAATATCTGCCTTCTTCAAAGAAATCAGATTTTTCTTCATCTCTTCTTTCGCTTTCTCTACAGGCATGCCTGCATAAGCTCCGCAAGTCTTCATCATCACGCCCGTGTGAAATCCAATTTTATATATTTCCTGAGTAGCTTCCTCAAGCTCAAGATGTTGATTAAGAGTAGTAATCTTCTTCGCTTTGCATATCTCGACAGCCGGGAACTCGCCGAAACCTTTTGATTTAATGATAGGGATTAATTTTATTGCTTTAATTTTCTCATGGTCCAATTTATATTTCGCGCAAAGTGGTGCAGAATCCTGAAGCTCTTTCAAAGCAATCCAATCGAATGGCGCATCACTAGGCACAGAAGTAACAAGACCAGTGCCAACAGAAGCATCGCAATGTACTGAAGGTAATATAATTATGTCGCGTTCAATAACAGGCGCTTTGCACATCTTGCCCAATAATTCAGAACCTAAAACCTTCCCAGTAATCTTAACTTCTTTCTCCTGATGCTTCAATTTCTCAGCGCACTCTTTGCTTACAACCCAATTCTCATCATCAACTTTAACGCGAACATATTCTATATCAGGATTGACCCACATATTTGTCTGGCCGAACATAGTCTCCGGACGCAAAGTAGCGGCAACAAGATATTCAACCCCAAACTTGAATTTAAGTAAAGTGAATTCTTGCTTCTTAACAGGATCAGTATCGCCGTCAATTATATCATCTTCACCGACTGCATTCTTCAGAGTCAAGCTATAAAGCACAGGATATTTCGCCTGCACGAGATAATCTTGCTCCTTGTATTTCCTAAACATCCACTCGACCATCTTCTGATGCTCGATGTCTCCAGAGGTGAAACTTCTGCGCCAATCAACACCTAGCCCCAATGTAGAAAACTCAGAAATCATTTTAGGAATGAAAAACTTAACAATGTTCCACGGATCTTTGAAAGACATGACAATCTTCTCAATCTCATGCTCATCCGAAACATAAGCGCGCACATAATTCTTGTACAATGCAATCTTCTCAGCATTGCCGTTCTCTATAGCCAGACTAATGCCGAGTACAGGAGTGCCTGAAATATGGAACGCAATAGGATAAAGAACATTATAACCAGCCATACGCATATATCTGGTATAAACATCCGCTTCAGTCACAACACGAGCATGACCTATATGCAAAGAGCCGGATATATAAGGATAAGGAATCGTCATGAAGAACTTCTTCTTTATAGGATCTATCTCTGCCTGGAATAGTTTAGCATCCGCCCACTTTTTCTGCCATTTTTCCTGTATCGATTTGAAGTCAGACATACGAAGAAACAACGGATATAGCTTTTTAAATATTATGGTATAAAACTAAGATAAAACAGCAACCTTAATAAAAGAAGCTCACAGAACTGAAATCATGGACAACAAAAAGTTAGGCTATATGTTAGTAATCGCTTCAATAATCATGCTAATCCTATTAGGCGTGATGAGGCAAGACATCAACCAATCATATCAAGGCGCGATTGACAAATATGTAGATGCAGGCGAAGCATGTCCATCAGACCCTAATCTATGTCCGCATGAGCAAAGATCAAGAGCCCAAATTCCAATCTATATAGCTGCGATAATGCTGGCAGCAATCCTAAGTCTAGGTTTATATTTGATATTCTTCGAGAAATCTCAGAAAGCGATAATATCAACGCTGGAAAAACAAAAACAGATACAATCAGAAGATGAAAAATTTAATATCCTCCTAAAAGGACTATCAGAAGAAGAACAGAAAATAATCAAAGCAGTTAAAGAACAGGATGGAATAACTCAACAGACTTTAAGACTAAGAGTCGATATGCACAAATCTAAACTCAGCATACTTCTAAGCAATCTTGAGAAGAAAGGCCTTATCAAAAGAATAGATGAAGGCAAGACTAACAAAGTTTATCTCAAAATCGCGATATAAACGATAACAACGGAGAATTCTTCAGTTATAGCCATTTTAAGCATATCAGTTTCACGGCTAAAATATATGTCATTCGCCTCACTTCCATAGTCTAGAAACTCGGAGGCGAGAACATGAATAACAAACATATCATAGCATCGGCATTCGCAGTTCTCCTAATTGTGGGGGCTGTGTTTGTATCAGCGGCAATTTTACAGCAGGACAGCGCACCAGCGCCAGTACAAGATTTAATCAAATCAACCTGTAGCGCAGGATGCGGAACAGGAACATGCGCAATGGGATGCGGCGGAACATGCGGCAATCCAAACTGCGGATGCGGCGGCAAGTAAGGCCGCTTTTTTTTAATTTTTAAAAAGAATTATTTCTTATGCTCTTTATGATCATGATCTTCTTTCTTAGGCTCATTGCTCTGCAACTTCTCAGTGTATCTGCATTTAGGATAAGTGCTGCATCCCAAGAACTGACCATAGATGCTTGAACGTAAAACTAAATCACCCTCTTTGCAAGTCGGACATTTTTTCTTGATCTTGCCGGTCTCATAAGCATGCGCTTCTTTCTTAGCTTCGCCATGCAACTCTTTGCTAGGGCACTCTTGATTGATGCAGACGTCTCTAGGACGTTTGCCTTTCTGAATAAGCAAAATCATTGGGTAATGACATTTATCACATTCCTTTTGCGCCGGCTGAATCAATCCATTCTTCGGCACTGAAAAAGTAGTCTTGCATTCAGGATATCCTGAACATGCAATGAAAAAACCGAACTTACTACGACGTAGATGCAATTCGCCTTTCTTACATTTCGGACATAAGCCGATCATTGAAGCCTGATGCTGAGTCTCGCGATTCGCAGCAAGCAATTCTTTCCCAATTTTAGGTTTATGAATATCAAATTGTTTGAATATATCAAGAAGGACTTTTTTAGCGGCATCTAATATCTTATGCTCGTTAGTCTTCTTCTCACGTATCCTTTCCATATCATCTTCGAAATTTCTAGTCAATTCTTCATCGATAATCTGCGGACAATACTTATGCAAAGTATCAATCATACGGATACCCAATTCAGTGGCTTCAAGTGATTTGCCGGAGACATATCCGCGCTGCACAAGAGTATCTATTATCTGCGCACGAGTTGATTTAGTACCTAGATTCCTTTTCTCAAGCTCTTTGATGATCGAGCTCTCTGTATACCTTTTAGGCGGCTGAGTTTCTTTATCGAATAATGTGATTTTCTTGACCTTGACTTCATCGCCTTCAGCTAATTTAGGCAGTTCGACTTCTTTGAAAACTGCATAAGGACCATAAAGATTATGCCAGCCTTTCTCCAAGGTGGTTGTTCCATGAGCAATGAAATTCTCGCCGTTGCAGTCTATGATTAATTTCACAGACTCACGGATTGCATCCGGACCGAATACTGCAAAGAATCTGCGTACAATCAAGTCATATAGATGCCGTACAGGAGTTTTCAATCCTTTAGGTTCAATGCCTGTCGGAAAGATAGCCGGGTGAGCAGGATCAGTTTTAGGACCTTCGTTTGGCACTAGAGAATCTTTAGAAAGCAAAAATTCTGCGGACTTTACGAATTCATGCTGTTTAGATAAAGCAGTGATTATTTTTTTATAACCTATCTCTTTAGGCAATTTCTGAGATGAAGTTCTCGGATATGAGATATACCCTCCGATGTAAAGCTCTTGCGCCATGGACAATGCAATCTTCGGGCTTATTCCCAACAGACCATGCGCTTCAATCTGCAATGATGTGAGATCGAAAGGAACAGGCGGTGACTGATTGAACTGCTTGGTTTCAGTTGACTTGATTTTAGCAGTCTTCGCATTCTTGACCTTATGCATGACTTTGTCAGCATCTTTCTTGTCCCAGAATTTATCTTTTTCATGCATTGCCTCTATATCGAGCTTAGCATGACCTAATAATTCGATTTCCCAGTAAGGATCAGGTTTGAATTTCTGTATCTCTTTTTCTTTATCGACAATCAACTTAAGAGCCGGACCTTGCACACGACCGGTAGACATGACTTTGAAAGCTCCTACGGATTTGATAGAATCAGTCAATGCACGGCTAAGATTGATACCGAAATACCAGTCAAGCATATGCCTAGTCTCGCCGGCTTCAGCTTGCAGCCAATCAATATGTGGCGATGCATGCTCGTAAGCCTCGATTAAATCTGGCTTTGTCTGCGTTGAGAATTTCATACGTTTAGCATCTTTCTGCCCAGCAGCGTACCTGATTACATTGAGCCCTATGACTTCTCCCTCTATATCATAATCGCAAGCAATGGTGAAAGATTTCGCTTTTTTAGCTAATTTAGCTATGACATTGATGAATTTAGTAGCATTACCTGTTTCTTTTTCCGCGCTATCCAATGGGGCCCATTCGATATCAAATATAGGATAAGTCCATTTCTTCTTCTTATCTTTCTGAACGAGTCCGTAAAGGTGACCTACTGCAGAAGCAACGACAATATCAGTCTTTCCGTGGGTGACTTCATAGTACGGGACACCCTTTTCAGCCTTCTTTATGGCCTTGCCGTCAGCTAACGCTTGAGCGACATTTTTGGCGGCAGAAGGTTTCTCGCATATGATCAATTCGTAAGACATTAGTATATTGAAAGTCATTTATTTTAAAAACCTTTCGGATATAGATTCTGTCCAGATGTTCACCAACCACCCAAAATGTTATCTCTCATAATTCGCGTGCGTCAATGAAGTCTTAATCGCAATTAAGATTTAACCGAACGAAATGAGGTTATCATCTCCGACGAGATAGCACTATCACATAAGAAGTTAGAACATTTTGCAGTTGGTGACGAGCAATAGCGAGATTCTGGACAGAACCAGAAAGAAAGTTTTATAAACATTCTGAACCACTATCATATAGTAGATTAGATTACAATATATTAAAGAAAAAGAGGGAATAAAGAATGTTTGATAATATGAAGTCTAATATGAAGAACTTCAATAGATTCGAACAGATAATCTCAATTTTCTTCGAATACGGATTTGATTATATCGTTGACGAAACTCCTCTTAAGGATTATATCCCTTTCCAGAAAAGATTGAAGAAGACTTTCTCAAAATACAAGAATATTCCTTTCCCGGTGAGATTAAGGCTTGCATTCGAAAAGCTTGGCCCATCGTTCTTGAAATTCGGCCAGATACTCAGTCTAAGGCCTGATCTGATCCCAGAAGAATACATCAAAGAATTCGAAAAAATGCTGGACAAAGTTCCGCCATTCTCTTATCAACAAGTTGAAAAGATTATAGAAAAAGAATTAGACAAACCAATCAATCAATTATTCAAATCATTCAATCCAGTCCCGATAGCATCCGCATCAATATCGCAGGTGCATAAAGCAGTTCTAAAAGATGGCACAATCGTGGCAGTAAAAGTGCAAAGGCCAAACATCGAAGAGATAATGAAAGGCGACATAGAGATAATGCATTTCATCGCCAAAACGCTTGATGACAATTTCAGAAAACATAAATTGCAGCTCAATACAATTGTCACAGAATTCGAGACCTGGACAATGAAAGAATTGAATTTCTATCTCGAAGCCATGCATGCAGAGAGATTCAGAGAAAATTTCAAGAACAGCCCTGCATTGTACATCCCAAAAGTTTACGAAGAGTTCACATCAAAAAGAGTGATGACTTCTGAATTCATAAACGGCATCGAACTGAATAATATTGAAGCATTGAAAAAAGCGCACATAAATCTTGATAAAGTTGTCAGGAATGGATATGATGCATTGGTCGAGCAGATATTCGTTCACGGCTTTTTCCATGGCGATCCTCATCCAGGCAATCTATTGGTGATGAAAGATGCTAAACTCGTTGCAGTTGATTTCGGCATCGTGGGAGAATTCGATGAGAAACTCAGAAAAAAAGCATTCAGCATATTTGTGGCAGCATGGGAAAATGACATCGATAAGATGGCTAAATTGATACTGAATCTTGATCCAAGGACTAAAAAAGATAATATTGACATCCCAAAATTCCAGCAAGGACTAAGAGATATATTAGCGCCGTTGCAGATAGGGTCAATAACGCATGTTAAAGTAAGCGATTGCCTCATGGACGCATTGCATCTGGCTATAAAATATGAAATAAGGATCCCAATAGAATTTATACTCTATGGTAAAACATTAGTAACAATCGAAGGCATAGCTGTGAAATATGTGCCTAATTTCCAGAGCAAGAAAGAAAGCCTAAGAGTCATCAAGAAACTTACCAAAGACCAATTCTCGCCTGAAAAAGCAATGGAGAATCTGAAAAGATATGGTATGGACCTATTAGAACTAGAAGAATCAATACCTGATTACACTAAAGATGTGCTGGAAAGATTAAAATCCGGAAAAGTAAATGTCGATATCGAGAATCAAGATATCAATAGCTTCACTGATGAATTCGAACACTTGTCAGGCAATATATCATTCGGGATAATCATTGGCTCATTACTAATAGGCTCTTCTATGATATATACACTCACTGATAATCGCAAATTGGCCATATTCGGATTTTTTATGGCTTCGTTAATGGGCTACTGGCTGGTTAGAAGAACAGTGCTGCCCGAAAGAAAGATTTAAGAATATAGAAAACTGAAGAAAAATATCCAAAGAGGTGGATCAAATGCAAAAAAACATTAAGAATGCGATGAGAATTCTTATCAAAGTATTCAAGCAAGAAGGCGTTAAAGCAAAAGCTGAAGCAATGAGAGTAGCTAAAAGCAAAGATGCTAAAGTTCTTATGAAAGAATTCAAAACTGGCGCAAAAATAACAGAAGCGCAGTTGAAAAGAGAAGTTAGCAAACTCGCAGTCAAAGGCAAAGCTTTCTCCAAGAAAGTGTATCATAAAGCGACAAGCAAAGCCAAAAGTTTGCGTAAGAAAAGAAGATAAGCAATCACAATAATCTTTAATTACTTATTCTTTTTATTTTTTAATTATGTTAGAGTTTGATAGAGCCATAGGCCTACTGAAACTAGAGAAAGACGATTTCATAGACATCAAAGTCAATCATATAACTGCATCTGATTCTAACAAAAAGTTATGTTTCATAGACGGAGGGAATTCAGAGATAATCTCATCCGCCCAGCTATCACTGCAGATGATAAAGATTGTCGCAGTTTTCATGGAAAATAACAGATTAATCAAAACTCTATCCGAAAAAAAAATAATCATGATCAAGCCGAAGGAAGGCGCTTACGAGATAGAAGAGATCGGAAAAGAAAAGTTCACAATCAAATCAAACAAAGATCTGAAAGAGATTGGCAACATTGTTAGGAACGTATACGAACTCAGATTCTGCAGGAAAGTACAGCAAGACTTCGAAGGCCTTATCATTAAAGACGGCGCATTCGAAGCGTTCACTGAGCTTGAGAAGAAAGAACTAGAAAAGCTCACAAACATCTGCGGACTATCAAAAACATCTATGGACACATTTCAGGACATCTCATTAACTGGCGCATTGAACAAGATTCCCGGCACATGGTATCTTGAAAGCGAAGGATATCATATTGTAAAACTGAATAGCCTTTCCAGATATTCATTCAGATTGGATCTCAAGAGCTTAAACATCATGGATGTGATTCCCGCATTGATTTTCAATTCAAAAGATTTCGTCTATCCGGGATATCCCTATGGATTGATTCTAGTTGATAGGCTCGCTAGAGTAAGTGACCAGCAGACTGCTTACCTAAAAGCATACATTGAAGCGAAAATGGGTAAAGACTGGAAAAAGATAAGTTTGCTTGAGAATTCCACGAATGCACATAGTGTATTAGACAAACTGAGTTTCTGAACACGCATAACGTAACATTTATATACTTATTTTGCAGTAATTTATATTGCAAATATTTGCATCGTATAAAAAAAGGAGGTAATAGCTATGGCTAAAAGAATTTTGAGCTCAGCAGGTATAAACAAACCTGGCAAATACGCATTCTTAGCTGGTGTCCTGATCGCAGTGATAGCTGGCTTGTTTGCAGATGTTTTGAAAGCAGAAACAGCGACATTGATCCTCGCAGTGCTTGGATTGGTAATCGGTTTCTTGAACATCTCATCCAGGGAAGTAACAGAGTTTTTAATTGCGGCAATCGCATTGCTACTCGCAGGCGTTGCTAATGTAAGCGTTAGCTTGATTCCATACGTAGGACAATACCTACAGGCAATCTTGGTTAACTTGACTACATTCAGCGCATTCGCAGCAGTTGTTGTTGCTATAAAAGCTATCGTAGTACTAGCAGAAGACTAAAGTCTTCTTTTTTTCTTTTATTTTATCTCTTACCATTATTCTGAATATATATCAATAAACAGATAACTTTTTAAATGAAATTCTTATACTTCGATACACGTTAACTCACAAAAGGGTTCTTCGTGGGGTTGCAGAGCATACCCCACTTGCGTTGTTTTCCCGGGTTTTTGTGGAGCGAAGCGGAATCAAAAAGCCGCCTCTGTAGCATAGCAGCTATTGCGTAGGCCTTGTAAGCCTAAGGTCGGGAGTGCAATTCTCCCCAGAGGCTTTTTTATGAAATAAAAGTCAAGTCTCGTTTGAACTATTCAAAAGGGACTCAGAGGCTTTTCATTAGAATAAAATAAAAGGGTGATATATATGAGAGTTGTACTTCTTGGAGCGCCAGGCGCAGGCAAAGGAACTTATGCTGAAGAACTAAAAAAACATTATCATATTCCGCACATTTCTTCAGGTGATGAATTTAGAGCAATCAAAAAACAAGATTCTGACCTTGGAAGAAGAATAATCGAATTGGAAAAACAAGGTAAATTATTAGATGATGCAACAATCATGGATGTTGTAGCAAAACGACTTAGCCAACCTGATTGCAAGAATGGATATCTCTTAGATGGATTCCCTAGAACGCTTTATCAAGCAGAACATTATGACGAAGTTGATTCTCATGAAGTGGATGTAGTGCTTTATTTTAATGCGAGTGAACAAACTATCGTAAAACGATTAATGGGCAGAAGAGTTTGCGATAACCCTAAATGTAGTACTAATTACAACATAGAGACTAACCCACCGAAAAAACAGGGTCTTTGTGATATCTGCGGCGGTCATCTTTCGCCAAGAAAAGATGACAATCTAGAAGTAATCAAAAAGAGATTGGAAGTCTATCATAAAGAAACTTCGCCATTAGTGCCTTACTATGAAGAACTAGGTCTGCTGGTAGAAATCGACGCTAACCGCGGAATAGCAGATATAGTTAAAGACTGTATCAGAAGATTGGATAAATACAGATAAGAATTTATTCGAAAATCTGTTTGATTACTTCAGTCGCGTAACATCCTTTAGGCAGTGTGAAAGAAACCACTGCACTATTTTCATTCTGTTCAATTATTTTAAAATCAGCAATCTCAACGAACATATCTCTCAAAATACCTTCCGCGCTCAGGTCAGGCAATTTCTTATTGATGAAATCGCGCAAAGTCAAATTCTCGCTTTTCATGATCTCATTGATGATTGTGTTCAATTCCTCATACTCGATTTCCATGCCGAAACCTATCATAGGTATTGAAGGATTATCTTTAGGATTCAAAGTTTTGATATATCTCTTTACAGTCATATTCCACAAAAGTGATTGGTACGAATTGACATACAAACGAAGCAATTTCTTAGGCAATATCTTAATAGCCGTAACATAATCATTCGGCTGCACTGCAAGATGCGCACGCATTTTTTCGCCATAGATGCTAGTCTCCATAAGTATAGTTGCTGCAGATTTTATATCGCCTTTAATAATCAACTTGCCGACTTCAGCATTATTCTTTGAAAAGCGTTGTTCGCCGAAATAATTCACAGCGCGATGCTCTTTCAATTTGGAGAACCGATCTAATTTCAACATCTCAGCTGGAGACATATCTACAACGCGGATCGTGAACTTATTGCCCAGAAGATCGCCAAGATGCAAGCTTTCAGAGCCATATCCATAGAAAGTCAAAGAAATATTCTTTATTTTCAATCTTTCAATGGAAGGTTTATCCTTGCCTTTGACACTGATAAGCTGAGTGGTGATAGCATTCTTGTCTTTAGTGCCTGCGAAATTGATGAAATTAGGACTTATGCCTATATCATGAGCGATATAATCAATAGCCTGCATAGTATTAAGATTCGTCTTCTTAAGCCAGAAATAGGCGAACTTACCGCTATCTAAAGGTGCGATAGAAGGAATCTCTTCAACTACAAAATCCTCAGGTTTCTGCTTAATCTGATGCATATTTGACTATTGTTGGATAAAGCTTTATAAACGTTCCATAAAATAGACTCATTATGATCTCAGTCATAGGCGGCGGACCAGCAGGCTCGTATTCAGCATATTTGCTAGCCGAAGCAGGATATGATGTAGATATATACGAAGATCACAACAAAATAGGCTTGCCAATACAATGCTCAGGCATAGTGACATCAGCAATAAATGATATCGTAAAAATCAAGCCAGAACTTATTCTCAACAAGATAACAACAATGCGCGTCAATGCGCAGGACAAGAATTTTGAAGTGAAACTAAAAGATCCAGACCTTATACTAAACAGAGCAGGATTCGACCAATTCCTCGCGGATAAAGCCGTAGAGAAAGGCGCAGGCTTGTACATGGGCCATAAACTCATAGCGATAGAGAACCAAAAACTCAAATTCTGGGTACAAGGAAAACCGGTATTTGTTCATAATTCAAAGCACGTGGTAGGCGCAGACGGCCCGATGTCAATCGTAGGAAAACACATGGATTCAAGAGTGAAAAGATTCTTTGTAGGCTCGCAAGTACTAGCAGAAGGAAATTTCGAAAAAGAAATAGTTCAAGTATTCCTATTCAACAAAGGCTTCGGCTGGATAATACCAGAAAACGAAACACGAGCAAGAATTGGCGCAATGGGATACAAAGATTGCAGTTCAAGGATGGAAGAGATCCTGAGCAAAGTGCCTAATGCGAAAGTTATAGAAAAGCAGGGCGGACTAATCCCGATATACAGCCCATTCCACAAAACCTATAGCGATAACAATTACCTCATCGGTGATTCAGCCGGTATGGTCAAAGCCACAACAGGCGGCGGCATAGTGCAAGCGATGCAGGCAGCGCAGCAACTGGTGAAAAGCTTCAAGACAAAACAGAATTACGAAACTTTATGGAAACAGACAGTCGGTAAAGATCTATTCGCTCATCTTGCAGTAAGAAAAGCATTGGATTGCCTAGGCGATAACGATTTGAAGAAACTTGTAGAACTCACTTCGCAAGAAGGCATAAAAACAATTCTGAGTGAACATTCAAGAGACAAACCATTAGGATTTGGATTAAAACTATTAAAAGCAGAACCAAAATACGCGCTGCTTCTAAAAAGCTTGATTTATAGCAATTAATTCTAAAGTCAGCATCCATTGTAAATGAGATTGTTCCGAAACCTATATATATTCTAAAAACGTAAAATTCACTAATAGACTTATCAAAATAGAGGTGACCATTTTGAAAACAGAATATCTTACTTATGCGACAATATTATTACTCACTATCTTTTCAATCATTGCTATCGATTCTAGCAGTCATATGACTGGCGCAATCACATACAACAGCATAGAGACCGGCAAGTATTGGGAAAAACTGTCTAACACAGAGCCTACTAAATTCATTATCGATAAAGACGATTTCGGCGTAACAGAGATTTGGTTGAACGTCAACAATCCTGTAGAAGGCGCGGGGCTTAAATTATACTGGATTGGTGACAAAGATCCACTAACTCCTTCGCTAGGAATGCCTGTATACAAATACTATCAGCTTGATTCTGATTTCAAGATAAGATCTGAGCTAAGAACATCAAAGGTACTATTCAGGATATCTAAAGAATGGCTGGCTGACAAAGCGCCAGAATATGTAGTAATGAAAGCATTTGATGGCGAAAAATGGATAGGACTCACTACCCAAAAGACCGGCGTAGAGAATAATGTGGAAATTGAATATGAAGCAGAATTATTGAAACTCGACAAATTCTATGCGATTGCGACTAAATCATTGCTCAAAGAAGAGCCTATGATTGAACAGCCTGCGCCAATATTGAATTGGAAAATCGCAGGGTTGATCATCGTAATCATATTCGCAATAGCTCTTTTCACAATCTCAAGGATGGATAAAAAAGTCCAACCTCTGAAAAAAGCTAAAAAAGCCAAGAAGTAAAATTCCTAATGGGATTTTAGCCTCGAACTGCTTCCAGTTCGAGCAATAGTTCCACCGAAAGAATTATATATATTCTTAGGGTATATCTTATATATAGATAGAAGTATAAAATATACTATAAAGGTGACAGATTGGCATTAAGCACAAAAGAACTTCTTGAGAAGCACAAATTCGAGCAAGAGAAAAGCAATGCAGCCCATCTAGATGAACCTGACATTAATTTCCCTAAACCCGATAAAAGATTCAGAATAGTTTTGGAATCATTCGGTATGAATGTAGAAGAACCCTATTTCTGGATGCTCAACATGTTCAGGGAAGGATTGCAGTTCAATGATATCAAGAAACTAAAAGACATATTCACAGCAACTGAAACTTCTTCATTATTCGGATTAACCGGCACAAGACTTGAAAGAGAGCAGACTCTAGCTATGCAATACATGGCCCAGATCGGCCGTTTCGTCAAAGAACTCTTCGGCATGATCAATGAACTAAAAAAGCTTGATTACAGACTAGAAATGTACACAGAAAGCAACAAAAAATTCCGTGATAAAGACGATCCTAAGATAGACAGACCAGAAAGCCAAGCTGCAGAAGTCGCGCTAAAAAGTATGTGGATAGAGTTAGTGGAAGGCGGAGCAAAAAACCCTAGCTCAGTGATCGGGTTAGCAAGAGAAGTTGGGTTCGCGACACTCCCAGACTTATTCTTCACTAGTGACGCAAAATCCACAGATGATATAGACAAGAATGTCGATAAATTATTATTCAATGATAAAGTCAAATCAGTACTAAAATCAAAATTATTCGCATACTTCTCATGGAAAGAAACTACATTCAAGGAATGGAAAAACAGGAGATCTTTCCTAATCAAATATCTAAGACAGCATTATGAGATAATCAAGACCTATATGAATTGGGTCCGACCATACCTGCTTCACGCGAAAAGATTAGGCATGAACAAAGGCAGGCTAGAAAGCGCAGATTTAGTCGGCGCATTTGAACAATCCTTGATTGAAATAGAATTCCTAGCCAAAAAGAAAGGAAAAGCTTACACTAAATGCATAGTCGCTTCATTTCTATACAAAACAAGACCTGCATTGGAATTCCAACGTGAATCATTCCAGCATAAAGGCCCTATCCATGTAGGTAGAGCAGAGATAACATTGCGTGCATACACTTGGACACCTGACCAAGTCAAAGCATTTGAAACAATGAGGAATGAAGAAGACTTGGAATTATTAGGTTCAATAGATTCATCTATTGATGCCGCCATGAACATGTTCCGTGAAGATATCAAGAAATATTTAAAAGAAGCAGGCGAGAAATTTATAGAAGATGATAAAGCGAAGATGCCTGAAAAGAAAGTGGAAAGGCCACCATTCGATTTAATGGAACCATTCAGAGAACTGGCGAAAGCGGCAGCAGAGCCATTCAAGATGATAGGCGGCGGATTCAAAGAAATGGTAGGAATGGAAGCATCGACTAGCGTACCGAACGCTAAGAAACCTGCGCAATTGACCGCAGAGAAGGAAGAGTTCGACAAATCCAGGAAAGATAACGCTAAATCAATATTCATAGCTTATAACTTATTTAAGAAATCGCATTTGATGCCCGGATTCTAGAATTCAAGATTCTTATTAGTTAATTTTATAATAAAGCTAGCTAAAATAGTGACAATGCACAAGGATATCTCTATCCATCAGCACTATAAGGAACATTATCTTAACATCGCGCTAGATACCATTGCGATTGGCAAACAGGCATTGATATTCGTCAATTCTAAGCCAAGCGCAGAGAAGACTGCTGAAGAGATAGCTAAGCATATCAAAGAAGTCACGCTCAAGGAACTTGCTGAACAAATTCTAAACGTAATGCCAAAACCGACAAAGCAATGCGAACGTCTAGCGAGATGCATCGAGAAAGGCATAGCGTTCCATCACGCCGGATTGCATCACAAGCAGAAAGAATTGATTGAAGACGCATTCAGAGATGGAAGATTAAAAATAATCGCATGCACTCCTACTTTAGCAGCAGGTCTAGACCTCCCAGCATTCCGCGCAGTCCTCAGAGAAGTCAAGCGTTACAGCCAGCATGGCTACAATTTCATACCAGTATTAGAATATCACCAGATTGCGGGCAGAGCTGGCAGACCTGGAAAAGAAGATTTCGGCGAATGCATTACCATAGCTGATACAGATGCGCAACGAAATGAGCTGATTGACAGATTCATCAACGGCAAGCCTGAAAGCATCTACTCAAAACTAGCAGTCGAACCAGTCTTAAGGACATACATCCTTTCATTAATATCAACCGGATTCGTAAGAAGCAAGAAAGATTTAGAAACTTTCTTCTCGAAGACATTCTGGGCGCACCAGTTCGGTGATATGAAAACATTAGAAAATAAATTGCAGAGCATGATTCAGCTATTATTGAAATACAAGTTCATAATCAAGAATTCATTGACTGTCAAAGAAGAAACAAATGAAAATGATTTGTTTGTATCAGCGAACACTATGAAAGAGGATATCTATAACGCGACTCCGCTGGGCAAGAGAGTATCAGAATTATATTTAGACCCGCTTACGGCAAACTATTTATTAAATTGCCTCGTCAAAAAAGAATCGCCGTCAGCATTCGGACTATTGCAGATGGCATCGCATACCATAGAGATGCGTCCGCTTCTAAGAGTCAAGACAAAAGAAATGGACCATTACCAAGACGAAGTCATGAGAAACCAAGAACAACTTCTAGACGAGCAGCCAGACATATTCGAAGACGAATTCGAAGAATTCATCGATTCTATGAAAACAGCATTGTTCTTCAACGATTGGATTGCAGAGATCGGCGAAGACGAATTATTAGAAAAATACGACATCAGGCCTGGTGAAGTCCACGTCAAACTCGAAGTGGTTGAATGGTTGTTATACTCATCAGCCGAATTAGCGAACGTCGCTAACATCAAGCCAGTCATCAAAGAAGTGAATAGATTGAGATTCAGATTACAGCACGGCATAAAAGAAGAATTAATACCATTATGCAGGCTCAAGAACATCAGCAGGATGAGAGCGAGGAGATTGTTCATGAACGGCATCAAAGACTTAGGCGACGTCAAAAAAGCCGACATCCAGAAGCTGTCACAAATCTTAGGTAACAAACTAGCCCTAGACATCAAAGACCAAGTCGGCCAGAACCTCAACCCCGACGACACCGAAATCAGCAAATTTAAACGCAAAGGCCAGATGTCAGTAGAAAAATATGATCAATGATTCATTGAAAAAGTAATACTTTGTCCATCCGTATTCAATCCAAAAGTTTTTAAATAAGTTCCCGATTTATAGATATCGAGGAATAAATAATGATTAAATGCGGAAATTGTGGTACAGAGAATAGACAAGGTGCAAAATTCTGTAATAATTGTGGCACACATTTTGTAATTGCATTATCTACTACTTGTCATGAAATAGCTAATCCAATATGTGCCTGTGGTAATGCCCCTATTCTAAAAGGAAAAGGAAAATGCAGTAAATGTTGGGCTAGATCAATGATGGGTGTTAGACGATAACAACTATAGTAAGATTTAAATAACTAGATTCTAGAAGAAGATTATGGCAAAATGGCAATGTGAACATTGTGGCAAAATTTTCCAATTTAAAAAAGGAGCTGAACTACACGAGAAAAGTTGTAATAATTATGATTTTAATAAAAATATTAAACCCCAAGAATTTCAAAAATTAACCATACCATGGAATCAATTATCCGAAAAAAATCAAGAAATATTTTCAACTTTAATTTTTATAATAATTATTTCTATTTTTATTTCCCCAATCTATTTATATTTTTTACATTCAGATATGCAATTTCCTATAATCGCAAGTTTAGGGAATCCAAGACCACTCTATTTTTATGATGTTGATTCCTCATGTAATGATAATCTTAATCTAAAATCATCATTAGACCATATCTCCAAAAATACGTATGTTCAATTTGTCCGTTTAGGATATCCTTTTGCACTTTTAGTAGGGGGGATTAGTTATACATGCAATGAGCCATTTAAAAATAATGATGGAATTATATTTAGTGGTAGATCTACGATAGCTGAATCTGAATCCGGCATGTGGGGAATTTCGGCAATAATTGTCATTTGGAATAAGATTAGATTGTCAACTGCTTCTAATGAAAATACAATTATACATGAAACATTGCATAGTATGGGATTCTATCATAATTCAAATTCTAAAAGTATTATGTATCCATATGATAATGATAGTACTTTAGATTATAATTTGAAAGAGTTTATTAAAGTTGCATATGTTATTAATCCGTTAGCATATTTGAATATAATCCCATTTAATCTCATATTAATTCTATTTTTAATATTCGGAGAATACTAATTTAAAATTAATTGTTCTTAATGATTTTATTTACCTTTTTTAGAGGATTTGAATATCCTAATTTAATATATCCTTTATCTCTAAAATCAGCTTGGTCAGAAGTAGGTCTTCCGCATGATTTTTCTAATGTCTGCTCTATCTTTCTTTTTCCAGTTATATATTTGTTTGTCATATTATATATAATTTAACTAAACACACTCTCAAAGAAACCTTTTTTCTTGTCCAACGTCTTATCGAACTCCTTAAGCAACTCCTTCTGCTTAGCAGAAAGCTTCTCAGGCACGTCGACAATCACTTTCACATTCTCCGAACCGATTGAATAGCCATCTAAAGATGGTATCCCATGCTCTTTCATCTTGAAGATGGTATTACACTGCGTACCAGCAGGAATCTTCAGATCAGCTTTGCCCTTAAGTGTAGGAACTTCAACAGAAGCGCCGAACACAGCCTGAGCAAATGTAATAGGCATTTCCATAGAAATATCTAAACCTTTGCGAGAAAAGATTTTGTGCTTCTTCAAAGTAATAGTAACATATAAATCGCCGTTAGGACCACCATTAACACCAGCTTCTCCTTCGCCAGATACACGAAGAGATGAACCTTGATCGATGCCCGCAGGAATCTTAACTTCAATCTTACGAACTTTACGTACACGTCCATTACCGCCGCATTCGGGGCATTCCCTACGGATAGTCTTCCCTTCACCGCCGCATTCAGAACATGTAGACGTCTGAGAAAAAGTTCCAAAAGGTGTCCTCATATCGCGGCGTATTGCGCCGGAACCATTGCAAGCAGGACAATTAACAATATCATCTGAAGATTTAGCGCCAGTACCATTACATTTAGAGCAAGTTTCCATACGCGGCAAATCCAGATTGACTGAAGAACCGAAAGCAGCATCTTCAAGTGAGATCTCAAGGCCATATTCAAGATCATTTCCGCGCACTCCGCGACTTCTTGAACGCTTCCTAGAACGTCCGAAAATATCTCCGAACATATCGCCCAGATCGAATTCGAATCCGCCAAACCCTTGCTCAAAGCCTTCGAACCCGCCGAAACCTTGACCCATGTTAGAATCAGTAGTCCCGAACTGGTCATACTGCTGCTTCTTCTTATCATCTAAAAGAACAGAAGCCGCTTCATTCACTTCTTTGAACTTATCAGTAGCATTAGCTTCTTTATTAACATCAGGATGATACTTCTTCGCGAGATTCTTGTAAGCTTTCTTAATCTCCTCTTTAGAAGAATTCTTCCCAACGCCCAAAGTATTGTAATAGTCCTTTGCCATTTTATATAAAATAAAAAAGGTTAGTATAAAAAACTAACCACGGAAACTATTTATTTCTCGTCCTTGACTTTGAAATCCGCGTCCACTACATTTTCTTCATCTTCTGAAGCAGAAGCTTTCTTCTTCTTGCCTGAAGATTTAGGTTTCGCGTTGCATTCAGGGCCGCATGAATCCTGCGAAGCGCCTTCAGCGCCAGCTTGAGGACCGGCTTTCTGATAAAGCTCAGTCGCAGCTTCTTGCATCAGTTTGTTAACCGAATCAAGTTTAGCTTTGATTGCTTCGCTATTCTTATCATGAGGCTCAAGCAATTTCTTAAGCTCCTCGATCTCTTTCTTCACAGCATCAAGTTTAGCCTGATCCACTTTGCCTTCGAAATCTTTCAAAGTTTTATCCGCGGAATAAACTAAAGCATCCGCTTGGTTCAAGGTATCGATGTCTTCCTTGCGTTTCTTGTCGGAATCAGCGAACTTCTCAGCTTCTTTCCTCATCCTTTCAACTTCAGCTTCATTCAATTTCTGAGATGAAGTGATTTTGATGGACTGCTCTTTACCAGTTCCTAAATCCTTAGCAGATACATGGACGATTCCGTTCGCGTCAATATCAAAGGATACTTCAATCTGAGGTATACCTCTTGGCGCAGGCGGTAATCCGACTAAATCGAATCTGCCTAAAGTCTTGTTGTCTGGAGCCATCGCACGCTCGCCTTGCAAGACGTGGATGCTTACAGCTGGTTGATTGTCTGCAGCGGTTGAGAATATCTGAGACTTCTTCACTGGAATGGTTGTATTCCTTTCAATAAGCTTAGTGAACACTCCGCCCAATGTCTCAATACCCAAACTCAAAGGTGTGACATCTAAAAGTAAAACGTCTTTAACTTCGCCAGCAAGAACGCCAGCTTGGATCGCAGCTCCTGCAGCTACACATTCCATTGGATCAACGCTTCTCTCAACTTTGTCGCCGAACTCTTTCTCAAGCAATTTCTGTACAATTGGCATCCTTGTAGGACCACCAACTAGAATCAATTTGCTGATATCTTTCTTGCTCAATTTAGCGTCAGACATAGCCTGCTCAAGAGGTTTATGACATCTCTCTATGATTGGAGCGATTATCTCTTCCAATTTAGCTCTTGTCAGAGTCATGTTGAGATGCTTTGGACCTTTGCTTGTCGCGGTTATGAAAGGCAGATTTAACTCTGTCTGCATAGTTGTCGACAGCTCGATCTTAGCTTTCTCTGCTGCTTCCCTTATCCTTTGGATAGCCGCATCGTCTTCGTTCAGGTCGATTCCGTTCTCATCCTTGAATTTTTTAGTTATGAAATTTATCAAAGCATTGTCCATGTCAGTTCCGCCCAATTGGGTGTCTCCTGATGTGGATTTGACTTCGAATACGCCATCGCCGAATTCCATGATAGTGACATCTAATGTACCGCCGCCAAGATCGAAGACCAAAATCTTCTGCTCTTTTTTCTGCTTGTCAAGGCCGTACGCCAATGAAGCTGAAGTTGGCTCGTTCACTATACGCACTACTTCTAATCCTGCAATAGCTCCTGCATCTTTAGTTGCCTGCCTTTGATTGTCATCGAAATAAGCAGGAACTGTGATGACTGCTTTTGTTATAGGTTCTCCTAAAAACGCTTCTGCGTCTTTCTTGATCTTCTGCAAGATGAATGCAGAGATCTGCTGTGGAGTATAATCTTTGCCGTTGATATGGTACTTGAAATTTGTGCCCATCTTCCTTTTCGCAGCCATTATTGTGTTCTTCGGATTCACTACAGCCTGCCTTCTAGCAGGTTCACCGACTAACACAAGCCCGTCGTTTGTGAACGCAACTACGCTCGGGAAAGATTTGCCGTATAAACTCATACCTTCCGCGCTAGGGACTATCTTCGGTTTGCCTGCCTCTAGCACAGCTGCCGCTGAATTGCTTGTTCCTAAATCAATACCTAATATTTTTGCCATTTTACATCCCTCCGTAAAGGTTTTTAACCCAAATATGTTGGTCTTATGCCAACAGTTTTTTCATTTGCTAATTTTGACTTTTTAACTTCTGCAGTTGTCTTTTTCTCAAGTTTCGCTAAAGCTTTAGGCTTCTCAATCTTGCCGTAATCCTGCTCGTATTTCGCAACAACTGAAGACAATGCTTCGATGATTCTTTTCGCGTGATAAGGATCTACCAGTACCACGTTATGTTTGATATTGATCACAGTGCCATCTTTGCTCCTCACATCCATCCTTGGAGTCACATTCTTGAAATCCAAAATGAACTGAGTAGGATTGAAGACTACTGATAATTCGTGGGAAAAAAACGAATCCCCTTCATTTATGCTGAAATTGATCTTTTTTTCATCTGTCATATTTTCTGCCTCGTTATTTTTATTTACCCTTGCTGACTTTGACTTTGCTGTGCCTGATTATCACATCGTTGAGCATATATCCAGGAAGCAATTCTTCAATCACTATCTCTGGCGCTTTATCGCTTGGAACAGCTAACAAAGCCTCATGCTTGTACGGATCGAATTTCAGGTTCACCGCTTCGATTTTTCTCAAGCCTTTCGCCTGTAACATACTATACAATTGACCATAGATCATTTCTACGCCTTTCACAAATTCTTGCTCATTGGAGGTGTTTTTTAACGCAAGCTGGAAACTGTCAAGTACTGGGATTATAGATTCGATTACTTCTTTGGAAGCATTGCAAATCATAGAACTTCTGTCTTTATCGCTCCTTTTCTTGTAATTTTCGAATTCTGCCTGAAGCCTTTGCGCTTGGCAAAGCATATCCTGGCCGAATTTATCGCTTTCTTCAAGCTTTTTTGTCAATATCTCTACTTCTTTCTTCATAGATTCAATGTCTTTTGATTCAACTTTAGCTTCAACTTTCGCGTTTTGCTCGGTTTTTGGTTTCATCATTTTAGACACCTTTTGTTGAGCTTAGCTCAACCATGTTTATCTGTAATGTACATCTGGTATATAAATGTTTCTGAAAAGGTTTTTATATAGCCTTTCCCCCTTATATCGAAGAACAAACCATAAAACAATGATAATCAGACGTCACATACCGGCAAACGAATCCTTTGTAGAGCATAAGATCACTATAATAACTATGCACAAGCCAAGAGTTTCAGACGTCAATAAAGAGCTTCAATGGTTCGGCTCTTCTTTAGGTCTATTTGGACTGAGAGATAAAGATAGTTCTTGCTTCAGAGTATTCATAGAACTTCTAAAGGCGAGAAAGATGAGAAGTCCGTTGAGTTCCGACGAGATTGCAGAACGCACTAGTTTAAGCAGAGGCACAGTCATACACCATATTAATAGACTGATGGACTCCGGAATCATCATAGTCATCCGCAATAAATACATGCTTCGTTCTGACAATCTGAAAGAACTTATCTCCGAGTTAAAGAGAGACACAGAATCCGCCTGGAACAATCTCCAGAACATAGCCGACGAGATCGACAGCAAGCTTGGACTATAAGCCTTGAGTCAATTCTTTCCTACACGAACCATTCGCAATCCTTTGTTCGTCTTTCTTTGCTTTTCTTTCAAGTTTCTTGATATCCTCAGCAGGAGGAAGATTCTCGGGAACAATCTTATTCTTAGCCAGAATATTGCGCATATCCTGATTGTTCTTGACATGCTCACCAGTGATAATCGTTTCTCCCTGTAGATCATCCCTTTTAACATTAAAGTTAGTGATTTCTGTAGCGAAATTCTTAGCTGCAATAGTCACAGTAGGCAAGAAATCCGCTAATGGCCTTTTCTCAGGAACATTCAGTTTTATCTTCATCTGTTTAGTATCATTTCCGCCGAATAGTGCTTCATCGCCCTTGCTCCTTATTCTAGCAAAACCTGCATCATCTACCCCGCGCTCATATATCAACTGGGAAAGCTCAGTCTCAGATTTGGTTAATTTATTCCTAGCTTCAATCCTTTCTCTGAAAGCAATTCTTTGCTCAATCAATTCCTGCTTACGAGTCTGTATCGCGAAATAACTCTGTGCGAACGCAATTTCCTCTTTCCGAGGATCGCCGTTCTGAGCGATGAGATAACAGGCGTATCTTGTGAGTTTAATATCTTCAATCTCTCTTTTAGTTTCAGAGCCAATCCCCACCATTTTGGCGGCGCCGACAAAATGGTCATTAATATCAAATCCTGCAGTTTTACATGATTCTTTCGCTTTTTCTATCGTGCCATAGAATTTACGCCATTCTGTATAACCCAAAAGAACCTGCAATTCTCTAGCAAACCAGAAATCAATACCTTCTTCTCTATGAACGTAATCCTCAAATGTCTTGTTAAGTCTTATGATAATGTTTTTATCCATAGATACCACCTCAAGATAAATGCGAATTTTGCAGGTATATAAGTCTCACGAATGTCCAGTGCACTAGGACAAATGTCCAGTGCTTGTTGAAAATACACAATCTTAACTAAATAGTGCAAGTACTGGATAAGAACGAACGAAATGAGCACCACTATCCAGTGCTACTCCAAAATAAGCATTGAACCCATGAAAACCTTTATATATTATATCTACTGATAATTTACTATTACATTAATGTCGATATATTCGAGGTGATTTGATAATGAATAAAAAAGCTCAAGAACTTTCTATCAGCACAATCATAATTGCTGCTATAGCCGTAATCATACTAGTTGTTATTGTCGCCATATTCACAGGCAGACTGGGTATTTTCACAACATCGCTTGGTGGAACTGGTCTAGAAAAAACTAAAGATGTCACAATGTATAGCTGTATTCCATTAGATAGGTATTACCAAGATATTGATGCGGCTCAAGCAGCGTATGTTAAAGATAAATCTAATACTGCGGCTCTAGAGGCCTATGATAAAGCTATTGGAAGTAAAGCCACCCTATTAACAAGTACATGTGGAACTCAAATAGTAAAAGCTAATTGTCCAACAGACAAATGTCAATGGGTAGGTAAGCAATAAGCTTACTTTTCTTTCTTATTTTCTATTATTCTCTTTCTATCATTATCATTCCATCACAGCAGTCCCACCACAATAATATATATTAATAGAATTTTATATAAAAAAGCGTGAGGTAGGTGGTATGAGTCTGTTTAAAGACATAAAAGATTACATATTCGGAAAAACATTGTACTTTCCAGGCTGCGTTACTAAATACCAATTAGAAAAAATAAAAAATAATTACCAAGCGATTCTAAAAGAATTAGGCATCGAATTCGTGACATTAGAGAAAGAGTTCTGCTGCGGACTGCCTGCTTTGAACAAAGGCTATGTGGAAGACTTTGAGAGGTTGAGGTACGAGAATATTCAGCTGTTCAAGAAGAACAATATCTCTAAGATCATAACGAACTGTCCGGCATGCGCATCTATGTTTAAAGAGCATTACAATATCGATGCAAAGCATGTGACAGAAGTTATTCCAAAACAAGACATCAAGGAAGACAGAGGGCAAGTGTCATATCATGATCCGTGCCATCTAGCTAGGAACTGCAACATAATCAACCAACCAAGAGAATTGCTAGAAAGCATCGGCTTCAAAGTAGTAAAAAACAATAACTCCGGAAAAAATACATTATGTTGCGGCACAGGACATATAGATGTTGACAAACCTCAAGCGAAAAACATCGCAGAAATGAGGATGAAAGACTTCTCAACGCAAAAAGTGATTACAACATGCCCATTATGCTACAAGCACATGAAAAATAATGCAGAAGAGAAAGAAGTCTGCGAATTGAGTGAAGTGATCATGCGATGAACAATTTTGACAAGCTCAAGGACATCGTAGGACCAGAAAATTTTTCTACAAGTTTAGATGACTTGAAAAGTTACGCGACTGATGCATCTCAATTAGAAGGAGTTGTGCAAGCCATAGTCTGGCCGCTATCAGTAGAGCATGTCAGAGACATAATCAGATTAGCCAACATGAGAGAATTCAATGTAGTTATAAGAGGCGCAGGAACTTCATTAGAAGGCTCAACTATCCCACGAGATTCAGTAGTAATTGACATGAACAGATTGAATAAAATTATAGCATTGCACAGGCAAGAGCATTATGTTATGGTAGAACCAGGCGTCACGTTGAAAAAATTAAATGACGCATTAAAGAATTACAATCTTTTCTTCCCAATCATCCCGACATCTTCTAAAGTATGCACTCTAGGCGGAATGGTAGCTAACAATAGCCACGGGGTATATACGCACAGATTCGGCAGAATGGCGGACCAGATACTGGAACTAGAAGTAGTTGACGGCTCTGGAAAAATATTGATAGTCAAAGACATCCACAAAATCATAGGGAGCGAAGGCACATTGGCAGCGATTGTTGGCATCAAACTAAAAGTGATCCCGCCATACAATGAAGTCTCCCACGATATATTGACATTCAAAAATGCGACCGAAGTAATGGATAAATTAAAAGAATTAGAAAAAGATGATTCAGTCGTATCAATCCAATATATGGACAAAAATTGTTCAAAACTATTAAATTTATACCAAGAAGACGAAGAAGTAGAAGAAAGCGAAAAACATCTATTAGTCATAGAATATGAAATGGCTAAAGGCAAGCCAGGAGACGCGCAACAGCTAAGGGATTTATTGCATAAAGAGATCCATAAAGCTAAACTTCACCATATCAGGCAAATAACAATCCCAAAAGAGAAGATTGATGCATTCCTGAAATACACAAGAAAAAACAAAATACATACTTTCGGAAACATCACAAAAGGTATATTCCAATTATTCTTCAATAACATGCAGAAAAAAATAATAAATGAAACATTGACAGAAATCCGCAACATGGGCGGCGAAGTTATGAACATAGGAACTATCAATATGCAATTCCTTCCAGAAACAAGAAAAGTAGAATTGGAAAAACTGAAAAAGCAATACGATCCTTTAAATCTCATGAATAGAGGCAAGATACTATGAGCTATGACAGATGCAATTTCTGCGGACTATGCAAAGCCAACTGCCCGGTATATCTGAATAGCAAAAAAGAAACAAAAAGCCCAAGAGCGAAAATGATTCTAAGCAAAGAGAATATCCTAAGCGACCAATTCCATGACTGCCTACTCTGCGGCGCATGCAAACAAGAATGCCCTTCAGAAGTGGATGTATGCAAAGAAGTAAAAAGAATCAGAGTAAAACTTGCAGAAGCATTGCAAGAGACTGAAGAGAACAAGAAGCTAATCAAAAACTTGAGAGACAAAGGCAATATCTACGGAATTTAAATTCTACAATAATTGAAATGTCTGCAACCATTATAAATTTTATAACCTAAAAAGAGAACTGACAAGGTTCCACTACGGGGAAAGTCAGTCATAGTTTTGGAATGTGGAAAATTTATCTGTTGCAGGCATTTAATCGTAAGAAACCTTTATATACTATAAAATTCATTTCTCAATATAGAAAAAGAGGTGCATCTTAATGGAGAATCTTATCCAATACGTAATACTCGGAATTCTTATAGCGATAGCATACAGCTTGAAGAAACTCTTCTCTATGGAAAGGCAAATGATTAGAATAGAGCAAAGTCTACTTAAGAAAAAAAGAAGATAAAGATAAATGAGTCTGGATCAAGTAGTTAAGGATATAGAATCATTGAAGATACAAGGCGCGGCGACTATAGCGAAAGCTGCAGTAGATGCATTCAAGAAAGAAGCTCAAAAATGCAAAGTCAAAAGCAGAGGCGGATATCTCAAAGAGATGCATAGCGCGAAAAATAAACTAATTGCTTCAAGACCTACTGAACCAAAGATGCGCAATGCATTGAAATATATCCTTTCCAAAATGAAAGGCAAGACTCCATTAGAACTAAAAAAAGAAATTGTTGATAAAGCAGATGAAGTGCTTCAGCATTTCCATGAAGTGAAAGATTCTATAGCACATCAAGGCTCATTGAAAATCCATAACGGCATGATAGTGTTCACACATTGCCATTCATCGACAGTCATAGGAATTCTCAAATATGCGAAACAGAAACATAAGAAATTCTTCGTAAGGAATACGGAAACAAGACCATTATTCCAAGGCAGGATGACTGCAAGAGAAATCGCAAAACTAGACATCCCAATCAAACATTATGTTGATTCCGCAGGCATGCTTGCATTGAAAGATGCAGATATTATGCTCATAGGCGCAGACGCAATTACCGCTAAAGGCGAAGTCATAAACAAAATAGGTTCAAGATTACTGGCAGAGGTCGCTGATTTCTACGGCGTGAAAGTATATGTTTGCACAGATTCATGGGCATACGATCCTGAAACCAAAATCCATCCCGAAATAATTGAACAAAGGGATCCATCCGAAGTCTGGGAAAACAGACCGAACGGTGTGAAAGTTATGAATCCAGCTTTCGAAATAATCCCGCCAGAATTAATCAGCGGAATAATCTCAGAATTAGGCGTATTCAAACCAGAACACTTTTTGTATAAAGTGAAAAGACATTATAAATGGTTGAAATAAGAATAAACAATCAAGCTAACTTTTCTTGTCTGAAAATACCAATCATTTCTTCGAACATCAGACCTTTCTGCTTTGCAAGAGCAAAACTCACTGAATAGCCGTTATTGCATAACTTTAAATCTTCAAGATTCAAGAAATACCAGCTGTCATTATCGAAACGGATAGCTACCCAAGGCTCTGCTCCGAACTTGTCTGCGAATTCCTTGAGTTCATGTATCTCTTTTTTAGGAAAATATTTGTTAGTATCAGCAGTGGCTTTGCTTTCAATAGCAAGACGTCTAGCTCCATTGCCAGCTAGAACATCAGGCGCAGGATATCCAATTGAACCAGAACCAGCTACACGTATTCCGCACCAACCATTCTTCCAGAAAAGATGGACTAGCTCACGTTCAGCATTAGTACCTTTCTGCTTTGTTTTCATATATATGCATAAAGAAGAATACATTAAAATAGCTATGGGTTCAACTGAGGTTGCATCACAATAATCTTTAAAAATTCCATACCTATAGCTTTTCTAGGGGGTTTAGATGGCAATAAAGGAAAAAGAGCTCAAAGTAGATATTAGCAATCAAACAGATATCAATAAAGGGATAGTTAGAATAGATACTAATACACTGCAAGAGCTTGAACTCAAACCCGGCGACATTCTAGAGATTGAAGGTAAACGTAAAACTGTGGCTATAGCTGATGAAGCATTTACCAATGATGTGGGATCAAACATTATCAGAATGGATGGCACCACCAGAAAAAATGCAAAAACTGGAATCAGCGAAACTGTCAAGATCAGAAAAATCGAATACAAAGAAGCTAAATCGATAATTATCGCGCCAGCAGAAGCAAAGGTGCGCATATGGGGAGATACAAGGCCGTTGCTTAATGGACTTATAGGCAGACCTTTCATAAAAGGTGATGAAGTCACTTTTGGAGCTTACGACGATGGTTTATTAGGCATAAGGAATGTCAAATTAAAATTTGTTGTTGTTGATACAAACCCAAAACAGCCGGTTATGATCTCTGAAAGTACAGAACTTACGCTAAATCCTGAAGCAGTTGAGATTACAGAAGAAGCTAACATGCCGGATATCAACTATGAAGATATAGGCGGACTGCAAGAAGAAGTCGGCAAAGTTAGAGAAATGGTTGAACTGCCATTGAAACATCCTGAATTATTCGAAAAATTAGGCATTGAACCGCCGAAAGGAGTTCTATTATATGGCCCGCCAGGGACCGGAAAAACATTGCTGGCAAGAGCAGTAGCGAACGAAACAAAAGCGAACTTCATTGAGATGAAATCAGGTTCAATCATATCTGGAGTACCAGGCATAACCGAAAAAAATATTGCAAAAATCTTTGAAGACGCAACAAAGAACGCGCCAAGCATCATATTCATAGACGAACTTGATTCAATCGCATTTAAGAGAGAAGAAAGAGGCCATAACGAATTCTTAAACACGCCAGTCATGGAGCTATTAAAGCATCTGGACGGATTGAAATCAAGAGGCAAAGTCATAGTAATAGGCGCGACAAACAGACCTAACGCATTAGATCCCGCACTAAGAAGGCCAGGCAGACTAGACAGAGAATTAGAGATAGGAATACCGACAAAACCTGCAAGAGCAGAAATCCTCAAGATCCATACCAGATATATGCCGTTGGAAAAAAATGTTGACCTGAATGAACTTGCCGCAATCACTCACGGATTTGTCGGCGCAGACATTTCAGCATTAGTGAAAGAAGCAGCCATGGTTCTTCTCAAAAGGATGCTCCCAGGATTAGAACTGGACAAAAATGAACCGATTCCAAAAGAAATGCTCGAAAAACTGAAAGTCAGCATGGACGATTTCAAGCAAGCGTTGAAATTCGTAAGACCGAGCGCATTAAGAGAATTCTCCATAGATATACCTAACATAAAGTGGGAAGACATCGGCGGATTAGAAGAAATAAAACAAGAATTAAAAGAAGCAGTTGAATGGCCGATAAAGAATGGAGAAGCATTCAAGAGATTGGGAGTCAAACCTCCGAAAGGTATCCTTATCTATGGCGCGCCAGGCACAGGTAAAACCTTATTAGCCAAAGCAGTGGCGAACGAGAGCGAAGCCAATTTCATCCCAGTCAAAGGTCCGGAGTTATTGGTCACATGGGTAGGCGAATCAGAGAAAGCCATACGAAAATTATTTGAAAAAGCACGGCAATCATCGCCTTCGATAATATTCTTTGATGAAATCGAATCATTAGCTCCGGCCAGGACAAACAGCGCGAACGAAAGCGAAGTATCGCGTAATGTAGTTAATCAAATACTCACAGAACTGGACGGACTTGAAGACATGAATGATGTCATAATCATAGGAGCAACAAACAGACCGGATATGCTTGATCCAGCTCTATTAAGACCAGGCAGATTCGACAGAATAATTCTAGCAGAAACTCCAGATGAAAAAACCAGAGATGCAATTTTCAAAGTGCACACAAAAAACATGCCATTGAAAAATGTAGACATTGCAAAATTAGCGAACAAAACTGATGGTTACGTCGGCGCAGACATCGAATCTATCTGCAAAGAAGCGGCTATTTTTGCATTAAGAAAAGATATGCAGGCGAAAAATGTCACAATGAAAGACTTCGAAGAAGCATTAAAAAAAGTCAGACCATCAGTGACGCCTGAAATAATAGAAGAATACTTAAAGATGCAAGACCATTTCAAAGCAGCTAAAGCCAAGCAGATGAAAGAAGAACGCCCAAGATATATGGGTTAGAATTGATTAAGATTTATTCTTATTTAGCCCGTTCATCGAACACGCATATCGCATAAGGCACTTTCTGAACATAAAGGACGTGCGATTTCAATATCAATTTATGTTTAATAGCAAAATCAATAGTCTTAGTGCCAACCATATTCACGCTATGCGCATTAGGTAGAATTGAAAGAATTTCAGATTCGCTCATCTCAGTGCCGCGATAAAACTTCGAAGTCAGATCCAACCATTTATCTCCTTCTTCAAAAGTCTTGCCTATCAATTCAGAATCGCAGATAGAAAGAATCATCTGACCATCTTGAGACACGTGTTTTTTGACTATCATAGTATAACCTAAGAATTTCAGCCTTTTTAGATTTTGCTGTTTACTGGATGCTTTGCGCCACATGCATTGCATTTGATAAACATGAAATTGCCTTCTTTGATCAATTTAGTATCAGGTTTTCCGCATTCTTTGCAGATTACGAACTCTTTCGCATACCTTTCAATCTTTTCATTAATCTTGCTTGCCGAAAGTTTTGTACCGAAGATAAGAAGAGTATTCTGTATTTCGCCGGGTGTAGCCAGCTCCTTTAGCAGATATTTAAGCAAATGCTGGATATCAACATGCAATATATCGACTATCTGAAAGAAATTGCTTATCACAGTCTTATTGCCTTGCAAATGCCCTTTTACTTTAGGTATCTCGAACCTTTCAGTAGCTTTTACTTCTTGCGGCAATTCCGACTTCGCTTTCTGCAGCATAGCTTTGTAATCCATAGTTACTAATGAAAATAGGCTTTGTTTATAAAGAATTCGGAAGTTATTAATGTGTTCAGAATGATGCCAATGTCAGTATTGAGCACATTCTGATTACAATTCTTCAACAAGATTTATCTTGTAAATTTATGAAAAGTAGTGCTTGCGAAAAGACATTAGGTGGCATTCTGAACACGACCGGAAGTTATATAAATTTACATATCCCATATTCAACTATGGTTCTAGAATCAATTATAGGCCCGAAATCTGCAGAGAAAAGACCCTGGAGCATGTTGTTCTACGGATTCCTTTATTCATCCATCGCAATCCTGCTAGCATTATGGGTTTTCGCGCAGCAAGCGAGCATCATTATGGTCTTCTTTTCAGTATTGGCATGCTCTCCATTAGTTTACTTCATGATGCGCAGAGAAGAAAAGAAAGATGAGCAGATAGCCGATGAACTCTTACTACTTAACCAGCACAGGAAAGCTATAACCTATCTGATGTTTATGTTCGTAGGCATGACTTTCGCATTTGCTTTCTGGTATACTTTGCTGCCGCAAAACACTGTAAATAATTTATATCTAGTCCAAACCCAAACCATATTAAACATCAACAATAGAGTTTCAGGCAACTTCGTAGAATCCCTTACTCTATTCTCAGACATCCTATTCAACAATTTCAAAGTGATGATATTCTGCATAATCTTCTCGCTTATCTACGGATTCGGATCTATCTTTATCTTGACATGGAACGCATCAGTTATAGGAACTGCCATGGGCAACTTCATTAAGGTCAATTTCGCAGCATTAGGCGGAGCGCTGCTAGGAACGAATTACTGGAAAGCAGTATCACTTGGATTCCTAAGATACTTCGTGCATGGAGTTCCAGAAATCGCAGCATACTTCGTTGCAGGACTGGCTGGAGGAATTCTGTCAATAGCAATTATCCACAAAGATTTTCAGACCAAACGTTTCGAAAGAATATTGTTTGACACTTCCCAACTTATCCTAATCTCTTTAATATTGCTAGTATTCGCAGCATTCGTAGAAGTTTATATCACTCCATTATTTTTTATCTAAGATCTATTCAAGAATTTTAATCTTGCCGGGCTTTGTCGTAAAGATATCTCCTTGTTCCTGCAATATCTGCATAGTGCGTTCATAACTTGGGCCTAAAGAAGAGATGATTGTATCTATATCCGCACCATTGCCGTCATCCAATTCGCGGATTTTAGCGATAAGCCTTGCAGCCTCGCTATCTCCTTCATGTACATTTTCTTCGATTATTCCCGGAGATGTTGAAACTGCTTTCGGAACAACTTCTTTGACAACGCTATAAAATCCATTCATATGAAGAAGTTTTATCTCTTTTTTTCTCATATCCACTTGATTCATTGAGATAACCGGGATTATCGCCTCAGGCATAATATATTTTTCATTATTAAATTCACGGATTTTACCAATTATGTTCAAAAGACTGCCCACTTTATAATCGCCTAATTCAATATTCTGCGTTTCAAATTTACGGATGATTATACTAACTTCTCCATCATCTATAACTATGTGATTTTCATTCTCAGAAACAGTGCTAATGACTGTGCCCATTACATTCACACGGCTAATCTTCTGTCCGCCATATTCAACATAATTAGGCAGCCATCCTTCTTGTTTCACCAACTGTTTTGTGACTATATCTTTCAAGTTGACTTTGAACGCTATTTGCCTTTGCACTATTTCATTATCCATATTTTCACTTGCCATATCTTTCTTTCATTTCTGCGGATTTACCGCAGCTAAGTGCGCCTTCGGGACATACGCCATAAACGCAACGAGGACCAGATTTACGATAAGCAGTAGGATTTTCTTGTTTCGCTATATCCAATATCTTCTGCGCGATATCCCTTATCTCCCATTGCGCACGGCTACAAGTTCTATCGCTGATTATGTGGGCAATAGCCTTGTCATTCGCGCTGAGTATCACAGGTATCTCAGTCCCGTTAGGAAGGATATATGCAGCGCTCTTGCGATTAGATAGAGATATACTTTGATATAATTTTCGAGCTCTTTCCATAAGTCCAGTATAAGCCGGTTCGAATTTACTTCCTTTTATGGTGGGTGGAGTTACATATCCAAAATCATCAGGAAGAGAATCAAGCTCAGGTTTTGATATTTCTCTCAGCCTATGCCTTACCAATTGATGATATGTGCTTATAGACATCCTGAGTCCAAAAGTCATCCTAGAATGTTCTAATATAGAAGTATGACCATAATTCGCGACCCTCTGAGTAAGTTCTTCAAGATTTGCCATTGTCGTTTCAAGTCCTTTTTCTTTGAGCATATTTTCATAAATTTCGCTAGGCGTGTTGGATGCCGTGCTTGTCGAAGCGCCAAGACCTGATCTTATAATTCCGTTCGTAGTTTTATTGAGTAAACTTACTCTTTCAGACACCATTTCAAACAGCATTTCATTAATTGATGTCACTGCATTGGTCCTTGCGCTGCTCTCTTTTACTATATCCTCAAGCCTATTGCCTAGATAAGGAGATACTTTCCGTAATTGAAGCATTATTTTTTGATATAACTCATCAAGCTCACCATAACCTTTGCTATGGATGTGTTCAAGAAAATCAGAAATAGAAGATCCTTGCATAGTTATAAGCATATTAGATTTAGTCGAACAAGGCAATATATATCTCCCATCTTCAATCGGGATTCCATGTACATAATCCCCAATCTGCAACTTTTTCTTTTTTTTGTAGCCTTCTTTAAGCTCAGTCATTTCTTTGTATAAGCTGAACATATCATTGCATAACTGCACATATTCCTGCCGAAGCCCATCAGGAAGAGGTGGAACAACAAAACCATTGCTCGAATTCTCAAGCGGAACATACCTTTGTGATTGCTGCGTATAAGAATCATCACTCTCTACTATATCAAGCGTAGCTACTCTCGAGCATTGTTCCGCAGAAAAACTAAGATGTGTATGCTTCAGAAGCTGGTCAAGCGTAGGTTTATTATTTCTGTATTTCAAAATATTATTCTTCAGCCATCTAAGATGTTTTTCGTTCACATCAAATTCGAATAGATTTACTTCCATGATACCCTGGTCAATCCTCAGTTGCATTATTTATAAGCATTTACTTTACCAAAAATAGAGATTCGAAAATAATAAGCTATATTAATCAGTAGAGATGAAAAAAGACTAATGATAATTGGACTTACCGGCTATGGGGAATCTGGAAAAGACACCATAGCAGATTATCTCGTCCAAGAATTCGGATTCACTAAATGGGTATTCTCAGATTTGTTAGGCGAACTATTGTCTTCAATTGAATGTGAAGATACGAAAGACTATAGATCTAAATTAGGAGTTGCTTTACGTAAGACTTCAGGATTCCAGAACATACTCGCGATGATGCTTTCCAATCGGATAAAAGGTCTGGATGATATAGTGATCACTGGATTTAGAAGTCCTGAAGAGGTCTCGCAATTCAGAGCAGATCATAATGACAGATTCAAATTGATATATGTGGAAAGGAGCTTGGAAAAACGTTATGCTTCGCGAAGAGATCAAAAGACCACGATGGAAGATATCAAAAAACGTGACGAAAGAGACGGAGCAGGTATGGGTCTTGATAAGATAATACACAACCAGATGTACAATCTAAAAATAATTAATGAAAATTCTCGCGAAGAACTTTTATCTGAGACTGCCTTAATTATAGCAAAGCTAGGATATGGACCAAGAAAAGCACTATAACTCTGCAACTATTTCTATACTATTTCCGTCGATATTATTATTCATAGATAATGAAGCAACGAAATCCTTATAAAACAATTTGGGAAAAATTAGAGTCAAGGCAAAACAAGTACTTACTCTAAAATAATCATCGTGGTGCAATAAATGATCGTAAAGAAAGAATTTTTGACCAAACTCAAAGACTTCGGATTGAATGGATACGAAGCGAAAATCTGGTGCGCGCTCCTCTCAAGAGGCGTATCGACCGCGGGAGAATTATCCGATATAACTGCAGTCCCTAGGTCAAGATCATATGATGTTCTAGAATCATTGGAAAGAAAAGGTTTCATCATAACAAAGCTGGGCAAACCGCTGAAGTATCTAGCCGTTCCGCCAAGCGAAGTGATTGAGAGAGTTAAAAAGAATATGAAAGAAGAAGCAGAACGCAGCATAAAACTTCTCGATGACGCGAAAGAGTCTGACTTGCTGACCGAACTGGGGATGCTTCACTCGCAAGGCATTGAAAGCTTCGATCCTGAAGAGATGACTGCGCATATCAAATCAAGGAATTCTATTCATTCACATGCAGACAAGATGATTAGCAAGGCGCAGAATGATATAGTCATCGCATGCTCAGCCAATGGCTTATTGGATAAATTCAAGACAATCGGTGATTCATTGAAAGCCGCTAAGAAAAGAGGTGTGAGCATAAAGATCATATTAAGCGATTATGATAAATCGAACTCAGATAAATTTAATGAATTGAAAGCAATCGCCGATATCAAACACACCCCACAAAATAAGCATAGATTTGTAATTGCCGATGATAAAGAAGCATTATTGATGCTCAAAGAAGACTCAAAAATCCATCCGCTATACGACACTGCGCTATGGATAAATGCGCCGTTTGTGATAAGCTCATTGAACTCATTGGTCAATGGTTCATGGGATAAACTAGAAAAAATCTAATTCTTATTATAAAATCGCATAATTCATTCATAAATTTCAGAAATATTTATAAATATGTTAACTATAGTTAACAAAATATGGTTGTTATGCCCCAAGAGCTGGAAGTATGGTATCTTTTACCCGCGATACGCAGAGAGCTTGCTAAAGAGCTTATGAAACTTGGAATGAAGCAAACCGATGTCGCCAAAAAATTAGAAATGACAAGAGCGACAATCTCTCAATATGTGAAATCAAAAAGGGCTAAAGAGATTATTTTCGATAAGAATACTCAGGCGGAAATTAAAAAAAGTGCTAAATTAATATTCGAAAAAGATCCATGCTTGATCGAACAGATGCAGCGCATATCAAAAGTGGCGAAACAAAATAGAATATTGTGCAAGATGCATAAAGTACACGGCCATCATGATAATAACCATGCTTGCTGCGGAGTGTGTCTAAAATGACAACTCGAAAAATATATCTGGATAATGGAGCGACGACAAAAGTTGATCCTAAAGTAGAAAAAATCATGCGAAAATTCTTCTCAGAGAATTATGGTAACGCTTCTTCATTGCACACAATGGGTAGAGATGCGAAAGATGCGCTTGAAGAAGCAAGAAAAATAATCGCAAACTCAATCAATGCAAATACAGAGGAGATAATTTTCACATCAGGCGGCACAGAATCGGACAACCTCGCAATCAAAGGCATCGCCTATTCGAAAGGCAAAGGCCATATCATAACGAGCAGAATAGAGCATCCTGCAGTTCTCAGCACTTGCAAAGAGCTCGAGAAAGAAGGATTTAGCGTCACATATTTAGAAGTGGACCAATACGGATTGATCAATCTAAATAAATTAGAGAGCGCAATAAAAAAAGACACAATCCTAATCACAATAATGCATGCCAACAATGAGATTGGCACAATCGAACCTATTGAAGATATCGGGAAAATTGCTAAAAAGCATGACATCGCATTCCACACAGATGCAGTCCAATCATTCACAAAAATTCCTATCGATGTGAAAAAGATAAATATCGATCTCATTAGTATGAGCGCACACAAGATACACGGCCCAAAAGGCGTCGGCGCATTATACATTAGGAACGGCACGAAGATAAAGCCGTTGTTCAACGGAGGCGGCCACGAGAGGAGATTAAGGCCAGGCACGGAAAACATTGCTGGAATTGTGGGATTCGCAGAAGCAGTCAAAATGAAAAGCGACGTTCAAAAACTGAAAACACTCAAAGACTATATGACAAAAGAACTCCTCAATATCCCGGAAACAAAACTTAACGGACACGCAACAAAAAGGTTGCCGAACAACGTCAACATCTCATTCGCATACATCGAAGGCGAATCGATGCTGTTCCATCTCGACAACGCAGGCATTTTCGTATCCACTGGATCAGCGTGCTCTTCGCATTCACTTGAGCCTAGCCATGTCCTGAGAGCGATCAATTCAAAACCTGAATATATGCAGGGAACTATCAGATTCACACTCAGCAGATTTACATCAAAAGAAGATGTCGATTACACAATAAAAAAAGTCAAAGAAATAGTATTAAACTTAAGAAGAATGAGTCCCATTGCAAGGAACTGAAGGAGGTATGCAAAATGAACTACAACCAAAATGTTATGAATCTTTTCAAGAATCCTAAGCATTCTGGGGTCATGAAGAATCCAGACGGCATAGGCGAAGTCGGAAACGTACGATGCGGTGACATCATGAAAGTGATGATCAAGGTGAAGAAAAATAGGATCACCGAAGTCAAATTCCAGACATTCGGCTGCGTCGCAGCAATCGCTTCGTCTGAAGCATTGTCCGAATTGGTCGAAGGCAAGACTCTAGAAGAAGCGGAACAGATCACTAATCGTAAGATTGTCCATCTTCTTGGAGAGCTTCCACCAGTGAAGATGCACTGCTCAGTGTTGGGCGAAGAGGCATTGAAGGCAGCAATAACTGATTACATGAAGAAGCATAAGAAAACCGAGAAGAAAGCGAAAGCAAAACCAAAAAATGCAAAAAAGAAAACTAAAAGCTCAAGAAAAAAATAATCTGAGCGTAGAAGAGAATAAATTTCTTGAAAGAATCGAGAAAACTATAGATGCAACTATCAAGAAATACAAACTTTTCTCGAAAAATGAGAAAATAGTGGTTGCAGCTTCCGGAGGAAAAGACTCGACAGTTCTATTATATGTGCTGAAAAAATTAGGCTACAAGATTGAAGCGCTGACAATCAACGCATTCATCGGAAATTATAGCAAAGAGAGTTTAGACAACTTAGTAAAATTCTGCAAAAACCAAAAAATTAAGCTTCATATCGTATCATTGCGCGATGAATTCGGCTATTCATTATGCTACATCAAATCGATCCTTGCATCAAAAGGCACCAACCTTAAATCCTGCACGATTTGCGGTGTACTGAGAAGATATCTACTGAATAAGCACGCGAGAAAATTGAAGACAGACAAACTTGCATTAGGCCACAATCTAGACGACGAAGCGCAAGTGGTCATGATGAACTTCATTCGCGGAGACATACCAGTCAGCGCAAGGCTCGGCCCAGTCACAGGAGTTATAAAAAACAAGAAATTTGTACCAAGAGTAAAACCATTATATATGATCAGAGAGAAAGACATCGCCAGATATTCAAAACTGAGAGGATTCCCAGTCAAATATGGCGAATGCCCTTGCAGCATGGATTCATTGAGGAGAAGCATGAAAGGGATATTCGGAGATTTCGAAAAAGAGGATCCGGCAGTTAGAGAAAAAATAATAAAAGCATTCCTCAAGGTATTGCCTCGTATGAAAAAGCTTTATAAGAGGGAAGAGGATATTGAATACTGCGAGACCTGCGGAGAACCGACGCAGAAAAAAATGTGCAAGACGTGCCAGATATTAAAAAATTTAAAAAGTTAAACAAATGATCGACATCGTATTCCCGGACAAGAATGAAAATGAATTCATCGAGATGGCAAAAGAGTTAGATTTCAAAAAGCTCTGTTTTGTATACCCATTAGATAAATTTCCAATTGAGAAATATCCGAATACAATCAAAGCAATAATCTGCCTGCCTAAAGATATACCGAAGGCGAGAAAGAAAACAAAACTTGTATTCATCGAATCATCAGAATCTGACAGGCACGCGATTGAAAAGCTTCCATTCGATATACTATTCAATCTTGAGAATGTAGCCCAAAGAGATGGCACACACAGCAAAAGATCTGGATTGAACCAAGTCCTTTGCGAATTGATGGCGAAAAGAAAAAAAGCAGTCGCATTGAACTTCAATAACATCCTAAATGCCAACAAAGGCCTGAGATCAGTGATTATTGGCAGAATGATGCAAAACATAAGCCTATGTAAGAAATTCAAAGTCAAGTTAATCTTAGCATCATTTGCGAAAAAACCTTACCAGATGAGAGCTTATCATGATATGATTGCTTTCGGTATAACATTGGGGATGCACCCATCAGAAGCGAAAAAGGCGTTAGACTCAATTGAATAGGTAAATTCGTCCAAACCAAACATTTAAATATACTTTTTTCTATAATTTATACATATAATACTATATATCCGGTTAAAAGAGGTTTGATAGGCTTGAAGATAAGGTTTTTAGCAGTAAGTTTCTTGTTCATATTACTTCTGTCTAGCATTGCCTATTCGGCAGAATCATGGCTGCTCCCTAAACCTGCTCCAATCTATTATGAGACAAGGAGCGATTCAATTTGTTCCAGAGGTTACACTTATGTAGCGGACAGATGTCCTAATTATAGAGCCATAGGGATAACTTCAAATAGTTGGAGCAATCCATTCACGCATACAATTTATTGCAATGGGTTAGCAGTCGGATGCAAAAAAAATGTTTATGATTCACGAACACGTCAATACATACCGCAAGATGTAATAGCTCCATTATATACCACTAGGGGATATATAGATGTGCGCGGAAGAATTATAACCGCAACAGAATACAATAATGCAATAAGCAATACTCCATATATGGCAAATCTTTGGTGCCAAACTAAATTCAATGATGCAGGATTCGCAGCATATTCTTATGACACAACAAACACTAGGTTATACACTTCTTCAGTCGGAGGGATTTATTATCTGAACGCTTATGGCACTATCGGTTGCGCAAAACTATTGACCTGTCTTCCAGAAAATTATCTGGATGGAAAATGCTGCACAGGAGTAGAGACTTTTAACAATCTCGAAGATAATAACCCATTGAACCCGTGCTGTTACAAAGGTGTTGTCGTGAATTCTGATGCCTCAACAACAGACGGTAACTTCGTATGCTATGGCGGCCAATTGTATGGGTTATCTGAAAAAATCACATCTGACAATAAATATGCAGTGCCTTTCGAACCTGGATGTATGCTAAAGAATGAAGGATCAATATTCTATTACACTGAACAAGATAGGACAATCCTAGTTCATGCAGACACTGAATCAAACTGCATATTATGCGGAGGCTCAACCTGGGTTCCGCAATTAGGAACGAATGGACTATGCTGCGGCGATGACGGCATAATCGATACAGGCATGATTTACGAAGAAGATACGCAGCTCTGCTACAAAGGGAGTTATATGTTTTCACAAGATGAACCATTCGCAATCAAACCCGCTGAAGATATACTACCTACAAATAAATATTTCGCATATGATCTTATCTCAAACGCACAGAATTGGCATATATGTGATGCCAATAGCAATGTGGCTGATACTAAACTAGGCGTGCAATTATCAGAAGGCGAACACCTGCAGATCCCAACAAGCATCGCAACATCTACTTATGTTCAAAACACTTCCCAAACAACAGGACAAGAAGAAGGGTCAGATGATTTTAATGATATGCTTGCAGCAATCGGTGCGCAAATATCAGACATACCTACTGAACAGACAGATACTGAATTATTGCAAAATTATGAGCAAGTATCCCAACGATTTATCTGCTCAAAAGAAGACCAAGATTCGAAATTTTTGGAATGTTGCGGCCTGAATTATGATAATTGTATTAATCAAGGCACAAATAGAGTAAGACTTGCCGGTTCATTCATGACTACAATTAAAGAATTTATCCCAGAATGCGATAAGCAATTCTGCCCTCAGACATGGAAATTAAAAACCGATGAATCTGATGACTTCTATTATTTCAGAATATCACTGAACAATGCAAAAGAAAGCCCTTTGCTTAACCTTATGCCTGCTGATTCAAATATTAATGATTGGTCAACCTATGACTCATTAGATTTCTATGTGTATGCAACAGATGATCTCAATCTTCAACTATTCATAGGCGGAGAATATGTAGGAGATTCGAAAAGTTATGGCCGAAATTATAGGCAAGAATTCCTAGGGGAGATATTGAATAATAATTATGCGCTGAACGGCGCAGGCCTGAACAAATGGATGCACATCAGCATACCCACAAGCCAAATAACAACGAATAGTGATATCAATTTCATAGAATTCCGCGTGGATAAAAATGCTGCAAAGAATGACGGCAGAATTTTTTCCATAGGTGCTAATAACTATTACAATCTATTTGCTATAGACAAGATACATCTAGTCAAAGCAAATAATGACTTCGTATGCGGAACAGAAGCATGGGTAGATAGCTTAGACAGCGACCAATTCGCCTGTGAATCAGTCCCAGGATACAAATGGTCAGGCAACAAATGCTGCGGCAATGACCCTCATGAATATTATCAAGATGGCAATAATTATTGCTGGAACGGAAACCTATTAAAACCAGGAGACGCAGTCACAGACATCGACAGCTGGGAATCAGAAGATGCGGATCTATTATACGGATTGGATAATCAATTCTATAGCTGTTCGAGAAGGAGTTCTATTTCAAAACCCGGAATAGGCTTAATCACTGCTCAGTTAGCATATGATAGCGAATGCAACACATTCATGTATGGACATGTCTGTTCACCTAATGGAAAATGGTCAAAAGAACTATATGGATTGCCGGCTATCGAACAAAGAGAAATGCCTAAAGATTCACCTGACCAAAATGAACAAGTATGCTGCGCAAAAAATCAATGCTGGACTGAAAAAAAATGCTTGAATGCGGCATCTGGCATAGTCGCAACAACTTCTCCAGAATATATCGCTGGCGGCAACTGGGGCGATCCTGTATTATCAGCATGTGTATTAGATCAAAATGATAACGGAAATTGGCAGGAAGTCTATAGGTCTATTAGTTTAGATAATTCTGAAGCCTATTGTCCTATCTTGAACACTTGTTGGGACGGACAACAATGCGTATTCGAAGGCGCATATTCAAGAGACCATTTCTGCTCTGCAGGGGCATGGGGCACAAGAACAAAAATATTAGCTACAAAAATGCTTGAATGGGCTAATGATAATGTTTTGACCGATTTCTCATTATATTGTGATAAAAGCGCAGAAACTTTACCATATACAGAATACGAACCATTACAGTCTTTCTTGCAAGATAATGGTTCAAATAACTATTGCATCCTCAGATCAGGAAGTAGAATCATATTAGGCACGACACTAAACGAAGATAAATTGAACCCTTTCATGAATGTAGTGAGTCTCAGTTGCAGTTTCGCACAAAATGATGATGATACTTACAAAATGTGCAACGATAATAATCCGCAGCTATGGTACAATTCAAAAATGAATTCAATCATATATTCAAAAGAAGGAATCCTAGGAATTAACCCTGAATCAGACGATATAACTTTCAATATTTGGCTTAAAGCTCCATATGATACCACAATTTACATTCTAAAAAATATAATCAAACCTATATCCAGAACAATCTCAGGAACGATAGATTATAGCGCATATCTCAAAGAAACAACTGATTATGATAGAGTATATCTGGCAAGATATGGCGATAAAGAGATATTCGGATTTATTGATCAATCAGATCCTGCAAAACCATATCTTTCAGTGGATTATAAGAATTTCAAAACGGATATTTGCAGAAATGCAGCATTCCCAGAAGTATTCTGTCAACCGATTATAGACACTACTGCAGGAAAAACATATGCAGACTACAAATTATATTCATTTGCATCAACTAATTTGCCGGAAATATGGCAATCCGCGACATCAATGCTAAGATTAAAGTCAATTACATTAACAGGTTTAACACCTAATGCCGCAATTTCGTCCCCGACACCTGATTTCATATTCGCAGACAATGACCAAGTTAGATTGGCCACAACAAATCCGCAAGAAGAAGTGACTTATTACTGGGACATCGAACCAGGAGACGTCCTTAACGGCCAATTCAAAGGAAATGATTATAGCATGCTAGGTTCAGTATTCGGCAATCCTGGTCCGCACAAAATAACATTAATTGCAATAAGCAATCAAGGCAAATATTCAACTGCGGAAGTTAACGTAATTAAGCAATAAAAATTAACGCGTAAAATGAATTCTAAAAAATCGCAGATAACTGTATTCATAATCACCGGATTAGTCCTATTAATGATTTTCATGTTCATATATTACATAACCACACTAACGACAAATACTAATTCATCAATCATGCAAAGCACGCAAGCCATCATAAAAAACACTTTCCTTAATTCATATGTGACAAAATGCCTAGAACGCACTGCAATAGATGGACTAAGCGTGCTTGGCAGTCAAGGCGGTAAGATATACCTAACACCAGAAGACAAAGTATATGACGATAACGGAAAAAAAATAAACTATGGCATATCAAATATGAATTATGCACCGCCATTCACCCCACCATATCCATTCAAGCAATTGGCAATCCCATTCCCATACTTCGGCATAGACAATCTGCCACCATTATGCGACACTAACGGCCCTAATGTCATAACCCCCATATATCAGCCTTGCCGTTCATACTCCCCAATAAACTCAATGCAAAAGGAACTTAGAACATATGTAGACAATTATATCGAGAAATGCACTAAACTTGATTTTCTATTTACTGAAGTGGATTACGGAATTCCAAAAACTGAAATCATAATCGGAGACGAATCAGTCATATTCAATCTCAAATTCCCTATAAATTACACAATTGACAACCAAAAATTCGAATTGTCAGACTTTACCTATGAATCTGGGGTAAGACTGAAAAAATTCCATGAATTCATCAAAGCAGTCATCAAGAACGATACAGCTGACCCGGATTTCGATATGGTCAATGACTACAAGCAGCTGCCGGAGTATAAAGAAGGATTCAGCATACGTAAAGTAGAATCCTTGGAGCAAGATACGATTTATGCAGACGATTTCGCTTCAATAATAGAAGGGCATGCCTACAGCTTGAGATTTATTAGAGAAAATAGACCGCCTATAATAAAAGAAGTGGAAATCATCAAAACAGCCAATTCAATAACCTTAAAACCTAAAGTGGCTGATCCGGATGAAGATAATATGGTGCTCTCATTGACCAATCGCGGTACTAACTTCATAGAACTCGATGATTATTTCATTTGGCAGACTAATTCAGGAATTGGGAGATCGGTCATACTTAAAGTACACGATGAATCTGGATTGATAGATACGCAAGAGATAGAAATTAGATAAAACTAAGAAAAAATATAGAAAAACCAAGAATTTCTACATTTAACATATAATGCTAATATATATTATGAAAAGATATTTAAATAACAATTACTAAATAATATTATATCATATATAACTTGGTGAATAGATGAAGGAAAAAAGAGGAGATTTACTATCCTTAATGCTGTTTTTGATAGCTTTGAGTATAATCTTATCGATTCCAGATGCAGAAGCAATCGGATGTTGCATAAGTCAAGCTAATGGCTGCGAAGATGCTAAAGTGCCGCAAGAGTGTGATTTAATCCTAGGCACGTTCTTTGATAACCAGCTTTGCGCTAATATTCCTGGAGACAACTGCTATATCGGTTGCTGCTGTGAAAGCGGAACTTCGAAAAATAACCTATTCAAAATACAATGCCGAGGCGAATTCTTCACTGGCACTTTCACGAATACGGAATGTAATTCGCAATGTAGCACAACAACCCCCGAGACAGAACCAATCACGAACGAAACATTACCTATATCAAATCAGACAATAGTTCCTCCTACCATAATCCAAGAACCTTTCAATTACATAAATTATTGCGGAGACAATAAAGTTGATTTCTATGAAGAATGCGACGGCACGATGGACACAAGAGCGGAAGGAGCATTGTCAGATTGTCAGAATCAATGCGCAACCATCGATTCGTCAAGGCCTTGCACTTGCCCAGTATCTTGCGGACAAGATCCGAGCCCTCCTTTATTATTAGACGCTTTACCTATAACTGGAAGCAAAGAAATTGCATTAGAATGGACATTCCCTCCGACGAGCTGCCAATCAAATTACGCGTTTGTGCAAAGATGTGAAGGAAGATGCGACGAATCAGGCAATTGGCAGCAAATATCAGACTCATTATTCGAAAATTCATTTACAGACACGACATTCAAATATGATACAGAATATTCCTACAGGATTGGCGCATATTATTCAAAAGAACAGACCTTAGCGGTAAATAAATATTCAAATATTATCACCATAGGGGCGATAAGCGAACTTTGCGTGAAATTGGATGGAAGCAATGTAAACTTATGTTATGATAATTCTGAAACAATCTGCAGCCCTCTGAACCAATTAGAGAAAATATTCGATTGCGGACAGATTGAAGGCGTTTGCGTTGGAGGAAAATGTTTTACCGACACAAGCTGCGATGTCTGCTTGAAACCATTCGGCATATTCATCTCATCAGCCTGCGCGTCAGCTGCCTGCTATAAAGATTTCTCAAGATTTAATGTAGATACTTATGGAACTTGCAAAAATATCAACTCTTGCTACGATTACAGGAGTCAAGATGCTTGTAACAGCAATACTTGCGGTATAGACCAACCAGGGAATTGCCAATGGTCAAACACAAAATCCTACGAACTTGGCATGGGCGTATGCAAACCTAGCAATGAGATATACCAAGATTGCGAAAAATGCAGTTCACCGAATAACAGAATATTAGGCGGATGCGACAGAGAAGTATGCGGATTAGTGGGTGACAATTGCATATTCACGAATTATGACACTTGCGTATCTGAAGAAGAGAATGCATGCATATACTATACAAGTGAAAGCCAATGCGAAGGCACATCCTCGCAATCAGTCGATGTCGATGTCATCTACGACGAAACTAACAGCAGGATAGGCGGCACGAATAAGATTACGCAATTAAGCCAAGATCTGTCGGATATAGGCAGATGCAAATGGCAAGGCCAATGTATCAAAGATGCAGACGGCAACGATTATAGAGACTGCAATGAAAGAGATTTCAAATGTCAAAAAGATATCATTCCACCAATAACAATAACGCAGCAAATGGCAGTCGTCCCGCGTAACATAAACCTTCCATTCACCGCATTTGATAATTCTTATTCCGTATCAGGAATACAAACATACTATGCAATTGAAAAGAACTGGACTTATCCGACTTCATTAGCGACAAATAGCAGATTTTCACGGACAATTGGAGAATCCGGATTCTACATACTGACCTATTATTCAAAAGATGGCGCAAATAATCTTGAAGAAGTCAAAAGTATGAGATTCTTTGTTGATGGTATACTGCCTTCAGTTAATGTATCCTATGATTATACCGCTGAACAAATAGGGATAGACAAATGGTCCTCAAAAGTTAATATCATGCTTACAACCAGCGACAATGCAGACCAACTGATAACTTGCTCAGGGCAGTTAAAAATGATCAATGGCACGATAATTACAGCCACAGATTCCATGCAAAATGAATTGATCTCGCAAAGAGCGATTCATTATTCAGATATAAAAGATGGAAGATACATCTTCAGCTATTCCTGCAGCGACAGATCATCTAACCAAGTCTCCGGCAATCTTCAATTGAACATAGCCGGCGACCAAAGCTTGACTAACCCTTCGCCAAACACTGCTCTGAATCATCATGATGACATTATCATAAGCATAACTAGCCAAAAAGATGCAGTCTGCAAATTCAGTGAAAATTACAATATATACGAGAATATGGAAGGGATATTCTCATCAAGCAACAAAAGATACCATAGCGCATCAGTCAGCGTGAATCCATTAGTATCTCACCATAGGTTCTATGTCAAATGCAAACAAGAAGTTGATAACAGCATAATTGGCGGAACTGATGATGAAATAAGATTCACTATTGATGAAAAACCGCCTATAACAAAAATAGAAGGCGCCAATCAGAATTGTTTGGCTAATTGGCAGCATAACAATGTATATCTGAATTTCGATTGCCAAGACCCACCGCAACAGAAGCAAGGATTCCCAGGACAATTCAATTGCTCATACACTAAATATTGCCTAGGCCAAGGATGCAGCCCGAACATAGCTGCAGATTCAGTATCTATAACATACACCTCGCCTGTAGCTTATTATTCCGCAGATAACGGCAACAATCAAGAGCAGATAAAACAGGACACTATCAGGATAGACAAAATTCCCGCATATGCATCAATCCAATTATTAGACGCTTCATCAAATCCTCCCGCTCCATTGACCATAAGCACAATTTCAAGATCAACTCCTGAACCATATATTGTCAGGATAAGAACAAACAAAGCTATAGACAGAATATATTCATTCACTTTCAGTGTTGGAACTGAATTTTACGACCTACCAAAACCATATCCAATAAATGCTGAAAAAACAGAATGGCAAACTTTCCTGATCCCTTCAAAATTCACAAATCTACTATCGCAAGCAGAATTCAGGATAAATGCTATGGCTGAGCATAATTGGCCAATTACAGAATTAAGCAACAAAAATTTCTACATTAACACAGTGCCTCAGGCAGGAATAGCAACTCCTGCTAGCTCAATAGGTACCATAACAATAAACAGCATATTGTCAGGCAATGCCTCAATAAATGCAATCAGTGAAATTAAAGATGGAAGAAATGTATATCATCTACAAGAACAAAATATAATCATCAAAGGAAGTGTCTCTAATATTAATGCCAATGCAACTAGCCCATTATCATACTATATTGGCACAGAAGCAGGACAACAGATAACTGATATCCAACTGATTAATGGACAATTCGAGTTACCAATCGAATTATTAAAGATAAACGGCGCAGAGATTGAGACATTCGTATATTTCCTAGGCACGGACACGCAAGGCGTGAAATTCTCAAAAGCAGTATCATTCATCATAGACAGACAAGCGCCTCAACCAGTCAACTACGAATTAAGAGAAGCGCCAGACGGATTGATGATAAAATCACCTTTGCCAAGCATAGTGGTTGATTTCGGTGAAGCTATTAATCTGACCGAATATGGAATAACCGGATTCGACAACAGAATAGAAGTGACAAATCTTGACAATAGACAATACATATTCAATGTAAAAGATCCGTTGACAAATGGCTGTTATAAATTATATGTAAGAGCTAAAGACATTGCAGGAAATGTAGCTGAAAACGCATATGAAGTTGCATTCGGCGTTGACGCTTCAGACACTAAAATAATCCTGCAAACTCCGCATCACGGCGTATCACAAACAAAAGATTACGAAATGTTGGTCAAGACAACATGGGCTGCAACATGCAAATACGGATTCGCTAATCCAAACAATGATTTCGATTTCCCATTGCTATTGAATTTCGATAAAACTGGCACTTCTGAAGCCGGCGCTCTTGAGCATACTAAGAAAGGATTCTCCACTGAAAAAGATCAATCATTCTATGTGATATGCGACGATGGTAGACAGGTTATGCAGCAAGCTTTCGTACTAAAATTAGATTCAGCTAATCCTGAGATAACTTCCGCAAAAGCAGAACCTAATGTGCTGAACCAGCAACCATTACAGACTAAGCTAATGGTAGAGACAAATGAAGGATTTACTATCTGCAAATACAGCAAAACTACAAACGATTATTCATTTATGCGTTATTTCCCATTGGAAAGCTATGATGATCCGAATACCTACAAAAAGATCCATATGCTACCATTATCATTCACTGACAATACTCCAAGAAGCGAATCGTACTATGTCCAGTGTGAAGACCTATCCGGAAGGAAAACCGCGCTAACTACCATAACTTATGAAATTAAAGAACAAGCGCTTTACATGACTGTTTCTAGCCCGCCTAGATACACAAAAGAAAGATTCATTGATCTGAACTTCACGACAAATAAAGATGCAGATTGTGGCTATAAGAATGTGTCAGGTAAAATGGTTGAGATTAGTAAAAATTCAAGAATCCATAGCATAAGCCTCGGCAGATACAATATAGGTACATTCACAATAAACCTTGACTGCACATCATTAGTGGGATTGCAAGGCACATTAGCTAAACCAGAACTCGCTGAATTGGCATATACATTCACGATTGACGGCACAGTACCCGTATTAAGCTCAGTCAATGCCGGAAATCAATCATGTAAGACTGATGATGGTTTCGAAATGGGTATAACATTTAACGCCTTTGACAATGAAAGCGGAATCGCATCTTACAGATACAGCATAGTTGGAGATAAAGGCGCTGAAATATCAACAAACCAAACCACTACAACTAGACAAGTTACAGTCAACAGCCTTAATCTAGAAATGGGCAGCAAATACAAAGTAATAGCTACTGCATACAACGGCGCAGGCATGGAAAGCACCACTAAAGAAAGTGCATTAATTACCGCAAAGAACTCAACATCCATCGAATGCAGAGAAAAGAGAGCCCCAACGATTAGTCTATTAGTAGCTAATTCCGGTGGCGGAGTATTAGTAGCAATCAATTGCAATGATGAAAGCGGATGCGATGCAGGTTCTTTCAAATACGGCACCTCAACTACTGATAAATGCAGTGCAACAAGTTCATATTCACAAGAAGTAGAACTAAGCGAATCAACATATTTCTGTGGAACCGCGTGCGATTCATTAAATAATTGCGGGACTGCGCAACAGAAAATAGAAGTCCTCATAGGAGATTCTGATGGAGATGGAGTATTTGATAATACTGATGAATGCCCAGGCACTCTTGAAGGAGAACTAGTGGACGAGAAAGGATGCTCTGATTCCCAAAGAGATACAGACAGCGATAGCGATGGAATATTGGATCAATTTGATATGTGCCCTAATACCCCATTGGATCAGCCAATCGATGAAACTGGGTGCCCTACTACTCTAGCAAGACCTGATATAGAGATAGCTGAACCTCAGACCAGCCTATTAAGTTGGATACTAATGACGATAATAATAACGGGAATCTTAGGTACCGGCGGATATTTCGCGTATATGCAATATTTCGTGCCAGAAACTCCGATAACACCTGAAAGATACCAACCAGAAAATGTGCAAAGACCAACTCCAAAAAGAATGATTCTAGCTCCAATAAAAAGACCATCGCTAGACCAATGGTCGGGAATAAAAGCAGGGGAAGATGTATTCAAAGCATTAGAACATGCTACAAGAGGCAGAGTATTTGACAAAATAACATCATTATTCAAAAAACAAGATGAACTAGATGTATTCTCAAAAATGGAAAAAGCCACACGATTCAAGCCAAAAACACCAGGCATGTCTTCAAAAGATGTATTTGATCAAATGACAAGATTGACTTCTCTTAGGAAATCCATTAAACCTGAACGTCCTTTAGAAGATCTTAAAAAAATTGCAAGAGAAAAATCAAAGAGAACTAAAAAATGAACAAAAAAGCATTCACAATCACTGAAGTATTCGTGTATATTCTAGCCTTAGTATTCGGCGCGATGATACTTATGTACGGATATAATTCTATATCTGAAATCGTGAATTTCGGGGAAAAAGCAATATTCGTCAAATTCCAAAAAAATTTAGAGAATAGTGTGACTGAAATATCAGCATTGCCTGGCACAAGCAGAATAAAGACTTTCGCAACACCAATTAATTTCGAAAAGATATGCTTCTTTGATTATACCAAAGCCTGTGATCCGGATAGCCTATCTGAAAGTATTTCTATTGTAGATAACATCCGGCAAACTATCTGCGATTCAGTTAATAGCAAAGTAGCTAATGTATTCTTATTACCGCTCAAAGGGAATGATCTGAACATACCAAAAATTGAATTAACAGAAAGCCAGAATCCATTATGTATCAATATAGCATCAGGTAGCTTAAATTTAAAGATAACTGGAAAGGGCAAAACTGCTTTGATAGAACCTACTGAATGAAATTGACATATGAAACTGATTCAGAACAAGAAAGCGCAAGCTGAGGAATCCATTAATTGGGTATTCGTATTGATGGCTGGCGCAGTCATTCTATTATTCTTCGCAATGATCATTTACAGATTCGGAATAGTATCTGAAAAACAGACTGATGTTACAATCGTGACCAATCTTAATTCCATACTTGCAGGAACTGAACTTAGCAGCAGATTCAGCACATTGATAGAAGATTTGCCTAATGATAAAGAAGCATATTTTGACTGCAATGGATTCACCATAGGCGGATCGACCAATAGCTATCAACAAAAGATTGTGTTCGCTCCATCGCAGCTACCGCTAAATCCGCTAAGGATATGGACACTCGATTGGAATATGCCTTATTTAGTCACTAATTTCGTATATCTCACAAGCCGTAAGATACAATATGTCTTTGTCCATGACGAAAATTCACCCTTAAAATCAAGGATAGAATCGATCATACCGGAAGACATGAACAAATTATTCTTAACAGACACATCCAGAACATTCAACAATTGTCCTACAAGATACGTGTTTTTAGACAAAGATCCTGTAAGTTTACAAGACATTTGCGCGACAAGCACAGCCGTACGCATAAACTCTGATGGAACAATATCATATTATTCAAAGAATGGAAATTCATTCATATTAGAAGGGCAAAGCAACTATTTCGATGACGCTTCATTGCAAGCAGCAATCATTGCAGATAATGCAGTATATTATGAATGCATGATGAATAAAGCATTCAAGAGATACAAAAGTGTTTCATATATCATTGCAGAAAGAACTCTTTCATTAAAGAATGACCCGCAATTGGTTCAATGCAATTCCCACTATAACACTGACGCTGAAGATCTCTATAGAATAGTAGCAAGCGGAAATTTCAAGACTGCATTCAATGAAATAAAAAGCCTTATGACAAGCATAATTGGAACAAACAGGCAATTGCCGCTTTATTCATGCCCGACAATATACTGATCAATACACAAAATGAAAAAAAAAGCTCAAATCAAGATGGTGGAGAACATTGGAGTATTAGTAATCTTCTTTGTATTGATAGTAATAGCGATGATATTCTATTTCGCATTCCAGAGTGCATCAATTGAAGAAAAGCAAGGAGAACTAAAAATAAGGAACGCATTGGAGATAACATCAAAAGTATCAATGCTGCCAGAATTGCAGTGCCGTAAGAATAATGTAGCAGAAGCGCATTGCTTTGATGCATTAAAAATAGATTCAGCTAAACTATTATTCGCCCAGACCCAAAATGAAGATTATTATTTTCAACAGATGGGATTCAGCACAATCAAAGTGAAATGGATATATCCATATAATGATGAAAAGCAGATATACCATAAGACTATGCCTGAATATACTAACAATGATACCTCAAGAATCCCTATCTCATTATATGACCCAATCACTAATTCCTATGACTACGGCATTTTAGAAGTGAATGTATATAGCTAAATATATGATTAAAAGAAAATGGAAAAAATAAAAAAGTCTAAAAAGGGACAGATGGAATTATTAGGTATAGCTATAGTGATAGTGATAATATTGGTTGGTGTAATGTTCTTTTTCTTGTTCGCAATAACTGGAGAGAATACTTCAATCGCACCAAGCGTAATACGAACGCAAATAGGCGCAAACACAATAAATACATTATTGAAAACAACTACATTATGCAAAAAGCTGACTATATCAGAACTTATCACAGATTGCGTAGATGGTCCTAATTTAGAATGTTCTGGTAAAAACTCCTGTGAGTATGTCAAATCGCAGATAAGTTATATACTAGAAAATACTTTGACAAACTGGGGCATAGATTATCAATTTGACATACTAAAGCAAACTAACACGGCAGGAAATGAATTCACGCCAATAGGCGAAATGGATATAGGCTCTGCATGTACTTCACAAGAACATTTTGAACAGCTATTGCCTACGCAGATAAGCTATGCCAAAGCCAGCCTTAATCTCTGCAATTAAATTCAATTATATCAATCAAAAAATGATAAAGATACTCGCATTCACCGATCTGCATAGTTCTAGACCCGTTCTAAATAAAATAATCAAGAAATCAGAGAAAGCAGACATTGTTGTATGCGCTGGTGATATTTCCTGGTTCGAGAATGATCTTAAATATCTTATGAAAACGCTAGGCAAATGCAAAGTGCCGGTATTGATGATACACGGCAATCACGAAAGTCCTGCAAATCTCAAAAAGAATATAGGATTTTTCTCAAGAATCAAATTTCTGCATAAGAAAACATACAAATACGGAAAATATCTATTTCTGATGTACGGCGGAGGCGGATTCAATTATAAAGATAAAGAATTTGAAGCATACGTAGAAAAGAACAAGAAACTCATTTCCAAACACAAAAAGATTATACTCGTCACTCACGCACCACCATATGGAACAAAACTTGACATTGTCAACAGAAAGCACGTGGGAAATAAATCAATAAAAGATTTCATCAAAAAATTTAAACCAGCATTAGTGATTTCGGGACATATCCATGAATGCGAAGGTAAAAAACAGACAATTAAGAAAACACGTCTAATAAATCCTGGTCCAGAAGGCGCAATCATAAAAGTGTAAATAAGTATCAGTCAAACTTCATTATTCTATCTTTACTATCATTTTTAGCCAGAAGCACAACACGGCTCTCTTTTTTCTGATCGATTATCTTAAGCTCTGGATAATGCTTTATTATCAGATTAGCGAATTCAATAATATCTTCATGGAAAGGCATGCTCTCAATTTTCAGTCTTGTCCTTGAATAACCTACCCACATATAAGCTTTCAATTCAAAGAAATCAGCATCAATTTTCTTAAAAAGTTTTGCATATTTCTCAGGATGCACCATATTGTATCCTTTAGCCAAAGTAAGGCGGATAGTGCGTCTAGTATTTTTCAAGCCATTGAAAACCAACAAGGATTTCATAATCTTGTCCCAAGCATTCTTCTCGATTGGAACGCATGTCTTAAGATAATTTTCTTCATCAGGCGCAGGAAGCGTCAAGTAAAGTTGCGTTGGCTCATGCCCTGAAAGCATCTGCAAAGTATCAGGATTAGTCCCATTTGTCACAAGAAAAGTAGTCATTCCACGGGATTTTATCTCATCTATAAGCTCAGGCAGTCTAGGATACATGGTTGGCTCACCGCTAAGCGAGATCGCAAAATGCAAAGGTGCATTAGCCTCAACTAAACGCTCCTTATCAGCCTTCTCATTACCGCCAAAACCTTGTATATGCTTGATATGCGCAGCTATGCATCCATCAACTATATCTTTAGGATTATCAATTGGACCATCCCATTTAGGAGATGTAAATTCTATATCCCTCCAACAGAATACGCACCTATGCGTGCAATAAGGCAATGCAGGAGTCATCTGTACACAACGCCAGCTTTTGATACCATAGAAAGTGTTCTTGTAGCAAACATCTTCGCATCTTATCGCTTTTTTAGTCCATAGGCATACTTTTATCGCGCTATGATTGCCCACTATCCTATAACCTTGTTTTTCAAGGTCCATTCTCTTAGATTGCGATATGTCCATAGCATCTGATTTTTTAAGCAAATATATATAAATCTTAGGATTTTCCTCTACTTATGTCATTCAAAGAAGCATGGAACATACTGCAAGAGGATTCGAGTTACCTAAGATGGAAAAAAGAGAATCCGCATGCGATATTATCCTACGCATTCATCACTATCCAAAAAGAACTTTCTAATGATTGGCAGATTGGATACTATGATGAAAAGGCAGATAGGATGATCACATTCAGCATTGTAGACACTAAAGTTGTAGATAAAAGAGTGGATGAGGTATTCAAAGAACCTGGCTCTAAGATGTTTGCTATTGATATGAGCAAAGTCAAACTAGGAGCAGCTGAAATCCTGAAAAAAATAGATGCTTTCATCACTAAAGAATATCCAAATGAAATACCTTCCAAAAAAATTATCATATTGCAGAACCTTAAAGATCATGGATTGATATGGAATATCACTATAATCTCGCTTACAATGAATTCATTAAATATCAAGATAAGCGCTGAGACTGGCGAAATCAAGGCCCACAAATTAGTTTCACTGATGGATTACAAAAGCAAAGAACCATTCTAGCGTGAACTTTTTTCAGTGTCACTCAGTTATGGTATCCCTTTCTGAAAGATATTTTTCATTTCCGTAGAATATATAAATCAGCAAAACAATAAATTCTGTTAATTGCAAATTTTTTATTGCAGTGAAGTTGTTGGAAAATAATTTTATCATTTTTTAAAAAGAGGTGGGGACTCATAGCAAACATAAGTTACGACGCACAAAAAAACTGCCGAGCGCTCTCTAAATTTTTCTCAAAAAAAGAAGAGAAAAAAGAAGAAGAATAAAGATTTTTAACGAGAATCTAATGTTTCAGTTTCTCGCTGGATTCCATTAGCCCTTGCACAGATTCTTGGGAGATATGCTTTAAAGCATAATCCCTCATTCTTGAATTTGTATACAAATTAAACAATATATCACGAGTTACTTCATCTATTCCTTTTGAACCATCAATTACCATAAATCTATTAGGTTCTCGTCTTGCCATATCAAGATATCCATTTCTCATATTTTCATGGAACGAACGAGGCAAACTTTCGAAAATATCTTTTTTCCTGCCTGTCTGTCTTTTCAAACCAGTATCATAATCCACATCTATTAACACAGTGATATCTGGAAGCAAACCGCCTGTCGCTATTCTATTCTGTTGGTCTATCCATTCTCTTGGAAGTCCACCGGCATATCCTTGATAAGCCATGCTTGAATCAATATATCTATCAGTGAAAACTATTCCGCCCTTCTTTAATTCAGGAACGATATAATTATCGCAATGGACTTTCCTATCAAGAAGCATATAGAATAATCTGGCCGCAGATGACAGATTTTCCACTTCTGCCATTATCTTAGGATCTTGATTACCGAAAAATACTAATTTGCGCCCTGCTGTCAAAAAATCAGACTGTCGCGCACCAGGCTCTTTAGTAAGCATGGTTGAGCACCCATACTCTTTTTCCAAATATGAAAAATGCTGTTTGAAAGTATTGTACACCCTTTCTATCTGCGTCGATTTTCCGCAGCCTTCAGGACCTTCAAAGTTAATAAGCAAACCGCCATATTTTTTGCCCGCAGTTTCCCATTGCGGAACAAAAGATTCAATCGTATCATCTATCGCCATTTCAACCACCTCAGTATATACGAACTAATTTTTGACAATCACAATTTGCTGATAAATCCTCTTTTCGGCTCGAAGATATCGCCCGATATTCTCAACTTATCTAATATCTCATAAACCGCTGTGTCCTCGACATTCTTTTCCTGCGCAGCTTTGATAATCTCCTCTACCGCAATAACTTTATCGCCTTTCGCTTTCTCGATAGTATCTATTATTTCTTTAATGATGTGGATCTTGCCTCTTTGCGAAGCAGTTATTCCAGATGAAATCCTGTCAATATCAATCTTGCCAGTATCCGGATCAAGACCAATATTTCTCAAACAATAATCAAGAATATCAATAGCATTTTTAGCATCTTTCTTAGTGACCTTATCACCCATACGCAATTTAGCGCTAGCTTCAGACAACCTGATAAGTGCCTCTAACTGCCTTGGAGAGATAGGTACAACAGAAACGCCGCCTTCCGTGCTGCTCGAATTTCTCATAGTGATATAATAATCCTTTATCTCATCAGTTGCGCCGTCAGTTAATTGAGGATGTATCTTCTGCCTGGCATAACAGATATATTTCTTAAGGAAATCAGTGCTTAACGAAGTTTCAAAACCCATAGGGGACTGATGCAAATTGAGCATGTGACTTGCCGTTTTCTTATCCTTTTCTACATCAGGTAAATCCTTAATAGGGAATATCAGATCAAACCTAGTCATCAATGCAGGAGGAAGATCTATCTGCTTCGCCACTACCTCGTACTGATCAAATCTGCCGAACTTTGGATTCGCAGCAGCCAGTACAGTTGTCGCGCATTTCAAAGTAGCTTGGATGTTTGCTTTCGAAATCGAGATAGTCTGCTGTTCTAAAGCTTCGTGCATAGCGCTTCTGTCTTCTTTCGACATCTTATCCATTTCATCAATCATACAGAATCCGTTATTGCTCAAAGGTAATGCGCCTGCTTCCAGGCTCCAACCGCGAAGGAATTCATCCTTCACAACAGTCGCAGTAAGACCTGCGCCAGATACTCCCTTTCCAGAGACATATCTCGCTTTAGGCGATACTTGTGCCATCCTTTTCAAAAGCTGTGATTTACCTGCACCAGGATCCCCAATAAGAAGAACGTGAATATCCCCCCTAGTTCTCATCCCATCAGACCTAGTTTTAGTAAGACCGCCAACTGCCTGTAATAGTAGAGCTTCTTTTACTTTATCATATCCATAGATAGAAGGAGCTACGCTTTCAACTAACTTAGTCATGAGCTTTGGATCCTTGCTCAATTCCAATATCTTCACTTCTTCTTCAGGACTGATATTAATTTCATAGAAATCTTCAACTATCGGTTCAATATAATTCGCGAATATCATCAGGTCATATCTCGTAGATTGACCCCCCTTAGGCAAACTTATAGGAACTTCTTTCACAAAACCATTGCATCTGATCTTGCTACCCGGATTCGTCTTTTTATCACTCAGCGGAGAAACTTGATCTTCTTTTGAGAAAAGGTATATTCTTTTAGGCTGATCACCGCCCTCTAACTCGTCTGGCGATTCTTCAAGATTGATTCTTTGCACGTCTATTAATTCTTTATTGATTAACCTGAATTTGCCGTTACGTCCGCATCCGCATCTGTTAGGCTCCTTAAATTTTTCATCTAGCTGAAGTACATTGATGACATTTCCGCAGCTAGGACACTCAAATTTTGCATTTGTGACCTGCGGCCTTACATCAGACTTCTGCCTAACAATTCCTTCTACAGATAAGAAAAAGCCTATATGCTCACTTCTTATATTACGAATCATAACTTTCTGCGATAAAGGCAGATTCTTTATTCTGATTCTAAAATGATTTACTTGCTTAGGCAATTCAAAATTATCAATAGAAAGCTCAGCCGCCCTAATAGTTTCAGTAGGATTCTCAAGCAAATCTCCTGCTAATTCTGGATCGAACTTGGAAAGATCTCTGAAATCAACTACAAAGAAATTACGATCTTTACGCACATTTTCTAATATCTCTGCGTGATGATGAAGTTCAAAAAACTCCTGGAACCTCTTTATTTGGTCTCCTGATTCCACTATCTACCCCCTCGCTTACCCTATATCCCCTATATTTTACGAATATAACAAAAAGAAAAGATAAAACGAGTATTTATAGATTACTCGCTTGGAATCCCTACAATCGGAAAATGTATATCAAAAATTATTCAGTTTACTTTAACGAGTTTATTTCTTGACTTTCTTTAAGTTGACAATCAGCTTATCTACAGCCTGATCGACTTCTTGTTCCGATTTAGTTCCTGTGCATACGATTTTGCCGTTGCTGAATAATAGGAATGTAGCTCTATCTGCGCCAGATTTTCCGCCCAGCTTGTAAACAAGACCAGGGAATTGTTCTGGTTCATATTCTGTATTAGGTAATTTCATAGCTAGAACGTTCAAATTCAAATCCATGCCGATATTACCGGATGCTACAATATTCTGTACATTGATTATAGGGGTTATTTCTATCTTGATATTGATTTTCTCAAGTGTTTTTATAATTTTAGCTATGGATTTGCTTACTTCATCCATTGTTTTAGCGCCAGTGCAAACCACTTTACCAGAACTGAACACTAAAGCAGTTGTTTTAGGCTCTTTGATTCTCAATACCAATCCTGGAAATTGTTCTGGATTATATTCAGTATTTGATAGAGTAGAAGCCATCTTTTCCAAAGGCACATCGTGTTCCAGAGAAGTGGATACGACTATGTTTACAACTTTGATTTCTTTTGTGTTTGGCATATTAGATTCCCCCATTGAATTATATGTATTATAGTGATTGTAAAATATATATGGAAAGTGTGGTTCAGTATTTAAATACTTCTGTTTTTAGTATAAAAAGGATTTATAAATAGTATATAAATAAAGGGCATTTATAGCTATATCTATTCAGTAATAAAAATATTAAAAAAAAGCTTATTTCTTATGGAACTCAGTAAAGTGACAATTACCGCAAGTTGCCCTATCTTTGTGCTGTGCAAGGAATACTCCTGTGCCGCATTTTGGACAGAATTTATTCTTTCTTTTCAAGGAATTGCCTGAGATCTCATATAGGACATACCTTTTACTGGTAGGTTTGAGTTTGATTGCTGCTGCTTTTTTAGTTTCTTTAGCTGGTGCTGCCATTTTTATCTCCCTTATTCTTCTTTCTTCTCTTCTTTCTTAGCGCCTTTCTTAGGTTTTTTTCTGTCTTTAAGCTCAGTTAAAGCTTTTTCAGAATCATATACATTTGCTATGACTTCAGCGCTTTGTGACCTATAATCATTGTATAGATGTTTAATCTGCACAAGTTCAGGTTTTGTACCCTTTTTTTCAGCAAGGCTTTTTGTAACTTCTTCATATGAAGGAGTCTTGCCAGTAAAAGTGATATGTGCAGTAATTCTTTTCAAAGATAATAATGGTGCATATTCTTCATGTGTTATTTTCATTTCCATTTTGATCACTTGATTTGTTTTTATCTATTTGATTTTGATTGCGTATTCGCCTTTCGCTTTTATGCCTATCTTTTTTGCTATCTCGGATCTGTTAGGATCTAAAATATACATCCTTCCATTGAAAGCAGATGCGAAATTGCTGTTATTGCAAATAGGGCATTTATCTCCATCGACGAACAATTTGCAGGTTTTGCATATTTTCTTCTTGCTCATTTTTTAGTCGCCTTTTCTGGGGCTGCCTCTTTTTCTTTTTCTTCTTCAGACCAATCAAGCCTGCCCAAACCTTTTTGTCTCATTGTAAGACCAAGCTTAGGATTGCTTATGTCCTTGAATGATAATGCGATCATCCTTGCTCTGCATACATCGCCTACTTTAAGGCTTCTTTTGCTGTCTTTTCCTGCAAGGGTTTTATCTTTTGCGAATGATACGAAATCATCCATTGTTTGTGAAATATGTATCATGCCTTCAATAGGGCCTAGATTCAAGAATGCGCCGAATTCTGCGATATCCTTGATATTACCGACTACAACTTCCTGTAGTTCTGGTTTGTAAACTATAAGATTGAAAGTGGTTTCATAGTATGAAGCGCCATCTCCAGGTATGATTACTCCTTCCTTTACATCCTGTACATCGCCGACATCAATTACAATGCCGAGATCTTTAGAAATATAGCCTTCATAGCTTTTCTTTATGCTTTTGATAATTGCTTCTGTCTTTTCAAGTCCGAAATCGCTTGGCGCGACTCTTATATGGTCAATTATTTGGCTTAAGTAAAACATTTTAGATTACCTTTTTCTTATTCATGAATATTAAATACTTCATTTGACGCAATGTGATATACTCTGCGTTTATCAGATTTAGCCTATTTTTAAGCTCTTTATCCTGTGTTGCGATGATATAATCCTCTTTGGCTAACCTGACTATCACATCATCAGTATATCCCTCTTTTTGAGATACTATTTTTAAATCTTTTGCTTTTATAAGGCCCAATCCGATTCTAGCCGCAAGCTGATGTTTAGGCTTATCTTCCTTGATTATCTTGTTCAATTCATCTATGGTCTGCTTCAGCACGCATAACTCATAATTGAAATCGCATATCCGTCTGATCTCTTCGAATATATCTACCCTGAACATCTGCGGAATCAACAAAAAGTTTGTATCAAGCAAAATTTTTCTCATGAATCTATATTCTCAAGTATTCGTTTATAAATGTTAGTGCAAAAAAACGTCAAAAAATCTAGAGCAACCTTTATAAACCATCTATTTATTTCGTATATCAGACATTCGCAATATTCATTCGCGAATTCATTCGTACCATTTAGCAAAATGGTACTGGGGTTGTTTTCCCCAGGCTTTTCCTAAAAGGCTGGCGATGATAGTTTAATGGTAGAATATGGGACTGTGGAGAAAATTCGCAGAAATCCTATGGCGGGGGTTCGATTCCCCCTCGTCGCCCTCTTATTATTTCATGAATTTCTTTAATTTGAGCAACACATCCATATAGATAAAAGGAATAATGAATGCAAGCGCATAGACTAGGCCAATAATGCCTGGAGAATTTTCAGTGCCGAGATTAAGCAAGTATATCATCTTGTTGCTAAGCGTAGCGATTACTGCTATATTTACTACTGCCAAAGCTGGAACAAAAAACTGCGCAAGAGTCTGATGCTCTTGTTCTAAACCTTTTATGCTGCTTAGTAAGAGCTTGAACAATGCGCCGAACATTATACCCAGCACCATTACTATCATATATAAAGGAGTTTTTTCAAGAATGATTAAGAAAGGAATTAGAACAATTGATATAACGAAATTGCAGACTACCAACACAAGAAGTGCCATCCAATAAGTCATTTTATTAGAATCGTCATGATGATGCTCATCTAATGTGATTTTAAAATCTGTCTTTATGACTTTGCTATTTCTTCTTTTTCTTGTCTGCGGTTGCTTTTTCGTTTTTTTCTGCATTATCTATCACTTCATATGTATAATCAAAGAACTCTTTCAACAATAAATAGTATTCATTTATCACGTCGATATTTACATCCAAATTTTCATCGGGATTATCAAAAACTACTGACATTGTTACGTGCCTTCTGAATTCCTGTGACGCGGTATATTTCGCGCGCAATATCTTACGGATCTTGGTATAAAAGTCAAGATATTTGTGAAGCTGTTCATTTTGCGGATGCAATGTTTTCAAAAGTCTTACTTTTTCAGTTGGCATCTTAGGAAAATCTGCATCATCACACGATTTGCATGCCATAAGATTCGCTTGTATCAAGAAATCCATAGAATCAAGCATTCTTTGCATAACGCTTTTTATGACGTCAACAGTCCTTGTATACTTCAGACTTACGTAAATCAAATGATCTACACGCTTTATCTCCTCAAGGGAGTTACGGAGTACTTCTCTCATTTTTAGTTATGATATTCTGGATATTATCTATGAATATTTTAGTCTTTAATAAATAACTTTTGATTTCTTCCATTGTTAACGCATTGATCTTGTAATCATCAGAGCATATCACGAACTTGTCCTGTTTAATGAATTCAACCGGACTTTTCTTATGTTCGCATATCAAACTCTGTATATCCTGCACCAACTGTATCTGAGAATTTTCTATCCTATAATTAGGCGCGCATTTCATCATGAACATATTGAACTGCGAATCGAAAGCTTCCTGAAACGGCGGCAATCTCTTGTAATACCTTTCATGATAGACTAAAGCAGACACTGCATTTGTGAGCGAAAAATGCAGATTTTCAAGTACAACCAACAACAATTTAGTATCTTTTACCAACGGATAAGTGACTGACAACATATGATCTGCGACTTTGAATGTCCTAGAAGATTCTTTTAGATATTGCTGATAAGTATTAGTAATGGCCATTATTCCTATAACTAAGGGAAACTATCTTTTTAAATATTACTATTCTGCAGTCAATTCGAGAATAGAAGCAGCAATATCGCCTTTATTACGCACTAAAGCCTCTTTTGCCTCTTCATCGCTGACATTTGCCTGTTCAGCTACAGTCTTTACATCTTCTTCGCTTATCTCAGGCATCTTACTTATGCTACGTTCAATAGGCCTTCCCACAATCTGATAAGTATCTTGACCCATCATATTGACTTTGGTAACTTCAGGATTGCGAAAAATCAATTCTTTAGAATCCGTCTTGATTATGACTTCTGTCGCTTCAAGAGTATCCTGTTTAACTCCTAGCTGTTTCATCATTTTCTGCATCTGTCTAGGGTCTAAGCCAGGAAACATAATCACAGCCCCAAAAATGATGTGCCATAAGTATGAAGAATTATCTCAAGAACAATAAGCACGATAACTAATAATATGACATGCTCTGGTTTCATAGCGATTTTCGATTTTAGATCCTCTGAGAACCTAACCAAACCGCCTTGTGAAGAAGGAATATTTATTTTGTTATCTGCCATTTTATCTATCAAAAGTAGAGTTTATTTTTAAAGGTTATGTTTAACTAAAAGAAAAAATAGAGTAGAGGCCCGTAAGCCGTCTTTTGTCAGTCTCTGGTACCTTGCGGACAGACAGACTGTCTTAACATTCAACTATGCGTCTTATAGACTTGCACCAACCAGGTTTCGCCGTTTAACCGTTTCCATTGAAGACGTCGACAAGTTAACTCCCTTCAGTTGCCCGAAGCTTCATTGTCTCATCCCAAATTCAATGGCCGTGTCGTTTCTGAGCCAGTGCCGTAGATCGCTCCGCCTCACTATCGTGAGTGGTTGCTTCCCAGCCGTTAGCTGGGGGTGGACGGACTTTCCTCAGTAAATCCTTACAGTCGGGCGGTTTAACGCCTTTCTTGTCATTGATTCACCGTTAGTTAAGTAGCCCTCTACTCTAGAAATAGGCTTTTGTGGCTATTTATAAAGGTTACTATACAAAAAGTACTATCTGCAACCATTGTAAATTTTATCGCAAAAGATGAGAACTGACAAGGTACCCAGTCCTCGGGAATGTCAGTCTTAGCTAGAGAATTTAGAAAATTTACCTGTTGCAGATAGTTAGAATTACTCTTTTTCAAACGAATTTATCCAATACGGATTCTGCCCTTGGAAAACGCGCCTTTCATGAATTACTTTGAACTTATACTCCTTAGCCATCTCCTTCAAAATCTCATTATTGCGCACAATAAAGACTAGCAAAGCGTCCTTTTTCACAATATACTCAAATTGATAGAATATTTCTTTATACAATGCACGAATATCAGATTCGCTTTTGCTGTTTGATACACTTGGAAGAAGCGCAATAACTTTCTCAACGCTTGCCTTCTCGAATTTAGTATCCAGCCATTCAGTATCCATTCTGCAGAAATTCAATGATTTATTCACGCCAGCTATCTTGGCATTCTTCTCAGTATATTTGATATGTGCCATAAGATGATCAACGCAGAATATCTTGAGTTTCTCATCCTTGACATTTTTGTCAAGCTCATCGAGATACCCTTCATAGTATACTTTCTCAAACGGCTTTAATCGATCAAAACGGAACAAATCTTTTTTATAGAAATTAATTGACTTTTTTGTAGCCATAAGCGCAGCTTCTATCGCAATTGCCCCAGACTCGCAATTGAAATTCATGAGATAATCACGTTTGTCATAATTCGCGACTCTAAGCAATGCATATCCAATTGGCGCATTTATTGTCTCAGGCGGAGAGAACGTTTTGTAATCACGTTTGCCGTGATCCAACCCAGTCAAATCTATTCCCATATAACAAGTATTATTGAAAATATAAACATAAATAATTAAATCAGGATTCTTCAGATTAACTTTCAATCCAGAATTCTCAAAGAAAATCCCGCCAACGCCTTGAACTACTTTTTCGCTATTGAAATCATGCTCACCTAACCTGGTGCAAACGACTTTAAACGAAGTTTCTTTAGTAACCCAACCATGCAAATCTATCTTATGAACAAAATCAAGCAAATTCTTCAGTGAATCAAACTGATAATAACCTAGAAAACCAAGTACCTTGCTAGGCGTCTGCGCAAAATAGCAATAATTGATTATCCTTTTCTCAGGCGCATCAAATATCACTGCGCTTTCATGCATCTCAGAATCAACAGAACAAAGTTCTCTTATTTCAGTCGCGCATATATCTTCAATGCCGGGGTAGCAGATCGAAATTACTCTCATTGTGCCTCTTTTCGGAAACCACTCATTGAGGTTTTCCTACATTATCAGAGACTTCTGTATTCATATTATTTTCTATATTTTCGCTATCCAAAGCGCCAGAAACAATCTTGGCTATTGCCATAACTTTATCGCCTTCGTGCAATTTCATCAACCTTACACCTTGAGTGCTCCTGCCGATATCCGCGATATTCTTAGCGTCTATCCTTATCATGATCCCCTTTTGAGAGATGAGCATAATTTCATTATCATCCTTAACCGCCTTAACCGCGATTACTTTACCATTCTTGTCAGTGCATTTGATGTTGGTTACACCGACACCGCCCCTTCTTGTGACTCTGTATTCAGAGACCAATGTCCTCTTACCATAACCTTTCTCGCAAACTGTTAATATTGAGTCACCTTCATTGCATATTATTGCGCCAATCACATAATCGCTAGGTCTTAATCTAATTCCCCTTACGCCACGGCCAGTACGACCAATGCTTCTGGAATCTTTCTCATGGAACTTGACAGCCATCCCATTCCTTGTAGCTAACATAATATGGTCAGCGCCAGAGCTAAGAAGAACATTGACGAGTTCGTCTCCTTCATCCAAAGTGATAGCGCGAACGCCGCCTTGCCTAGGATTGCTGAAAAGGTCAAGTTTGCATTTTTTAATAACGCCCTGCTCGGTGACCATCACTAAATTTGATTCGCCGATGAAATCTTTGATAGGTATCATCGCAGTGATTCTTTCTTTCTCATCAAGCTGTATAAGATTGACAAGAGCTTTGCCTTTAGCGACTCTAGAACCATCCGGCACTTTATAGACTTTCAGCCAATGCATCTGACCTTGATCTGTGAAGAACAGCATATACGAATGCGTTGAAGCAATGAAAAGATGCTCGACAAAATCTTCTTCATTTGTTCCTACGCTGATTATGCCCTTCCCGCCGCGATGCTGCGTTTTATAAGTATCCATAGATTGTCTTTTGATATATCCGTTATGCGTGACTGTAACAACAACATCTTCATCTTTTATCATATCTTCAGTTTCAATATCTTCGAATTCATCCCCGCCAAGAAGTTCAGTCTTTCTCGCATCTCCGAACTTCTGTTTAATCTCAAGAAGTTCGTTCTTGATAATCATCAATATCTTTTGCTTTGAGGCAAGGATTGATTTCAATTCTTCAATAAGCACAAGCAGATCCTTCAATTCTTGTTTAATTTTACCTTGCTCCATATTGGTAAGCTTCTGCAATTTCATATCTAAAATAGCTGTTGCCTGTATCTCAGAAAGATTATATTTAGCAGACAGACCGAATTTGGCATCATCAGTTGATTTAGCAGCCTTGATCAATTCGATTACTGCATCAATATTATCTAAAGCGATTACAAGACCTTCCAAAATATGCTTGCGTTCTTCTGCTTTTTTCAGATCGAACATCGTCCTTCTTTTGACAACTTCAGCTCTATGGTCAATAAAGTGATAAACCAACTCAAGAAGATTCAATGTTCTAGGTTCCTGTCCAACAAGAGCAAGAGCGTTAATGCCGAAAGTCACTTGCAGCCTACTATGTTTGTACAATTGATTAAGAACAACATCAGGACTTGCATCTTTCTTAAGAGTGATGACCATGCGCATTCCGTCTCTATCAGATTCATCCTTTAGATCGGAAATTCCAGTGACGATTTTATCACGGACCATATTCGCCATCTCTTCGAGAAGATTGCTTTTATTGACTTGATAAGGAAGTTCTGTGACAATGATATGTGTTTTACCTTTTTTCTCTTCTATATGCGATCTTGCGCGGATTAGCACTTTGCCTTTTCCAGTCAGATATGCTTGTTTGATACCATTAACTCCGATTACTTGACCACCAGTCGGGAAATCGGGCCCTTTGATATGCCCCATCAAATCGTAGATTGTAGATTCAGGATTATCAATTACGTGCACAATGCCGTCAACTACTTCGACAAGATTATGCGGCGCCATATTCGTCGCCATTCCGACAGCGATACCCGAAGTGCCGTTAATTAAAAGATTAGGAAGTTTTGCAGGCAATACTGTTGGCTCTTCCAATGAACCATCAAAGTTAGGTTGGAAATCGACAGTCTCTTTCTTGAGATCATTGAGCATCTCTTCAGCGATAAGTTTGAGTCTTGCTTCAGTATACCTCATAGCTGCAGGACTATCGCCGTCGACAGAACCGAAATTGCCTTGTCCGTCAACAAGAGGATATCTTAACGACCATGACTGAGCAAGTCTGACCATTGTGTCATAGACTGCAGTATCTCCGTGCGGATGATACTTACCGAGGCACTCTCCAACAATCCTTGCAGATTTTTTATAGGGTTTGTTATGAGTCATGCCCATTTCATGCATTGCAAAAAGAACTCTCCTGTGAACTGGTTTCAGACCATCCCTAACATCAGGGAGCGCTCTGCTTACAATAACTGACATAGCATAATCAAGATATGATTTTTTCATCTCTTGCTCGATTAGCCTTGGAACTACATGACCTGAGAATTCGTGCTTATTTTCAGCAATATTTCCCTTGTTTTCTTCTTGCTTTTTATGGCTAATTTCTTCGCTCATTTCAGTCAGAAAATTACCCCTCGACTTGCATTTAGAAAGAGTTGAGATTTATAAACCTTTGGGTGCCAAATTCGAGCCTTTTAGGGCTTATAACCCTCGTTTTTGAATACTGACAACCCGCAAAAATAGGTTCTAGAAAAGCTATTTTTCAGGCTCTTTTACAGCCTCAACCGCTTGATGTATCTCTTTCTCAGAATCAGTCATTGTCTTAAGTGTTTCTTGTTTCTGCTTTTCAAACTCTTTTTTGATTTTTTCTTGTTCTATCGCATTCTCGCCAGCCGTGATTTGATCTTCAGTATTCTGTACCTTATCCTTAAGCTCATCTGGCAGCAATTGCTTCAAAACTTGCTTCTGCTGCTTATGTTCTGGCAAATCAAAATACTGGAAAAATTTATCGGTCAAATTGATTTTACGAGTCCTTCCATGCTTGCTACGAGTGATGAAACCCATTTCCTCAAGCTGCCCTAAGTCTTCGTAAGCTTTATTGGTTCTAATTCTTGCCACATCTGCCTGCAATGTCGGATGCTGCCAAGCAATGACTGCTAATGTCTCCATTAGGCTCTTAGAAAGCTCAGTTTCAGTAACGATGCTATTGACGACGTCGCCGTATTCTTCTTTCACGCTCATCTTCCAATAATCATAGTCTTCAATTAATCTAAGAGAAGAATCGCTTTTTTCATAAACTTCTTTTATTTCGTTGAGCACGCTTTTCAATAGTTCGCCATCTTCAACTCCAGATAGCTTCTTAATTTCATCAATAGACACTCTTCTGCCTACTGTAAACATGATTGCTTCAACTTTTTTCTTAAGAGTCTGTTCCATTTTTGATCAAATATTACTAAATGATGATTAAATGATTACAATGCTAAGCTATACTTAGCATCTTCCTTTTTTATCTTTTTCTCATTTATTAATATATCTAAGAAAGGATTTAAACCTTCTGGTGGAATACCTGTTATTTTAGATAATTCTTCATCAGAAAGCTTCCTGCCATGCAATGCGACAGCTATAAGATTCAATACAGTATAATGCATATTCTTCTTAAGGAATTTATTTTCCATATCGATATTCTTCAATATTGCATCCATCTTATGCAATTTTGCCTGTAAATCATTGACTATTTCGGTAGTGAGTCTATGGCTAAAGACAATATGTTCTGGTCCTAGTATCTCGATTGATGCAGGCATATAATCAAAGCAGAAACCAATTAACTTAGAAACCCCTTTTATCATGAATTCAAGTTCTACAAAAGTGCTCCACATCTCCTGCTCTTGTTTCTCAGCTGATGCGAATTCTTTCTCGATGACTTTAATAGAATCGCTTTTACAGATGGCGTCAACATAATCGTGTAAAGTCTTTTCTACATGCTCTTTTGGCGTGCCGATTATCTCGATAATCACACGTGCATGAAGATAGCCTTTTCCTATATATTCCTGTATCTCGTTATTGTCCATGATTAATTACCCATGATACCCCCATCAAAAAGAAAGAATCGCCGTTTATATTGTTTATTGTGGTCAAACCTATATCTGACTAATGCTTAATCAAATGTTTAATCAAGAGGTATTTCGCTCCAAACTTTCCAATCCTCGGATGGATAATATGGTGGAGTCACTTCTCTATAAGGAGTTGGCACCATTGAATATTTTTCATGTATCTTATTGAAGTATTGCTGATTTTTGCCGCCCATCGCATAAATAGGACTGCCGAAATAAGTCCAAGCGCCAGTTTCCTGTTTTAAAGGATCGCCATACCCTTCAGATTCAAATGTGCCGCCGAACCCTTTCTCTTTAAGTTTCTGCACAGCATCTTTGATAGGCAATATACCTGACCCTGGCGGAAGATTTGCATGCCCCATACCAAACCCGTCTGCAAGATGAATATGACCCAATACTTTTTTCTCAGCTAATTTCTCAATCTGATCAACATACCAAGAATTGAATTTTTTATCATATTCCTCAATACTATCACCGGGCTTTCTCTGAAAGAACCTTTTCCACATCCCTACGTGTTCGGTATCCAAAGTTGCCTTGATATGCGATTCAGCTTGTTTCTCGGCTTCTTTACCATCAACTCCTTGAGATTTAAGTATCCTAGTCATCTCTTTTCTAGAATCAATAACCATCTGCGCTAACTCTTCAGGATGGCTTCCATAACCCATCTCAGGGAATATATTTTCAGGCGCGATAAAGATTTCTTGCACTCTCTCTTTGCCTTCAAACTTCTTTTTAGCCCATTCTGTTTCTTTCATCGCTTCTATACCTAATAATGCCAATGATTCTGCGCTCTTCACAGTCGCATACCTACTAATTGGTACAGTCATTTCTTGAACGCGTTCTAATTCCTTTACTTTTCTATTCGTTGATACCATCGCTTCATACAATGAATCCATCTTCTTTTGCACATTCTCTTTTAAGGATTCAAGCCTTTTGACTGCTTGTTCATTGGTGATGTTAGATTCCCCAACAACCTCTTGTATTCTATCTTCAGCCTCGGCTTTCATTTTATCAGGACTCAAATCACGGATCTTCAAAAGATTATCATAATCTCTAAGAATCTTCGATTGATGTATTTTCTCTTCTTCATATCTCGCTCCGAAATCTTTAGCTTGGCTCTCTGCCTTCTCCTTTGCAGTCCTCATTGTATCTTTGAAGAACAATTCTTCAGCCAATACTTTCTTACCTTCTTTCTCCAATTCCTTGGCCGCGGATTTATAGTCGTCCCAATTCCGTTCATAGGCCTTATAATTGCCTTTATCATCGCGGAAAAGTATAGGGTGATCAAAATTATCAACTTGTGCTTGCTTAGGATCTTTTACAGATTTGCCATCCTTGCCGAGATATTCAAATTCATAATTGACAGCGTCTTCTTTTACAGTATGAATTATCTCGCCAGTCCTTTTATCTACAAAGTGATGTATTCTTTCTTTTTTACCGCCATCGCCTGCGAACTCCATAAATCCTTGACTTTCATATTTAGAGAAATCTCTTGGAAACTCGCCAGTATGAACTACAACAGCTCCGCCTAATGCAGTTTCTGCTGCGAAATGTATCGCTTGCTTTATCTCGTTCAACTGCCTCTGCCTTTCTTCCTCAGAAAAACCACGTTGACCAAGACCGGAAAGATTACCTACAGAAGTTGGCGAAACATGCGTGCTTGTGAATCTCACTCTATTGAGCCTAGCCATTTCACGCAACTCTTCCTTCTCTTGCTCAGAATAACTTGATGGGCCAGACTGCACATTGCTTGGACTCATAGAAAGTTCAATTTCGCGTACACCTTTGCTCATAGCAGCAAGGACTGTCTGCCTGAATCTGCCTCCACCTTCTCTGCCTTCAGCAACGCTCGTTCCTATCTGATCCACTCTTAGTAAAGGCTCAGCAAGCTGCTTGTCACTCTTCTTCCCGCCGCTGAAATTATTGAATAATTCATATTCCCTGTCCAAGGTATGGAAATACCCAGTATCGTAAACTGCCATGATTAAGATATTCGATTCTGCAATATATAAAAGTTATGAACAAATTAAGAAAAGGAATGGACCCGCGGAGACTTTCAAAGCTGTTGAAAGCTGCGAGCTCTCAGCGAGCATGTTTGAACTCCGGACCGCACGATTATCAGTCGTGTGCTCCACCAGGCTAAGCTACGGGTCCATATCGTAGTAAAACGAGCGTCCCAGGCCAGATTCGAACTGACGACCTTGTGGTTAACAGCCACACGCTCCACCGCTAAGCTACTGGGACATTTGCGTTATGAAATCTAAATTAGCTTTATAAACGTTTCGTAAATAAGTACATAACTTCATACCGCCGATTTTTGGCAAAATTTATTAAAGATGGACACATTGTCTTAGACTATGCTAATCTCAATTTTGAAATTGCTTTATTTTCTGCTGCCAGTGTACTTTGCAGACATGGCGCCGGTATTCTTCAAAAATAAATTGCTATCATTAGACAAACCATTGGATAAAGGGCGCAGATTACGGGGTAAAGAAATCCTCGGCCCGCACAAAACCATCCGCGGAATCATCGCTAGCCTTCTAGTAGGCACAATTACTTTCTATTTTCAACAAGTTATCAATATAGACAGCATGATAATTTACAGCGAATATAATTTATTATTTGGTTTTCTGTTATCATCAGGCGCAATTTTCGGAGATTTAGTTAAATCTTTCTTCAAAAGAAGAATGAACATTCCAGCTGGAACTCCTATGTATCTTGCAGATCAACTGGATGCAGTGATTGGTGCTATGCTTTTCACTAGCTGGATTATGGATTACTCATTGGCTCAAGTAGGCCTTATCATAGCATTGACTTTAATAATTAAAATAATTGCGAACCATATCGGATTCTATCTAAAAATACGTGAGGTAAAATGGTAGAAGAGCGCCGATTAAAAAAAAGATAAGCCTTATTGATACTTCTTTAAACATTCTTTTGAAAGAAATTTTATGCAGCCTCTGCGCCATAAGATTTCCTGAAGCGATAGTATATACAAATAATAAAGTGACGAAAATATTGAATGCTTGAGTAAAGTATGCGATTCCAAACAACACGCCAAGCATTGCATACTCCAATAGTTTAGAATTCTGGTCTTTGAGCCAATATAATGGCAACATAACTAAAAGCACAATCGCCGCATAATTTTCTAGATTATAATAACCGAGCAATACCACCATGACCAAAAATAAAAAATCCTGGATCCGAATAGACCATGGTGCATTATCATCCAATTCTTCGGGCGCAATCTTCGCTAAGATTATACCGAAAATAAATCCTAGGAAAGAAGCAAGCGCAAGTATCAGATATAATTGTATCATCAAAAGTTAATAGTTTCAATAATATATAAATCTATATTATGACTTAGGTGTATCCAGAATGGAACCAATGTCTATACTGAACATACTCTACTTAGTCATAATCGGCAGAATTTATTCTGCAAATATAATTTAAAAAGTAGATGTGAAGTGACATTGGCGAATGCACAAGGAGCATTTGTGCTCCTGTGCACAGAACTGCTATGCAGTTCTTGTGAAAATGAGCATTCTGGATATACCCTCATGACTTACTCTCATTATATGTATCATTATCACATAAATCTTTAAATAGTAGTTTTGGATTTTTTAGTGCGGTGATATCATGACAGTTGTAGGATTTAACTTCAATAAGATTAACGTTGAAAGAGCAAAACCTTTGCAAGGTAAAATTAGCATTAATAACAACATCTCTATCAAAGGAGTAGAGAATAAAGACCTTTCATTAGGCAGTGCTAAACAATCAGGCCTTAAAGTAGCTTTTGAGTATGGCGTTGTATATTCAAATGAAGCTAAGGAAAAATTGGCGAATCTCGATCTAGAAGGAGAAGTTCTATTGCTAGAGCAGGATGCTAAAGTAAAAGACATCGTCAAAGATTGGGACAAAAGCAAAAAATTGAGCAAAGAGATGACTATGCAAGTGCTTCAGACCGCGCTTAGCAAATGCAATATCCAAGCAATCATCTTAAGCAGGGATTTGAACTTACCAACACCAATTCCATTACCTAAAGTAGAAGTCGACGAAAAAGCTCCGGCTTAAGTCGCTACTTTTTCTTTTAATTTTTAATTTAATCCGTTACCTAATGAGTTTTAATAGATAAATTTACTACATAAATAGATTTAGATGCAATAAAATTCAACAGATAAGTTTTAAATAGCTACAGAAATAGATTAAAATAATAAATAATCCAATTAAAATCAATAAAATACTAAGTTTAATAGAAAAATATATAAATAAGTTCTACCAAAATAGATATTAGTATGACAGATTTGATTAAATCAGAGAAAAATAAATCAATTTTACGCCTTCTTGATAATCTCAAGTCTGAATTCAATGTAAATTCACAAGATATAATTTCTATTCTGATTCATGCAGAGAAGAATTTTGTCCCATTGGAAATTTTTGCTGATCGCTCCTTAAGTGTACAACAAGCGTTAGTGAAATTCATGAAAGAAAATTTGGATATGTCCAACAAAGAGATTTCTGATTCTCTAAACAAAGATCCAAGAAGCACATGGTCTGCCTATGAACAGTCAAAATCTAGGATGAAAATCAGATTTGAAATCCCACATTCAATAATGCCACTTCCAATTTCAATATTCAAAGAAAAAAGTTCACTGCTTGAATCAATAGTGCTTTTCTTAAAAAATCAAAGCTGGCAGAATCATAAAATTGCTTCAACATTGAACAGAAGTGAAACCACAATCTCAACAGTTTATAGGAGGTCAGAAAATGGTAAATGAAAATCTAAAAAATGAAGATTACAAGACCTTGCTTGTGGCGTTTGTCATATTCATCATCTCACTAGGGATAATACTCCTGAAATATTACAATCCTATCACGGGATTCGCGGCGCTTGGCATAGACACGCATCCCCGAGAGGTAAAATCAGCGATTTTGGCGTATACATCAGATGCAGAAAGAATGGTGGATTCCACATTGGCAGGGATGAGTTATTTCTCAGCCCCATATATTGAATCAGCGATTGAATCAGTCAACACCTCCTCGCAATATCTGCCATTCTTGCTTCTGATAAAGATAGTGATATTGTTCGCATATCTCAGATACAGCGGAAATGATGTCAAACTCATTCAGTTAGTCAAGACTTTGATGAATCTCTTTTTGGTATCGCTTAAGTTGGGGGTATCAAAATTATCTTTTGAGAAAAAAGCAGCCAAAAAGACTCTCAAAGTCGAAGCAAAAATTCAATTGAAGAAAGAGATTGAAGTTCATGCATTCAAAGAAATGTTATCAGTGCTATATTCAGGAATCATTGTGATAAAATCAGGTATTGAAAATGTTATAATATTCCTAGCATATACTGGATATAAAATATTCACTTACAAAGTGACAATACACATTAACACTCCTACCTCAACCTTGAGTAGAGGGGTTTTCCACCAAATAAAAAGCAGTCTTCGCGAACTTGTTGGGTTTGTATCGGCTGGCTTTTTATTTATTAGCAGCAGAGCTGCCAACCTCGCAACAACCCTATGCAGCTCTGTTGCTATATTTTTATCAGAGATTATTTCAGCGCCTTTCAAGCTATTGTCAAGCATAAAGATCAATAATGAAGTGCTTGCTGAGCCGGAGATGGAAGAGATGATTGAAACAGAACCAGAGGAGACGGCTCCGAAATCTTGGAAAAGAGCAAGAAAAGAAGAACCATCTGAAATGGATCGTTTAGTAATGCTCGCGCAAAGATTAGAGAGCCAAATCCAAGGCAATCTCCATGAAGATATCAATCTGCAATCCGCGCGTCCTTCAACAAACCCATTAGCTAATTCATCTATGTCAATCGCATTGCCTGAACAAACAACTGCTTTCACTAGAAAAAGAGCGGTCCACAAAATTCATAAAGAAATCGAGCAAAAAACAAACGAATTGAGCAGTTATATGAACGAACTTGATCATGAATTGAATAACAATCTCCATTCCAAGATTAAGTGGCAAAAAGAGAGGCCGGATGAACTTACAAAAAAAGAAGTCGTCGAAAACAAAAAAAGTCTGTTCAGTTTTTTTAGAAGATAAACCTAAGAGAATTCAATTAGTTACACTAATTAAAGATTAATCTTCATGAAATCTTCTGCGCAGACCACATTATCAAAATAATTCTGCGCATCTTCTTGCAAAGCAATAGTATTTTTGTATCTCTGTGAAAAATGTGTCAATATCAATTTCTTCGCGCCGGCTTTATCTGCCATCTGTGCAGCATCCTTTGAAGTCATATGCTTCCTTTGCTCGCTTTTTTCTTCCAATTCGCTTGTATATACTGATTCAGATATGAGCAAATCCGCATCTTTTGCGAGTTTCACGGCATTAGCGCACGGCGCAGTGTCTGCGACATAAGTGATCTTCTTACCTTTGACAAGCGTAGTTGCTTTCTCAAGATGTACTTTTATTCCTTTGAATGTTATTGACTTTCCTGCTTGCAGTTGCCTTAAATGAGCTCCAGTCGGCACTTTAATAGATTTCAGATACGCGACATTGATCTTCCTTCTATCTTTTTCAACAAAAGAGAATCCAATACAGGTTGCATTGTGATCCAGTTGAGCGCACTGCAATTCAAATTCTTCATTTTCAAAAAAAGTTTCAACGCCCTTAGGCATGAGCTCGACAATTTTCAATTTAACTTGAACATCAAACTGACATGATTTCATCAAATGCTTCATGTATTCTCTAGTTCCCTTTGGCCCATATACTTCAAGTTCCGGCAGATTCTCTTCATTACCGAGCGTTTGAAGAAGCCCAACTATTCCTGACACATGATCCCCATGCCAATGGCTGACCAAAATCTTGGTTACGCGCGTTCTTTTGATTCCGCAGATATTCATCTGACGTTGAGTACCTTCACCGCAATCGAAAAGAATGCCTTCAGTATTATAACTAAGGAAAATGCCTGATACGTTCCTTTCCTTTGTCGGCACCATGCATGATGTGCCTAAGAATGTGATTTCCATACGTCTGTTGATATTGAATTTCTTTTATAAACTTAACTAAATATAGCTTGCAGTAGTTACATTTATAAATAGATTCTGGCTTTCAATAATCCATGGCAGATGCAATAGTTAAATCCACTTTCATGGGAGAAAGGGTTGTAACAGAGAATTCAGATCTAGCTAGAGAGTTCTATAACCAAGGAAGATACGGCACCATACTTAACAGCAAAGTTCAGCTTTCATTGATTGAAGCATTCTACTTATTAGAAAAAGGCAAGCTCGAGATTCTAGATGGCAAGAACAAAGCCATGGATAGCGACAAATTCATGAAGAAAGCTCAGAAACTTGAACCGAATTTCTGGATAAAGTACTGCGTTTTCAAAGATATAAGAGAAAGAGGATACATAATCAAAACTGCATTGAAATTCGGCGCAGAATTTAGAGTATACGACAGAGGCGTCAAACCTGGCGATGATCACGCTAAATGGATAGTATATCCGGTTCATGAAGGTTCAGGATTGACCTGGCACGAATTCTCAGCTAAAAACAGAGTAGCGCATTCTACAAAGAAACGTCTTTTGATAGGCATAGTTGACGCAGAAGGCGATGTTACTTATTACGAAATAAGATGGATTAGGCCATAAACGCAATATTCCCTATATATTCTTTTTATATCTATTTTTAACTTAATATTAGTGTATAGAAATGCTTAAATAATTAGTTTGCCATGTTTTTTGCGATGATAACATCAGATGACATTCTAAAGATAGTTAAAATGAAAGGTCCTGTTCTGCCTACTCATATCGCAAGAGACGCTAAACTCAGCCTTCTTTTTGCAGGAGCATATCTCGCAGAACTAGTTTCTAACAAAAAAGCATTGGTGTCAAACGTCAAAATAGGTTCTTCTCCAGTTTATTATGTCCAAGGTCAAGAAGCTAAGATAGAATATTATATGAAATATCTTGAACAACCAGAACAAGTGGCTGTGGAAAAACTAAAAGTCAATCAAGTGCTTGATGACAATCTTCTCGATCCAGTAACAAGGGTCGCGCTCAGGAATTCACCAGACTTTGCAGTGCCAGTTAAAGTGAATACTTCTGCAAGCATCGAACTTTATTGGAAATGGTACTTATTGCCGAATGATGCCGCAGAGCAGATAATCAGGCAAAAAGTCATGGACAAAATGGAACTGGCAAAACCACAGATAGAAACTCCTGTTGCACAAGTAATCGCGCCCCAACAGACTATTTCCGTGCCGGTGCCAGAACTAAAAAAAGAAGAGAGCGTCGAAAAAAATCAAGAACTTCAAAAAGTCAAACGTGTAAGGCAAAAAAAGATAGAACTGCCTGCGCAAATCAAAGAACCTTTACAAGAAAAATCCAAAGAAGACATTACGCTCATCAGGGAAACAGTCAAACAAACGCCAAAACTAAAAGAGGAGCCAAAAGTAGTTGAACAACCGAACTTAGTGGTTGTTCAGGAAAAGGCTTTAACTGAATTTCATTCTCAACCAGAGAAAAAAGCAATCAAAAGAAAAGCAAAACTAAAACTTGAGAATATTATGCAGCAAGAATTAGGCCAAGAACAAAAAGTAGAGATAAAAACGGAAATAAAGCAAATTAAAGCGGAAATCAAACCAGAACAAAAAGTTATCAAAACTGAAATGAAAGAAACTATAAAAGAAGCGGTTAAAGAACAGATTGAAGAACCAATAACTAAAGAAATATCAAAACCGAGCATAACGGACGTACTCTTGAATAAAGTAAGGTCAAATTTTGAAGCGAAAGGAATAATCATCTCAGATTTCACTATAATCTCAAAAGATAAAGAACTGGATATGGTAGTCAAATTGCCTTCACCAATCGGAGAAATATCCTATTTCTGCAAAGTGAAGAAAAAACCATTAGCAACTGAAAATGACTTATACGCTGCAATGATCAGCGCTCAACAAAAAGGATTGCCTGCGTTATTTATCGCAACAGGAAATATAAATAAGAAAGCGAAAGACATGCTTGATTCTCAACCAAATTTAGTCAAATTCATAAGTTTGAAGTGAGGCAACGATGGGCACTAAGATATTCGATTTAATGCCGAAAAAAGAGATTTCTATCGCTGAATTAAAAAATAAAACAATAGTGATAGACGCATCGTTATACATGTACCAATTTATGGCGACAATCAGGCAAGCGGACGGCTCATTATTGACTGATGCTCACGGCGAAGTCACAAGCCATCTTGTTGGATTATTCTCAAGATCAACGAATTATATGGAACAAGGCCTAAAACTCATATTCTGCTTTGACGGCAAACCGCCGAAACTGAAAGAGCAAGAGCTTCTCAGAAGAAAGGATATCAAAATCAAAGCGAAAGAAGAATATGAAATCGCTAAAGAACGCGAAGACATAGAACTCATGAAAAAATATGCAGCGCGTACATCAAGGCTCACGCCAGAAATGATCGCAGAAGCAAAAGAGCTTATCGATGCGTTAGGCATCCCGATAATCCAAGCGCCGTCAGAAGGCGAAGCGCAGGCAGCATTTGTAGTAAAAAATAAAGACGCCTATGCATTGAGCACAAACGATGCAGACGCATTGTTATTCGGAACACCAAGACTAATCAAAAATCTATCTATTAGCCAAAAAAAGAAGATTGCAGGAAAATCAGCTTATGCAAGCGCAAAACCAGAAATGATCGAGTTAAATGAAGCACTTAAAGAACTTGACATCAATCAAGACCAGCTGATTGCATTGGCGATGTTGGTTGGCACAGACTTCAATCACGGCGGCATTAAAGGCATCGGCCCGATGAAAGCCCTCAAATTAGTGAAAGAACATAAAGATTTCAATAAACTTTTCGAAGCAGCCAAATGGAGCGAACATTTCGAATATACCTGGCAGGAAGTATTCGATACTATCAAGAACATGCCAGTCACAAAAGACTATAAGCTCAACTGGAAAGCGCCGGATGCTAAAAGAGTCAAAGCATTATTATGTGGAAGGCATGGTTTCAATGAAGATAATGTAAATAGCAAGCTCGATAAGCTAAAATCAAGCCCGCAGCAAGGCCTCGGCAAATTCTTCTGATTATTCTACTTAGTATAATGTCTACCGCAATCTTATTAAATCGAAGTCCATATTTCTATATGCTATGAAAGTTTTGAAAGTACCGCTAAAGGAGACTGAGAAATTTAAGAGATTGCTCATTGCGCAGAAATTGCTCGATCCGAGCCATTTACCAGATAAGGACAAGGAATTTTTCTATTTCCCAATCGCGAAATCAAAAAAAATCAAAGGCGCAGAAATAATAGAAAAAGAAATGCGCGAAAAAGAGATAAGGGAAACTAACTTGAGAGATGCGCTTCAATATTATCTCACAAAAGATGAACTTAAACTATTGAAATCAGCCTATGATATTGTAGGCAACATTGCAATCCTAGAGATCGAGAAAGAGCTCGAACCGAAAGAGCAGATAATCGCTGAAGAATTGATGAAACTCAACAAGAATGTGACAACTGTCGTAAAAAAGAAAGGGATACATTCGGGAGAATTCAGACTGCAAGAGACTGAGCATATCGCTGGAAAAAAAACAAAGTTCGCGATACACAAAGAGAATAACGCAAGGATAAAAGTCAATGTTGATAAAACATATTTTTCAATCAGACTCTCAACAGAAAGAAAAAGAATCGCCGAACTTGTTAAACCTGGCGAAAATATCCTAGTCATGTTCTCAGGCTGTGCGCCATATCCAATAGTGCTCGCAAAGAATACAGAGGCTGCGAAAATTATTGGCATTGAAATAAATCCAGACGCGCACAAATTAGGTCTCGAAAATATAAAACTGAATAAGGTAAAAAACGTAATGCTCATCAATGGTGACGTAAAGAAAGAAATTCCGAAACTTAGCGAGAAATTCGATAGGATATTGATGCCGCTTCCGAAAACCGCAGACGAGTTCCTGAAAGAAGCATTAAGCGTTTCAAAAAAAGGCACAATCATCCACTTCTATGATTTCCTTAAAGAGACTGAATTTGATTTAGCCTATGAAAAGATCGATAAAGCATGCAAAGAGATGAAATTAAAGTATAAAATATTAGAAACAGTAAGATGCGGACAGCATGCACCGAGAGTATACAGAATTTGCGTAGATTTTAAGATACTTTAACTAAATCAGAAACAAGCTAAGTCTTCAACCAATTCTCGAGCAGAGACTCTTCTTTTTTGCGATCTGTTAATCTGCACGCTTTTGCAACCTCAGACTTCTCATCGAATATTATCGCTCTCAATTCGCGCAGGTTCTGCTCAATAGGATTCGAAGTATAAAGAAGATAATTATAGACATCGCCTTGCAAATACCCAATTTCCATCTCCGCGCTCTTCAACCTTTTATCCTTATTTTTATCATGATTTCGTTCCAAACGCTGAACAACTTCAGAATATGTCGGCAATAGGAAAATATAAGTTATTTTAGCGAGATGCTTGACTTTTTGCTGCTCATAATGATATGCCTGCCCAAATCTAGTAGATATTGCCTCAGCGCCTTGCACATCCAATATCCATAAAGGCACTTTACCATCACGTAGAAGCTGATCTACCGATTTCTTCGGAGTGCCATACCAATTACCATGGACACAAGCTTTCTCTAGGATTATCCCATTGCGGTTGAAATAATTAGCATTAACAAAATAATAATCTTTGCCATCCTTTTCATGCGTAACGCCATCTTCCTTCAGCCTAGGATCGCGAGTAGTTGCAGTGACAACTCTTTGCAGTCTACTTTCCTCTTTGCAAAGTAGTTCAACGAGTGTAGTTTTTCCGGCCTTAGACGGACCTGAAATTACAACTAAAGAACTTATATCACCCATGACAAAAACACTGAATCATAAATTTAAAAGAATATCTGAACTGCAATAGCTAAATCGCAACGCATAAAATCGCAACGTATATCATCTAAGCTTTGAGCCCAATACAGACGAAATATATTTCCTTGCTCTCTTTCTTGGATGCCAAAGGCTTAACTATCTTCACGAGATTAAAATATTCGCGAAGTTCACGTAAAAGATCGTTTGAATCAGCGCTTTGAAATATTTTGCACATAAAATTCCCGTTCGGTTTCAATACTTCAGAAGCTATAACGAATGCGCGCTGGCATAATTCATAACTCCTTACTTGATCTATCTCAATTTTTCCGCAAGTTTTCGGAGCCATATCAGAGACAACAACATCAAATTGAGGCTTGTATTCTTTGATTATATCGATTATATCCTCATCCAATACACTTTTCTGAAGAAATACCGCGCCAGGCACTGGTTGAACGTTAGAAACATCCACACCAAGCACATAACTGCAAAACTTCGAAAGATATTGCATCCATGAACCCGGAGACGCTCCTAAGTCCAGAACCCTATCGCCGCGTTTGACAAAATTATACTTTTGGATTATATCCTTTAATTTGAATACAGACCTAGCTCTGAATCCTTGTTCTTTAGCCCGTGTATAAAATTTATCATTCATTTTTAAGAATAGAACTAGCCGTATGCTTTTAAGAAATTGCCGTCTTCTTCAGCGGTTTTGACTTTTTTGATAGCTTCTGTGAAATCTTCCTTTGATATGATGAAACGATTACTCCTTATAGTGAAATAACCGGCCTCAGTGCAAACTGCTTTGACTTCAGCGCCTGAAAATCCGTTCATAAGTGCAGCAATCTCAGACAATTCAATGCCCTTATTGAGTTTCATATTTTTGGTGTGTATTTTCAATATTTCGAATATTCCTTTCTCGTTTGGATTAGGAACTTCAATCAACCTGTCAAATCTGCCTGGACGCAATATCGCCGGATCAAGAATATCCATTCTGTTTGTGCATCCGATTACTTTGACATTGCCCAGATTCTTGAACCCATCAAATTCAGCCAAGAATTGCATGAATGTCCTTTGCACTTCACGTTCTCCGGAAGTGCCGAGTTCAACTCTTGTTGCAGCTAATGCATCTATTTCATCAATGAATATGATTGTCGGCGCTTTTTCTCTCGCAAGCTGGAATATCTCTTTCACAAGCTTTGCGCCTTCACCAATAAACTTCTGGACTAATTCAGAACCTACGATTTCAATGAATGTTGAATTTGTACTTGCCGCAACAGCTTTAGCCAACAAAGTCTTGCCAGTGCCTGGCGGACCATGCAATAAGACTCCTTTCGGTGGAGTTATGCCTACTTTCTTGAATAATTCTGGTTTAAGCAATGGGAGTTCAATCACTTCTTTGATATCCCTTATTTGAGGTTCAAGACCACCTACTTCGGACCATTGTGTGGTAGGTTTTTCCATGATTACATACTTCTCTACATTGAACCTTTTGTTATTATCAATTTTTTTAAGAACCGTAAGATTGCGCTGTTCTACAAGTACATTGTCTCCTGCGCTCAACTTTTCGCAATTATTAGCTATATTCACAAAGAATTGATTTCCGTTAGGTATCTTGATTATGGCATTCTCCCCTTGTATCTCTTTGATCTCGCAGACCATGAGAGGCACTGCCCTGAATTTATCCAGCTCGTTCTTAAGTTGAGTAACTGTTTCGCGAAGTATTCTGTTCTCTTGTTCAAGCTGATTAGTTTCAGCATTATAACTATACATGATTTCAGTCATTTCGCTGTTCGGGGTATTGGTTTTATTGGTTGCCATTGTTATTCAATTATAACCGGAATTTGTCTATTCTAGTATATAAATAATGAACTTTCTTTTTTAAATGTATTGTATAAAACGTAAATGAGTAAGAAAAATGAAAAATACGAAAGAAATGAAAAAATGCGGCATGCAGGGTTCGAACCTGCGTAGGCACTAAGCCAACAGATGGCACATTGAGCGATTCATAGATCTTGTGGACCTTTTCGCTCGAAACTTGAGTATGGACTGTTCAATGCCTATTACACCAAACAACTGTCCCGTTTGGCCACTCCGGCAACGCCGCATATATACGATATGTGTTCGGAGCTAAGCACGATAACTAGGATGTAATATAAAAAGCTAACGAAAATTAGTATATAATTAAGTCTGCAACCTTCACAAATTTTATCGCTAAATCATAGAATAGCCAAGGTACCCAGTCCAGCGGAAGTGCTATAAGCACTTCTGTGCATAGAAGTCCATAGGACTTCTAATGCCGGGAATGGCTATAACCACAATAGAAAATAGAAAATTTGTTTGTTGCAGACTTTAGAAACTCTATAAGAAATTCAACTTCTCTTCAATCTCTTTGAGCTCAGATTCCAAAGCGTCAATATCGTCAACAGTCAAATCAGGCATCTCTTGCTTAGGCATTTCAAATGCTTTTGGCTTACCTTCTCTTGCTTCTTTCGCTTCCTTGACAACTTCTTCTTTATGCACTTCTGTTCTTACCGAAGCTTTAGGCATAATCAATTTCAACTTATTCATAAGAGTGCTCAAATCCTTCATCTCTTTTTTCAAGATTCTAATCGCTTCTTTCTTCTCTTCGCGAATAAGTCTGAATTTCTCAAACATCTGCAAGAAATGCACCATATCCCTTGCACATTCCAAAACAGTTCTTCTGATCTCAATAGGATTGTTTATTCCCATATAGAGAAGTTCTGGCTTATCTTCCACAAGCGCTTTTCTCTTGACTGTCCTTTTCACAGCCTTCACTGCTTTTTTCTTAGTTGCCATTTTAGATTAGGATTTTTATAATTTCTCAGGCGCGAACAATATCTTATCGATATGATCCAACCTTTTCTGAGCTTCTTCTACGCTTGAATTCCATAGCTCAAGTTCGGAATCTTCTTCATTCTTCAAACGATTTATTGTGCTCAAGACTTCTTTTGTCTCAGCCATCTTATTCTTAATCATGTTCATGATTTCTAGGACTTCTTTGTATTGATCGATTTTGACAAAGACTTGCATTGATTCTTCCATTCATATCACCTATTTGAATAATGTCTTATCCATGAATATTAACTTGCGCTGCATAGTCTCAATAAGCTGTTTCAGCTCTTCAAAAGACTCTTCACGCAGCTGCGTCAACTCATCTACACGAGTAGTGAACAAACCTGCTTTTTTCAATTGCGCTTTAGTCTCATCAAGGTCAAATATCATTTCTTTGTACAATATGCCTTTGATGAACAATGGTTGAAGCACTTGCAAAGATTCGCGTTGCTCAACAAATTCTTTCTCTTGCGCATAAGCTTTTTTCTCATACCTTTGAGTTCTGATAGGATTTTGATCTGGCAAACTTGGAAATCTAACCTTCTGTGATACTCTTTCCTTCATTAAAGGCGGAAGTTCCGCAGTATCTATTTGTGGCGGAGGAGGTAAAGATTCAGGTAAAGAACTAGCTAATTCCTCTTTCTTCTTTCCCCAGCTGAATAATGCCATATATACACCTCAGTGACTATTTTTAGGTAGTTCTAATTCTTAAACCTTTCCTTTTGATATATATTATATATTAAAATAATAATATGATTTTAATTATGCCCAAGGAACTATTCTTCTTGTTGCGAATATCCCCATAACTATCAAACTCGCAGCAACTGCAGTAACCCACATATCAATTGCCACAGCTATCCCGATTGCCGCAGCAACCCAAAGACCTGCCGCAGTAGTTACTCCAACAATAGCATCTTTTTTCTGCCAGATGATTCCCGCGCCAATAAAACCTATACCGGTTACTATGTTAGCTGCAATCCTGCTAGGATCCGCAGTCCCCATGAAATAAATTGAAGTTATTGTGAACAAACATGAACCCATTGAGATTAATCCGTAAGTACGCATTCCTGCGCCTTTGCCGTACTGCTTTCTGTCCCAGGCTATTACGAATCCTAAGAAACCTGCAAGAATCAGTTTCAATATCACATCAATTTGCGTTGCTATATCCATATCTATCAACCAAAACTAAAGATTAGAGAATATATAAAGATTATCTTTTGAGCAAAAGTTTGCAACCATTACAAATTTTATAGCCAAATCATCTCAGTGACAAGGTGCCCAGTCCCTGGGAATGTCACTCATCACAAAAAGAAGTACAAAATTTGTCTGTTGCAGACTTAAAGAAAAACCTTAAACTTTGCTCAATCTGACATAGAACTCTCTGTCTTTGATCTTCTCTTCAAAACTGTGATCGAAAGCACCAGCAGAATCCTCTTTGCTTATCTCAAGAACTTCAGCGCCAACTTTGTTAAGGATATGCTCTTTCCATTTTTCAAGATCATCAGCCATTTCTGTTTTAATATAAAGTTTGATTCTATCCGCTTTAACAAGCTCCGCATTCTTACGTCCGGTCTGGATACGCCTAGTCAATTCACGAACATAACCTTCTTCATCAAGCTCAGCATCACGTTCAGTATTCAAATACACATGACCATACTTGAACTCGCCAATTATATATGGTTCAGGAACTTCCTTCTTGATGACAACATCTTCCTCTCTCAATTCAAAAGTATCTTTTCCAATCTTGACATCATGTTTGCCTATTTTTTTCATCTCAGCTAATATCTTATCGCAATTGCTTTCCGCTAAATACCCTATTATTTTAGGAGTCATATTACCGAATTTCGGACCGAGCATTTTATGATTAGGAAGTATCTCAATTTTCATTTCAGGAATATTTGAATTAATCTGCAATATCTTGATATTAGTCTGGCTCTTGATCATTTTCTGGAGCGATTTGATAGCGACTCCAGCATTCTCATCGCATTCGACAACAACTTCTTTTATTGGCCATCTTATGCCGAGTTGTGCTTTCTCTCTAGCGCCAAGTATTGCTTGTATTGCATTCTTGACAATGTCCATCTCAGTCTCTAGTTTCTCATCGATTGCTGCCTGATCGAATGCAGGCCAGAAGAATAAATGTATGGACTCTTTATTTTCATATAGTCTAAACGACTCTTGGTATATTTTCTCAGTCATGAACGGCGCGATTGGCGACATGAGTTTCAATACTTCGAACAAGCAATTGTATAGTATGTAAACGACTTCCTTGTTTTTCTTTTCGTTTATCCTATCGCGAATGAATTGAATATAAGTACGTGAAAGATCTTCAAGGAAGAACTCTTCAATCAGATTAGTAGCAACATTTGGTTTAAGTTCTTCAAGATTTAAAGTAATTTTCTTTTTCAGATTATTCAATCTGGACATAATCCATCTATCTTCAGGCTCAGTCAGATTTATTCCTTTGAAATCATTATTCACAATATAATCTTTAAGATATTCACGGATATTGAAAACTGTTGAAAGCAATTGTTTGGTATCGTTTGCGCCTTTGTAACCAAAGTTAAGATTCTGATGTGGTCTATGTGACATATACATCCATCTCATGACATCTGCGCCCATCTTCTCGACAGCTTCATCAAACCAGATAGCGTTGCCCCAACTTTTATGCATTGGACGTCCGGTTTCATCATGTACTTTTTCATATGCGAAAACACGTTTATATGGCGCCTTATCTTGCAATGTTACGCTCATGAACAATAATGAATAGAACCACAACCTGATCTGCTCTCTCATTTCTATAACAAGTTCAGCAGGGTACCATTGTTCCCAATACTCGCGGTCATTCAGATAATTAAGTGTAGAGAACGGAACAATTCCGGCATCAAGCCAGCAATCGCCTACATCAGGTATTCTTGTCATTAACTCTTTGCATTTATCACATTTGATTTTGACAGCATCAATCCATGGTCTGTGCAATTCTTGTAACGGAAGTCCGGAAACTGCTTTTTCCTCTAACTCTTTTTTAGATTCTATGAAATGCTCATGTCCGTTCTTGCATCTCCAGATAGGCAACGGCAATCCCCAGAACCTTTTACGCGAGATGCACCAATCGCCCATATTATTGAGCCAATCTTCCATGAGTTTTCCGCCATAATCTGGAACCCACTCAACTTCCTTCGCCGCCTTTATCAAGCGAGGGCGTAATTCTTCGCTTGCTATGAACCATTCATCAACAAGCCTAAACGCAAGTTCATCACCACATCTCCAGCAAACTGGATATCTGTGCTTGTATTGATCTTGTTTGTATAAGATGCCTTTTTTCTTAAGGTCATCAAGAATAGGATTAAGCATATCTTTGATATTCTTGCCAGTCTGCCAGCCGAAACCTTCCAAATAATTGCCAGCTTCATCGATTGGAGCGATTGTGTCAAGTTTCAGTTCCTTACCAAGTTGATTATCTTCAGCTCCGCACCCTGGCGCGATATGAACGATACCAGTTCCTTCGTCTTCACCGACAACTCCCCAAGGAACAACTTTGTGAACGACTTTTTTCTGTGCAGGTATCTCTGGGTAAGGTGATTCGTATTCCCAACCCAACAAATCTTTGCCTGAATGATGATCAAGAACAATATATTCTCCACCAAGTTTAGGGAGCGTTTTTTCAGATAAGTAGTATATCTTTCCTTGCTTGCTTACTTCTACATAAGAAAGGTCAGGATTAACCGCACAGGCAACGTTCGAACTCAAAGTCCATGGCGTAGTTGTCCAAACAAGCAAATACTCATCATCTTTCTTATGCTTGAGCTTGAACTGCAAAAAGACAGAAGTATGCTCCATGTCCTTATAGCTGTCCACAAGCTCATGCTGAGACAAAGAAGTTCCGCACCTTATGCACCAAGGCATGACTCTATGCCCTTTGTAAAGCCATTTATTATCCAAGCACTTCTTCAAGAAATGCCAAATATGCTCTATATTATTATCAGTATGAGTATAATAGGAATTGTCCCAATCCATCCATTGACCAAGCCTGATTGACTGACTTGCCTGAATACCAGAATACTTTTCGATACGTTCTTTGCAAGCTTCTGAGAATTTATCAAGACCGAAATTCTCAATATCCTTCTTGCTATCAAACCCAAGATCCTTCTCAACTTCAACTTCAACCCAGAGACCTTGACAATCAAATCCGTTCTGATAACGCTGATCAAAACCTTGTAATGCCTTAAATCTTTGATATACATCCTTGTAAGTACGTCCCCAAGCGTGATGAACACCCATAGGATTATTGGCAGTTATAGGTCCATCTATGAAGCTATACTTTTTTTTGCCTTTGTTCCTATTCCTAAGCTTGTTGAATATATCATGAGTCTGCCAGAAATTCAGCACTTCTTTCTCAAGCTCGTTTGGTACGTACATAACGGCTATGAGTTTAAAATATACTTTAAATATCTTTTGATGAATCACATATCATTTACCAAAACGTTTATAAACCCCTTGCTTATCTTAAGAGTGAAATGAGCATCGCACACTTTAAACCAATATTGAAGCATAACGGCAGGAATAGATTATCTAGACCTAAGACTTTCAAATCTGAAGATTCAGCCAATGCTTGGGCTAAAGCGAATAGCGTTTCAAACTATAAGTTCATAAATTCAAAATCACCTGATTCTAAAGAAAAGAAAATCAGAGTAGAATACTTCGAATAGATACATTCTAAATTATTTGTAACTATAAATCAAATTCTATAGCTAAAACCATTTCCCTAATCCAGACTGCTTCTCTTTATCCTTGCCGAATACTCCTTCAACGCGCCGTACAAGAAGATCGAGACTTTGCTTCAAGAAAGCGTGTACGCCGTATTTGCGCGCAAGCTCAAGACTCGGCTCGAGATATTTGACAATCGAACCTTCACTGATTGTGAATATTATCTTGCCGCCACAAACAAGGCATTTACCTAGTAAAGGTGGACGTCTGTATATCTCATTGCAACCGACGCATCTGAAAGTCTGCTCAGAGAATTTACGTAGATTCCCTTTTATGTCACGGATAAAATGCTTCTCAATAACCATAGTAGCTACATCTCTAGCATCTACAGCACGGATCTTACGGGCAAGCTCCATCTGCCCTTGCAGTTTCTCCTGCATGCTCGGCAATAACTTATACGCAGAACAACGAACACCCGCATTGAAATCCGAAGTGTCGTGTGTAAAACCTTGTCCTTCGTATTGTTCAGTTTGGCCCAGCACTTGGCCTATTTGTTTAATCTTGACTTCAGAAGGATGCTTGTACTGAAGAGCCAACTCATAAAGCTCGAGAGGGTACCTCCATGCGATATCAACGTTATGCACTTCAGTATCTACCTCAGTCGGTACAATCCGCAAAGTCAGAACAAGACATGCATCCATGGTACGCCCGCCTCTTTTATCAGGAAGAAACTGACGCGAGAAATTCAAAAGCCCGTCCATCAACAGCATAACCCCTGCCTCGTCTCCGTCGCAATTCCGACGCGTAGCAGCATGTGCAAGTGGATGACATAACATACCCTGCGTCTTCGAAAAACCGAGTATACGCGAAATACTTCCAGCAGAAGTGTGCGGCGCGAGATTTATCAAGAAATGACCAATCAAATCCTCTTTCGTTTTCAGATTATAATAAGGCGCAACGCCATAATGCATCTGCAGTAAGTCATCAATGAATTTGGCTATCCTGAACAACACTTCATCAGCAGGCTCTTCCATCGATTCCGGACAGCAAGGCAATATTATATCCTGCGGCTTCAATTCAATTACTTGCTCATCAGAAATAATTGGATTACCATGTATATCATTGATATAACCCATCGACTTCAATTTCTCAACAGAAGTACGCACTTCTTTAAGCCTGAAATGTGTTACAGGCATCTGAATCATATCATATCTAGTAGTTCCATCTTTATTCACATATACATTATGTTTAGCACGCAAAATTCCTTTCGATAAATGTTCAGGTATCCTATCCTTGTTGATAGTCGAACGCACACCTTTTATCTGATCGGGGAAAGTGGGCATCTTCAATTTAGATATGGCGTCGTCAAAATAGTGCTTGATATCAATAGACTGTTTCTTATACGCTTGAGTCTTGCCGTGTTGTTTGCATTCTGGTGAATCAATCGGTCTGTCACATCCTCTGCAATAATATGAAACTTTCACTTTAGTCCCGCAAGTTTCGCAAGATGGATATATAGTTGGTTTATTGCATTTAGGACAAGTAAAGTTGGGGAAATCCGCAGTTATCTTGCCTTTCTCAAGCGCGCTCTGGAAAGTCTTTAGACGTCCGCCTTCTTCGCCCAACGAAAATAAAGTATGCGGACTTCCATTCATTTTCCTCATTTTTGCTTTTTCAGGACGCCCCATCCTTGCGCCAATAAATGTACCTGACTTATCGCGCACAACAATTTTAGAAATTTTATTCACAACGGAAAGAGTGTCCTTCGCGCCTTCATTAATCAAACCAATCATACCAGACACATCGAAAGAATCTGTATAGTTCAGATTTGAAAGCAGAACAGTTCCATAATCATGACCAATAACAATGAACTCCTTATTCGCAAGGATATGCGGAACACCTACCAACTCCAATATACGTTTGACAGAAGCATCGTACGGGAAAACGAGTTTTTTTATTTCGCCTTCTTCTTTGACTATATTGATATTCCCCAGATGATTTACTAGCTGATTGAATTGTTCTAGAGTAATAGCATTCCAATGTAAAGTAAAGACTGGATGCAGAGGAATATTCAATGTCTTAGACAACGTAATGGAATCAGCGATAGAAATCTTAGTAGCAAGCGGTTTTGTTAGTAATGAATTCACAGTATCAAGATTAATACGAGTCAGTTCGCTCAGTTTAAGCGCATCAAGCGAACCGAAAGTATTGACGATGGCTTTCTCCAATTCTTGCGAATACCATTCTTCGCAATATCCAGCAGGCACAAGAATGTGATTATTTTCTACAAAATCGCCATAGGCGACAAGCAAATCTCCAAGATAGATTATCTCATCCACATCTTTCCGTATTTTTTTAGCGTCTTCTTCGCTATCAAGACGCAAGACTGAGCCATCATTCAATCTTACAATAGGCCCTTCAAGCGTATCGCAAGGACTGAGAACAGTAGCTTTACCAGGACGCTCAACTTTCAACTGAGTACCCGTCGCAATAAACTTATCAAGCACTATCATAGTAGCTGGATGTATCGAATAAGCTGCAAATCCTGATGTACGCGAACGTCCGTAACGCAACCTGAATCCGCCATGAGCCAAAGGAAAAGTCAGGATGGGACGTCCAGCGACTAAATCTTTGATGAATGTAAAATTCGGCATTATCTTAGGCTTTTCTTTTGGATGATCATCTTTCTTTTCTACAGAACCTGCTGTAGCAGGAGCGGGCGCAGCAGCAGGCGCAGCACTCATCTTGGCTTTCATCAACTTCTGCAAATCAAGGAATTCTTTGAGCCACATCCAATCAAGCTCCATCTCAACGCCCCACTTTGATACTTTGCCCCACAGTTTAGAACCTTTTTGCGCAACACCTTCCGCAAGGACAAGGCACATACCACCGCGAACACGATTCGATTTTATTCTAGGCATATCTTTGTAATTAGAAACTTCAACTTCTTCAGTCGGATCGCCGTCAATTTCAACAGGCATATGCCTGACTAAGAAATCAACTTCTTCCCGTGAAGGACGATACTGGAGATTACTGCACCTTTCATGATAATCATCAATCTCTGTACAGATACGCTTGACTTCATTCTCGTCAGGATCATATTTTGCATAACCCATTTTCATCCTGACATAATCCGCAATAATTACAGACACCGCCGCAGCAGTTCCCCCAGAAGCCCTAATCGGACCGGCATAATTAACTGCCATATACTTTTTGCCGTCTTTAGTGTCCTTGAGATTAATATCCAAGAAACCCTCAAGCGGCGCAGAAATAATCCCGAGAGTTACATAAGCAAGACCAAGACGAATTCCGGTTTCCATCGCTTCTTTTTCATCTTTGAATTTGCAGAACTTCTGTTTCGCAGTCTCATGCGCGATATTGAGAGCAACTCTCCAATCTGAATTGCCGAACTTGACTTCCAATTCTCTGATACGCTGAGCAATGCCAGATTTCAAAACTTGCGGAACCATTGCGCTGATTAAACCTTCAATACGTTCAGCCATGTCCAAGGCGAGAGGGATATCAACTTTAGATTCTGGATCAAGTCCTTTGCTTCTTGCAATTTCGGCAACCTCATAACATCTTTTGACTTCTGCATCTATCCTGGAAAAATAATCTTGCATCGTTGGAGTTAGTACTTGCGCCATGTTCAGAACCTCATCACCTTAATTTCACGCGTTTGAAGATTCGCGACAAGAGCGCGTGCCGGTTTGGGCACAATACCCATCTTCTCTTGGAAAGGTGTCTGGCTTATCCAACAAGAGCAATTCAATAACGTGATATTCTTGTAAGTAGCTGCGCAAAACTGGTGCACATGTCCTGAAACAAAGAAATCTGGGACTTTGCTGATTACAAGATTATCTTTGAGAGCGATTGGAAGGTAAAGTGTTGAAGTATGCGTCGGCGCAAGATGCCTTTTCTTCAGCAATAATTTCATGATAAGATCAACGCGGTCCTGACCCCCCGCGGTACGTATCGTCTCTACATGCTCAGAGTAATAAACAAATGAATACCCGTGATAAAGCAGAATATCAAAACCTGGGAAAGATTCAGAACCATGTATATTTACAATCGCGGGATTGCTGACCATAGTTACATTCGGCAATTGCCAAATGCCTGGTGCCAAATCCTTGTACAATGGCGGCTGCGGTTCAGCTATTCTCATTGCATCGTGATTGCCTGGAGAAAGTACAATATTTATGCGTGAAGGAATTTTCTTCATTGCTTCGGCGAACATCTCATATTGCTTGTATATATCTATCTCGAGCAATTCAGCCTCTTGCCCGGGATATATGCCCACACCTTCAACAAGATCACCGACAACAAAAAGATACCTTACTTTTGCAGCTATCTGTTTCTGCTCTTCAGACCCGAACTCGCCGTTTATCCATTTCAAGAACGCATCAAATTTATCCTTCAAAAAATATTTGCTTCCGAATTCAGTATCACTCAAGAAAACAGCATACGCTTCGTCAGGACTTTTCTTCAATTCCTTACTCAATGGCACATCCGGCCAAATTAAAGAATTCACATAAACAAATTTCTGATTAAAAAAACCGACAATGCCAATTATTTCATCAAGAACTAATTCTTTAGCCAATTCCAGCATATCATTATTTTCTTTTGGAATTATGCATTTGATAGAGCCGGTCAAATCCTCAAGCGTGAGCATGATATTGCCTGATTTAGTTTTCTGTATTTCGTATACCATCCCGATTATCGCGACCTGCTCTTTCTCTTTCTTGCTGTTGAGCCGCTGCAAAGAAATAACATTCTGCAGTTCCTGCCTCTGCTCAAGAATAGAACGTAAAGTTTTGAAACGCGCCCTAAAATAAGAAACGAAATCATCGCAACTCCTTTTCTTGCTTTCATCTGCAAAAGAAAAATCAATTTTGACTGATGAATCCTTTTTCTCAATAGGCGGTACAGCCACAACCGATGCGCAGACTGGAGTTATCCTAACAATAGGGGTGGCGCACATCATCCGCTTGAAATCATCTATTTCATTAGGCTTCAAAGAATATTCAGCGCTAACTCTGCCTAGATCAAAATTATCCAAACTATCAGGATTAACCAAATAACCTTTACTCAAAAGATATTTTACTATCTCCTTCTTTTCCAAGTTCCCCCTCTAACTTGCATCTACCTAATCAATAAATTAAATCAGTAGTCGATGCCTTCCTTGAGTTCCAACGAAGTCAAAAGAATGCTGTTTATTTTCCCGATTGTCGCATCCGGAATTGCCAAAGATATTTCTCTGGTCCGTCCAAATCTTCCTTTCGAGATTATTTTGGCAGTTATTATGCCCAGCATATCCAATTCACCGATTATGTCCGACAAACGTCTCTGCGTCAAAGGTATCAACCCAATCTTCGCGCAGATTTTTTTGTATAATTCATAGACCTCACCGGTGAAGATGACTCCCCCTCGCTTTGAATACATTGATATTATTGAAAATAATGTGGCTTGACACTGCTTAGGCTGTGTTGTCACTATATCCAGAACCCTATCCTTCTCGATTTTAGATTCTGCTTCATCTATATGCCCAAGCTCAACCTTCGGGTTATTATTACGATCAGCAAGATCTCCTGCAACTCTCAGCAATTCAAGCGCGCGTCTGGCATCGCCGTGCTCATGCGCCGCATACGCCGCGCATTTTTCAATAACGCCTGGCTGTATGACTCCTTCCTTGAAAGCTTGCCCCGCACGATCACGCAAAATATCTTGCAGTTGTAACGCGTTATATGAAGGAAACATTAACTCTTCTTCAGAAAGTGAACTTTTAACTCTAGGATCAAGATTGTCCGCAAACATCAAATCGTTTGATATGCCGATTATACTAACTTTAGATCTTTTCAAATTCGAATTGATTCTAGTAAGACTATAAAGAATCTGATCGCCGGCTTTTTTAATAAGTTGATCAATTTCATCAAGAACTAAGATAATTAACTGCTCTTTAGAGTCAAGCTCTTGATAGAACTGATTATAGACTTCATCAGTTGGAAGACCAGTTGCTGGAATCTCTCTACCCAAACCGCGCGCTAATTCCGCGATAAGCCTATACTCAGTATCAGCAATCCTTTTCATCTTGCAATTGATTGTTACAACCCGTAAAGGAATGCTTTTAGATAATGCCAATTCAGATAATTTATTGGTAGTGCAAAGAACAGACAAAGTCTTACCGGTGCCAGTCTTGCCATATATGAACAAATTAGAAGGCTTTTGCAGTTTGAGACAAGGTGCCATTATATTCGCTATCTGTTTGATTTGATCATCCCTATGCGGGACATTGTCAGGCGCGTATTTTGATTCAAGAATATCTTTATTAATGAAGACGCTCTCTTTATCCAAGAACTCTTCGAAGAATCCGTCTAGCTTCCTTTCAACCAATCTATCACCATACTATTTCCATGAGAAGTAGAGGTATTTAAACATTGTTGTTATGATGTTACTATGCCTCCCCTCTTCTTCCTGTGCAAAACTCACAAACCAATAATCCTTCTCTTGTTTTTTATCTGATTTCCTTAACTTTAAACTTAAAAATTATGAGGTTATAAGCCGTATAACTAACGTTTTATTTGTTTTCATATATATTATATTATTATTAAACTATTATTATTATATATTATTATATTATTATTTTCTATATAGAAATATAATAATAAATAATAAAAAAGATAATAAAAAAGAAAGAAAAAAGAATAAAAAAGTAAAAAAGAAAGAAAATATAAGAGAAGAAGAAAAAAGAACAGATCTAACTTTTTCAAATATTCATTTTTCTATGAGAAATCAAGGTGTCAGTGTAATATCAGTTATCATCTAATTGTTTATGATCATCTCTGTATAGGTTAACTTGATTATCTATATGAAATGAAGGTTAGTAGGTTATATTACAATTATATTCTATTCAATAACCAAAACTTTCTCTTTAGAAGTGAGTCCTGATTGTATCCTTACCTTTTTCTTCAACAATCGTGTGAAATACTTAATGATCTCAACATTCGCTTTGTTCTTATCAGCTGGCGCATCTATCTCAACACGTAACGCTTGCTTCTCAGTATCGAACTTGACAATTTTATTTTCAGGAGAATTAGCTTTGACGATAATCTTAATCCGATTGTTATTGATATAGTCTTTAACTTCCATGGGAGTAAAGTGAGTTTTCTATAATATAAAAGTATCTAACATTATATCTTATTACTTTATTCTATTATAGTTATATTTATATAACGCGTTCTATTAAGTGAGTTTACAAAGTTCAATGGTGATCAATATGGCAAATCCATCAAAAGAAGAACAGATTGGCATACACAAAGGTTCATTATCAGCGTTGGCTAAGGAAAGGGAAGGCCTTATGGCTATTGTTTCAATTGTCGAGCAGCAGATGCAAGCACACGTCAAAGCCTTGAAAGATCTAGGTGTTGACTTGATGAAGATAGCTGAAGAAACTAAGAAAGCATCAAAAGAGACTAAGACTAAACCAATTGAAGACCTGATGAGATAAGTCTTCTTTTACTTTTTTATTATGTTTTGAACATGAAATACACATTCTACGCATTCGGTCATGAGAATATACAGGGTAAACATAGGAATACCTTTGAGTTCACGACAGACAAAGAACTGACTCTTGATGGCGACTGTATTATAGGAGTGCGGGCTGAATTTGACCAAGAAAAAATCAAACCATTTCTTAACTCAAAGAAACTTAAGATGATTTTGAAAGTGAGAGCTCACAAAGAAGAAATTTGTTTTATACCAAATCCAAGTTTCTCAAGCTCGCATGAAATTGTTATTAGAATCGGCGAGTTCTTATCAGATCGTACTCTGGGTACAAGAGCTGACAAACCTAGCCTTTATCTTGATAGGAAAATGATTGAGTTAATGAAAAATCCCGAAGAACGCATGGAAGTTACTATTGAAGAAGCTTAATTCTAATTAACTATAATATAATCTATTTTCAACAAGCACTGGACATTTCTACTAGTGCACTGGACATTCGTGAAACTTATAAACTTGAATTTGGCTTTCTTAAGTTAGAAGTTTAATCCCGTCGAATTCGACGGGTTTAGGAAGGACATGATTAAAATGAACAGGAAAATAAGTGTATTAGGTAATACCATACAGGTAAGTCAACAGTCAAAAGAAGATTATATTTGTTTGACTGATATAGCTAAGTACAAAGATCCAGAACGAAGCGATTATATAATCTTAAACTGGCTTAGGAATAGAACTACTATTGAATTTTTAGGTATTTGGGAACATTTAAACAATCCTAATTTTAATCCCATCGAATTCGATGGGTTTAGAAAACAGGCAGGATTACATAGTTTTATACTTACGGCGAAGCAATGGATTGAAAAAACAAATGCAATAGGCATAATTTCAAATTCTGGAAGATATGGTGGAACTTACGCCCATAAAGATATAGCTTTTGAATTCGCATCATGGGTCTCAGTTGAGTTCAAGCTATATCTAATCAAGGAATTCCAACGATTAAAGGCTGAAGAAAGTGAACGGAAATCATTAGATTGGGATATCAAGAGGAATCTTGCCAAGATTAATTATAGAATACATACAGATGCTATTAAAGTGAATCTAATCCCATTAGAACTCACAAAATCCCAAGTAAATCAAGTTTATGCAACTGAGGCTGATGTTTTGAATATGGCTTTGTTTGGTATGACTGCTAAAGAATGGCGAATATCAAATTCTGATAAGAACGGCAATATACGCGATTATGCAGATATCTCTCAATTGATTTGTCTATCGAATCTCGAGAATCTTAACGCAGTTTTCATTTCAGAAGGAATAGTTCAGGATCAAAGACTGATTAAATTGAATAAGATTGCAATAAGTCAGATGAGATTATTAACTGAGAATCCATCAATAAAAAGATTAAATCTAATGGACAAAGAGATGATTAAATGATAAAACCACTAAAAAATAAGACAATGTATTATGAAAAAGATGATATAGCTTCAGAGATAAATTGGAAATTAAAATTAGGCGATGAAATTTTCAAGAAATCTGATGTTAAGAATGCAGTTAAATGGTTTTATAATGAACTTGGGAAACATCTAGGGGAAGAAGTCTCAATTAAAACAATTAAGAATTTAATGAAAGAAGCCTTTTCAGACTCATTAATGAAAAAGAGTCCCAAAGTTCAAGAAAAAAGATTTACTTTTGAAGAAGTAGATAAGATAATGACTAATTTTATAGGACAATAATAAAGCAAACAATCTACTGAGAATCCGGGATCGCATTCAACCTTCTGGTCTTAGGCAAATAGTTAATGATTCTACCTTCTTTGATTTTACCGCAACCGAAATAGTCATTGTTATGTTTAACAATGACAAAACCATCTCCTTCATTGCAAGGCACTTCTTCGCCTCTCAACCATAACTTCAACTGATCTTTAGGCAAGTCAACTACATTCTTTGTAGCGTACGGGCCTATTAGTTGTGACCCTTCAACAGTGAGTCTTACTTGATTATTTTTCAATTCGGCAACATAAAGTCCGATTGAATTGATTCTTAACTTGCCAAGATCTATATTTCTGATATCTCTGCTTACAATATGCAGTTTATCATTACATTTTAAGAATTGGTAACCAAAATCTGGCTTGAAACCCCACTGATTTTCAACAAGAGAGAATATTTGTTTTGTTTCCTTGCTGTTAACTGGTTTCTGTATCATATTAGGTGTAAATCATCTGTTTTTTATAAGCTTTTTGTTACATCTTAAATTTTACCTACATTGTAAGTATTATTTACTTCAATTTATTACAATAAACCAAAAACTATATATACTTTACCTTACATTGTAAGTAATGAGCAGTAGCAAAAACAAAAATTTCAAAGATCATAGTTAGGCACTATCCGGATGAGCACTTTCTGGCCAAAAATTTATAATACTTACAATGTAGTGTTATTTCATATATAATATATAAAAAGAAACCTTTATATACAAAAAAGTACTTACAATGTAATGTTATTTTGGGTTTAGACATATAATGGGTCAAAAAAGGGGAGATAATTCAGTAGAATCTATAGAAAATGCTAGTTCTGATACTAAAAAATCTGATTTCAATCTAGAAATTCCAGTTTCAATATTCCAAGACAGATCACTTAGCGTATTTGAGATACTTGTTGAATACCTTAAACAGAATTTCAACCATAATTATCACGATATTGCCGTCTTAACCAATAGGGACGAGAGAACAATATGGACAGTTTATTCCCGTGTCCAGAAAAAGCGCGAATCTAGACCCAAAACCCAAACTATTTCTACAGAAATTTTCGTGCCAATCAGCGTGCTTCTAGACCGCCGTTGCGCAGTCTTGGAAGCTATTGTTTTCTATCTCCGTGAAAAACGCGGATTCTCGTTCCATGAGATAGGCGATATGCTCGGCCGTAACGACAGAACAGTCTGGACAGTTTATTCCAGAGCTAAGAAGAAATTGAATGCAGGGAAAGAGGATAATGAGACCAAAGTACGTTAGGAATGAGAAGAATGGGATATTCAACGAGATCCTGGTACTTTCATTAGTGTTCATGCTATGGGCTTTGGTAGCTAGTCCGCCATCCATCACAGGTAATGTTATCCAGCAAGGCGTTTGGATGGGTATTGATAGTGATGAATACATTGGTGGTTCTGCCTTGTTCTCCAACACACCAGATTCTACATTGAGCTACAATGTAAACGGCAACGTCACAGTCGTGTTCCAGACCCGTGACGATTTCGGTATAGTTGAAGTGTTGGAAAATAATATAGTAATTGACACAGTAGACCTTTATTCTTCAGAAGTGCATTACGGCGTTTCAAGAACATATTCAGCATCCGGCGATTTCACATTGCTGGTAACCGGAAATAGTAATGAATTATCATCTGGTTATTATGTCGTTGTCGATGAAGTGTATGGCGATATTATTGATGAGACTGACCAAGTACCAACCGAACAAGCATCAAACGTAACAGACGGAATAACTGAAACAGATGCACAAGGCTTCGTTGAAGTAGGCAAACCAGTCAGTTGGACCAAACACATTAAGATTGATTCTAATAAAGTAAAAGATGCAAAAGTAAAAGTCCAGTTACCAGATTCTGCATCAGCCGTTGTTTCACAACACAAGTTCAAGCAGAAAGATAAAGAAATCGAATTAGAACTAGAAAGCAACGTATCAGACTATTATATAGAATATCAGACAGAAGCGCCTATTGCTCATGAACAGATTATTTCTGAAAATAAGAAGCAAGTTACAATTTCTTCAGAGACACATTACACAGACATCTTGGCAACCGTAATGTTGCCGCATGAGATTTCAACCTTGTATAACCACCAAATTAAGTTATATCATCTAGTGGACGGCGTAAGAGAGCCGTTCACTGGCGATATTAACTATCTAGATTCCGATTCAGATTTGATGACTGAATCAATCAGTTGGATTGTGCCGCACTTATCCAACGAAACTTACGAAATAGAATTAACAATCTTCAACGTACAATCTTATCCAGCAGTCAACGGCAATTGGACAGTGAACTTCGGAACTATCGGAACTGCGAATCTGACAATCCGTGCAATCAATGGAACAATATTGAATTACTTGAGTGAAACGCCTGACTTGAACTTCCTCGAACTGAAATGCGGTGAAGAATTCGTTAACTTCACATGGCGTAATGAAACCAGCGAGATATTCGTTGAAAACTATTCCTGCGCAGTCAACAGCACAGAGACATCGCAAGTCTGGAGCAGAGGTGCGCACCACTTAGAGTTCCAATTCGGCGATTTATTTGGTTACGCAAATAACTTCGCTAATCCATTGAGGATAACTGGTTGGTACAAAATGTGCGGTGAGGTAAAACAATACGACTCAATTGAATTAACTTCAACAGCAAGACTTCACGTATGTACATTCATCGCAAGCAACGCCACTGCGGGTCACATTAACATATCTCTTGGTTCATATGGCAACTTCACAATGGCATCTGGCGCGATAATCTACGCGAATGGTTCTGGCGCATTAGGTGGTGCTACATGTACTACATCCAATTGTCAAGCTTATCAAGGGACAGATGGAATTGATAGATCTGCGGGAGCAGCTTCTTATGTTGCAAATGGTGGAGCAGGCGGCGGCGCTCAACAGGTTTATGCAAGTTTCTTGACTAGGGGTGCAGGCGGTGGCGGCGGCGGTTTTGGCGGAATAGGCGGCGCAGGCGGTGAATCTTATTCTACTTGCCAAATAGGTTTAGGGGGAGCTAGTTATGGTGCATCTAATACACTGCCATTTTTCATAGGATCTGGCGGTGGCGGTGGTGCGGGCGCTGCAGGTAGTACTACTGGTGCTAATGGAGGGGGCGGAGTATTCATAAACGCAAATCATGGGATTATAGATGTACATGGAGCAATTTATGCTTATGGAGATACTGCTTTAGGTTCAGGAGTAACAGGGACAGGATGTGGCGGTGGCGGTTCAGGAGGTCACGTAATATTAAGAGCCAGATTTGTAAATATTTCTTCTGCGTCAATCGATACTTCTGGCGGTGACGGAGGATCATGTACTAGTTCAACACGTGCTTGTAGCGGTGGCGGTGGCGGGGGAGGCAGAATATATATCGCATATTCATCATTGTATAACACTAGCTCTACTCAATCAGTTGCCTTAGGTGCAGCAGGTACTTCTGGCACAGCATGTACTACTGCTGCATCAGCAGGTTCGGTCGGCACAATTGTATATTCGTTTGGCGGTCTCATGATGAACATCACAGACCAGCGCAACTTCACAAACGATCGTTTTACATATACCTTCTCGGCAAATCAATCCGGCGCAGATTACTGCACACTATATGGTAACTGGGCAGGTTCATGGTCGAAAGTAGAAACAAAAGCAGTAGTTGGCACAGTGCCGTTCAATTTCACATCAATATTCCTCGGCACAGGATCTACTTATAGTTGGGGAATCAATTGCTCGGACAGTTCTGGCGGTATTATATGGGGCTCGAACATATCATTCACTACATTAGCGGGAGCAGCATCAATGCAATTCATCCCATCAACATACTCGGACGAACAAGTGACTGGAAGCACAAGCGTTCCAATCAACATAAGTATTTCTACTTCGGGATTGTCTCGATATATTCACAGCTGGAATAATACAAATTATACTATATATAGTAATGATTTAGTGACAATGCTTAACTTTGATAATCTCGCGGGATTGAGCGAGAGCGGATCCGTAATCAACGATACTGGCTCTAATAATATAGGTGTATCATGCACAACTTGCCCCGCAGTGACTACGGGTAAATTCGGTTCGGGTCGCGGTTTCAATGCCAATGGCAGTATTATTGAGGTTCTTGACTCATTATCAACTAACATCAGCGAGTCAAGCGTGACTTATTCGCTTTGGTACTATGCATATAGTGATCCTAGTCCGGTAGTCCCGCATAATCTTCAAACAATGTTCTCAGATTATATTTCACTGATGTATATTGATAACAATAAAAACATCTATTTTAGGATTAATAATGATACGGCGGGCATGACTCAGATTTATAGTGTTAATGCATTAGTGCCGAATAAATGGGTGCATCTTGCAGGCACAGTTGATGACGTCAATAAGGTAGTTAGTTTGTATGTTGATGGCAAACTAGCTATGTCTTCACCATACTATGGCCATCGGTATCATACAGTAACTCCTCTCAGAATAGGTCTTAACACCGATTATGGTGCAGATTGGGACGGTCCCGCAAACGGTACAATGGACGATTTTAAAATATACAATCGTTCTCTTTCAGCTGATGAAATATCTATGCTTTACATGTCCAATCTCCAAAAATTCAACTCATCTCAATGGTACTTCTACGTGAACCAATCCAAGAACGCAACTACTAGATTAGATGATGGTTCATATACTTATTACGGCAGCGCTAAGAATACATACAATGTTGAAGGCAGTACTGAAATAAGATCATTGACAGTTGACACAATCATCCCTGCAATCTCTTTCGCGCCGTCATCATTCCCGAACGCATCCGTATCGAATCTCACTGTCATCCCAATCAACATCAGCATAACAGAAGCGAACTTAGAACAATTGACTTGGAGCTGGAACGGAACGAATACGACTTTGTATAATGACAGCCTTATTTTAAAATTAGATTTCGACAATTATAGCTCTATAGGGGAGACTTCTTCTTTAGCAATAGACACAAGTCACTCAGGATATGATATGAATATAACTGGCGCATATAGAGTGCCTGAAGGAAAGTATGGTGTAGGTATGAATTTCACCGGAGATACAACAAGTTATTTGATAAGGAATCCATTAAAGGCAGGATCAGATTTTATCACTAGTATCACAACATCATTATGGATAAAAACTACAGATATTAGTGCAGCGATAGTTTCATACGCCACAGATAAAAATAGTAATGATTGGTTAATTTTTATAGGTAGCAATGGTTTTTTGTATGTGTATAGGGCTGGCAATGGTTATTCCTCAGGAGTTACTGTGAATGATAATCAATGGCATCATTTTGTCGTTACATGGAGAATGAGCGACAATCAATCTACTATCTACAAAGATGGAGTTTTGATGGGTACATATTTACTCAACTCAAACCTACGTCTATCATTAAATGGATCCCTAGTATTAGGTCAGGAACAAGATGGGATAAGTCTTTTTGATAAGAATGAAGCATTTAATGATACATTGGATAGCGTGATGATATGGGATAGAGTTTTATCCTCCGCAGAAGTTACGCAATTGTATTCATCAAACCTCAATAAATACGCAACCGACAAATGGACTTACTTCATCAACCAGTCCGTCACCGAAGTATTCAACCAATCCAATTACATCTACTCCGCAAGCGTTTTGGACGCAGACTCCAACAGCAACAGCACTGAGAGGATGTTGACATCACAAGCAATAGTTCCGCAATTATCATTTGTCGCTCCAACACTAGCAAACGCAACGCACACAAACCTCACAATCCTTCCGGTTAATATCAGTATAACAGAAGCCAATCTCAGGGAAGTGATCTGGGACTGGAACGGAACGAACACGACGATATATAATGATAGTCTTGTACTGATGTATAATTTTGATAGCATAGCAGCGCTAGGGGAGAGTGGAACAGTGGTAAAAGACTTATCCAATTCTCTTAATGATGGAGTTGTAACCGGAGTCATATTCAATGAAACAAGCAAGTATGGTTTAGCGGGACAATTTGATGGAGTCAATGATTATATTGATGCAGGTAATTCTAGTTCTATTAGTTTTGAAAGGAATGAGTCATATACATTGGCCGCGTGGGTGGAGACAACATCAAGTGCTGGCGCAGGTATAATCGCAAAGATGGACCCCGGGAATAACGCTATAGGATATGATTTATATTATTGCGGAAGTGCCGCTCAATGCCCTTATTCAATTAAAGTTCATATAATTAATTCTTGGCCCACTAACGCGATTTCGGCATATGTCAATGTTTCTGCAGGGGGCAAAGCAATCAACGATAATAATTGGCATCATGTAACTGTAACTAAGAATGACACAGTTAATGCTACAGCATTTAAGATATATATTGATGGTTTGGAACAACCAATTGCGTTAGAATATAATAATCTTATAGGGACAATAAAGAACACTGTAAATCTAAGGATTGGTTCAAGGGAAGGAACACAATTTTTCCAAGGATCTATCGATGAGCCTCGAATTTGGAATAGAAGTTTATCCGCCGCAGAAGTCTCGCAATTATATCAAACCAACCTCAACAAATACGCAACCGACAAATGGACATTCCAAGCGAACGAAGATACAACAAGCGTATACGGTATCACCACATTCAACTACTCCGCTTACGCGAAAGACGCTGCCGGTAACGCGAACGGCACGGAAGTAAGGCAAGTCACAGTCAATCCAGTGCCTGAGATATATTTCACAAATCCAACACTCGCGAACGCAACGCACACAAACCTCACAGTCATCCCAATCAACATCAGCATCACAGAAGCGAATCTCAATGAAGTGATCTGGAACTGGAACGGAACGAATACGACGTTATACAACAGCAGTTTAGTGGCAATGTACAATTTCAATAACGTAGCGGCGTTGGGTGAATCAGCAAGTATAATAAAAGATTTGAGCGGTAATGGCAATGATGGAATAATATACGGCGCAGGATACAATGTTTCCGGTAAGTATAATGGTGCATATTCATTCGATGGGTTAAATGATTTTATCAATATTACAGACACTGCTTCTTTAGATATGAGTAATTACATATCAATCTCAGTTTGGTTTAAACCTACTCAAATAATTAACCCGAGAGCGACATTGGTCGGGAAACATTATACCGAATATGAGTTAGATGCTTATCCAAATGGGTGCGTCCATACCTATACTTCTAACGGCTCTAGTACAGGGTATGACGAAGGAATTACAATATGTAACTCAGAAGGGAATTGGAACGCGGGAAAATGGTATAATATAATTTGGACATTGAGTATGGCCGAAGAAAAAGTTTGGATTGACGGAGTTTATATGGGCAATTTTACAAAAGTACATTCTGGGACTATAGCTGGGAATCACACTTTAGATATCGGGAGAAGAACTTCTCCTACTGAGGGACTTTACTTCAACGGCACCATCGACGAAGTCCGTATCTACAACCGCAGTTTATCCGCCGCAGAAGTCTCGCAACTCTACCAGACCAATCTAAACAAATATGCCACAGATAAATGGTCGCTCCTTGTCAATCAACAAGTAACATCATCCGGCAACTACACATACTTCGCGAATGCGAAAGACACAGCTGGCAACAGCAACAGAACAGACCTAAGAGTGAACTCAATCGACATCCCTCCAATTCTGGCAGTAATCTCGCCATTGACCGGCAACAACTCATACAACATCGGCGAGACAAACACATTCTTCGTCAATATCACAGATAATTCCGTAAGGAACATCACAATCTACCACGACCTATTAGGTGTCTGGCAGCTGGGCACAACAATGGCACTCACCGGCGCCGGCATAGTAACGTCAGTGATAGACACAACTCTATCACTCTACCACATGCTCGTTGACGGCTTCTTCCACTGGGCAGCATTAGTATTTGACAGTGAAGGTTCGAAAACATGGACAGATAATCAGACTTTCTCCGGATGGGATTTAGGCAGATACAACTACACACATCTAACAGCAACTAACGTCTCTTTGGAAGACAACGACAGCCTACAGGAATTGCCAAACAATAAAGCAAATGATGGATATGTGAACATGACCGGCAACGTCGGATTATGGCACTTCAACGGCAATGCGCTAGATAGTTCTGGTTCAGGTTATAATGGGGTTGCAGTCAATGCAACAAATCAAACCGGTAAATTCAATGGCGGATTTAATTTTACAGTCCCTGGATCGGTAATTACCTTCTCAGGAATAAACACCTCAACACAGTACTCTATTTCAGTCTGGAAATTATTCCCCCTGCCGACAACAACTGCGGGATGGAGAACTATAGCTTCAACAAACGGCGGAACATATCACCATATACTAATCAATTCCAGCGATTATTTGGGGTGCTTTAATGGCGCATTTTATTCATCCGGTTATGTTACGAGCTCTTTGACTGGATGGCACCATATAGCTACAACTGCTTCAGGGTCTTCCACATTATTTTATGTTGATGGAAGCTATGTGGGCACTTCAGCCTCAAGGATAAATAATCAAATGCTTTCCAGTATAGGTAATTATGTCACAGGGGGCAATCAGCAATGCGGAGAACTTGACGAATTCGCAGTCTGGAATCGCTCTCTACCAGCAACAGAAATAGCGACCATCTACAATCGCCAGAAATCAACATACATTGATCAAGGTTATTACGAATCCCGTATATTCGAGGCATCCACAACGCCGCACTGGAAGAATCTGACGTTAGTTACGTCATACAATTATTCGGGACAAGAACTGCCAAATTCTAAAGGAGTTGACATAGCTAGTTTGGGTGCAAACATGACAGGCAACGTTCTTCTTATGCATTTTAATGGTAATGCCCTTGACTCTTCAGGAACTGGCAATAATGGTATAACAAGGAATGGTGTGGCTAATATTTCCGGCAAATTCGGAGGGGCATACTTATTTGATGGTGTAAACGATTACGTGAACGCAAGCAATAGTGCCAGCTTAGATCAGAGTACAGCATTGACTGTGGGTGCATGGGTTTATCCTAGATTTGGAACTACTAACCGGAATTATGCTCCAGTCATAAGAAAACCCGGCAATGAGTGGTCATTAGAATTCAGTTCATCAGTAACTTCATCATCTACTATTAGTTTTTGGACAAATAATGGCACTTGGCAGTCTTCAGCAAGTACTACCTCTCTAAATGATAACCAATGGTATTTTGTTGTTGGTAATTATAATGGTACTCATGCTTTGATATATGTTAATGGGCTTCGAGAAGGCACTCCCACCAAGCAAGGTACATTACAGAACGGAGCTAATGAAGTAGTTATAGGCGGTGATTCTTCACTGAATAGATACTGGAACGGCACCATCGACGAAGTCGCAATTTGGAATCGTTCTCTATCGGCTACAGAGATTTGGAATATTTATAGAAGGGGCTTAACCAAGCTCAACATCACCGCGCGTTCATGCGATGATGCACTCTGCGAAGGAGAATCATATTCAGTATCAACAACAAACACAACCTATCTAGACCTAAGACCACTAGCCAACAACACATATTTCCAGTACAAAGCATACTTCGAAGGCGACGGAAATGTAACACCTGAATTATCAAAAGTCACAATCGGCTATGATGTATTGTTTAATATCCAGTCGCAGGTCAATTACACCAACGACAGGACGACATACATCTTCTCAGCCACAACTACAACAGCGGGCACATGCACATTGTACGGCGATATGCCTTATTCATATGTAATTGATCAAGCAACTGCTTTTTCATGCGAAAACCCTGCTTCTGGAGACTGCAGTGGTGGTACAGATCAAAATTGGGTAACTGGCCAGTCTAGTGCGGCTATGACTACTGGAATAGTATTTGAGAATTTCACGATTCCTTCAGGCACAACTTCCGCAGTGTGGAATTATTCTATATGGTGCGCAGATGCAGTTAACCCTGGTAATGGTTGCGATGAATTAATCATGTATTGGAATTATTCATCAAATAATTGGGAAAACTTGACTTCTAAGAGAATACCCGAAGGGTTTGATTTATCGAATGTGGTAATTCCATCAGCGGGATTAACTGGTAGCTTGTTCAGAGTGAAGACATACATCTATTCTATAACTGGCGGTCCAGATTATACTGCTTACACTGAAGGTGCAGTCAATTGGACAACTTCGGGAGTCTTCCGTCAGATTGAGACAAAGACCGGCACGGCAATAAACTTCACTTCCCTAACTTTCCCGACAGACGGCTCTACTTACATATGGAATGTTAATTGCTCAGATTCAACTGGACTTATAGCAGAAGGCTCCAACATATCGTTTACAGTCTTAGACAACATTCCACCATTATTGTCATTCACTTCTTCATCAGTGACAAACGCTACAATAACAACAACAAGATGGGCTGATATAAACATCAGCGTAACAGAGCAGAACATGACTCAGTTTATTTGGAACTGGAACAACACGAACACAACAATCTACAATAGCAGTTTGTTATTTATGTATAACTTCGAGAATGTCACAGAGTTAGGCGAATCATCTACAATTGTCAAAGATACATCCAATAAAGGCAATAATGCAGTAGTCTCAGGCGCAACATGGACACCAAACGGAAGATATGGTGGAGCATATTCATTCGACGGAGTGAATGATTACATAAACATAACTAACAACGCCAATCTCAATGTAGGCTCGGGGCAATTTGCAGTCACATTATGGATAAAACAATACAATCAGACAACGAACAAAAATGGCGCGTATATTATAGCTCGTAGTGATGGAGCGGATAATGGTTGGTACCTAAGAAGTGCTCAAAATAGTAGTGGTGCTGGTGCGATGTTATATTTCTGGACTGCACAGAGTTTCCCTACTAATTATCAGGATGCAAGAGTATACAACAAATCAATAATAGATGTACATGATGGTAAATGGCACTTCATCACAATTGTGAAATATGGCACTATTGCAGCAAGTCTTCAGATTTTTGTTGATGGCATTAATTTGACTGAACCCCCACACGCTACTGCCGGGTCGAATCCAAACATCGATTTAAGCAGGGATTTAACGATAGGTACTGTAACTCCATCAATAAGTGGGTTCTTCAACGGATCAATCGACGAAGTCCGTATGTGGAATAGATCTTTATCATACAATGAGATTCAACAGTTATACATATCCAATCTCCAGAAATTCAACAGCACGCAGTGGTACTTCTACTCAAATCAATCCAAGAACGCAACTACTGGATTAGAACACAGCCAGTACACATACTACGCTTCCGCAAGAGACCAGGCGAACAACGAGAACAGCACAGAGAGAAGAACGTTGTTCATAGACCTGCAGAATGTCTCAGCCAATCTATACGGGCCAGCAAACGCGAGTAGATGGGGCAATCCATCACAGAATCTGTCAGTAAATTTCACAGATTCATTCGGTTTGAGAAATGCTACATTGTATGTCTACAACAGCACAGGACTATACTACAATATCACATTGACATACCTCAGTAGACTTACAAGCGGAGTGATAGGCGCATTAGTCAACTTAATCAATGGTGTCTACACATGGTTCTATGACCTCACTGACTGGGCAGGCAACACAATCAGAACAGGCAATTTCACAATAACAATAGAAGAACCCAATCTAAAGAATCTCAGATTTGAGGATATCAACAGGACATCCGTTCTACTCAGATGGGATAACTCCATCGCAGGCAACTGGACCTCGCTATACATCTACAACCTCAACGAGCAGACAGTCGCATTTGATCTTCAAGCAGTTCTGTTCGTGACGAATAATAATGGTACATTCACAAGTTTGGATCCAGACACAGAATACAAATTAAGATGGCAGCAAGGTGTCACTGGCTATGAAGGCGAATATGGAGAATCATATTTCAGGACTTCTGGCTGGCATCCTCAACTCACCAATTGGTTGTACAGGAGACTCATAACAATAGACTCCAGTCAAATCTCAGCAGATACAGAAACAGGAGTACTCAACATATCTTTAACAGACGAAAATTTCCAAAGGACTGCGCTATGGTCAACTTATCCAGACTTCGACACGTTGAACTACACCAATGGCAATGATATAAGATTCACAGATTACCAATCACAAAATGTGCTTCCATACGACATAAAAGAGTGGAACATCGCAGGCACAGGCGGTTCAACCACTCAAACCATACCTGACTCAACAATGTATGTGGGCAGCTATGATAACACGACTTACTGCCACGATGCAGATTGGGCATCAAGATGTATCCCTAGCCAGGCAGGATTGTTCGGCACGCAATGGTACAACTACACAATCCCAGCGGGTGCAAAGACATCATCATTATTAAGACTCTATGTAGGAAACTGGTACTGGGACAGCGAGATACCGAGCGCATGCTTTGGCGGAACTAATCTGGAATTTAAAACAGTGCAGAACTACAGCATACCTTACGCAGACACTTATTGTATGAACCAGACTAGCAAGGCCTGGACATTTGTATATGAGAACAATGATATTTCGTCATACTTCTACGAATCAATGATAACGTGGATGTTCGCATCAAGAGCGGACATATTGGTGCAATCCAATCATTTCGATGATAACAATCAATCATACAAATCAGGTCTAGATGGTGATTATGATGTCAAGCTCTGGATGTATTATGGCTATCCGCAAGCAGCAGCGAACGAATCAGTTGTATCTTACACAATCGCCACTCCTTATTATACCATGGACAATAAAGAGACTCCATATCAAGATCTTCCGGTAATCTCGAATGTGAATGATAGTTATGGGAGGACAGCAACATCCACAAACATAACATGGACTGTTGACCAGATAGCTAACAATCAGGTCAAGTACGCTACCAACCCATGGTTCTTCCAGAGCACAAGAGCATTTGAATACAAGAACGTCACAGAACGTTTCTATAACATTCCAGGCAACGTTGAATCATTGAGAGATTTAGCAGTGCATGGAGCAGATTATATTACTTTATTGAATGTGACTTGTACTACGGGGGCATATAACATGAATTACACAATCAATGCCACTAGGATACCTTATTCAATCACATTCTTGGACGTAGATACTCCTAATCTCATGAATTGGACAGTCACATACACCACGAACAAGACCTGGGACATGATAACTACGCACCCATTGATACCTTTGACCAATCTAAATACAAACACGACTTATTATTACGAAGTACTCTCGTCCGGCTCAATAGGCAACTCAACAGCGACAGGCAGTTTCTTGTTAGGAACAGAATATGTAGTTCCGTCATCAGTTATCTTGAACTACACTGAAAATAGGTCAAAAGAAAACGTAAGAGTCTGCGGCAATCTAACAAGTTTAAATGGCCACAACCCAGTGAACGTATCAATCCAGTATTGGAATGAACTATCTTCAGATTTCAGCGAAACTGCAGTAACAGTAAAAACAAGCACAGGCACATTCTGTTACACAATTCCAGTCATTTACGGAAGACAGTACAGCTACAGAGTCAAAGCTGTAGGAAATTACACCGGCTACAGCGCAGTATATGTTCACGAGATAATGCCAGTCCAAGACTTCTTTGTTGGAAATTTCGATGAAGGCGATTTGGATTACAGGTACAGGGAATATTGCCCGAACGGAATCGGCACAACACCTTGTTACAATCAATCTGGTATGAGAGAAGGTTCATACCAGGAAGAGAATTGGGTTTGGATAGAATCAGGACTATCCATTTACGGCAATCTCACTGCAAGATGGTGGAACGGAACAGCATGGACGAATTACACGTTGACAAAAGACCCGGACAGCGCAATGCAATATAGGAGGATAGACAATCTCCCCGCAACATGGCAGACCATGTACATAATCAATAACTCCGGATATGTCGCATTGAACTGGACCAAACCCGCATTGGAAAGGAACAGGACTGGCTTGAGAAGGGACGATACAAAATATGTCTACTTCAATAGTCCTAAGCAGTCAATAGATTACACAATAACATATACTGATTATCTTACATACCAGACTGATGCGTTGACCTATTGTATGGAGAACGGCGGTAACGTGTTCGACTGCATGAGTGTCATAACATTTGGTACTCCTGATATGGACCCGGATATGGTAGGCTCCAAATACGACAGGGGCGGATTATTCGCAGGCGGTGTCACGAACGGAGTCAACAGGGACACAGGTAGACTTATACCTAATTTCATGGAATATAATTTCACAAACACTGATGCAGGTATCGGCGCCTACAACAACACTGGTAGGAACTGTTATCTGTTCACAATCTATTATTGGGAATACAATTATACTCCGAACAACAATATCAATAGCTATTATTACAGACACTGGCAGATGAACGAATGGTGGTCTGATTATTACGGCTACATCCAGCCGGTCGAATTCGATTATGCATGTTTGAAATTATATAATGATACGACTGCTGAATGGGGCCCAGAATCAGGCGTGGGCGGATGCCTTAACGGCACATCAATAACTACAGAAGTTAGCGTGCCTAATTCAACAGATATAGACAAAGCCAAATTCTTCTCGCCGTACAACCAGACTTTAAAAGTAGGATACGCTGCGAACTTTGATGTAGATACCGGCAGCGATTCGATTTATGATATAGTCCTCTACAACCACGGCCAGTGGAACAACCAGATATTCAACAAGTACCAACAGGCGTTTGTTATATTCAACCTGCCTGATAACGCTACACTTCAATCAACAGACAGTAACGGCGACGGCATATCCGATTTCGACGCATTATTCACATATTACACAAATCCTAAGATGACACACACCGCTGGCGGCAGATTATCAGATGCGCAGAAAATAAGTTTGGATAGAAATCCTAACTTGTACTTCGATGAAGTCACAGTCAATATCTATTATCCATTGGATAACGTGAAATACGGAACAAGTATTCCAGTCAATTTCTCAGCATTGGACTATTCAGGAATCGGCGCTTGCAAATACAGCATAAACGGCGGTGTGAATACAACAATCCCTGGCTGCGCTAATAATCTTACAATAACCGGATTGGGCAACGGAACGAATATTTTGAGGATATATGCAAATAGTTCGCATGATAATGATACGCACATGGATTTGGTTACATTCACAGTTGACGCGACTCCGCCAAATGTGACATTAATCAACATTACAGGTATAACCGGCGCATTAATCACGCATACAAACCCAGTATTGTCCGGAGATAATGCGACGTTCTACATCAACATCACCACAGACACTGCAGTTGACAAAGTTTGGATTGTGGTCTGGCAGACGATAGCCTCTGCAGGAAACATATTGTGGCAAGGATTCCTGTCATTAATTTCAGGGACGCTATTAGATGGAATCTGGTCAATCCAAGTTCCAGTCAACAACTCATTCGGTGGCGTAGTGAATTACACAATCTATGCGAATGACACATTGAGAAATGTAGGAAACTTCTCAGGCAACTTCACTGCCAATAGATATCCAATAGTAACAAACGTCAACATCACTCCATATACATTATACACCAACAATTATCCGTCCGCAATGTGGTCTTATTCAGACCCAGATTCAGACGCACAGAATAGATCCGTCTACACCTGGTATCTAAATGGAACGGAAGCATGGAGAGATAATTCTTTAGTGGCTTATTGGAAGTTCGACAATAATTATCTCGATTCAGCCGGTTCAAATCATGCAACAACATCTAAAGGATTGTTGGCAAATAATTCCGCAAAAATCAAATCCGGTTTAGACTTATTGAATACAAGCGGCACATATATACAAGTGAGTTCATCAACTCCTTTCGCAGTACCTAATAAGACAATCTCGTTCTGGGCAAATCCAAACTCCACAATGGGCAGTGGGCATAATATGCCTTTTAGTTTAGTTAGCGGAAATTATTATATTTCGTTTAACGGATACGATATGTTTATTTCTTACGCTAATAGTACTGGCCAACAAAAAACATCGTTATTGTCAAATAATGATGCAGTTAAATTAAATGAATGGCATCATTATACTTTCTCATGGAATGTATCTGGCGATAATGTGTTGGTTTATGGGTATATTGATGGTAACTTTGTAGGATCTATTGCAGAAACTCAGGGGTATTCTACCAGTTATGGGGCGAGTGTATTGATTGGTGCTTTCAGCACAACATCGTACACTTTCTTAGGTAAATTAGACGAGATGAAATTTTGGAACCGCACATTATCAGCTCAGGAAATAAAACAAGAATCTGAGATGATGAACTACGGCGAAGTCCTTAATCCGCCAGTTGCGTTATGGCACTTCGATGAAGGTGCGGGAAATACAGTGAAAGACGCAATTGGTGGTAATGACGGGGTAAGGAATTACAATGCCAATTGGACGAATAATTCAATCTATAATGGGGGATTGGATTTCAATGGACAAATAGGGTATGCCCAGGTATCCCCGGGTACAAAATTGAATTTCGGTAATGACACCAGTTTTACATATTCAGCGTGGGTGAAATCTGATAAGGGCATGAATGGTATCTATGGTATTCTTTCAAATCTAAATAGCGTAAATGGAAATTATTGTGGTATGGCACTTACTAGGACAAATTCGGATAGGATAGAGGCATTTATAGGCGATGGTATAGGTACATATACCCGTAAGACTATAACGGGCTTGACCTTGAATAATGGTTGGCATCATATAACATTGACTTATAATGCGAGTGCAAATCTTACTGCTCTTTATTTGGATGCAGGGGTTATAGGCACTCAAGCAACTAAATTAATTCAGGCAGGAACTAATTGGTATATTGGCAAATGGTCGTCATATACAGATTATTATTATAATAGCACGCTTGATGAAATCGCGATATGGGATAGAGTATTAAGCCAATCCGAGATTAGTAATCTCTACAACCTCTCTCGCCCATTATATTCATTAGATGAATCCACCATTAACAAGAACACAACAGTCAAGCTGATGATTGAACCTAACGACAATTGGCAATTCGGCGTGCCAATGAATTCAACAGAATTAACAACACTGAACACGCCGCCGATAGCAGGCAACGTCACATTCAAACCAATCTCATTGAACAACACAGCAATATCATATTCCGCGACATGGGATTACAATGATATAGATGGCCACAGGGAGAATACAACAGTTTACGAATGGTACATTAATGGAACAAACGCTTGGAAAGACCCTAGCTTAATGGTATACTTGAAATTTGACGAGAATGCAAGAGACTCTGCAGGCAATTTCCATGGTACTACAACTAAATTGTTACAGAATGTAAGTGGCAAAATTAAAGGTGCATACAATTTCAATGGTTCAGGCGATTATGTGGAGATACCCGCATTGAATATTATCACCGCTAATTTCAGTATATCCGCATGGGTAAAAGGAAGACCTACTAATCAATATAGTGCTATAGTCTATTCACGGGACGCTAGTCAGTCAGTTGGTCTTCACACCAATAATGTTAATGGACAATTAGCATATACTTGGAATGGAGAAGCTATATCTACCTGGACTTGGGCTTCAGGCATGGGCATAAATTTCAATGAATGGAATTTTGTAGTATTGTCCATCAATAGGACTCAAGCAATTATCTATCTATTCAATAGTTCTGGTATGTATTCAGCCACTAATATGATAAATCATTCTGAGCAAACTCTTGATTCAGTATTTAAAGTGGGCTATGACCCAGTAGTGTCTACTAGATATTTCAACGGCTCAATTGATGAGGTCAAGATATGGAATAAAAGTCTTACCAAAGAAGAAATCAGCGAACTTTACAACATGACATTCTACGGCCAGATAGATAACAACGGAGCAAATCACACAATACCTAACTTCACAACCACATTCAATGCAGGAACAAACGTGACATTCGGCGTAACACCATACGATGGCTACGATTACGGCGTACAGATAAATTCAACAACTAGAATGGTATACGATGTAACATCAGTGAATGTTTCGGTAATAAACATAACGAATTATGCTGGCAACGTACCGAATTCCGTATTCACTGGAGAGAATTCTACATTATATGTCAACATCAGCTCAGACACTCCGATAGACAGAGTATGGGTTATTGTCTGGCAGACTATAGCTGAAGCGGGGAATATTCTATGGAGGGGCTTCCTATCTTTATTATCGGGCACGATATGGTCAATCGAAATCCCAGTGAATGACACATTCAGCCAGATGACCAACTACACAGTGTATGTCAACGACACTTGGGGCAACGCGAATAATGTAAGTTCAAGCTTCAATGTCACAGACGTAACTCCGACAAATGTAACAAATCTAATCAACTACACCAATGATAAAGTCACATATACTTTCTCCGCGCAGTCAAGAGAAACAGGCACATGCTCCTTATACGGCAACTGGACTTCATGGTCAGCTAAAGAAACTATTTCTGTTGCAGCAAGCAACCCATTCAACTTCACTAGTTTAGTTTTAGGCGGCGACATAAACAACTATCAATGGACAGTCAACTGCTCCGATGTTTATGGCAACTATGCATGGGCCGCATCCAACATCAGCTTCACAACCGGAAAAGGTCCGCCAGTAATCGCTTTCGTAGCTCCGACATATGCGAACGCATCATCGACACAGAATACCAGCATCCAAGTCAATATCAGTATGCAAGGATCGCAATTATCACAATTCATCTACAATTGGAACAACACAAATTACACGTTCTATAACGATAGTTTGGTACTGATGCTTAATTTCAATAACAGAAGTGAGCTTGGTGAGAATGAGACTTCTCCGAAAGATATTAGCAATAATAATTTGCCCGTTGTTTCAGTAAATGCGGTATTCAACATATCGGGGAAATATGGTGGTTCGTACAGATTCAATGGTTTTGACCAATGCTTAAACGTTTCTGATAATTCAAATATGACTCAATTTACAATATCATTATGGATTAATCCGGACTTTGCAGCGCCTATGGATATAATGGGTAGTGTTGGTCCATGGGATGTCCAAAACAGAATAACTTATGCAGGAACCGGTAATATAATATTCACCATGTATAATGGGGGTACATTATATAGTGAGACTTTAGCTCCTCTCAACAATTGGAGCCATATAGTAGCGACGGTCCGTAATGGTATGATAATACTTTATGTGAATGGTATCGAACAGCAGGATACAAACACTTATGCAAAAGGGCCAGGATACACATCATGGGAGATTGGGAGGGCAAGAGTGCCGACAGAGGGTTTCAAAGGTAGAATCGACGAAGTAAACATTTGGAACAGGAGTATGTCTTATTCAGAGATACAGTTACTTTATATGTCTAATCTGCAGAAATTCAACAGCACTCAGTGGTACTTCCAGGTAAATCAAACCAAGAACGCAACCACTGGGCTAGATGCAGGAACGTACACATATTACGGCTCAGCAAAAGACATAAATGGTAACGAGAATAGCACAGAAACAAGAACAATAAATATTGCGGGTATAGATTCAATCGCGCCAACCATCGACTCATTAAGAAACTACACCACCAACCGCATCACTTACATATTCAGCGCGAACAGCAGCGAATCCGGAAATTGCACATTATATGGAAATTGGACTGGCACTTGGATTAAAAACGAAACCAAAGGTGTGACTGCGAATGGGTCATTCAACTTCACCGCAGTCACAGTTCTAGCGAATAATACTAATTATAAGTGGACAGTGAATTGTTCAGACGTAAGTCAGAATAATGCATGGGCTGCGCAAAACATTAGTTTTACTTCTGGAGATGCATACGCTCCGAATATTTACAATCAAATAAACTACACAAGCAATAGAATCAGATATAACTTCAGCGCAGTCAGCAGTGAAACAGGAACGTGCACTCTATATGGAAATTGGGTAGGTTCGTGGTTAAAGAACGAAACCAAGTCCGTAACAGCAAACACAGCATTCAACTTCACGCAGATCACATTCGGCAATGAAGGATACACTTACACCTGGGGAATCAATTGTTCAGATGCAAGTAGCAACCAAGCAAGGGGAACTAACATAACATTCACAACAGCAGACACATCTGCTCCAAAATTAGAATTCAAAGCGCCGACTTACGCAAACGGCACATCCACAGGCAACACTAGCATCCAAGTAAACATCAGCATACAAGAAGCAAGTCTAAATCAATTCATCTACAATTGGAACAACACTAATTTCACGTTCTACAATGATAGCTTAGTCTTGATGTACAATTTAAACAATCAAGCAGCATTGGGGGAATCTTCTTCATTAGCAATAGATACAAGCAGAGGCAACAATAATGGTACAATAGTAAATGCATTATTTAATTCATCCGGCAAGTATGGTGGCGCATATTCATTCGATGGAAGTGGCGATTATATTGAAGTTACAAATGGATACACTAATACTCTGAAAGGAGATGATACCCACACAATCTCAATGTGGTTCTATGCAAATAGTTTCGGCGCGGTTGGAAATATGTTATTAGATGGCGCAGATCTTGGTGCTCTGGATTTCTTTATTGAGTTCAAAACAAATGTCGGGTTCTATTGGGGCTATTCAGGCAGCTATAGAACTTATTCTGGGCTCAGCATGAGCACCAGTAGATGGTACAATCTTGTTGCGGTTAAGGCTGGTGCTGGGGACAGCGGAACATTGTATCTTGACGGAACGCCATTGACGACATTCAGCGGTGGTTTAGGTTCAGCGTCAGCTTCAAACAGCAAACTATGGATAGGCAATTATAGGTCCGCAGGTTACACGCATAACGGACTGATTGATGAAGTCATGATTTTCAATAGAAGTCTTTCTGATATTGAAGTACAGCAATTATACATGTCCAATCTCCAGAAATTCAACAGCACGCAATGGTACTTCCAAGTAAATCAATCCAAGAATGCCACAACTGGATTGGATGTAGGTATGTACACATATTACGGTAGCGCAAAAGACTTATCTGGCAACGAGAATTCAACAGGAATAAGGCAAATTTCAATAGCTTTAGAGACTGTGCCCCCAGTATTATCATTTGTAGATCCAACTCCAAATAATGCAACATCACTATCCACAGCCTCAACGCAAATAAATATCAGCATACAAGAATCGCAGTTATCTCAATTCATCTACAATTGGAATAATACGAATTATACGATGTACAATGACAACCTAATATTGATGTACAACTTCGATAACGTAAGTGAATTGGGTGAGAATTCGACTTATGTGAAAGATTCAAGGGATAGGAACAATGCCTTGGCTAAAGGAAATGCATTTGTCAACGAATCAGGTAAATTTGGCGGAGGTCTGCAATTAGACGGAACAAGTGGCTACTTGCAGAAAGCTGGCGGTTTAACTGGCATGGGCAGCGGTGATATGGAATTCACAGCATCCGCATGGGTCTATTGGAAAGGCTCTGCGGCACAAGGAGTTGCAATACTAGTTAGCCCGACAGCAACTAATGCACATGCTACAATATTAGGTCTTGCGGTAGGCAGCGATAACAAGCCTCAAGCTTTGTATGCATGGTGTAATTTTGTCAGCACTAACACAATATCTACTAATTCTTGGAACCACATAGCTATAGTCAGGAATAAGACTGGGGCCGCAATTAGGGATGCGAATCAAATATACATCAACGGAGTTGAAACAGCATTTACAGAAGTTGATGCCGGTGCATGTGGAACTAATTTCAATTTGATAAACGAGAAGTTCAATATAGGTTCAGGCTGGTGGAATGATGATACTGCTCTGCCGTTTAACGGCATGATAGATGAAGTCAGAATCTATAATAAAGGCCTAACCTCTACTGAGATTTCGCAATTGTATATGTCCAATCTCCAGAAATTCAACAGCACGCAATGGCACTTTTACGCCAATCAAACTAAGAATGCGACAACAGGATTAGACGTTGGAACGTACACATATTACGGCTCAGCAAAAGACATAAACGGAAATGAGAACAGTACAGAAATCAGAACAATAAATATCACTTCGGGCGCAGATATAATTGCACCAACAGTCGACTCGCTAAGAAACTATACCACCAACCGCATCACATACATATTCAGCGCTAACAGCAGCGAATCCGGAAATTGCACATTATATGGAAATTGGACTGGCACTTGGTCAAAGAACGAAACCAAGAGCGTGACAGCGAACGTATTGTTCAACTTCACCGCAGTCACAGTTCTAGCGAATAATACTAACTATAAGTGGACTGTGAATTGTTCAGACGTAAGCCAGAATAATGCATGGGCTACCCAAAACATTAGTTTTATTTCTGCAGATACCTACTCACCAAATGTATTCGCTCCAAGAAACTGGACCAATGACAGATCAACATATACATTCAGCATAACCAGTTCAGAAACAGGAACATGTACTTTGTACGGCAACTTCACCGGCACCTGGTCAAAGAATGAAACCAAAGCAGCGACAGCGAACACTGCATTGAACTTTACAAGTTTCGCATTATTAACAAATAGTACCAATTACAACTGGGGCGTTAACTGCAGTGACAGCAGTAACAACGTAGGCTGGTCCGTCAACACCACATTCCAAACTAAGGACACATATTCTCCGAATGTATTCGCTCCAAGAAATTGGACCAACGACCGAGCGACATACACATTCA